>NZ_JAAROG010000017.1:0-560526 GCF_023093515.1 Aeromonas genomosp. paramedia
CGGATACGGGTGCCGTGCTCTTCGTAATCACCGTGAGAGAAGTTCAGGCGCATGACGTTCATGCCGGCGTCCAGCATCTTGCCGAGCATTTCTTTGGATTCGGTCTTGGGACCTATGGTGCAGACGATTTTGGTCTTTTTCATGTCAGTCTTCATGGTGCTGTTGTCATCTCTTTAATGTGAAATAGTCAGCGGGTCCGGGCGAAGGCGGCCAGCGCCGGCAGTCCTCTGCCCTCCCGATCAAACAGGGCCTGATTCTCCCAGCCATTCCCGAGGGGTTCGTCTATCCCGAGGAATGTCATGCCGGCATGACTGGCCCAGCTGTCGCCGGGGACCCGGATCCAGCCAGGCTCCCAGTAGACAAAACCGAGTCCGAGCCGATCCGGCACAGCTGCGATAGCGGCACGCAGAGCATCGAGAAACGCCAGTTGCCCCTCGGGCGTCGCGGCAAACCCGCCGCGCGCGGCTTCTTGCTCGCCGAAGGCATTGCGGACCGAATCCTGATTGACGGTGTCATGGCCATAGGCGGTCTCGACCACCAGGAGTGGGCGCCTGATTTGGGTGGCCAGGCTGCTCATGGTGCGCGAGAGGTCATCCAGGGATCCGTGCCAGTAGGGGTAGAAGGAGAGCCCCACCAGGTCGAACGGCACATCCCGCGCCTGCATCGCCCCGAACCAACGCAGGCACTGTGCCTCATCGCCCCCTTCGGCCAGATGCAGCATCAGGCGCGGGGGGATCCCCCTCTCGCTGCCGGCACGGATCCCGGCGATGGCCGCCTTGAGCAGCTGGGCCAGACGATCGAACTCGGCCTCTTCCCGCCGGTGCAGCCGCCCCTGCGGCCACAGCATGCCGTTATTGAGTTCGTTGCCTACCTGCACCATCTGCGGTGGCACCCCGGCCTCGCGCAGGCGTTGCATCACGGCGGCGCTGTAATCGTGCAGCATCGCCGCCAGCTCGGCGTCCGACTTGCCCAGCCAGGCGCGTGGCGTATGCTGCTTGCCGGGGTCGGCCCAGAAGTCGCTGTAATGAAGATCGAGCAACCAGGGCAGGTTGAGTGCCCGGCTTCGCTGCGCCAGTGCAATCACCTTTTCCAGATCGTTGTTGCCACCACCAAAGGGCTCTCCCTTGGCCGAGCGGGGGTCGACCCACAGCCGCAGGCGCACCAGGTTGAGGCCACGCTCGCGCATCAGGGTCAGTAGATCCCCCTGTCGCGTTTCGTCCTGATAGCGCACGCCGAGGCGCTCGAGTTCGGCCAGGGTGGAGACATCCGCCCCTCGGATGGCCAAGTTGTGGGCGGCGGCGCCAGCTCCGGCACTGAGGGCTCCCAGCATGACCAGCAGTGGCCAGCTCGGCGGGGGGCTCATGCTAGTGCTGCTCCGGCTCGTGCAGCTCGAACCACTGACCGAGCTCACGGCGCAGGTTGTCCGAGCGTTTGCCGAAGATGGCCTGCACCTCGTCGCCGATGATGATGACGCCGATGGCGCCGAGACGCTGCAGCGCCTCGCTGTCGACCGGCTGCAAGGCATTGACCCTGACCCGCAGCCGGGTCAGGCAGGCGTCAAAGCCCACGATGTTGTCGCGCCCGCCAAAGGCAGCGATGAGCGCGGTGATGGCCGCTTCGTCCAGCCCGGAGAGCGGTGCCTCGGCCGATTTCTCCCCCTTGTGGCCGAGGGCGGCGGCGAACAGCCGCTTAAAGTCCTGCATCTTGACCATTTGAACCTCCTAAACGTGAAAAAAGAGGGCGAAGCCACTGGCTCCGCCCCGCGATCAACAGGCGCGACGCAGCACCCGGCAGCCAAACGGCGGCAGCACCAGCGAGTCGCCCAACACCTCGCCGCTCACCATATCGCTGTGACCACCCGGCAGCGTGACCAGGCGCTCGGCGTTGGCGAAGTTCTGCACGAACACGAACACCTGCTCACCGTCGGTGCGACACTGGGCGGTGACCCCCTCCGGCAAGGCTGGCAGGGCGCGCGGCAGGGCCAGGGTATCGATGAGATGTCCGAAGAAGTCGCGCTGGAATGCCAGATTGTTGCGCGAGGCGACATAGTAGGCACGCCCTGCCCCGTGTTCGTTGACCGTCACCGCCGGACGCCCGGCATAGAAGTCGCCGCCATAGTTGGCCAAGGACCTCGCGCCCTCCAAATGGATGAGATCGCACAGGTGGGTCACCTCGTAAGGGCCACAGAGTCCGGCCTCGTTGCCGGCAAGACCCGAGACTGCGTTACGTTCCTCGTCATAGAGACCGTCTATCTCCTCTGCCCAGATCCCAAGGACAGGGCGCAGCGGACCCGGGAAGCCCCCCAGGTGACAGAGATCGGTCTCGTTGACGATGCCGCTCCAGTAAGTGGTAACGAACTGCCCGCCTCGTTTGACGAAGGCGTCGACCCGTTCGGCAAAGCCATCGCGCACCATGTAGAGCATGGGGGCGATAACCAGGTCATAACCATCGAGTGCGCAGTCGGCATTGATGACATCCACCGCCACCCCTGCTTCCCAGAAGGGGCGGTAGTGCTCGGCCACCGTCTTCTCGTAGAAGAGACCGGCATTGCGCGGGCCTTGGGCGTTGTCCATGGCCCAACGGCTCTCCCAGTCGAAGATGATGGCCACTTTCGCCTCGATGCGACTGCCTGCAACCTCAGGCAACTTGGCCAGGATCTCGCCGAGAGCCTGCACCTCGCGGCCGACCCGGGTGTCGATGTGACCGACGTGATCGACCACGGCTCCGTGGAACTTCTCGACCGAACCACGGCTCTTGCGCCACTGGAAGTACTGCACCGAGTCGGAGCCGTGGGCCACCGCCTGCAAGGAGGTGAGGATGTGCATCCCTGGCTTCTTGAGCTTGCTGATGGGCTGCCAGTTGGTCAGGCTCGGGGTCGACTCCATCAGGAAGAAGGGTTTGCCTCCCTTGAGGGTGCGCATCAGGTCGTGATACATGGCGGTGTAGGCTGCCAGGGTCGAGTCATCGCCACTGTTGTGCCACAGGGGGTAGCTGTCCCAGGAGATGAAATCGATCACCTTGGCCAACTGCCAATAGTCATAGTCGTAGAAGTACTCCATGAAGTTGGTGGTGGCCGGCAGGCTCGGGTTGGCCGCCTTCAAGGGTTTGATCTCCTCGGCGCAGAAGTCGCTCACCTGGGCGGTGTTGAAACGCTTCCAGTCGAGGTTGAGGCCGTGGATCGAGCTTTCCCCGATGGGTGACGGGGATTCGATCTGTGACCAGTCGGTGTAGGTGTGGCTCCAGAAGCTGCTCCACCAGGCGTGGTTGAGCGCCTCTATGCTGCCATAGCGCGCCTTGAGCCAGTCACGGAAGCGCCCCTGGCATAGCTCGCAGTGGCACTCACCGCCATACTCGTTGGAGATGTGCCAGGCGATGACACCGGGATGACGACCGTAGCGTTCGGCCAGGGCGCCGTTGATGGCACGTACCTTGTCACGATAGACAGGCGAGCTCATGCAGTGATTATGACGACCACCGTGCAGTGCCTTGACCCGCTCCTTGCTGACCCGCAGCACTTCTGGATAGCGTTGAGAAAGCCAGGCCGGGCGCGCACCGCTCGGGGTGGCGAGGAAGACTGACACACCATTCTCGTGCAGGCGATTGATCACCGTATCGAGCCAGCCAAACTCATAGCGCCCCTCCTCCGGCTCCAGGGAAGACCAGCTGAAGATACCGACCGACATCACATTGGAATGGGTCTGCTTCATCATCTCGAGATCGCGCTCGAACACCTGAGGGTCATCCAGCCACTGATCCGGGTTGTAGTCAGCACCATGCAGCAGGGCGGGCACCCGTTCACTGAGCGGGGGAAACTTGAACATCACACATCTCCTAAGACGAGGGCGACGGCCATGGCCGGCCGCCCTATCGGTTGAAACCGGGTCAGTTGAATACTTTGATCGAGGGAAGCACATGGCCGGAGCAGTCAAACAGCGCCTGGTTCTCCCGGGCATTGCCCTCTTTCCAGTCGTCGTTGTTGTACTTCATACCGGCCTTGGTTGCCCAGGTGGCGCCCTGCGTCGGCAGCCAGGCAGGCTCCCAGTAGAAGACGCCCTTGCCACGCCCATCCGGTACCGCCACCACGCTTTTGATAAGATCGCGAAGGAAATCGGCCTGACCCTGTACACTGGCCGGGTAACCACCGTCGCTCGCCTCTTTGGCGGTAAAGTTATTCTCGGCGTTGTCGCAGTTGTCCGTGGTGTAGCCGTAGGCGGCCTCGACCACGATCACATCCTTGCCATAGCGCTTACTGATGTCATCCATGTTGGCTTTGAGGGTGCTGATGGGACCATTCCAATAGGTGTAGAAGGAGAGCCCGATGATATCGAAGGGCACCTCGCGCTTGGCGATCTCGTCAAACCACCAGACGAAGGTGTCATTCTTGGTACCCTCAGCCAGGTGCAACATCACCTTGATATCCTTGCCGTGCTCTTTCACCGCACGCACGCCGGCCTTGAGCAAAGTGGCCAGGCGATCAAACTCGCCACCGTTTTGGCCCCAGCTCTTGCCCTCTGGCCACAGCATGCCGCCGTTGATCTCGTTGCCGACCTGCACCATGTCAGGCACCACGCCGGCCTTGGCCAAGGCATCCATGCTCTCCTTGGTGTGGGCATAGACCGCATCCGCCAACTGCTCGACCGACATATCACGCCACGCCTTGGGCTTGTTCTGACGACCCGGATCGGTCCAGAAGTCGCTGTAGTGGAAATCGAGCAGGAACTTCATGCCGTGCGCCTTGGCACGCTTGGCAAGTTCTATCGTTGCAGCCAGATCGTTGTTGCCACCGCCGTAAGGCTTACCGTCGGCATCCTTGGGATCCACCCACAGGCGTAGGCGAATGTAGTTAAAACCGTTCTGCTTGAGGATGGCCATGGCGTCCTGTTGCTTGCCGCTGGCATCGAAGAACTTGCCGCCAAACTTCTCCACCTCGGCCAGCATGGATACATCGGCCCCCTTGATGAAGGCTTGCGGTACCGCCACTGGCTGCACCACTGCACTCTCGGCGGCTATGACTTGGGCCTGCATGCCCAACATGCCGGTGGCGAGCAGCGCCGCCATCACCAGCGTCTTCTTGATTTTCATGTCGAACGTCCTGTTTAACGAATTAACCCTTGGTCCCACCTGCGGTAAGACCGGAAACGAAGTACTTCTGCAAGGAGAGGTACAAGATGGCCACCGGTACCGCGATGAGCACAGCCCCCGCCGCGTAGGTGGTGTAGCTGGCTCCCATCTTCTGGGCGACCAGGTTGTAAAGACCAATAGGCAGAGTGAATTGATCCGGGGTACGCAATATGGTGCTGGCCAGGATGAAATCGCCGAGCGGACCAGTGAAGGAGAACAGTGCTACCACCGCGATGATGGGCTTGGAGAGCGGCATGATGATCTCGATGAAGATGCGGAAGTTGCCAGCACCATCCATGCGCGCCGACTCGTCGAGATCCTTGGGGATGGCGTCGAGGTAACCCTTCATCAAATAGGTGTTCATCGGGATCATTCCACCCACATAGACCAGCACCAACGCCAGGTGGCTGTTGACCAGGCCGAGCATCTGGGCCAGCACGAAGATGGCGATGAGGGCCGAGAACTGGGGCACCATCTGCAGCAGCAGGAACAGCATCAGGCCGTTTTGCCGCCCGCGGAAACGAAAGCGCGAGAAGGCATAGGCGGTGAAACTGACACTGATGAGGGTCAGCACCATGGTCAGGAAGCTGATCTTCATCGAGTTCCAGTACCAGGCGGCATAGTCGATGCGTCCATCAAACAGCTCCTGGTAGTGAATAAAGGAGAAGTTTTCCGGGATGATCGAGGTGTTGAGCAGACTGCTGCCCGGGTTGAGGGATGCCCCCACCGTCCAGATGAGGGGGTAAATGATGACCACCGCAACCATAGCCAGCAGCAAATAGCTTAGGGTCAGGCGGATGGCATTACTCTTTTTCAGACTGTGTTTGACACTCATGGCTGGGTCTCCTTACACCATGTCGTCTTGTTTGAACGAATTGGTCGCACGGAACTGCCACAAGGCGATGCCGACCACGAAGATTGAGAGCAGAATGGTGATGCTCGCCGCAATCGCATACTGGGATGACGACATGGTCAGCTTGTAGATCCAGGAGACCAGGATGTCGGTGCCGCCGGCATTGGAACCGGCCACCGCAGGTCCCCCGTTGTTGAACAGGTAAATAATGTTGAAGTTGTTGAAGTTGAAGGTGTACTGGGTGATGAGGATCGGGGCGATCGAATACAGCACCAGGGGCAGCGTAATGGTGGTCAGCTTGTGCCATGTGCTGGCACCATCGATGGTGGCCGCTTCGTAGAGATCATCCGGGATAGCCTGCAACACCCCAGTGGTCATGGCGAAGACGAACGGGAAGCCCAGCCAGGTCTGCATCAGGATGAGGGCCGTCTTGGTCCAGAAGGGATCTGTCATCCATGCCTTGGGGTCGATACCCAGAGAAGCCAGAATACCGTTGTTGATGACGCCAAAGGTTTCGTTGAACATGCCGGCGAACACCAGAATGGTGACAAAACCGGGCACGGCCCACGGCAGGATCAGGATGGTGCGGATGAGCGGCTTGAAGCGCAGATCCTTCTGATTGACCAGGATCGCCAGCAGCACCCCGACCGAGCATTGCAACGTTGTGGCAATCAGCGTCCAGATCACGGTCCACTGCAGCACATCGAGCAAGGTCGATCGCCACAGATCGAGCTTGAAAATGTTGATGAAGTTCTTCATCCCCACCCAGTCCACCAACTTGGCTGGTGGGGTGTGGTAGAGATCGTAGTTGGTGAAGGCGATGGAGAAGCCGAAGATGATGGGGAACACCACCACGAACACCAGCAGGATGAAGCCCGGGGTGATCATCAGGTAGGGGAACCCTTCGTTCAGCAGCAACTGGTATTGCTTGCGCACACTGGTCAGGGCCACGCCACGATCGCGGCGATCACCGTTGATATAGGCGTCGCGGATACTCCAGTAGTAGAAAGCACAACCAAAGATGGCCACCAGTACGCTGATGACTCCCTTGGCCAGGAGGAACACGGAGTTGTCCCGCGGCAACTCGGTGCCGAGGGTGAACAGGCCCCAGAAGCCCTGGGACAGGAAGTCATGGAATACGCCGAAGAAGCAAACCATGACGATGAAAAACAGGGTGCCCTTGACCCACTGCCGGTTATACCACTGTCCAAGTCCCGGTATCAGCGAGAGCAGCGCGGCAACCTTGGCATGATGGGTTCTTGTACCGATCTGGGTGAACGATTCGGAATCGACAACCACAATTTACCTCCTTTTCATTTAGAGCCCGGGCGACCACTGATGCCGCCCGGCCCGAATCGAGCCGGAGCTCGACTGTTGTTATTGCTGTGCGTGATTGACTTCGATCTGCATGTTGATGTTCTTGACCGCGCCGTCCAGAGCCGCCTTGACATCCTGCTTGCCAGTCACGCCGAGCTGCAGTGCGCTGTTGGCCGGGGTCCACACCTCCTGCATCTCGGGCACACTTGGCATCGGGATGGCGAAGCCAGCCTGAATGGCCACGGCCCGGGATTTCTCATCGTCCTTGATGAGCGGATCGTCGATCAACGCCTTGAGCGGCGGGATCTCACCGGTCTTCTCGAAGCGAACCTTGGCGTACTCAGGCTGATTGATGAACTCGATGAACTGCTGTGCCAGCTCTTTCTGCTTGGAATAGGTTGAGATGCTGTACCCCTTCACGCCGAGGAAGGAACGCATGTGTTCGCCATTGGGCAGTGCCGGCAGCGGGGCGACGCCATAATTCACACCAGCATCCTTGTAAGGTTGGAACGACCAAGGTCCCGTGATAACAGCCGCCGCCTTCTTTTCGGTAAACAGAGAATCGATGGCGTTTGCACCGGTCTCACCGACTATGCCAGCAGGGAAAAGCCCTTCGGTATAGAAGCGCTTAAGGAAGGTGACCCCGTCGACTGCACCCTGGTTAGCCAAGCCAACATCCTTGACGTTGAGTGAACCGTTAGGGTTCTGGCCGAAGATGTAGCCCCCCATCGCTGCCACTACGCCGTAGGAGTAATAGATCTCGTCAAACTTGGCGAGCAGGCCATATTTGTTTTCTGCGCGCAGGGTCTGGGAAGCCTTGATCAGCTCGTCGAAGCTTTCCGGTGCCTTGGGCAGCAGATCCTTGTTGTAGACCATGACGATGGTCTCGACTGCCTTGGGCAGGCCATAGAGCTTGCCTTCATAAGTCTGGGCGTCTACAGCAGGCTTGGTGAAACCTGCCAGATAGTCGGCACTTGGCTTGATTTCGCTGATCAACCCCTGTACCACAGCGGTGCCAACCTGATCATGGGGCAGAACCAGCACATCCGGACCGATACCGGCCGGCCCATCCAGGCGCAGCTTCTCTATTTGCTGGGCATAGGGCGTTTCGAGGATTTTCACCTTGACGTTGTGCTTGGCTTCAAATGCCTTGACCGCTTCTTCGATGCCATTGGATTTCTTGATGTCTTCCCACACCAGCAGCTCACCATCGGCAGCACGGGCAACCTGCCCCAGCCCCATCACGCCCAAAGACAACAGCATTGAAACGGTCAATTTATTGATTTTCATATGATTTCCTTGTCCCTAACTCAGGTGAAAACAGGCCTTAGCCGAGCATCTAGGTGAGGTGAATGTTACAATTTCATCAAGCCAGTGTAACTTGTGGCGTTTTTTACCGGTTATTGTGTAATTAAGAATTCATCTTGATTACATACCGGTTAAGTCGGAAATCGCAGTCGCACACACCAACTTAACTAAGATCATGATAAATAAATGCTTTAACCCTATACATCAGATCCGGAGCAACTCGCTCTATCTCCTGATTCTTGCTTGGCACGCCTTCCAAGTGCGCTCTTAAACAGAAAAAAGGTAACGATTACACCGAATGACTCTACGGTAAGCGGTGCTTGTCCTGCCTGCCAGTAGCACATATCAAGGCTGTGATCTCATGCACAAAAGAAACAGCATTTTGTGCAACCGCTTACACCTGACTGATATAGTCCCCTTAAAGCCACAGAGTGAAACGGTGTGAAACCCCTTATCCCTCCCAGGGCAAAAAAGCCGCAGCAGGGGCTGACCACTTCGAGACTCTGCAGCTAATGCATTTACTATCAAGGAGTTAAAGCTCATGGCGAGTATCAGATTGAACAATGTGGTCAAGCGTTTTGGCCGCAACGTGACCTTACATAACGTCAACCTGGATGTAGAAGACGGTGAGTTCACCGTCTTCGTCGGTCCTTCCGGTTGTGGCAAATCCACCCTGCTGCGAATGATCGCAGGCCTAGAAGAGATATCGGACGGCCACATTGCCATTGATGAACAGGTGGTCAACGATGTAGCCCCAGCTCATCGCGGGGTGGCCATGGTGTTCCAGTCTTATGCGCTTTATCCCCACATGACGGTGGCGGAGAACATGGGCTATGGCCTGCGGGTCAATGGGGTGCCAAAAGAGGAAATTGCCCACCAGGTCAGCATGGTGGCCAAGACTCTGCAGCTTTCTCATCTGCTCGACCGTAAACCCAAGCAGCTTTCCGGCGGCCAGCGCCAGCGGGTCGCCATCGGCCGCGCCATTGTGCGCAACCCCAAGGTGTTCCTGTTTGACGAGCCACTCTCCAACCTCGATGCCGAGCTGCGTGTCGAGATGCGCCTGCACATCGCCAAGCTGCATCAGGAACTCAAGACCACCATGATCTACGTGACCCACGACCAGGTGGAGGCCATGACCCTGGCCGACAAGATAGTGGTGATGAACTATGGCAAGGTGGAACAGGTCGGCTCGCCAATGGAGCTCTACTACAAACCCTGCAACCGCTTCGTGGCCGGTTTCATCGGCTCACCCAAGATGAACTTCCTGCCAGCCAGCGTACTGGCCTGGAGCCCGGAGCAGATCCGGGTCAGGGTTGCCGGCCAGCAGGAGCTCACCCTGCCCATCCTCACCGAACGACTCGAGCCGGGCAGCGAGATCTCCCTTGGCCTGCGTCCCGAGCATGTGGTGCCGGGCGCAGAGGGGATCCACCTCGCCTTTACCTGCGAAGTGGTGGAGCGTCTTGGCAACAGCACCTATCTGTTCGGCCAGTGCTGCGGCACCGACGGCTTCAAGCTGCTGCTGGCAGGGGATGGGGAGTTTCATCCGTACCAGAAGATGGATGTTTTCTTTGCCCCGCAAAATTGCCTTGTTTTCAATGCCGAAGGGCTCAGGATCAGCCGCTAAATACGGCTACTGCATGCCCCGATCCACTTTGCCCCCGCCCAGTCGGGGGCTTTTTTTATTCCCGGGCACGGGACACAAAATGAGAGCGGGCTCGCAACCTAGGATGAATCCCGTACAAGGGTGCCAAGAAAGAGTGTAAAAGATTCACAAAATAGTGAAAATGTTACACAAAAATCAGATTAAGGTGCCCTGCCTTATCAAAGTCTTATTTTTCACTAAAGTAAGGCACTGATAATAGATGACTTATCACTTCTGCCATCAGGCCGGGTTGGCTCAACACCACATGTAATCGATACCATGAAATTACGTACCTATCACCTTTCCATCATCCAGCGCCTGGCGCTGGGCTTTGCCGTCATCCTGCTGCTACTGCTGCTCTCCGTAGCCCTCTCCCTCTACGCCGGGCAGCGGCTGGCCGACCAGGTTGGGACACTTGCCAGCCATACAGCCCCAACCCTGGTGCAAAGCCGCGCCGTGACTCGCGATCTGTTCACGCTTGACCGCCATCTTGGCAACGCATTACTGCAGACCAGGGATGAGGATCTGGATGCAGCACGTCAACAGATGCAGCAATGGCAAGCACGCTTCGAGCAGGACCTGAGCATCCTGGCTAGGCAGATAGCAGGGGAACCAAAGCAGAGTAAGCGCGTCGATAGCCTACGCGAGCAACAGGCCGCCTACTGGCAACTGGCCCAGCAACTGGTCGATGACTATGCCCACAACCGCCTCGAACAGAGCAAGCTGGCGGCCGACACCCGCCTCGGCAGCACGGCGCGCCAATTTGCCAGTGCCCTCGATGTACTGCTTGCCCCTCTGGGTAGCCATCCTGCCGCATTGCTCAAGAATCGTCTGCTGGCGAACCTGGAACAGCAAGTCAGTACTACTCAGGAGATCCTCAAGCAGCAAGACCCGGCTCCTATTGCGGCACGCTTAGCCATCAATGAACGGGCCAATAAGCAGATGACAGAACTGCGCAAGGAGCTGGAGCGCCAGCTTGCAGGCCAAGAAGATGCTTTCGGCGCGCCCCTAAGCCTGGAACGTAGCACAGGGGCACGGCTCGATACCCTCGCAACCCAGCTAAGTGGTCCAGACAGCTTGCTGGCCCGCCACCTGTCACTGGTCGAGCAAAGCATCATGCTTCGCAACCAAAGCGCACAAGCCAGCCGTTTCATCGACAGTCTGCTCGGCGAGCTGAGCGAACTTGACGGAGCAATCGACGAGCAGCTTCACCAGAGCACCGCCGGCAGCGGCGCAATTCTGCTCTGGCTACGCCTCGGGCTGTGCGCCGGCCTGTTGCTCTCTCTCAGTCTCGGCGCCCTGGTGCTGTGGCACCTGGTGCACGCCATCCGCCAGCCGCTGCACCATATCCTCACCACCCTCAAGGCACTGAGCCAGGGAGACATGCGCCAACGCGTACCGCTGCTGCGCCACGACGAGTTTGGCCAGCTTGCCATCGGCATCAATGCCCTGGCCGACGAGATGAGCGGCATGCTCGGTCAGATAGTTCATGCGGCCGACGCGCTCGGCCGTATGGCCGGCCAGAACCAGCAAGCCCAGCATCACGCCCAGCTTGCCATCGGCGAACAGCGCAACGAGACCACAGGGGTCTGTAGCGCCATGGAGGAGATGGACTACTCGGTTCGCGAGGTTGCCGGCAGTATTGGCCAGACCGAACAGACACTCGGCAACATAGCAGCGGCAGCCCACGCCGCCAGCCTGCGTGGGGCTGCGACCGGCAAACGGCTGCAGCAACTGGCTGACGAGTTGGCGCAATCACGCCGCAGTGTGGAGCAGGTGCAGACATTGAGCGTCAGCATCGGTGACATCCTTGCCCTGATCGGGCGCATCACGGAGCAGACCAATCTGCTGGCCCTCAACGCCGCCATCGAGGCGGCCCGCGCCGGCGAGCAGGGGCGTGGCTTTGCCGTGGTGGCCGACGAGGTGCGTCAGCTGGCACACCACACCGCAGACTCCACCACTCGTATCCAGGGGATCATCGACGATCTGCAGCAGAGCACCCGCGGCGCGGTCGCCACCATGCTGCGCTGCCACGACGCCATGGCCCAGAGCCGCACCGACAGCGATGCAGGTTGCGCCACCCTGGCCGAGCTATCCCAGGCGCTGCAGCAGGTGGCCGAGCAGAGCAGCCGTATCGCCAGCGCGACCCTGCAGCAACAGCAGACCAGCGCCGAGATCGCCCGCAACATTACCAACATCGCCCGAATTGCCGACGACAACCAAGTCGCCCTGGTCAAGGTGGCACAGACCAGCGACCAGTTGCAGCAGTTGTCGCAGCAGCAACTGTCGCTGACCCGCCGCTTCACCCTGCAGAGCGCCTGACCACACACCATAGAGAGGACTACCCATGTTCAAGAAGACACTGTTGCTGACTACCCTGATCGCCTGTCTCCAGCCCGCGCTGGCCAATGAAGAGAACCCCCTGGCACGCCCGCTGTTCCTGCGTGGCGAGATGAACAACTGGGAGGCACCGGCAGACCAGCAACTGGTGACCCAGCAAGGAGACTTGCTGTCGGTACAGGTGGCGTTGCAGGCCAGTCACGGCGCCTACAAGTTCAAGATTGCCGACGAGAAGTGGAAGGCCGACACCAGCTATGGCCAGTTCGACCCCGCCGTCAAGGTCGAGGCGGACAAACCGGTGGTAGTCAAGGCCGGCTGGCAGTGGAGCGACATGAAGTTCACCCCGCCCCGCGACGGCCAGTATCGCATCACCCTGGATCGCCGCGATCCCCAACACATCCAGGTCACCGTCTCCCCCGCCGGGTGATCCCAGGGCCGCCGCAAGGCGGCCCCAGCCTCAGCCGGGATGGCGTCGCACGGCGACGCCATCCCGGCGCGGGACTGCATCCCTGTCGCCACCCTGCACACATCCAGACAGGAGATAACAACAATGAAGAGACATCTACTTACCACCCTACTGCTTGGCAGCGCCCTGCTGTTTCATGGCCAGGGAGAAGCCATGGTCAAGGGGGCTGACGTCAGCTGGTTGACCCAGATGGAGAACTCCGGATACAAGTTCTATAACGACGCTGGCCAGCCGCAGGATCTGTTCAAAACCCTGAAAGAGCACGGTATGAACACCATCCGACTCAGGGTATGGGTCAATCCTGCCGATGGCTGGAACAACATCAGTGACGTCATCACCAAGGCCAAGCGGGCCAAGGCGGCCGGTTTCGATCTGCTGATTGACTTCCACTACAGCGACAGTTGGGCCGACCCTGGCAAGCAGACCAAGCCGGCAGCCTGGCAGAGCTACACCTTTGATCAGCTGATGTCGAACGTATGGTGGCACACCTACAACTCCCTGGTAGCCCTGAAAAACGCAGGCATCACACCCAAGTGGGTACAGGTGGGCAACGAGACCAACAATGGCATGCTCTGGGAAGAGGGGCGCGCCTCGGTCAACATGAAGAACTTTGCCTGGCTCATCAACAGCGGTTATGACGCCGTCAAGGCGGTCAACAGTAGCACCAAGGTCATCGTCCACCTGGCCAACTGCGAGAACAACAGCCTCTATCGTTGGATGTTTGATGGCCTAAAGAACAACGGTGCCAAGTGGGATGTCATTGGTGCCTCCATCTACCCAACCCAGAGTGGCAACGGCGACTGGTTCACCCTCAACAACCTCTGCTATGACAACCTCTCCGATATGGTGACCCGCTATGGCAAGGAGGTGATGATTGTCGAGGTGGGCATGCCATGGGATGACCCAAAAAACAGTTACGACACCATTGCTGATCTACTCAACAAGATGACGTGGATCCCCGATAGCAAGGGGCTCGGAGTGCTCTACTGGGAACCACAAAGCTACAAGAACTGGCAGGGTTACAGCCTGGGGCTGATGGACAACAGCGGCAAACCCACTTATGCGCTGGATGCCTTCCTGTTGCAGTAAATATGTAACGTTACACAGAGGCGCAGTAGGTAGTGCGCCTCTTCAGGCTGCCACCTGGACATGACTTCACCCGTCTCTTCGCCCTTTCTCACCAACGCATATCATCCCGCCACTTGCCTGCGCGTAATGACTCTGGATGCGGATGGCAGCTCCACTGAGCCGAGTCGCGCGGGGCCCTCCGGCACCATCACCGAAAACACGACCACCCTCTCCCCGAGACAAACAGACTCGCCGACTGCAGCCTCCTTCGCCGGGACTCGCAACATCGGTTTTCCTAGGACGACGTCAGCACGACAAGGCGAGTCCTCAATGCAAAATAAAAAAGGGAGCCCAGCGGGCTCCCTGCGGTGTAACGAGTCGGGATTTACCACCAGGCTTCGGCCTGCACGCCGAAGTTCCAGGTATTATCATCCTCACCGCCGTTGAAGGATTTGCCTTCGCCATCTTTCAGATAGCTGGCAAAAACACGGATCTCCGGGCGGGCAAACATGCTGGGACCAGCTGACCAAGCTTGAGCCAAGGTATATTTTTGACCACTCGATTTTTCTTCAGAGCCGCTTGTCCAAGTCTTGGTGCTCTCATAAGTACCGGCTTCAACCAGTGTCTTCATGATGTCAGTCCACGCATAACCGCCTCGCGCGACAGCGCTAAACAGTTCGGTGTTGTCATGCCATGCTTCAAGTTTCTCACCCTTACCGTAAGTGAATACATGGTTCACACTGAATTTCTCTCCCATGGGAATGTCACCAGTTAGAATCACCCGGTATCCCTTGGCATCATCGGTCAGATGCCAAACATCATACCAACCGCCCCCTTGGGAGATCATGTTCTGGGCCAGCCCTTTGTCAGCATATTGCAGCACCAACTTCTCGTAGATGCGGCTATCGGCAAAGTATTGACTCATTTCTGCGGTCAGCATGACACCATTTTGGGGATCATAGAGATTACCGGCCTTCTCCTGCTCATCGGTCGGATTGGGCATGGCATAGCTGACACCCGCTTCAGTCCAGGCCCCTTCCCAGGGAGCCCAGCCGGCATAGCGCAGGTCCAGGAAGTTAACGTTGAGGTCATTGTTGACAATCGAGTTATCGATATCGTTACCATCAGACCGGATCCACGCCAGTGAGAAGGCGCCTGGACCTGCCTTGAGGTTCTCAATACCGGCACCGGCTCCCGAGATATTCCAGTATTTGGTATCGATGATGTGAAGGTCGTGACGCTGATAGAAGCGCTTGCCAGCCCAAACCACGGCATCGGGCGCAGCGGAAATCAGCCCCTTGGCCTTAACATTGAATTGGCGCAGAGCAAATGTTGCATCGTCCTTGCACTCCTTTTGATCGAAGTTACACACAGTGGTGGTACTTTCATAGTCATTGGAGCCATCGCTCTGCATGCTGAACATGCTGTCTACATAGAAAGTCTTGCCATCCTTGTTGTAAACCTCCTGACCAATACCAATTTCGGTATAGGTATCGCTTTCGTTACCCAAACGCCCGACAAAGTTCTGTCGACCGGTTTGCATATCACCGTCTTGGGACACACCTACGCCAGAGCGGAAATAGCCTGTAAAATCAACAGCATTAGCATTCAATGCAGTCATTGACAGAGCGAGGGCAACGGATGTCGTCAGTAGTTTCACTTTCATAGTTATTCCTTTATTCCACTGTTGCATTGTTATCTTGATGAACCGCTTACCAATCCATAGGGAAAGCGCTTTCACTGTCCGGTGGGGATTATAGGAATATCCGTGCCATCACTGACATGACGCAACTCACAAAACTGTAATTATTACATAAATATTGCTATAAAAATACTTGATAAAAACATCACTAGCAACTTAAGTAATTGAGATTAAAGGGGACTTAAACAATAAGTTGCGTGTTATCGATTACACTCTTGATGGTAATGTCTACACCTGAGATAACCATGGCTCGACCAGACTCATCGCAGCAGACATGACCTCCTCGTGCAGGGCATAGGAAGGCACCGTGAGACCTTCCCGACCCCACAGGGGTGAGCGACAAAAGAGAGAGGAAGAAGATGAGGCACTAAAAAGGCAAGGCCCCTGACGGGTAACCTTGCCTGATGGCCGATGAATTCAGGTTGCCAGAATGTCGATCAATCGATACTGCGGACTGAATGACGGCGAACCAGAGTCGGGCTGAACATATGTGTCGTCTGGGGCAAGGGACCACCTTTTGCCAGAGCAATGGCCAGCTCGGCGGCCTGGGTCGCCATGGCGATGATGGGATAACGCACCGTAGTCAGACGAGGGCGCAAGTAGCGGGATATCAGTACATCATCAAACCCCACCAGAGATAGCTCCTGGGGAACTTCGATCCCGTTGTCGCTAAGCACGGACAAAGCTCCTGCCGCCATCGAATCGTTATAGCAGACGACCGCCGTCATCTGTTGCCCCCGGCTCAACAACTCAGTCATCGCGGCTTCACCTCCCAGCTCATCCGGACTGCCACGGGAGATCAGGCGCTCATCGACCGGGATATTGTGCTCTTGCAGCGCATCCAGATACCCCTGCAGGCGATCCTGAGAGTCAGAGATCTGATGATTTGAACACAGAAACCCTATCTTCTTGTGCCCTTCCTGGATCAGGTGACGAGTTGCAAGCCAGGAACCATAGCGATCGTCCAGCGCCACACAACGGGACTCGAACCCTGGAACAATACGGTTGATTAGCACCATGCCGGGAACATAGCTCATCATCTGGATCAGCTCTTCATCTGGCAGCATTTTGGCATGAACCACCAAGCCAGAGCAGCGATGCCCTATCAACTGCTCTATTACGTGCTTCTCTTTGGCTGCGTCGTGGTAGCCATTTCCTATGAGCAGAAAATTCCCCGTAGCCTGCGCCACCTGCTCGACTGCTTTAACCATGGTGCCAAAGAAGGGGTCAGACACATCAGCAACAATCAACCCCAGCGTTTCGTTGTTCTGATGGGCCAAGGCTCTCGCGTTCGCGTTGGGGTGGTAGTTGAGTTCATGCATCGCCTTGAAGACGGCATCGCGTGACGCCTGACTTGCCTTTGGCGAATTATTGATGACACGTGAGACTGTGGCGACGGATACGCCTGACAGGAGTGCTACATCTTTGATGGTTGCCATGAATTAGCTTTTCCGGTGAACGGTATAAATAAAAACCTGTGCTTTACAGGGTAAGGATACTACCGACATTTCCAATGCCTGACACGGCTTTCATACCAAAATCGGGAGCATTCTATCAATACGAGCGCCTCGCCGTGTAATCATCTTACATACACCGTTCTCCACTATCATGCTCATTGCGGATAAAAACGTGACAAAAATCACACAAAATGGAGGTGCATCTTCCCGACCTGCTTTCACAAGCGCAGAATGCGGGTAATCGGTTACACTAAATAAAACCCAATTAAAACGAGCACCAAGGAGAGATTCATGTTGAAGATACTCGTCACAGGTGGAACTGGTTACATAGGTAGTCATACCTGCTTGCAGCTTATCGCTGCCGGGATGACCCCCATCTTGTTGGACAATTTGGTTAACAGCAAAGAAAGCGTCCTCGAACGTATCCACACCCTCAGCGGGCAGCGTCCCCTGCACTATCACGGTGATGTGCGGGATGCCGACCTGCTGGATCGTGTGTTTGCAGACCAACCGATAGATGCAGTGATCCACTTCGCAGGCCTCAAGGCCGTAGGAGAATCGGTAGAAAAGCCTCTCGAGTACTATGACAACAATGTCAGAGGCACCCTGGTGTTGCTGCAGTCAATGCGACGCGCCGGGGTCAAGACCTTACTATTCAGCTCATCTGCCACCGTTTATGGTGAGCCAGAGACCATGCCCATCACCGAGGAATCGCCAACCTTTAGCGCCACCAACCCTTATGGTCAAAGCAAGCTGATGGTGGAGCGCCTCATCAAGGACTTTGCACGATCAGCTCCCGACTGGTCATTGACCCTGTTGCGCTATTTCAATCCAGTGGGAGCCCATCCCAGTGGCATGATGGGCGAAGATCCCCAGGGCATTCCCAATAACCTGATGCCTTATATTGCCCAGGTGGCAGTGGGCCGCCGTGCCAAACTCGCCATCTTTGGTGATGACTACCCGACACCGGATGGTACTGGCGTGCGGGATTACATTCATGTCATGGATCTAGCCGATGGCCATGTCGCAGCCTTGAAACATACCCTTGGGCAAGCTGGCGTCCATGTGTACAACCTGGGCACTGGGCATGGCTACAGCGTCCTGGACATTCATGGCGCCTTCTCCAAGGCCTGTGGCCGCGAGCTGCCTTATGAGATCGTGCCGCGCCGTGCCGGAGACATAGCGCAGTGTTGGGCCGATCCAACACGGGCTTACAACGAGCTGGGGTGGAAGGCTCATCGCACGCTTGATGAGATGACGGCCGATACCTGGCGCTGGCAATCCCAAAATCCGAACGGTTACCCCCTTCCATGAATATACAGAACGAGACAGGCCTTCCTATGCAATTTGAACCAACCGATCACCCCCACCGTCGTTACAACCCATTGATCCAGCAGTGGGTTCTAGTTTCTCCTCACAGGGCGAAGCGCCCTTGGCAGGGGCAGCAGGATGAACCCGATCGCACCCAGCGATCCGCTCACGATCCGGATTGTTTCCTCTGCGCCGGCAACACTCGCGTCACTGGTGACAAAAATCCGGATTATCAGTCGACCTTCGTCTTTACCAACGACTTTGCAGCCCTGATGGTTGATACCCCGATGGCCCCAACCAGCGAGGATCCCCTCTTCCAGCTAGAGAGTGCACGCGGCACCAGCAGGGTAATCTGCTTCTCACCGGATCACAGCAAGACCTTGCCCGAGTTGTCCGTCCCCTCCCTCACCGCCGTGGTCAACACCTGGTGCGAGCAAACTGCAGAGCTGGGGCGCGACTACCCCTGGATCCAAGTATTCGAAAACAAGGGTACCATGATGGGTTGCTCCAATCCCCATCCCCACGGGCAGATCTGGGCCAACGACTTCTTGCCCAACGAAGCCGCGCGGGAAGATGATGCCCAACGGGAGTATTTTGCCAAGCATGGTCGTGCCATGTTGCTCGATTATGCGGTGCGCGAACAGGCTGACGGCCGCCGCACCGTAGTGGAAACGGAGCACTGGCTGGCAGTGGTGCCCTATTGGGCAGCCTGGCCCTTCGAAACCCTGTTGCTTCCCAAGTTTGCGGTTACACGTCTACCGACACTGACAGCGCAACAGCGTGAAGACCTCGCTCTGGCGCTCAAGAAACTGACCAGCCGCTATGACAACCTGTTTCAATGTTCCTTCCCCTATTCGATGGGATGGCATGGTGCACCTTTCAATGGCGATGAGAATGACCACTGGCAGTTGCATGCCCACTTCTACCCACCCCTGCTGCGCTCTGCGAGCGTGCGCAAGTTTATGGTGGGCTATGAAATGCTGGCGGAAACACAGCGCGACCTGACGGCAGAACAGGCGGCCGAACGCCTGCGCTCCGTCAGCGATATCCATTTTCGTGAACAGGTTTGAGGTTGAGATATGAGTATTGAATCGCCACGCAGCGTGACTGAACGCACCTTTTACACCCAGTACGGTTATCACCCTACCCTCGCCATTCAGGCGCCTGGGCGTGTCAACCTCATTGGGGAGCACACGGACTACAATGATGGCTTTGTGCTCCCCTGCGCCATTGACTATCAGACCGTGATCAGTGCGGCCCCCCGCAAGGACAGCCTGATCAGGGTGATCGCTGCCGACTATCACAACCAGTTGGATGAATTTGACTTGCGCCACCCCATAGAGCCGCGCCCGGAATACCTGTGGGCCAACTATGTGCGAGGTGTCGTCAAATATTTGCTATTGCGAGGCTGTCAACTGACCGGGGCTGACCTGGTGCTCAGTGGCAATGTACCGCAGGGAGCCGGTCTGAGCTCTTCCGCCTCTCTGGAAGTGGCGGTAGGACAGATCTTCAAAGAGATGAATCACCTCGACATCAGCCAGGCAGATCTCGCCCTGAACGGACAACTGGCGGAAAACAGGTTCGTCGGTTGCAACTGCGGCATCATGGATCAGTTTATCTCCGCCCTGGGTCAGCAGGACCATGCCCTGCTGATCGATTGCCGCAGCCTGGAAACCCGCCCTGTGAGCATGCCGGCCGACATCGATGTGGTCATCATCAACTCGAACGTACGACGAGGCCTGGTAGATAGCGAATACAATACCCGCAGGGCACAGTGTGAAGAAGCCGCACGACATTTTGGGGTCAAGGCACTGCGCGATCTGACGATGCAGCAGTTTACCGAAGGCGCCAACGAACTGGATCCTGTAGTCGCAAGCCGTGCCCGCCACGTCATCTCCGAGAATGAACGAACGCTGGCAGCGGCCGATGCGCTTGCAAATGAAGACATGGTCATGATGGCAGAATTAATGGCGCTGTCTCATGCCTCGATGCGCGATGATTTTGCCATCACAGTGCCTGCTATCGACGCCTTGGTCGACATGATCAAAGAGATCATCGGCAGTCGTGGTGGAGTCAGAATGACTGGTGGCGGCTTCGGTGGCTGTGTTGTTACGCTGGTACCGCGCGCACTGACCCCAGTCGTCTGCGAGCAAGTCAACGCCCGCTATCCTCTGCTCAGTGGTTTGCAACCCAGTATCTATATCTGCAAGCCCTCCGCCGGAGCTGGCTATATCTGACCTTTATTACCATATCAATGTCATGATCAGCAAAATAGACCCTCATAGGTCCACGCTGATCATGACACACTTCACTGAACCTTTATTCAGATGCCAATAGTCGCGCTCATCGAATGGGCAAAAAAACCAAACCCGCTGACTGTGCAAAGGGATGTGTACGAGTGAGAATATTGGGTACAACTGAATTCCTGCATATATTAACAGCTACACTGTGCTTGCTGGCCAAGTGTTGATACCGAGAATGATGGGACAGAGACGAAGCGCGTTTGGAACAATTTATCAGCTCAATTTTATAAAACGCCCAAAAAAATGCTCCAAATAATTTTCGATAGTTTTACAATGAATTGTTTTTAGGTTTAAACTTTTTACGCTATGTTCGTGATTAATAAAAGATACTCCTCTCTCGACGCAGCATGCGTCCCCTCTAAAACTTAACACGACCCCCTTGAACACTTAGCTATTAGTGTCAATAATGGAATATAGCCCCCCCCCAACATGACAAATATTAAATATCGCATCTAATTTCAACAAACTGCTATACCGCTATGAACATCCACGAACTAAGCTACGACTATTAAAATACCATCCTCAATGCAGGTTTATGACAAGGTTTGCTTGATGGCATATGAAGGGTCTATTGCCATAACATGGCAATTTTTATCGGAAATTTTTCCATGCTTACAGCTATGATTTCATCATGTACACAAACTCTACTCATTAAAAAATAGAGTTTTAAAAAACAATCTGTTAGGTGAATGAGACTACTATCTCAATGTCAAAAATCCGTGCCAAAATATGGCAATTAACATTTGGCGCTGCCATATTGTGGCAGACACTCCCACATCTCCCCTTAATGAACCTGCTTACTACTCAGATAACTCAGAAAATCCATTAAAATATGAATATTTAGTGACTGAATATGCAATATTAACCACTTCTATACTCATCTCAGTATCTTGTCCAAAGATAGTACAATGGGATGCCATTAATTATAACCAGGCCCCCTGGAAAACCCCAAACGAGTCTACATTGAGGGCGAGCCTTGTTATGCATATTATGTAGCCTTTGATGCTATCTTATAGATGTTCAAGAATCATATCTTTTCATTCTGGCTTTCATTTACATCTCACTCTAAATCTGTATTTCAGGATGAAATGTGCTTTATATAGAGAACCATTTTAAATACGATGAATGCTGAGTGACAGGGTTACAATTTCATTCACTGGCGGAGAAAAAGAAATACAACACCTCTTTTCCTCTAGAGTGAAATTTGAATCTGAAATCTAATAAGAGATACAGCTCTCATCAATGTCGTATTCTGGTGATCACCTTATCCAGACCTATTCAACTTGGCGACTCTGGAGTAAAGCAACCGAGAGTTGGTGAACACAGACTGAAAACGGGGTCAGTTTTTCGGCCACTACATCTCTCCACTACAACTCCGCTCTACGCCATAACTCTGAAAAATTTCCATTTTTTGCCCCCTGTCAGATGGCTTCATTTTTCATACATTGTCGCTATCCAGTACATCCACTGGAGATGACAAGGAGATCTATGATAGCAACAACAAAAAACCAATGACCACAGAAGCCGTATCCCGTATCCATAGTGCTGAAGCTCGGGGTAACGGAGGTGGGGTGAGTAAAGATAGCTTCACCGCTCGTGCACAAAAAACTGTGGCAGTTCCCCCGCTAAAACCAACAACGAAATAGTAAGGAAATCACATGTCTAAAAAAGATGACGACGATAACCGCTCGCGTCAATTAAACCCCGAGCACGATGCCTACTGGCAGAGTCGGGGCTACGATGAGCGCCCTGATGATGAAGATGATGAATGACTTTTTCAGGGAGCCTATGGCTCCCTGCTGCCTATAGCTTCATTATAAAAGCGATTGTAATGGCTAAAACATGTGACTACGTCATGATCCAGTTCTGGATCATCCGTTACATGAATCCATCCAGATAATATATCCGCTACGCACCACATCGGCTCACAATAGTGAAGAACTTCCTCGACATCAAAATCTTCTGTCTTGGCTAACTCTTCAAGTGCCCCACGTAACCATTCTCTAACCGTTTTAAATTTTAGATTTCGTTTTCTTGCATAAAACTGACGTAAACTGGTTGCGATAGAGTCTTCATTACAATCCGCGTACTTGGCAAAAGCCTGATAGCCTATTGACTTGGATGCAAAACGTTCCAAAAGAGGTTCAAACAATCCAGACCTATGAGGCACCCATTTATCAAGTGGATAAGTCGGCATCATTTTATTAAATATAGACTGCTTGTGCTCCATTGGTATGTTGCTGTTAAAGTCAGCATCAAACGCTGCCAATGTTTTAATGAAAAAATATATATTAATGTAATGCAGCATTCTAGATAGAACTATGCTATGTTCAGGCTCTACATTTAAGTCGCTCTCATGTACTCTAAGCTCTACATTCAACTCCATTAGACTAGATCTCAGCCAGTCGTTCTCTAAAACTTTCTTGGTTCGATTTTTCCCCTCAAGACCATCTAAGCTATCCAATAAATTTTGCAATTCACACAAAAAATGTTCTGCTTGTGAACAAGTTCGTGGATAATAACCTGTGATTTGAAGGCCTTTGAAGATGCTTGGCCATTTCACACGAATCGCAAATTGCGATATTAGTATGGGTTTAGATGATGTATCATAAAAATCCGAACTAACACCCCTAGCTACTGAAATACTTTCCAATCTTTGAAAGAATTTATCGAATTGAGTACTGTAGCGATCATCACCAGACACTAAAAAATATTTATTTAGTGTTTTTACACATGGAGGATGCAGCTTGTATTTATTTATGAGCGGAGAAGTAAATGTTTTCCTAAAAAACTCCCCTTGTGAAGGAAAACCAAGCCATTCGATAAACTGCGATGGATCATAAAGAAACATTTAATACCCCCACCGGTTAAACGCCAGCGGCATCTTGTTCAGCCTCTCTCGGTGCTCTCTCCAATTTGGCAAGTGCAAATCCATCAGGGAGATAAATCGCTGGTTATGTTTTCGCTCTAAAAGATGCACCATCTCGTGAACAACAATAAATTCCAGGCATTCAGGGGGCTTCTTGACCAACTCGAGATTGATCCAGATGCGAGCAGTATCTGTTTTGCAGCTACCCCACATGGTCTTCATGCGTTTGATACCCACAAAGGAAGGTGACACCTTTAACGCCTCCTGCCACTTGGCGATAAGATCTGGCAAGCGCTGGCGTAGCAACTGGCGGTACCACTCAAGGAGCAACACCTCGCGGCGGTCTGCGTCATAGTGTGCAGGCACCCGCATACGGATCCAGCCCCCCTGTAACTTGACGCTATGGTCCCCATCGGTCTGGATCACATCCAGCCGGTAGCCTCGACCCCAAAGATAATGGGTCTCTCCGCTACACATCTTGCGCTCGCTCTGGCGCGGTTGTGCGGCAAATGCGGCCTGCTGCTGTCGGATCCAGGCCAGTCTTCGCACCACTGCAACCCGAATGGCGGTATCTGACAAAGAAGCAGGCGCGGATACACGCACCCGTCCATCAGGAGGCAATACATTGATGTGCAGGTTTTTGATGCCCTTGCGCTGCAACTCGACAGTCAGCTCACCAAAGGTAACCAACGCCATCAATGGTACTCCGGCTGGGCTTTTACCAGGGTCATCACATCCGCGACGGTCACATCGCACTCTTTGATCTCTTCGGCAATAGCAAAGGCAACCTCCCGCTCTTTGAAGCGATCACCGAGCCAGTCCGCTTTTTTGGTATATCTGACGGCAGTATCGATCTTGGTCACCAGCACTTCATCGCAGCCCAAATTGTCATATAGCGCGCGCTTGGCTGAGGTATCAACACTCGCAGGGTAGGTCTGTGCCCCCCCGCTGGCTGGACGTTTCACCTTCATGGCCAGCTCGCGTACCTTTTCCAGATACTCCTGGTAAGAGATAGCCTGAGAGCGACGCAGCTCAATCAGCTCATCGAGCAGCACCGACATCTTTTCGTAGTACTTGGGGTTAACCGGATTCTCGTCGACGATGGTCCGTCGCACGTTGTTTTCAATCGCCTCAGCCATAGCCTCGGGGTCTTTACGCAGCCCCTCGGGAGCCCCCTCAAGCGCTTCGGCCCCCCGCTCGATGATCAGCTCCAGCAATCCCAGCTCTTCAAAGTCCATCAGGGTTTCACTGGGGTCAGCATCAATATAGAGATCCAGCATCTGCCGCATCGCCGGCTCGAACTGCTTCATATCGACGTGATCACTACTGGCTACTTTGATCATGTCGCGCACTTTGCTGTAGTGCTCCACCTCACGGCGGATCGTGGCAGCCTGGCTCGCGCTATAACCGGCCTCTTCCATCTCCCCCGCCAGCGCGGTAAACGCACGGATCAGCTTGGCGACGTATTGATAGAGGGTTAAACGCAGCGCCTCCTTGTCGAGCAGTTCATCTTCGTCTGCCCCCGGAGCACAGCAGAAATAGTGCTGATAATCCAACTCTTCGCGGGGTGCCTTGACCGGTTCGCAGAGCGTTCGCACCGCCTCCAGGGCATCGTCAAGGTCTTGCTTCCCTTGTGCCAAACGATCTTTCAGCAACCCAGCGACATCATCCTTGTCATAGCCTTCAAAGGCCTCGGCGGTATAATCCTTGACGGTCTTCTCAAGAGAGCGAAACAGGTCCTTGTAATCAACGATATAGCCATATTCCTTATCGGCACCATCGAGCCGGTTGACCCGACAGATAGCCTGAAAAAGGTTGTGATCGGCCATCTTTTTATCGATGTAAAGGTAGGTCGCCGACGGCGCATCGAAACCAGTCAACAGCTTGTCCACGACAATCAGCAGCCGCATCCGACCCGGTTCCTTGATAAAGCGCTGTTTGACCGTTTTCTCAAACTCCTCCACCCGCTTACCGGCCTCATCCTCGCTCTGGCCGAAAAAGTTCGCCAGCATCTTGCGATAGATATGGTATTTCGCCAGCTTTTCGGTCAACCCAGCACCGGTCGTCTGTCCTTTGATGTTACTGGCATTGGGCTGATAGCTGGTGATGATGGCACACTTGTCAGCAAATCCTGCCTGACTGAACAGCTCATAGCTCTTGCAAGCCTGATAAACGCTGGAGCACACCAGCATGGCATTGCCACGGCCATCCGCCAGGCGCTGTTTACGGTCAAAATCGAGCAGGATATCGGCCACGATCTGCTCGAGTCGTGAGCGGCTCGAGAGCAGCTTCTGCATCGAGGCCCACTTCTCTTTTAACTGCTGGCGACCAAGTCGGGAGAGCGCCTTGGTCTTCACCTCGAACCATTCATCCACCTTGGCCTGGGACTTGACCCGTTGGTCAATGTCGCGGGCCTCATAACGCAAGTCCAGCACCACCCCATCGCTCACAGCCTCGTCAAACTTGTAGGTGTGAATGAAGGGTCCAAACACCTCTACCGACTTCTTCTTATCCTTCTTCATCAGGGGTGTGCCGGTGAAGCCAATAAAAAGTGCCTCGGGCAATATGCTCTTCATGGCCCCATGCAACTTGCCCGACTGGGTACGGTGGCACTCATCCACAAAAACAAAGAGTTTGCCCTTGGCCGCAAAATCAGCCGGCAGGCTGGCTTTGAGCTCGGCGATAAATTCATCGTCATCTCGCTCAGCCGTCTCATCTTCTTCTTCCGTGTGTCGGCCAAATTTGTGTACCAAAGAGCAAAGCAGCCAAGGGTGAGCCTCGTTAAGACGGCGTACCAGATCGGCCCCACTCTTGGTACGCAGGATCTCCTCTTCAACCCCAGCAAATACCTTCTCTATCTGCTCATCGAGTTCGGTACGGTCAGTGATGATCAAGACCCGACTGTCAGCGACATTCTCCCGGATCCACTTGGCCATCCACACCATGGTCAGGCTCTTGCCGCTGCCCTGGGTATGCCAGATGATCCCGCCCTCATGGCGCTCAATAAAACGCTTGGCCGCCGTGATCCCGAAATACTGGTTATGGCGACAGGTCTTCTTCACCCCACTATCGAACACGATAAAGTTGTGAATTAACTCGAGAAAGCGCCCCTTCTCGCAGAGCTGGGCCAGGTGGCGATCCAACGGATTTCCATCCTGCGACGAGCCGGCCTCTTTCCACTCCAGATAATATTTCTCAGGGGTTTCGATAGTGCCGTAACGCAGGCCCTGGCTGTCGTTGCCTGCCATGAGCAACTGCTGGGTGGTGAAAAAGTTGCGAATGAAATCCTGTTTCTGGTTGTCGAGGTTTTGCCGGATCCCCTCACCAATAGAGACGGTGGATCGCTTGAGTTCGATCACACCAAGCGCAATACCGTTAACGTAGAGCACCAGATCCGGCCGCTTGGTATTCTCCCCCGCGACTGTCACTTCCTCGGCGATAGCAAAGTCGTTAGCCTCTGGATTGGCCCAGTCCACCAGCCAGACCGTCTGATTCTGCTCACCTGCCCCGGCCTTTTCCTTTACACCGTAGCGCAGCAGGCGATAGACCTCTTTATTGGCATCATAGAGCTGGCGCCCTTCTCCCAAGCTGGCAGCACGCTCGAGCTGACGCAACACTCGGGGAATAAGCGCGGCATCCACCCCACGCCCAGCCAACCAACTGGTCAGCAGAGCGGGCTCGACATTACGATTGTTGGGCCGGGTGTGCCAGTTACCCAAATAGCGATAGCCCAGATCCTCAATAAAAAACCTGACTACTCGTTGTTGGGTGGCGCGTTCACGTTGACCGACAGCTGTCACTGTTTAATTACCTCTGCTTATGCCAATCCAGGCTCGAACGTAGCATCATCAGCTTCAATATCAGCACCATCGATTAATGCCAGCACCTGATCAAGAAAACGTTGTGCTTCATGTACATCTGTTGCTTGCCGTAAGTAGTGTGGTATCCGCTCAACAAATTCGGAGCGTGATAGAGGCTGATGCTCAAGCAATGCCTCGAGCATGGCTGGCCGCAACAAACGGCGATCATCGTCAACATCCGGTAGCGCTACTTCGATAGCATGCTTAGCAAAATACCGAAGCTGCTCCTTAAGTCCCAGCTCTGGTATAGGAGATGTCTCTTGGTGATCCTCTGCCTCTGCAGAAGGCTCGCTCTCCTCCATATACTCATATGAAGGCACTGTGGCCTCAGGTTCCAACGTCTTGAGCTCGTGGAGTTTCCGGATAATCGGGGAGAGCACCTCGTCAGGATTACTGAACCAGTCTGTGGACCAGATACGGCTAATTCTCCAACCCAAACGTTCCAGTACCTCTTGACGCAGTCGATCCCTGTCTCGGGCCGATTTTGCAGAGTGATAGGCAGCACCATCACATTCAATCCCCATCAAGTACCGACCAGGGTAACCAGGGTCTTTCACCGCCAAATCAATAAAGAATCCAGCCACCCCAACCTGAGGCTCACACTCGAATCCGGCTTTCCTAAGCGCCTCCATTACGGCTACTTCGAAGTCGGTATCTGGTGCCTTCCCTGTATGGGTGATTTGTGAGTCCAGTGTTCCTTTTTCAGCAAACTGAAGGAAGCCTTTCAAAGAAACGACTCCAAGTTTACTGGTTTCACTCGTCAGAACATCCTCTGAGCGCATCGAGCTGAAGACATGCATCCGCTTCTTCGAACGAGTGAAGAGTACGTTCAGGCGACGCCAGCCTACATCGGAATTTATTGGCCCAAAGCGTTGATATACCTTCCCACCATGTTCAGCAGGTCCATAGGTAAAGGAAATAAAGATCACATCACGTTCGTCACCCTGCACGTTCTCAAGGTTTTTAATGAAAAGCGGCTCCTCCATGGCATACAAACTATCGATGGCCCTATCGACTTCCGGTCTATTGCGACGCAGTTCATCAATAGCGCGTTCGATCTGGTCGCGCTGTTTTGAACTCATTGCAACCACACCGAGTGATTCGCCCGGTCTGTGCTGCGCATGATGAAGCACCGCCTCTGCCACGGCTTGTGCCTCTTCGATGTTATGTTGGTTGGAAAAACGTCCTTTCGAGACATAGGTAAATTTGATCCCATACTCCGGAGACTCCGCATATGGAGAGGGGAATATCACCAGGTCGCTGTTATAAAAATGGCGGTTGGAGTAGGCGATCAGCTTCTCGTGCCGGGAACGATAGTGCCAGCGCAAACGCCGCATAGGAAACAGCGGCAATGCGGCATCCAGGATACTGTCCGTATCGCTGAGCGCGGCGGCATCATCGTCATCCTCACTATCCACACTTCGATCAAAGAAACTGGTTGGCGGCAACTGCTTGGGATCACCCACCACCACCAATTGCTTGCCCCTGGCGATAACTCCCAACGCATCCTCTGGCTTTACCTGAGATGCTTCATCCATCACCACCAAGTCGAATTCCACCCGTCCAGGTTCAAGGTAATGAGCTGCGGACATTGGCCCCATCATGAAGCAGGGTTTTATAGCAACCAGAGCACTGCAGGCTCGGTTGACCAACTGCCGGATTGGAATATGTCTGGCTTTTTTTCCCAGCTCATTTTTGATCAGTGCCAGTTCGGTGTATTCACTCTTCTTACCTCCCGCGTTCCCCTCCGGGACATGGCGACGAGCAATCTGCGCAGCAATGCGCTGACGCTGCAACGTAATAAGCTTTTTGTCGTACTCCTTGAACGATGCTTGCAAGGCATTGCGTTGGGTACCGGAGATCCTCACCAATTCAGGGTGAGCCTGAATAACCTCTCGAGCCAACTGGTCATGGAGTGCCAAAGCCAAACCCAGTTCAACCTTCTCCACAGGGAGCGTTCCGGCAAGGACTGCAGACCAGATCCGCTGCAATCCGCGTTCCTGCATCTGTTCGTAGCAACGGATAAAGTTGACCCACCCATTCAACCAGCGAGGCTGTTGAATCGCCTTTTCGTTCCGCTCTAGCAATGCGCCCAGTGAACTGTCTGTCGACTTTAGCCACTGGCTGTTATCCAACATTGTTTCTTGTGCAAATCGCGCAGCATGTTGCTCCTGGTAATGCCATTGCAAGCCAACTTCAACACCATCACGGCAAAGTAACGCATACTCGCTCGCATTATCCAGATGCCTGATCCTGGTGGCCAAAGAGGCACACTTTATGTTTCCAACCAGTTGATCAGCCAGATTCAGCGTGTCGCCGATAATGGTTAGTGCCTGCCGATTATCTTTATTCAACCCAAAAGCCAACGGGACTGATTGCGCAAGGACACCCAACTCCGGTTTCTTATTTTCAAGGTCAATCTGCAAGGCAGACATTTTTTGCAAGAGATCGGAGAAATGTGTCATCTGACCCAGTGATACCTCCGTATTGACAAACCCCCCCTGTAAAGCAGTCAGCGTCGCTTGCACTTGTTGGCAAGCCTGTCTCAATGCTCCTTGTTCACCTAGCCAGACAGGATGATCTTTCAGTTGGTGGGCAATGCGCGGCAGCAACTTGGTCTCATTTTCTGCCTGCTTCACCAAGGCCATTATTTTCGCGCTGAACTGTGACTTCTCGATCTGATGGACGCCTTTAATGATTTCGCCATCCAGAGCCATCACATCAGAGCCTATAGCTACCCGCTTTCCAAAGCCGATGCCGTAACAAGCGCGGACCTGCTTGTACCAATCGCGCAATTGCATCAACTGCGCACAATCCGTGTCCAGTCCACGGTATGCGTTGCCGAGTTGATTACCGAAGGCTCTTTGCTCAAACCGCTGCAGTAACTCCGTGTACTTCACCAGGTTAGTTGACCAACGTTTCAACTCGGCAAACTTGGTTCCTGGCTGCCGAGACAACCCTGTGAGCAAGGCCTTGGCCTTACGCCAATCACTCTTGAACCATGAGAAGAAACCACCCTGCTGAATAATCGCAACAGCACGAGCAAGTTGCTCTTGGGACGGTAGTCTGTCCAACTGATACAGCTCGGACAAGTTATCCCTGAGGGGACGTAACTCTTCAATCTGCTGAACCAGCTCGAGCAGTACAGCATCGAGGCCATCATCATCAAACAGTGGGTCACGTACCCTGATGAGTTCTGCAGGCAAGGCCCCCACAATAGACAGCAATTCTGAACAGAATACTAAGCCAGGCTGGGTATCATCGATGTGTGCAGAGAGGCTGCCAGGTAACGCACTCTTGAAGTCGCTCAGCTGGCCAGAGAGGGATGACAACTCATCTTCGATGCATCGAATAGACTCGAGCCACTTGATCAAGTCACGAAGAGAGATATGTTCAGCAACACCGTACTTTGCCAATTCTTCACGGGGAAAGTCGCATTGCTCCCCTCGCTCTAATAGACGGAGTTTCTCGGGTTCAATGGCTTGACTCAAGGCGTCATAGTAGCCTTGAAGGGTGTCAAATCTCGTCAGATAGTGACGAACGCGTGCTATCGCATCCGAGGTATCCATCCCGGGAAGTGCGGCGAATAATTCCGATCCGCTCAAGGTAGGTAGATGCTTCTGATCCTGTACCAGTTGCTCAATATGGGAGAGCGTATCGAGCCCCTCACCTTCCAGAACCCATTTGTCTAAAAAGCCTTGATAATGATGATGGAAATGGAGGATAGACGCCTGCCAAGCTTGTAACAAATCAACTATACGAGCGCTGTCAAACAGCTGGATTTGGGTGTTATTCACACCACTCCAAGGGTGCTCATATATTTCTGCATCGGCCCCCACCTGCTCCCGCACCTCCTTGTAGATACGGCTAAACTCCACCACTTGGTCGCTCAGTCGTAGCTGAGTCACCTTGTCCAGTTTTTTACCAGAAAAGTTCTCAATATGGAGTGCTGTTGCATCGATATCCAATTTGTGGCGATAGCGTGTCGCACCACTCAGGATCTGATGGATAGTCCTTCCCGTGAGCTCCCAAGGGGTGTTTATCAATGCCGCATACTCATTGAGCTGTCTCTTGAGCTCTTCATAACGCGTAATCTGGGCGTCAATTTCCTCCGTCGTCGGCATCGTTGCCTGACGCATCATGCGGGCTTCAATATCCTCCAGCACCTTACGCTTATGCGTCTTGTGGCTGTGCAACTCCAAGCAGAACTCACCCAGACCGGCACGATCCAGACGACGCTTGACGACCTCCAAGGCCGCCATTTTCTCTGCTACGAACAGCACCTTCTTGCCATTGAGCAGGGCCGCAGCAATCAAGTTGGTAATCGTCTGTGATTTGCCGCTGCCGGGAGGGCCTTCAATGACCAGATTTTTCCCATGGATGGCATCGATCAACGCACTGTGTTGCGAACTATCCGCATCATCGATCAGTGGGATCCGGTCATGGATCTCAGGGTAACTATCGATGCAATACTCATGTTGGCTTAATCCACCCGCTGAGTCGGCATTGTTTTCGCCGCCCCCCTGACTGGTGAAAAAGCGACGGATCACCTCATGAGACAAGATGTTGCGTTTGTCCTGAGGCCAACGAGCAGGATCGAGATCCAGATACATCATCATCTTGCCAAAGTTGAGCAAGCTCAGCGCCCCGTAGCGTTTCACCGACCACCTGGGTTTATGCTTGCCAACGACTTTGGTCACAGCAGCGAGATAGGACTCAGGTGTCGGCTCTTCGTCAAACAGAGGAAGAGCCAGCCCAAAGTCAGCCTGTAATTTCTCCTTCAAGGAGAGATTGGGCAGGATATCTTCACCCGTGTAATGGATCTGGTATTTGTAGAGGCCATCCTTGGGATCCAGCTTGCCACGCTCACATCGCACAGGAATGGTGAACAAGGGGGCAACGCGTGCTTTATCCGAAGTATCGCTCTCGTACCATTCGAGGAATCCCAGCGCCAGATACAGGATATTGGCGCCACTCTCTTCTATGGCCGTTTGAGCCTTATTGTGGATGGCCCGCAGACGCGCCTCGAGCTCTCCGGGGAAGAGCAGAACTTGTATCCGTGTATCATCATGACCAGGGTACGATGACGATATAGTGAGCGTCTTTCCCGCCTTGGCCTGACGCTCAAAATCCTCGAGTCCTTCATAACCAGCAAGGCTGCAGGCAGCGGTCAATTCTGGCAGGCTAAGCCCTTGCCTGGTGTACTGAGCCCGTATCCCGGTCAGCTTCCCATCCTGGGCCTGGCCATATTGATAGATAAACTCATGGGCCTGCTCCAGCAGTGGCCGGTTTACTTCTGAGGCAGGAACCCGCTGTTCAGTGGGTAAATCGAATTCGGTGCTGATCCCCAAAACCTGTGCCCACTCCTTGGCCGTCGGAAGGGCCCTTAGCTGGACATCCTTACCATCCTCACCAACTTTCAGATAACCATGCTCCAGCAGTTGCTGGCGGGTTGGTTCAGGGACTGGCGCAAACTCCATTGCGACTTCCGCACAGAGTGTTTCATAGAGCTGATCCGGCAACTCATCGACAATGCGCAGTGCGGACCCTTTATTGGTGAGGGGAAAGTTGAGCAGGCGATTGCGAGAGGTTAGATCCAATAACTTCTTTCGCATCGCCTCAAGGGAGGTCAATACAAAAGGATCCACCCCCTCTATCACTCCACCTGTGGATGATGCTTCTACAACCGACATACAGCTCTCCAATTATTTTTTAAACTCTCAACCCAGGCTAATAAGCAGACCACCTTGAGTCCTCGCTGAGTTTATTTTTCAGTAACACTTAGCGGCGCATGATCGCCACTGATAACACAGCCATCAACAACAAGGTCTCGATATTGAGGTTTTTCTGAATGGCGTTCCAGTGCCACAGACAGTGAACCCCATACCGCTCACATAAACCGGGCCATCCAATCTTGGGCTGCATGTTCTCGCTGTCCAACCGCACTCATGGATTACCTCTCAGCTTGGCTGCCTCAGCGGCCAGTACTTCTAACATCTGCTTTTGATGCTCAGCTATCTCATCCTCCTGCCAGCGACCTTTCTCTTTCATCAACCTGATCATTGCGAGCAACTTGAGGCTATCAATCTGGTTGTTAGCAAGGCTCGCTTCAAAGTGTTCCTGCTTCTGTTGGGGCTGGAAGTTACTCAGGCGCGAGTTCTTGCTGTGGCTGATAAGGCAAAGGTTGCCAAATGAATGGAGTGACTTCTCCGAAACCTTGTGCGCTTTATGAATAGGGTGCTGAGGGGCAAAATGCTCCACTGAACTGCGAAACGTGAACTCAAAAGAATAGGCCACTTTGTCACGACTTCGGTCCCGTACCCACAGCAGGTAGTCGAGGAAATTGAAGACAAAGTTGTTCTCGATATGACTGAAGCGAAGTTTGGATGTAATCACCTCGTGCCAGCTCTCATCCACCTTGATGGCGGGCAACAGGGCGTTATCAAGGTAGAGCATCTGGTAATAGGAAGCCCCTTCACCCGGCGCCAAAAAGCGCTGGAAGACAAAGCGGCGAGCCTGACTCTCCAGATAGGACAGATAAGCCCCAGCCTCCACCGGTTGCTCAGGGTGACAATTGTCGAACAGATATCGCAGTGCACCATTGAGCCAGTGTTTGTAAACCAGAGTCGGGGTCGACACATGAAACGCCGACAGCAACATCAGGATCTGGCGGTTGACGCCAGCAAAACCATCTTCGTGCTTACCAAAGGAATTGGGGTAACTGGCGCTCTCCTCATGCCAACGTAGCCGTTTCAGACTCCAGCCATCTTTGCCGCCGGCAAATTCGCGCTTGATGATGAACTGATCAAACAGATACTTGCTCTTTAACAGGCCATAGATAAAACGTTGAACTGCCGCTACCGGGTCAGTCTCCCCGATCACCCGCAGCTCAAACTGATCAACCAGTTGTTTATCATCGAGCGGCACCCCTTCTGTATCCATGGAGTCTCGGCTAACGAGTCGCAGCACATGGAGCAAAAAGTTGGAGAAGTTGATGACGCTATTAAAGCGCTCGGAGCCTGCACTCTCCTCCTCCACCTTCTGCTCTCCATCGAGATTGTCATCCTGCAAAATGGCCAACAAGGTGCGCCCCTGGCTGGCGTCAATCACATCATCATCACTTTTATCTGCAGAAGGGGGGCAATAAGAGGGTGCCAGCAGAACAAGTAGATGGGCAAAATCCCGGGGAACAAACTGACCCCAGTCCTTCTCACCGAACAGGCGATGACGCTCCTCTGGGGTAAAACCGTACTGGATATAGCGCTCCATATTGGCGCAGGCATCCCATACCCGGGTAAGTACATGCAGACTTTGGCGACGAGTCTCATCCTCGGGGATCTTGTTTAGCGTCGCCATCAGCCGCGCCTTGATCACCTCATGCTTTTCCAGCTGCTCACCGCGATTGTTCATCGCTTCGAAGAAGTGATTGAGATCGGTATCCTTGGGTACCTCGATGCGAGAGATCTGCACATGCTTGAAGAGGTAGTCGCAAAAGGCCGTCAATCTATCACCTACCAGACCAAGATCAGCCAATGCCTTGCCAATCAGTTCAAAACCGTTCACCAGACCTTCATTGAAGGCACTTCCCCGCAAGTCGTGGGGTGCCACCCCCTGCCATAAGCGCTCGAAGGTATGGCTCGATATCGGACGACTTTCAAAAGCGAGGTTGATAGCACGATACCAGCTTAAATCCACTGCATCTTTCGCGTAGTGTTTGAGCCAATTGGCCAGCAGAGAGAGAGTAGTAAAACGCTGCTGGCCATCGATCACCTCGAAACTATCATCGCCCCGGGCAAAGACCACCAGGGTGCCGATATAGTAGGGCTGGTATTTATCTTTGCTGTTTCGCTTGCCCTGATAATCCAGTACATCCTGCAGCAGCTGGGTGATCTCTCCCTCGCCCCAGGCGTAGTTGCGCTGGTACATGGGCACCAGATAGCGGGCGCTGTCTTCGAGCAGTGCACGGATGGAAAAGGGGCGAACGCCTGCATCACTCATAATATTTCATCTCCCGAAACAGCCCGACCAGTTCATCTTCGGCGCCGTTGCGATTGTTCTTGTTCTCTCGGCTGCTCATGCTCGGCAAAGGGAAGCCGTGCAGGTCTCCCGGCAGGCGGGCATCACGAATAGCACGGATCAGATTGTGCTCCAGCACGTAGTTATCCATGGTCGCCAGTTGCACCACCTGCTGGCGAATGCGGCAGCGATAGGCCCAGATAAAGCACTTCTCGATGGCCAGTGACAGCCCCTGGCTGCCGAACTTGTCGATATAGAAGATCAGGGCGCAGTCGAACATGGCCCTCACATAACGATCCCCGGTGCGGTGGCGGCGCTCGTAGCTGCCCAGGGTCGAGAGCACCTTGCTGGCCATCGGCGTCAGCGTTTCGCCGAGCAGGGTGGCAGATTGGGTCTTGCCGGAATCAGACTCCTCGGCCACGATGGCGGCGACCCGCGTCTGGTAGTACTCGGCCATCTCGAAAAAACGCCGGCCATTGATGATCATCTGGTCGAGATGAAAGGGAAACGTCATGCGCTGGCCATCTATCTTGCGCTGGTACTGACCGTTGTACTCATCGACAAAGTGGTGGGCGATACGCAGCGACTCCACGTAGGGATAGTGCCCCACCCGGTCGAGGTTGACCCCCTTGAAGAGATCCACCTCCCCCTTGCCAAAGTAGCGGGCCGACTTGCCCTCGGCCCACTGGCGTACCCGATAGAGATAGAGGGCGAACAGATTGGCCAGCTCGTCGCTTGGCAGGCGCTCCCAATGGGCGACCGCCTCGGCCTTGAGGTTGGCCTCATGACCGGCAAACTCGCGCAGGTGAAATGCCTTGAGCAGATCGTGAGGAGCCAGATCGCGCCCCCGGGCATTTTGCGAATCGAAGAACTGGAACGCCTCCGAGATATCCTGCAGCACAAAGCAGACTACCTGACAGCGGTTGAGCAGAAAGTCGATTTGCTGCTCGTCAAACTCAGGGCGGGCCACCAGCCGACGCAGTTCCAGATAGTTGCGTCTGAGGTTGAACTCCGAATCCCGGCTGGGGAAGCGCTGGCGCTGCATAAACGCATCGATAGGTCCCCGTAAGGCCTGCAACTGCTCACGCAGATCCTGACGTTGGAAGCGGATACTCTTCTCTTTACCACTGCGAGTTTCGCCATCCAGCACCTCGTTCAGCGCCTTGACAGTCAACATCAGGGTCAGGGTGCGTTGCTGGCCATCGACGATGTCGAGCATTTCGCCCTGCTCACTATCGGTGTGCTGATGAAGCACCACCGAGCCCAGCCGATAGGCGCTCTTGTCCTGATGGGTCGCCAGATCGGTGAAGAGATCCGAAATATTCTTGGCGCCCCAGCGGTACGGTCGCTGATAGCTTGGGATGGCCAGTTGGGGAATGGCCAGCAACTGGCGTACCGACCGCACCTGATTGTTGATGCTCTCCATCACGCCTCCTTCGATAGCGGCAGGCGGATACGGCCGGTCAACAACTGCTGCATCATCCCCTGCTTCACATCACGGGCCTTGGCCAGCTTCTGCTCCAACGTGGTCAGTTCGCTCTCCATATCGGAAAGGATGGTTGCGATGGCGGTTTGTTCTTCAAGGCAAGAGGGGACCGCTACAAACATTTTCTCAAATGTTGCTCTTTTAATACCCTGTGCTGTTGAACCTGTCGCACTTTCAGAAATGTATGATTGAAACATATCAGACAGAAAAACTTGAATAATGAACGTTGGTAAAAATTTAGAGCGTTCAAGCTGAAGTAATATGGTTCTTTGGCTAAGAATGTATTTATCCTCATTAGGAATCAAAGCGACATTCCCTAGTGGAGCCTCCATGGTAAAAACAATATCACCTTTGCTTGCATCGCCAGATGTCATCCATTTTTTATATAGCTCATCTGAACCGAAATAGCATTCAGCTTCATAATCAATGAAACCTTTCTTTACGTTACCTGCTGATAGTGCAAGAATATTACCACCGCCCCACTCTAATCCCAGCTTCCTTGGCGTACGTCCACGATAGTCAATGATATTACTCGTAATACCTTTAAGCGTTGGGGTAATCCAATCCTCAGGGATTTGTCCCAGCTCGCTGGTTATATAACCTTTTGGGGTGCCATCGGGGCGCAGGGCGAAGGCGGGCAAGCGGGTGCGGCCGGTCAGCAGTTGCTGCATGGTAGCGGTCTTGATGGCATGTTTCTTGGCGATTAACTGCTCCAAACCTGCAATCAGCGCATCGGTATCCGACAACACATTGGCAATGGCGGTTTGTTCGTCTTTTGATGGCACAACGATTAAAAACTTTCTCTGTGCCAGAATAGGAACCTGATTTCTAGTTGACTGAGACATCACAGCCTTATATTGGCTGACAAAAAAATCAGAACAAAAATACTTAGCAAGATATTTGTTTTTTAATAAATCATTATTGCAGCGGTAATATGTCGCCGTCGTACTCAGAATGACAAAATCAAAATCACTGTCCAATAGACAAACCGGACCAACGGTTGCGTTATGTGCAAATAAAACATCACCGTTTCTCGCAATTCCTTTTTTGAACTTTTTAGCTCTCGCTAGAGAGATAAATTTACAGCCTTTAAAATCAACATCACCATTAGAGAAATCAGTCGCACCAATATACGGCACACCAAAAGATGAAAACTCATGACTCTTCGGGTAAAGCTCTCCATGATTCCCATCCATTTGATCGAGAATGTATTTCTCTGTTAATAAGTTTTGTATAGAAATCACATTCCATTCATGAGGGATAACCCCCACTTCCGTTTGCTTATAGCCTGCCGGAATCGCCTTACCTGCTGCGTCTTGCATCATCTGTTCCGCCATTATGCCCACTCCAGCCCCATAGCCTTAAGATGGGCCGCCACCTTGGCCTCCAGCTCGCTGACGTTTTTGGTGAGTTGTGGCAGGGAGTGGCTATAGCGCTCCTCCAGCTCCTTGACCCGATTAGCCAGTTGCTGGGTGACCCGCTCAATCTCGGATTCCAAGGCTGCACGCAGGCTCGCCTGCCATTTATCTTCAACCAGCAGGGTTTTAATCTCGTTATCCTGCAGCTTGGGGTAGTGAGCAAACACCGCCTTATCGAGAGTGTCGCTGGCCTCTTTATGGGCCTTCTTGGCGCGGGTCTCGGCGTCGAACAGCTGCTGCACCTGCTTGAGCACAGCCAGCTCCTCCTTGTCGGTGGCGGCCTTGATGCGGGCCTTGACGCTGGCAGCGGTCACCTTCTCCTTGTCGTTCATCGCCTCGACCAGTCCGCCCTCTTCCCCGCTCTGCTCCTCGATAAAGCTCTCCAGTGCCTGGCTGGCCTCATCCAGCGCGGCTTGCAGGGTATCGAGCTCTTTTTGTTCATTGGCAAAGAAGCGGGCCACCAGCAAGGCGGGTGGGATCAGCTCAGCCTTGTACTTGGCCTTGCCAATCACCAGATCCGGGCTCTCTTTGATCTTTTCGCCCTTGTCGGCAATCAGCTCGCGCAGTACCCGCCCCGCTGGCCAGCCATCCTGGGAGAGCACATAGAGATCGTCTTGCAGCTGACTCTGCCAGTAGTCCATCAGCAGCTGATAGATGGCGTAGGGGTCGAGCAGCTCGCCGGTCGCCTCGGCACTCGCGCGGTATTGCTCCAGCAGCGCTTCACTCACCTCGTCGATCAGCGCCTTGGGCGAGTCCCCCTTGGCAAACTCGCCGAACTGGCAATCGCTAAACCACTTATCAAACGGCGCCAGGGCCACCTGTTTGAAGCGGGCAAACTCCTCACAGGCCAGTATGGTGCCCTTCACCTTGGCGGCGGCTACCCGCGCCTCACTGTAGCCGGGTCGCAGCGGTGCAAACAGGGTCGCCTTGAGGGTCGGGAATACCCGCCAGTAGGGGCCAAGTGCCGCAATATCGCGCTCGGGGATCCCCCCTTGCAGGTGACCGGCCAGATCGTGCAGATCTTCCCCTTCGCTGCCATCGATATAACGCGGGATATTGAGGTTGTAGTCGTTGCGGGCGATCTCGCTAAGCGGTACCCAGCGGCTGTACCCCTCCAGGGTCAGACCACGGGTGAAGGTATCGACAATCTTGTGGATGTCCTGCTCGCGCAGCCGGTTCTTGTTGCCATCTTTGATAAAGCCTTTGCTGGCATCGATCATAAACAGCCCTTGCTCATGGTCAGCCAATGCGCCTTCAACCTGAACAGAAAGGGCGCGGGTGTGGGCGCTCTCTTTGTCGATGACGATGATGCAGGCGGGAATACCGGTGCCGTAGAAGAGGTTGGCGGGCAGACCGATGATCCCCTTGATATAGCCTTGCTTCAGCAGGTTCTCGCGGATACGCGCCTCGGCATTGCCACGAAACAGCACACCGTGGGGCAGGATCACTGCCCCCTTGCCGGTGCTCTTCAGGCTCTTGATGATATGCAGCAAGAAGGCGTAATCGCCGTTTTTCTCTGGCGGCACACCCCAGGCAAAGCGGCCGAATTCGTCGTGTTCGGCATCGAGGCCGCTAGTCCAGTTCTTGTTGGAGAACGGCGGGTTGGCCACGGCAAAGTCAAAGGTCTTGAGCTGGTTGTTGCCCTCCTTCCATTGGGGCGCGGCCAGGGTGTTACCCTTCCAGATTGCTGCGGTGGGATTGTCGTGCAGGATCATGTTCATCCGCGCCAGCGCACTGGTGGCGTTGTCCATCTCCTGCCCGTAGATGGTCAGCCCCTTGGGGCCGGCCTCGTCGCTCGCCTTGAGCAGTAAGGAGCCAGAACCACAGGTGGGATCGTAGACGGTGGCATCTTGCGGGGTCTGACGGCTGATGCCAATCACCTTGGCCAGAATACGCGACACCTCGGCCGGGGTGTAGAACTGCCCCTTGGACTTGCCCGACTCGGTGGCGAAGTGGCGCATCAGGTATTCATAGGCATCACCCAGCAGGTCATCCCCTTCGGTACGGTTGGCCGACAGATCCAGCCCCTCGAAGATGGCCACCAGCTTGGAGAGGCGGTCGATCATCTCCTTGCCCTTGCCGAGTTTGTCCTCGTCGTTGAAGTCGGCAATGGTGATCACCCCTTGCAGATCGTTGGCGGTCGCCAGCGCACTGATGATGGTGTTGATCCCCTCGCCTATCTCCTTGCTGCCCTTGAGCGCCACCATGTCGTCAAAGCTCGCCCCGGCCGGCACCTCGATCATGGCGTACGGGTTGCCCTTGGCCTTGTCGGAGACGTATTTCACAAACAGCAGGGTCAGCACATAGTCCTTGTACTGGGAGGCATCCATGCCGCCGCGCAGCTCATCGCAGCCAGCCCAGAGGGAGGAGTAGAGTTCGTTCTTCTTGATAGCCATGGTGAATCCGGTCTTTGAAACGATAAAGGTCGCGCTAAAACAGCGTGTTAATGCGGGTTAGTGTATCCAGTTGAGATTGGGCAGACTATGGCTTGCGCCTCAGAACCTTCGTCTGATGGTGCAGTTGCCTATAAAACCCTCACTCGGGTTGAAGAACGGCGGGCGGCGGGCTGCCACCGTCGCAATGCAGCGTGCCTAATGAGTCGCTGCGGCACAGGGTGCCATCGTAGGCGCGCAGGTTGCCGAGGCTGTCTTTGCGCCAGGTGACGTTCAGGCCACTCTTGCCATTGCTGGCGCGCACATTGCCCAGGCTATCTTGCCGATAGGTGGTGCCATCGCTGCCTCTGACATTGCCCAACGTGTCTTTGCGCCAAGTGACGCCGGTGCCTGAATCCCTGACGGTGCCAAGGCTGTCGGTGCGCAGCGAACCATGGCGGCCATCCTGGCATTGATAGCGGGTGTGGCCGAGGCTGTCCTTGCGGTAGGTGCAATCGCCCGCGATCCCAAGTTGCGGGAACGCACCGAGCAAGAAAACGGCTAGACAGGGCGACCGGAACATTGACCAAAAGCTGGGGTGGACACTCATCGCATGTCTCCTCTGGATGTGAGCTCGACTGACTATACCGAGCGGACTGTGCCGGTTCGATACTGGGGTTTTGCACATGTCGTGTTTTCAGGCGGATAAGTAGCAAACTGCCCACATCCCATCACAGCTCCCCTTTGTTGCCCAAACAGGCATTGTCGCAAGGCTTCTAAATTGCCCTTACGCGAGTGGGATGAAGCCAACAAATTTGTCAATTTCAGCCGATGCTGACCAAAGGTAATCTTATGCAACCAATTTCTTCCCGAGCACGAAGACATCAGCGCCGTCATCGAAAAAAACGAGCGCAAGCCCTTACTACAGGTCAAGGTTATCGCCCCAATATCATCTTCTTCACCGGGGCTGGCTTGTCAGCGGAAAGCAGAGTGCCCACGTTCAGAGGCAAGGAGGGTATTTGGCATCACGATGAAAACTGGCGCAATTCCCAAGCGAGCAGCCTGGACACGGATCTGGCTGGTTTCCTGGCCTTTCACAACCAGCGGCGTCAAACCATATTGGGAGCATCCCCCTCGCAAGCCCACTATCTGATCGCCAGGCTACAGCCGAAATATCGTGTCGAGATCATCACCCAGAATATTGATAACTTACATGAGAGGGCAGGTAGCCATGGTGTTATTCATCTGCATGGTTCAATCCGGTTTTTGGTACTCAAAGGCTTTCGTAATCCAAAATACCGGCAGCCGTGGTACAAGGATGTAAAGATGGGCGAGTGCTGCCCATGTACCCGCTCACAATTTCGCCCTGATATCGTGCTGTTTGGTGAGACGGTTTATGAGTATCAACACGCTCGTCGCTGGCTCTGCGAGGCCGATATTGTGATAATTATCGGCTCCAGTTTGCTGGTTGAACCTGCATTCTCTTTGCTGCAAAACATCAACCCAGGCGCATCTGTCTATTACATCGATCCCGACCCCGGGTTGTCATCCCGACTGCCGTTTCCCGGTGAGCAGATTGTTGATGGGGCTAATCGCGGTGTTGTTCGCCTATTGCAGAAAATATGTCATGACTGATGAGCCTGTAGTGACTAGGAGAAAAAATATGAAATTGTATCTGGGCGATGAGAGATGCACTACTTAATGGCATTTTTGGATTCACAGGTGAGCGACATACAGGGCTGCCCTTTAGCCGAGATTTCGCCGCCGCTTCTTGCAGCAACATCATCACCCGGGTAGGAATAGGCCGACGTATTGGCGCCCCGCTTTTGGCACGAGCAGCGGGAACCGTCCAAATTCGCTCCTCCAGATTAAACTCACTCCACTGCGCCCCCAATGCCTCGCCACTGCGACAGCCCAGCAGGATCACCAGTTTGGCTGCCAATTTTAATCCGCGGCTGGCCCTGCTCTGTTCAAATGCAATCCAAATCTGAGCGAGTTCACGCATGGTCAGCACACGAGTACCTCTCTCAGGTTGAGAGCCCACATCCTCGGTACGTAAATTCAATACCGGTGAGCCACCAATAAGATTACGCCTAATACAAAAACTAAGAATGGACTTTAATCTGCGTAATAAATGACCGGCATTTTTGGGCTGTTTCTTGCCAATTTTATCAAACCACTCCAGCCAGCTGGAAAACGGGATCTGTTCAACCGGAATACCAATAAACAGAGGTTCGAAATAGCGCTGCATGGTATGCTCATAGAGCATGACCGTACGGGGCCGCAGCTTGGGTAGATGATGCTCACGAAAATGTGCGCAGCACTGTTTCAGTGTGACATCATGCTTCTGGTGGAGCTTATCCCAGAAAACTCTGGGGTGTTCATTACGCTCAAGTGCACCACGGATAGCAGGGATCAACGCCCTGGCATCAGCGAGTTTAAGGTCGGGATAGCGTCCAATTTTGAGTCTTGCCGCCTTTCCTTGCCTGCGATAGCGATACTGCCACGAGATCGTGCCTCGTTCGGTGACCCGAGCAGACAATCCATCACGATCTGACAATTCCGTCTTGCCAAAGTAGGGCTTACCATACAGGGCCCGTAGCTTCGCATCAGTAAGTGGCATATGACTCTCCTGTGACTGGTCATCTGATTTTTCACTGACACATTAACGCGCCCTGACGTGTACACAGATACGTACCAAACTGGTCTGAAACGGACTGAATCAAGATCGGACAAAGTGAGACAATCTGAGATGACACTCCGTATAACGACTTGTTTTTCAAGCATATAAACACAATTCAGAACCACGAAATGAGCCAGCAGACAAAGCCTACCTTCTATTTCCACGACTACGAGACCTTCGGCATCAGCCCAGCCAGGGACAGGCCGTCGCAGTTTGCGGGCATTCGCACCGACGCCGATTTCAACCTCATCGGCGAGCCGCTGGTGATCTATTGCAAGCCGCCCGCGGACTACCTGCCGGAGCCGGAAGCCTGCCTCATCACCGGCATCACGCCGCAGAAGGCGATGAAGGATGGCCTGTGCGAGGCGGACTTCATTCGCCAGATCCACGAGCAGTTCGCCACCCCGAATACCTGCGTGCTGGGCTACAACAGCATCCGCTTCGATGACGAGGTGACCCGCTACACCCTCTATCGCAACTTCTATGACCCCTATGCCTACAGCTGGCAAAACGGCAACTCCCGCTGGGACATCCTCGACATGCTGCGGGCCTGCTATGCCCTGCGTCCGGAGGGGATAGAGTGGGCCCTCGACGACGAGGGCAAGCCGAGCTTCAAGCTGGAGAGGCTGACGGTGGCCAACGGGGTGGCCCACGCCAACGCCCACGATGCGCTCTCGGACGTGCTGGCCACCATAGAGATGGCCAGGCTGGTGAAAAAGGCCCAGCCCAAGCTGTTTGACTACCTGTTTGCCCTGCGCAACAAGAACAAGGTGAAGGCCCTCATCGACGTGGTGACCATGAAGCCCCTGGTCCACGTCTCCGGCATGTTCTCCCCCTGGCAGGGGTGCGCAAGCTGGGTGTCGCCGCTCGCCTGGCACCCCAGCAACCAGAACGCGGTGATCATGGTGGATCTGACCCGTGACCCCACCCCGCTCATCGAGCTCACCAGCGAGGAGATCCGCGAGCGCCTTTATACCAGGAAAGAGGAGCTGGGGGATCTGGCGGGTATTCCGGTGAAGCTGGTGCACATCAACAAGTGCCCGGTGCTGGCGCCGGCCGCCACCCTGACCCCGGAGCGGGCCGATCAGCTTGGCATCGACCGGGAGCAGTGTCGCAAGAGCCTGGATCTGCTGCGGGCCCATCCCGAGGTGCGGGAGAAACTGGTGGAGGTGTTCAATCAGGAGTTTGCCGGCAGCAACGACAGCGATCCCGATACCCAGCTCTACGCCGGTTTCTTCGGCCACGGCGACAAGGCCACCATGGATCTGGTGCGCGCCACCCCGGCGGAGCTGCTGGGTGAGCGGGAGTTTGCCTTCAGCGACCCGCGCCTGCCCCAGATGCTGTTCCGCTACCGCGCCCGCAACTGGCCCCACACCCTGAGCGAGGCGGAGCAGAAGCGCTGGCGCCTGCACTGCAGCGACTACTTCAGCCGCCGTCTGCCGGACTATGTGCCCCGTCTCGAGGCGCTGGCGGAGCAGAATCAGGGTAACGAACGGAACTTTGCGATTCTGAAGAGTCTCTATCACTACCTGGAAGATCTATGAGATGTGAGGCGTTTCACACATAAAACCCTGTCGGCTCCCCGCGCTCGCGACATAATGAGCAGGGGAGCCAAGCTCCTGATAGTTTGATAATTACATGCGCTGCCGGCATGGATGCCGCGCCTCGACTGTTGGGGATCTCACGTTTTATGCGCTCAGTACTGCCTGCTCTCACCCTTGTCGCCTGTGCCTTGCTGCCCCAGAGCACCCTGGCCGGGGTACGTTTCGAAGTGCCGGACTATCTGCTGCGTCTGCCGGAGCAGACCTATCGGCTCATCGAGCGCAACTTCAATACCCTCTACCAGCAGACCGACTTCACCCCCCAGATCACCAACAGCTATTTCAACCACTCGGATCTCTATCGCTTCGCCGGCATTCCCCTGGCCATCACGCCCCAGAACGGCTTCCAGATGGAGATCTTCGGCCAGCTCTACAACAAGTCGTCCCAGATCTATGCCCAGATGAGCCAGGATCTCTCCCTCTACCGCACCCTGCGGGTGGACATGATGGGGGATCAGAGCGACGAGGTCGCCATCGGCATGGGGCTCGGCATTCCCCTCAGCGCCCGCCTGACCCTCAAGGCGCTCGCCTCCAGCAACGAGATCCCGGGCTATGGCTCCGCCAACTACGCCATCGGGATGGAGTGGCACTTCTAGGGGTCAACCCCACCCGATAAAAAGGCTCCCGAGGGAGCCTTTTTGCTTCGCGCGGCATTCAGGAGTAGCGGATCACCGCCCCCTGGCCCCCCGCCAGTTCCAGCGTCTCTCCCAGGGGGGTGTCGTTCCAGAAATCCCTGCCCCCCGCCGGCAGCGCCATCTTTGTGGCTTGCTCGCCCCAGTTGAACAGACAGAACAGCTCGCCGCCCCCGGGCAGGGCCACCCGACCACGGCCAAACCCCATGTCATCGAAGCGGGCCGCCGGGGTGCGCGCCGCGCACAGGGCCAGCAGCTTGCCAAGGTGCGCCCCCTGCCCCTCGTCCAGATCCTGCAATCGGTCCCCCGCCAGCACCATGCCACCGCTCGCCACCAGGGCGGCCAGGTGGAAGTCGTACTCGGCGCGGCTGGCGTGCTGGCCCGGGATATCCCGCAGGCAGACGCAGTCGGGATCCAGCGCCCAGAGCCTGTCGTTTTGCCAGGCGCGGCAGAAGGCTTCCCGCGCTATCTGGCGAAAACGCCGGCCCTGGCGCTCCACGTCATCGCTCACCCGCATGCCGTGCACCAGGCCAAGGCTTGGCCAGATGGGGGCGTTGCAGCCGAGCAGGAAGGCGCCCTCCCCGGCCCCGCGCAGCACGGCGGCCATGCCGCGTCTATAGGCCTCGACCCGGGTGGCGGCGGGGTCATGGAAGCGCCCGCCGTGGATGGCGCCCCAGAAGTTCGCATCGAGCTTGAAGTAGTGGATGCCCCACTGCTCGCGCAGGGTGCGAAACACCTGCTCGAGGTGGGCCTGCACCTCGGGATGGGTGCCGTCCAGCACATACCAGGGGGTGCAGCGCCAGCCGCCGTAGGTGACCCGCTCCGAGGGGAGCGGCAGGTCATCCTCCCCCTTCACGAACCACTCCGGGTGCTGCTGGAATACCTGGGAGCCCGGCTCGGCGATAAAGGGGGCGACCCAGAGCGCGGGCTCGCAGCCGGCGGCGCGGATCTCCCCGGCCAGGGTTGCCACCCCCTGCTCGAACTTGGGGGAAGGGGTGAGCCAGTCCCCCATTTTCGCCTGATAGCCGTCGTCTATCTGCACGTAGCGCAGGGCCGGGAAACGCATCGCCCGCACCGCCAGGTTCTCGCGAATGTCGGCGGCGCTCACGTCCGCATAGTAGTGATACCAGGAGCACCAGCCACTCGGGCGCGCGGGCACCTCGTTCACCAGCGAAGGGTGTTCGGCCTCGATATAGTCCGCCAGCGACCCCAGCAGGGCCTCCCTGTCCGGCCCCTCCAGGCAGATCAGCGCCTCGCTCTGCCAGTGCTCTCCCGGTGCAAGGGTGCGCCCTTCGGCGTTCATCACTATCTCGAGGCGCCCGTCCGGGTAGAGGCGAAACTCCCCGCCAAAGCGCTGGCAGCTCGCGAACGCCAGCAGCAGCCAGCCCCCCTCGCAGGCCACCAGCAGCAGGTTGTGCACGGTGTGATAGCCGTCGTCGTCGGTGATGCGATAGACGCCGGCGTCGGGGCAGCGGCCCACCGGCTCGGGGGCCTGCCAGCTACCCAGGGTCTGGGCCAGCATCTGGAACCCCTCTCCGTAGATGGCCGCCTCGGGAGAGAGACCGAGCTTCCCCTCAAACAGCCGCCAGTGACGAACGGCCTCGGGGCTGGCCCCCCTGTTGTCCAGCCTCACCCGGCACAGGGGGCCGTCCCACTGACGGGTTTGCAGCAGGGTGTCAGGGAGGGCGGGATCGGCGGGCAACTGGCGCAACCTGGCCAGGAGAGAGGTGTACGACATGGGAACTCCTTCTGGTGAATGGGGATGATGCCGGGGCCATTGTATCCCCTGCGGGTCAGTTGACCCTGTTCCATGCCCCCCGTGCCTGTTAAACTGCGACCTCGCTCACAGTTGCCAAGATGAGGCCCCCGTGTTGTTGCAACGCGCCTTGCGCTACCTTCGTGATTTTCTGGTCATCATCGCCTGCCTGCTGGCGGGCAAGGCCCTGGCCGCCCTGCTGCCCTTCGTCTTCCCCGGCAGCATCCTCGGCATGCTGCTGCTGTTCGTGCTGCTCTCCCTGCAGCTCATCCGCTTCTCCTGGGTCGAGCAGGGGGGCGGCCTGCTGCTGCGTCACATGGGGGTGCTGTTCGTGCCGGTCGCCGTCGGTCTGGTGGCCTGGCTCGAGCCCCTGCGCCAGTCGTTTGGCCTCATCATGCTCTGCGTCGTGCTCGGCATAGTGCTGATCCTGGGGGCGGTCGGCCACCTCTACCAGAGGATGAACAGAGAATGATGTTCTGGTTCGCCCTGCCCCTCACCCTGGCCCTCTATTTCATGACCCGGGCCCTCTACCGCCGCCTGCCCTGGCCCGTCATCAATCCGGTGCTGATCCCCACCGCCGCCATCATAGGCCTGCTGCTCTGGCTGGACCTGCCGCTGGATCAGTACCAGCGCGGCACCGCCCCCATCACGGCCCTGCTGGAGCCCGCCGTGGTGGCGCTGGCGCTGCCCCTCTACCAGCAGGCCCGCCAGATCCGCGACAAGCTCAAGCCCATCGTCCTCTGCACCCTCACCTCTGTGCTCATCTCGGTCTGCACTACCCTGGGCATTGGCCACCTGATGGGGGCGGATCCGGCGCTGCTCGCCTCCATCGCCACCAAGTCCATCACCACGCCGCTCGCCATGAGCGTCAGCCAGTCCCTCGGCGGCATTCCCGCCATCGCCGCCGCCGTGGTGGTGGTGGTGGGGATACTGGGGGCCCTGATAGGCTATCCCCTGCTCAGGCTGATGCGAGTGACCGACCCCGAGGCCCAGGGACTCGCCATGGGGGCCTGCGCCCACGCCATCGGCACCGCCGCCTCCGCCGAGCAGGGGGTCACCCAGGGGGCCTTCTCGTCGCTGGCCATGGTGGTATGCGGCGTGCTGACCGCCGCCGTCGCCCCCCTGCTGTTTGCCCTCTATCACTGGCTGACCTGAGCCCGGCGCCCCCCTGCCATGGCCGCCCCTGCGGCCATGCCTCCTTGCCCTTCAATCACAGCCATAGGACACAGCCACTCCCCTGATGCTGCGAGCAAGCGCACAGATTGCGAAAGACAAACGTTTCCTTTACCATCCCCGCCCCTTTGCCCATCAAGGCGTGAGCGCGCTCACACATTTCGCCGCGCTTGCTCCCTACAATGGCCCCCCAATTGGCCTTTGAGGACACAGTATGCATCCCCGCTTTGCCAAGCCATTCGAGACCCTTTCCGCCCCGCTCCAGGCCGCCCTGCTGCCCATGCTGGGGGACGATTTCCAGGCCCGTTTCACCCCTGAGCAAGTGGCGACCCTGAAAGCCGCCACCGGGCTCGACGATCGGGCCCTGCGCCTGGCCCTGCTGCCGCTGGCGGCCGCCTGCTCGGTGGCCCCCATCTCCAGGTTCTTCGTCGGCGCCATCGCCTGCGGCCTGAGCGGCGCCTGGTATTTTGGCGCCAACATGGAGTTTGCGGGCCAGGGGCTGTTCCACTCGGTGCACGCCGAGCAGTCCGCCATCTCCAACGCCTGGCTCGGCGGCGAGACCGGGATCAGTGAGATCACCGTCAACTACACCCCTTGCGGTCACTGCCGCCAGTTCATGAACGAGCTGAGCACCGCCAAGACCCTCAAAGTCTCCCTGCCGGATGACTTGAGCGAGCTGCAATCCTTCCTGCCCCACTCCTTCGGCCCCGCCGATCTCGACATCACCGATGCCCTGATGAGCCCCCAGGCTCACGACGAGCTCAAGCTCGAGAGCGACGACCCCCTGTGGCAGGCTGCGCTCGCCGCCGCCCGCCAGAGCTATGCCCCCTACAGCCAGGGCTATGCCGCGGTGGCGCTGCAGTTCGAGGACGGGCGTATCTTCTGCGGCCGCTACGCCGAGAACGCCGCCTTCAACCCCAGCCTGCCCCCCATGCAGATGGCCTGTGCCCACGCAGTACTGAATGGCGAGGAGCTCACCACAGTGCGCCGCGCCGTGCTGCTGGAGAGCAAGGATGGCCAGATCAGCCAGCGGGATTCGGCCCAGTCGACCCTCAAGGCGCTGGGACTGGTGGAGCTGGAGTACCAGGCCGTCTAGACCGGTTCGTTGAGTGCAAAAAGGGGAGCCACTGGCTCCCCTTTGTCATTTGATTTTTTAATGGTGTGGCGCTTTGCATTGATTTGCCAAATGCCCAGAGGGGCCCGGGAGGCCCCTCGTCGGCCCTGTCAGGACTCCCAGATGATGGTCCTGACACCGGACCAGCGTTCCCCGATGTCCGCGTATTGTTGCTCCAGCAGGTGGCGGCGGATCTTCATGGTGGGGGTCAGCACCCCGTTCTCGATATTCCAGGGGCTCTTGACCACCAGGATGCCGCGCAGGCGGGCATGGGATTCGAGCTGGCCGTTGACCCGGGTCAGGGCAGCCTCCAGCTGGGCGTCGACCGCTCCCCTGTCCCCCTTCATGGCACTCTCGGCCAGCTGCACCAGGGCGACCGGCTGCGGCATGCCGTAACCGATGACGCACAGCTGCTCTATGATGGGCTCCTGCCCCAGCAGCCCCTCGATGGGTACCGGCGCCACGTACTTGCCCTTGGCGGTCTTGAACACGTCCTTCATCCGGCCCGTGATGGTGAGGTAGCCCTCCCGGTCCAGCTTGCCCATGTCGCCGGTGTGGAGCCAGCCGTCGTCATCGATGGCCTCGCGGCTGTGCTCGGGATCCTTGTAGTAGCCCAGCATCATGCCGTCGCAGCGGCAGAGGATCTCCCCCTCGTCGGAGATCTTGATGGTCACCCCGGGCCCGGCCTTGCCGACTGTGCCTATCTTGTCGGCCCGGAACGGGAAGTTGAGGGTGGAGTAGGCGTGGTTCTCGGTCATGCCCCAGGCCTCGGTGATCTCGAGCCCTATGCTGTGATACCACTCCAGCAGGGCCGGGGCCACCGGGGCCGAGCCGCAGCCCAGCACCCGCGCCTGATCCAGCCCCAGCCCCTTCTGCAGCTTGCTCTTGATGAGGCTGGAGACGAGGGGGATCTTGAGCAGCAGCGCCAGCTTTTTCTGGGGCAGCTTCTCGTGGATCTTGATGCGGAACATGGCCCACAGCCGCGGCACCGAGATGAAGACGGTGGGTCGGCAGCGCTTGACGTCCTCGATGAAGGTGTCGAGGGATTCGGGGAAGGCGATGGTGGCGCCGCTGAACAGGCTGCCGCCGTAGATGTAGACCCGCTCCGTGATGTGGGCGAGCGGCAGGTAGGAGAAGCCGCGATCCGCCGCCGTCAGGGAGACCGCCTCCACCAGCTTCTCGCAGGACCAGGCGTAGCGCTCCACGCTCAGCATGGCGCCCTTGGGCTTGCCGGTGCTGCCGGAGGTGTAGACCAGGCTCAGCAGGGCGTCCGGCGCCTGCACCGGGCTGTCCGGGATGGGCTCATGGGCATCGAGCAGCGCGTCCCACTGATGGGCGGCCGGCATGGTGTCGTACGGCAGGGCGATGCGCAGCAGATCCGCGGGCACCCCCGCCTCCTGGCTCTTCCAGTCGTCCAGCTTGCCGACGAAGATCGCCTTGGCCTCGCTGTGGCGCAGCACGTATTCGATGGTGTCGACGTTGGCGGTCGGGTAGATGGGCACGCTCACGTAGCCCCCCATCTGCATCGCCAGATCGGCGATGAACCACTGGGCACAATTCTTGGAGAGCAGGGCCACCTTGTCCCCCGGCACCAGCCCCAGATGACGCAGTGCCGTCACCATGCGGCGCGCCTCGTCGGCGACCTCACCCCAGGTGAAGTCGACGTATTCGCGGTGGATGGTCTGGCGAAGGTAGATCCGGTCGGGACACTGCCGCTCCCAGTGATAGAGCATCTCGAGCGGCAGTTTGGTGGCAATGCGTGAGGTGGAGGCCATAGTTTAATCCCTGAAACAAAAGGCGAGCCTCATTATTAACCTTTTGATAACACTCAGGGAAGCAGATTACTTAAACTTCTGTTTGAATTGCGAATGGGATCAAGCTTCCGCCTGCTGCTGCAGCCGCTTCCACATCTCCTGCACCAGCACCTCGTCCTGCTCGGAGAGCTCCCCCTGCAGGATGGCCTCGTTCAGGCTGCGCAGCACATAGCTCTTTACGTCCCGCACCAGCGTCTTGCCCTCCAGCTCGGCGCGCGCCACCGCGAGGGAGATATGACCCCGCAGGTAGCCGCCCGCAAACAGCTCGTCCTCGCTGGCCGTGGCGACCATGGCGTCGATCAGTCCCAACAACTTGTGTTCAAAATCGTGAATCGTCATTTAACGCAGCCTCATTTCCGGGATTGCCGGCAAAAAATTCGGGGGAGTGGAACCGCGATCCGGTTGATCGCGGCTCTCTGGCGCCAGGCCAGCCGCATCCTTGATGTCCTATTCCGGGTTGGCCACCGGGTAGATGACCTGCTCCTTGTATCCCGTGGTGATGCGCAGATAACCACGTAACGACCGGTTCAGTGCCGGATCGTCGGTATCCACCAGCAGCGGACGGCCCTCGAGAGCCGCCAGCTTGGACTTGGTGGCGAGCACCTGGATATGGTCTCGCCCGACGGCCCGGATCACCTCTGGACTCAATTGCTGATTTCCGCGCCCGAACAGATGTCCCTGGCCACCGATCAGGGTGATGATCAAGCGGCAGCGACGGCCGCGGATCCGGGTCAGGATCTCGGCGGCGGAGAGATCCTGCCCGATAAGCCGGCCATTTTCCACCAGATCCACACCGAGCAAGGTATTTTCGAGACCGAGCTCGGCCATGCAGGCGGCCACCGTGCTCCCCGACCCCATCAGGTAGAGGGTATCGGGCTCCATCTGCTCCACCACCCCGGCGGCGAGATCGGCGAGCACCAGCTCCTCGGACTCCCGCCCGCCCTGCTTGACCGCCTGGACATAGCGCAGATCCCCGGGCACCAGCAGCTGGCCGTAGTGGCGGGCACGCACCTTGCCGGCGCGAAACGCCTCCTCGTCGATGTCCATCACCTCCGCATCCACCAGACTCAGGAGCTCACCCGCTATCATCCGCGCCACCACCCGGCCGCTCGCCGCCGGGGTCACCCCGTAGACCCCGGAGTGGATCTTGCACCCCGCCGGGATGCCGAGCACATGGCAGGACTCCCCCACAGCCGCGCAGATGTCCCGGGCTGTGCCGTCGCCACCGGCGAACAGCAGCAGATCCACCCCCGCCTCCCGCAGGGCCAGGGCGGCGGCCCGGGTGTCCTCGGCGCACGTCTGGGCCCCGGCTGGCTGGTAGAGGATGCGATGAGGCAGATGCAGCTCGGCGGCGAGTGTCTCCCCCATCTCCCCCGCCACCGTCAGCAGCTCGAACGGCGTGGACAGCTCGCACAGGGGCAGCAGGGCCTGGCGGGCCCGCTCCCGGGCCTTGGGGACGGCGCCCCGCGCCAGCGCCTCGGCCACCATGCCGTCACTGCCCTTGAGACCGACGGCCCCGCCGATGCCGGCGATGGGGTTGATGATGAGCCCTAATCGAAACATGTTTTCCTCCCGTTGGATGGCTGCCATTTTTATCTTTTCCCGCCACTGGGACAAGCCATAACCCCCTGCTAGAATGCGCGACTTCACCCCTCAATCAAAGTTCAACCAAGGTTCTATCATGCTGGAATGGATTGCTGACCCCTCCGCCTGGGTCGCGCTCGCCACCCTGACCCTGCTCGAGATCGTGCTGGGCATCGACAACATCATCTTCATCTCCATCCTGGTGGGGCGCCTGCCGGAAGCCCAGCGCCAGAAGGCGCGCATTCTGGGACTCGGGCTCGCCATGGGCACCCGCATCCTGCTGCTGCTCTCCCTCGCCTGGGTGATGCGTCTCACCGAGCCGCTGTTCAGCGTGCTGAATGAAGCCATCTCCGGCCGGGATCTGATCCTGCTGGTGGGGGGCCTGTTCCTCATCGCCAAGAGCACCCACGAGATCCACCAGAGCCTGGAGGGCGCCGCCGAGGAGCCCGGCATGGTGAGCAAGACCGCCGGTTTCATGTCGACACTGGTGCAGATCGCCATCCTCGACATCATCTTCAGCCTGGACTCCGTCATCACCGCCGTCGGCATGGCGGACCACGTGCCTGTCATGGTGCTGGCCATCGTCATCGCCGTCGGCGTCATGATGTTTGCCGCCAAGGCCATCGGCGACTTCGTCGACACCCACCCCACCATCAAGATGCTGGCCCTCTCCTTCCTGATCCTGGTCGGGGTCGCCCTGATGGCCGAAGGGCTGGATCTGCACATTCCGAAGGGTTACATCTACTTCGCCATGGCCTTCTCGCTGGTGGTGGAGATGATCAACATCCGCCTGCGTGGCCACCAGGAGCGGGCCAAGTAAGCCCTCTTCCCGAGCCAACAAAAAGCGCGACCGAAGTCGCGCTTTTTTATTGCCGTGAGCGGGGCATCCCCGCCCCGGTTTCAGAGTGCGTTGCGGGTGGCGACGGCATCGGCCAGATTGCGCAGCAGCACCTCGGTATCGGCCCAGCCGATGCAGGCATCGGTGATGCTCTGGCCGAAGGTGAGCTCGCACCCTTCCACCAGATCCTGACGACCTTCCACCAGGTGGCTCTCCACCATGACACCGAACACCGCCTTGCTGCCGGCGCGCAGCTGACCGGCCACGTCCTCGGCCACCAGCATCTGGTTCTTGAACTGCTTGCTGCTGTTGGCATGGCTGAAGTCGATCATCACCTTCTGCGGCAGACCCGCCTTGTCCAGCCCCTTCACCACCTCATCCACGTGGGCGGCGCTGTAGTTCGGCTCGCGGCCGCCGCGCAATATGATGTGACAATCCGGGTTGCCGGCGGTCGAGACGATGGCGGAGTGGCCGTACTTGGTCACCGACAGGAAGTGGTGCGGGGCGCTGGCGGCGCCGATGGCATCGATGGCCACCTTGATGGTGCCGTCGGTGCCGTTCTTGAAGCCCACCGGGCAGGAGAGGCCGGAGGCCAGCTCGCGGTGCACCTGGGACTCGGTGGTACGGGCACCGATGGCGCCCCAGCTCATCAGATCCGCCACGTATTGCGGGGTGATCATGTCGAGGAACTCGGAGGCGGTCGGCAGCCCCATGTCGTTGAGATCCAGCAAGAGCTTGCGACCCAGGCGCAGGCCGTCATTGATCTGGCAGCTGTTGTCGAGGTAGGGGTCGTTGATCAGCCCCTTCCAGCCGACCGTGGTGCGCGGCTTCTCGAAGTAGACCCGCATCACGATCTCCAGCTGATCTTTCAGCTCGTCGCGCAGGGTCTTGAGGCGCTTGCCGTATTCCAGGGCGGCCACCGGATCGTGGATGGAGCAGGGACCTATCACCACCAGCAGGCGCTGATCGTCACCGGCCAGGATGTTGTGGATGGCCTGACGGGATTCAAACACGGTATTTGATGCGGTCTCGGTCGCCGGAAACTTCTCAAGCACCGCAACCGGGGGCAATAACTCTTTGATTTCACTGATACGAACGTCGTCGGTTTGATGCTGCATGACCAAGTTTCCTGCTAAATGACTGCGATGAAGAAACTTCAATCTAGCCCGCGACCGGGACGGTGTAAATAGAAAATTACATTCTTGGACAAGGAATTTTATCTGCACACCTTGCAAGTTTAGATAATGCTGCTAGGGGCGCTGGCAAACCGGGGAGAAGACGGGAGGCATAAACGAACGGGCCCGCACAAGGCGGGCCCGACGGACTCAGGCCTGGCTGATGCTGGCCAGCTTGGTGAAGTAGTCCGGGAAGGTCTTGGAGGTACAACCCGGATCATTGATGGTGACCGCGGTATCGGAGAGCGCCACCAGGGAGAAGCACATGGCGATGCGGTGATCGTTGTAGGTATCGATGGCCGCATGCTTGAGCTGCTCCGGCGGGGTAACGGCGATGAAGTCGTGCCCCTCCTCCACGTCCACCCCCAGCTTGCGCAGCTCGGTCGCCATGGCGTGCAGGCGATCCGTCTCCTTCACCCGCCAGTTGTAAATGTTGCGAATGGCGGTGGGCCCCTTCGCAAACAGCGCAGCCACGGCGATGGTCATGGCCGCATCCGGGATGTGGTTCATGTCCATGTCGACGCCGTGCAGGGGGGCCTGCTCGGCCTCGATGAAGTCGTCACCCCAGGTGATGCGGGCGCCCATCTTCTCCAGCACGTCGGCGAAGTGGATGTCCCCCTGGATGCTGTGCTTGCCGATGCCGGTGACCCGCACCTTGCCCTTGATGGCACCCGCCGCGAGGAAGTAGGAGGCGCTGGAGGCATCCCCTTCCACCAGGAAGTCACCGGGGCTGACATAGGTCTGGTTGCCCTTGATGTAGAACACCTTGTAGTCGTCGTGCTCGATGACCACCCCGAACTGCTTCATGATGTGCAGGGTGATGTCGATGTAGGGCTTGGAGACCAGCTCCCCCTTGATGTGGATGCGGGTGTCGCCCGCCGCCATGGGGGCCGCCATCAGGAAGGCGGTCAGGAACTGGCTGGAGACGGAGCCGTCGACGTGCACGTCGCCGCCCCACAGCCCCTTGGCGTCTACCACCAGGGGCGGATAGCCATCTTTCTTCAGGTACTGGATATGGGCACCCGCTTCGCGCAGGGCATCCACCAGATGACCGATGGGACGCTCCTCCATGCGCGGCTCGCCCCCCAGCATGTACTCACCGGAGCCCAGACAGAGCGCCGCACAGAGCGGGCGCATGGCGGTGCCTGCGTTGCCGAGGAAGAGGTTGACCGGTGCCGATACCGCAAAGCTGCGACCCAGGCCATGCACTGTGCACTCCGTCTTGTCGGCGGAGAGCTTGTACTTGACCCCGAGCTGGGTCAGCGCCGCCAGCATGTGGCGGATGTCATCGCTGTCGAGCAGGTTGGTCAGCCGGGTAGTGCCCCGTGCCAGGGCTGCCAGCAGCAGGGCACGATTAGAGACACTTTTGGAGCCAGGCAGATTGACCACCCCGGCCACGCTAGAAATGGGTTCCAAACGCAACGAATTCATAGACTTCCTGTACAATCTCAAGTAAATCACCTGACCGGACGTTAACAGCCCGCGCCCCGCGCGGCAAGACCGTCTGTGGCACAAAACCGGGGCAACCGGGCTGGCGGTCAGGATCTTCTGGAAAAACAGACGCCGGGGAGTCCCCGGCGCCTTGCTATCGGGGGAACAGGCCTCAGCCGTGGCGCTTGGCAAAGCCATCCATGAAGCTGACCAGGGCCTTGACCCCTTCCAGCGGCATGGCGTTGTAGAGGCTGGCGCGCATGCCGCCGACGATGCGGTGCCCCTTGAGCGCCAGCAGACCGGCCGCTTCCGACTCCGCCAGGAACTGCTTGTCCAGGGCCTCGTTTTTCAGCTGGAACGGCACGTTCATGCGGGAGCGGCAGGCCGCGTCCACCTTGTTGCCGTAGAAGCTGGAGTCGTCGAGGTAGCCGTAGAGGAAGTCGGCCTTCGCCTTGTTGCGCGCCTCCATCGCCTCCAGCCCGCCCTGCTCTTTGAGCCACTCGAACACCAGACCAGCCAGATACCAGGCGTAGGTGGGCGGGGTGTTGAACATGGAGTCGTTCTTGGCGGTGAGCTGGTAGTCGAAGATCGAGGGCACGTCGGCACGGGCCTGGTTCAGCAGGTCGTCCCGCACTATGGCGATGGCCAGGCCCGACGGGCCTATGTTCTTCTGGGCACCGGCGTAGAGGATGCCGAAGCGGCTCACGTCGATGGGACGGGAGAGGATGGTGGAGGAGAGATCCGCCACCAGGGGGACATCGCCGGTGGCCGGGATGTCGAACATCTCTATGCCGTCGATGGTCTCGTTCGGGCAGTAGTGCACATAGGCCGCGTCGGCGCGAAACGCCGGGGTCGGCAGCAGGTGGCTTATCCCCTGCTCGTTCTTTGCCACCCCCTGGAAGGTCTGGATCTCCCCGTATTTCTGGGCCTCATCCACGGCGCTCTGGGCCCAGACGCCGGTCAGCAGATAATCCGCCTTCTTGTTGGCGCCACCCAGCAGGTTCATGGGCACGGCAGAGAACTGGCCGCGACCGCCGCCGTGCATGAACAACACCTTGTAGTTGTCCGGCACCGCCAGCAGATCCCGCAGATCCGCTTCGGCCTTCTCGGCGACCGCCATATAGGGCTTGCCGCGATGGGACAGCTCCATGACCGAGGCTCCCAGCCCCTGGAAATTACAAAATTCGCGCTGGGCGCGCTCCATGACTTCAACCGGCAACATGGCGGGGCCGGCGCAGAAGTTGTAAATCTGTTTGCTCATGACGCTTTCCGTGAATGGATGAGTGTGATCGATGACTTGAATGTTTTTACACGACAGGCCCCCGTGGGGGCAAAGGCTTTTTGGGATCCAGCGCAACCTTTTGCCTCACCTGGCCTACGTCGCCGCCATGGAAAAAGCCCTGAACGGGCCAGGGCTTGCAGAGAACATGCATGGAAACGGAGGCGAGACAGCACAGACGGCTTTCTGCGCCCCCTTTTGGCACATTTACAGCTTGGCGGTGAGCTCAGGCAGCAGGGTGAAGAGATCCCCCACCAGGCCGTAGTCCGCCACCTGGAAGATGGGGGCCTCGGCGTCCTTGTTGATGGCGACGATCACCTTGGACTCCTTCATCCCCGCCAGATGCTGGATGGCCCCGGAGATGCCGATGGCGATGTAGAGCTCGGGGGCCACCACCTTGCCGGTCTGTCCCACCTGCAGATCGTTGGCCACGAAGCCTGCGTCCACCGCGGCCCGCGAGGCACCCACAGCCCCGCCGAGCTTGTCGGCCAGGGCTTCAATCAGGGCAAACTGCGCCTTGGAGCCGAGCGCCCGCCCGCCTGAGACCACCACTCGCGCGGCGCCGAGCTCGGGCCGTGCGGATCGCACCGCACGCCGCTCGATGAGCCGGGTCCGGCACGCCAGCTCGGGGACGGGAAGGTGCTCGACCCTGGCCCCAGCCCCCCCGCTCTCGACGCCTGGGAAGGCCGATGCCCGTATGCCGAGCACCTTGACGGGCGCCGTGCTCGCCACCCGGGCAATGGCGTTGCCCGCATAGAGGGGGCGCAGGAAGGTATCCGGCCCCTCTATGCCCGTCACCTCGGAGATCATCTCCACCCCCAGCCTGGCCGCCACCCGCGGCAGCAGATCCTTGCCGTGGCTGCTCGCCGCCATCAGGCAGTGCTGATAGTCCCGCACCACGGGGGCCAGCAGTCGATCGAGCCCGTCATTGAGCCCTTCCGCCAGCATGGGATGCTCGGCCAGCAGCACCCGGTTGACCCCCTGCAAGGAGGCCGCCTGCTCCCCCGCCTCCGCCAGACCCTGACCCAGCAGCAGCAGGTGGACCTCGGCGCCGAGCAGGCTCGCCGCCGTGACCAGACGGGCGGCGCTGTCCGCCAGCTGGCCCTGATGATGTTCGGCAATGATGAGTACGCTCATGGCAGCACCTTGATGTCGTCCGTTGATCTTCCTGTCCATTCGCCAGCGCGCCCGCTGGCGGCAATCAGCCGGCCCGCGGGATAGGCCTTGACCCTCAATGCGCTCATGGGATCACCTTGGCTTCGTTCTTGAGCTTGTCCAGCAGCTCGTCCACCGAGCCCACCCTGACACCGGCGCGTCGGGGGGCTGGCGCCATCACCCCGAGCAACCGGGTCTGACCGGCGGGCTCGACCCCCAGGGCCGCAAAGGGGGCACTCTCAAGCGGTTTGCGCTTGGCCTTCATGATGTTGGGCAGCGAGGCGAAGCGGGGCTCGTTGAGGCGCAGATCCACGGTCACCACGGCAGGCAGCCCCATGCCGAGGGTCTCGAGACCGCCGTCTATCTCGCGGGTCACCTGCAGCTCCCCCTCCACCAGCCTGACGGCGGAGGCGAAGGTGGCGAGCGGCCAGTCGCACAGGGCCGAGAGCATCTGGCCGACCTGGTTGTTGTCAGAGTCGATGGACTGCTTGCCGAGCAACACCAGATCTGGCTGTTCCTGCTCGCACACCTGTTGCAGGGCACGGGCCACGGTGAGTGGGGCCAGGGTCTCGTCGGTGACATAGTGCAGGGCCCGATCCGCCCCCAGCGCCAGGGCATGGCGCAGCTGTTCGGCCGCCGCCTCGGGGCCCAAGGTCACCACCACCAGCTCGGTGGCCACCCCGGCTTCGCGCAGCCTCACCCCCTCCTCCACCGCGATCTCACAAAACGGGTTGATGCCCATCTTCACATTGGCGAGCTCCACATCGGAGCCATCGCTCTTGACCCGGATCCTGACGTTGAAATCAACGACCCGTTTGACAGCGACCAGCAGCTTCATGGCGGTCATCCCTCGTATCGGTTGAGTGAATCCATTTTGCACTCTCACACTTTTATGCTGACAAAATGATTTACGTTTACGTAAACTACCAGCACTACCCTAGGCCAAGTCGAGCGCAGAGGCAAGATGGAACGCGAAGCAATGGAATTTGATGTCGTCATCGTCGGTGGCGGCCCGGCTGGCCTCAGTGCCGCCATCGCATTGAAGCAGCAGGCCCCGGATCTCTCGGTCTGCCTGCTGGAGAAGGGGGCGGAAGTGGGTGCCCATCTGCTCTCCGGCGCCCTGCTCGATCCCGTCGCCCTCAAGGAGCTGCTGCCGGCGCGCTGGCAAGAGGCCCCCCTCGGCGTGCCGGTCACGGATGATCAGGTTCATCTGCTGCAAAGCGCGTCCAACTCCCTGCAATTGCCCCGCTGGGCGGTGCCGCCGCGCATGCACAATGACGGCTGCCACATCATCAGCCTCGGCAACCTCTGCCGCTGGCTCGCCCGGGAGGCCGAGGCGCTCGGGGTCGAGATCTACCCCGGCTTCGCGGCGAGCGAGCTCATAGTGGAAGAGAGCAGGATAAGAGGGGTGCTGACGGGGGATCTGGGTCTCGACAAAGAGGGCAATCCCAAGGCAGATCACGTGCCCGGCATGGCACTCTATGGCCGCTATACCCTGTTCGCCGAAGGGGCCCGCGGCCACCTCGGCAAGCAGCTTGGCGCCCTGTTCACGCTGGAAAAAACCGCCCAGCCCCGGCACCAACCGCAGCACTATGCCATCGGCTTCAAGGAGCTGTGGCAGGTGCCCGCCGGTCAATGCCATCCCGGCCGCGTGCTGCACGGCAGCGGCTGGCCGCTCGGAGAGCAGCGGGGCAGCAAGAGTCAGGGGGGCTTCTATCTCTATCATCTGGCGGATAACCAGGTGGCGGTCGGCCTTATCGTCGATCTCAACTACCAGAATCCCTGGCTCAGTCCGTTCGACGAGTTCCAGCGCCTCAAGCACCACCCTCTTATCGCAGAGACCCTGCAGGGGGGAGAGCGCATCAGCTACGGCGCCCGTGCCATCACCAAGGGGGGCTGGCACTCCCTGCCCCGCATGCACTTTCCCGGCGGCCTGCTCATCGGCTGCGATGCGGGCACCCTGGATTTCTCCCGCATCAAGGGCATTCACACCGCCATGAAGTCCGGCATGCTGACGGCCGCCACGGTCGCCATGAGCCTGCGCGGCGGCGATGAGGGCGGGCGGGATCTCGCCGAGTATAGCGATGCGCTGCAACAGAGCTGGCTGGCCCGGGAGTTGATCGCGGCCCGCAACTTTGGCGCCGCCCTGCACCGTTTCGGCCCCTGGCTCGGCGGCGCCTTCAACTGGCTGGAGCAGCGGCTGTTCCCCCGCGCCTCTCCTTTTACCCTGCTGGACAAGGAGCCGGACTATCGCCAACTGCGCCTGGCCAGCCGCTGCCGGCCCATCGACTACCCCAAGCCGGACGGGCGGCTCAGCTTTGACAAGCTCTCTTCGGTGTACCTGGCCAACACCAGCCACGACGAGGATCAGCCCTGCCACCTGAGGCTCCAGGACGAGCGCATCCCGGTGGCGGTCAACCTGCCCACCTGGGCCGAACCCGCCCAGCGTTACTGCCCGGCCGGGGTGTTCGAGATCCTGGATGGGGATACCCGGCCAAGGCTGCAGATCAACGCCGCCAACTGCATTCACTGCAAGACCTGTGACATCAAGGATCCCAGCCAGAACATCGTCTGGACACCGCCCCAGGGAGGCTCGGGGCCAAACTATCCCAATATGTGATGGTACAAGGACCTGCAACATCAAGGATGCTCAGCCCCTGGGAGGCTCGGGGGTGAACTACCCCAATATCTGACCGGTGCGCTCCAGATCTGAGTCTGAAAACGCCAAAGATGCCCAGTCCCGGGGAGGCAGAGCAGCGCATTCTTTGAAGCGGTAACGGGATGTCAACAGCTGCTCCGACCTCGCCGTTTTTTTGAGCAAACAGGCTGAAGCCCCGATGAATAGCCCCTGACAAGCGGGGCCCGCCCCTGTATAGTTCGCCGCATTCAGGTTGTCCATCGGCCTCGTTATGCTATTTCATGGGATCGCTTTCTGTGCGATCTAGGGCCGCATGAACCTGTGCAACCATCCCTGATTACCCACGACTTCTTAAGGGGGGACAGATGATCACCGCCTACATTCTCAACAACAAGGTGCTGGACATAGTCACGCTCGGGCCGGACGACATAGTCCCCGACAACACCGTCTGGCTGGATGCCTACAAGCCGGATACGGCGGAGCGAGAATGGTTGACGGGCCTGTTTCTGGAAGAGGTCCCCGACAAGGAAGAGCTGGACGACATAGAGGCGTCCGCCCGTTTCTACTGGGACACAGATGGTCTGCACATCCACTCCCTGTTCCCCCAGCGCATCGGCCGCGACACCAAGGGTGTCCACGTCTCCTTTACCCTGCGCAACAACCTGCTGATCAGCATTCGCGAGGATGACATCGGCCTGGTGCGCCTGCTGCGCCACTACATGCGTCAGGACCGGCTGGAGGTGGAGAATGCCCTCGATATCCTGCTGGAGGTGCAGAACCTCAAGGTGGAGTACCTCTCGGATCTCATCGAGGATGGCTACAAGACCCTGGAGAACACCGCCGATCAGATCTTCGAGCCGGATCAGATCAACTCCATGCTCAAGGAGCTGATGGCCCAGGAAGAGGCCAACGGCCAGATCCGTCTCTCCCTGCACGATACCCGTCGTGCCCTGCGCTTCCTCAAACGCAGCCTGCGCCAGCGCATGACAGGGGAGCAGAACAAGTGGATCGACGAAATGCTGCACGACGTGGAGTCCCTCTTGCCCCACACCCAGTTCCTGTTCGACAAGATCAACTTCCAGCTGGAGGCGTCCATGGGGGTGACCAATCTGGAGCAGAACAAGGTGATCAAGATCTTCTCGGTGGCCGCGGTGATCTTCCTGCCGCCGACGCTTATCGCCAGCATCTACGGCATGAACTTCGGCCGCATGCCGGAGCTCGCCTGGGAGTACGGCTATCAGATGTCGCTGGTGCTGATGGTGATGTCGTCGCTCGGCACCGGCCTCTTCTTCAAGCGCAAGGGCTGGCTGTAACGTCTTCCGGCGTCAGACAAGCGGCACAGAGATTGGGGGGCATGGCCCCCCGATTCATTGCCCCGCCTTGCAAAGGGCCGCCCCCCGCCCCATATCCCCTGCATCAATAGTTCAACCCCGGAACGGGCCTTATGACCCTCTACCCCGAACATCGCTACGACGATCATGGCCAGCTGCGCCCGCCGCTCTGGTTCTGGCCCATCGCCCTCTTGCTGACCCGCTCGGTCTGGCTGTTTCTGATGGCCGGCGTCACCCGGGAGAGCGGCAGCGCCATCCTGACCCTCTTCTACCCGGACAAGATGAGCCTCTATCTCGGCCTGTTGACGGACGTGCCCGCCATGCTGGCGCTGCTCGCCTGCGGCGGCACCTATCAGCAGACCCAGGGCATTCGCGCCAGACTCAGGCGCCACAGCCGGGGCCTGCTGCTCTGCTCCACCGCGAGCGGTCTGGTGATGCAGCTGCACAGCCTCAATCTGCAGGCGTGGTCGTTCAGCTGGCCCACCGCCCTGGTGCTGGTCGCCAGCCTCTGGGCGCTCTGGTATCTGCTCAAGAGCCGCCAGTTGCGGGATTACACTCGGGATCAACCCCATTAACAGGCGCCGTCGGCCGCCTCATTGACGGGTGACCCGGATCTGCAGGGTCTGGCGTTCGCTGCCGCTCGCCACCCCGACCCGTGACGGATTGGATAGCGCGGCCCCCTGATCCTCCTGGCTGGTGGAGAGCTCCCCCACCGTCAGCCACTGACCCGGGGCGCCGCTCACCTCGGTGGCGCTCTGGCCGGTCTTGATGTCGCCCCGCTCAAGCCTGGCCTGCTCGCTGCTGAGCGCTATCTGTACCCTGTCCCCTATCAGGGTAGCGGTGGCGTAGAGACCGCTTATCAGCGGCATCATGGCCACCACCCGGCCTCCCTGCCAGCGGTAGAAGGTGACCGGCTGATAGGAGCCCATCTGCAGCAGCACGGGCCGCCCAGAGAGGCCGCGCACCTGCCAGTTGTCCTGCTGGGTGCGCTGGTAATCCTCGGCGCCCCCTTCCACCAGCCAGCGCCGTTTGGCATTGTCATTGCCGACGCCGATTCCCACCTGTCGACTGCCGGACTCCCCCGCCACCCGCCACTCGATGAGCAGGCTCTGGGGCGGCTGATTGAGCTTATCCAGCACCTTCTCGGCCTCCTGCAACTGGGCGGGCGTCCCGCTCAGCACCAGCTGGTTGCCCATGGCACTGACCCCAAGCTCGGGGTAGAGCTCCTTGAGGGTCTGCACCGTCCCCTCTGCCTCAAACACCGGGATGACCTTCACCTCGGCCTGCAGGGGCAAGGCCCAGAGTCCGCAACACCCGAGCACCCAACACCAAGCTCTCATCCTCGTCTCCCTCTTGCCGTCTCTCATGGCGTCTCTCATGGCGTCTTTCTCATCACTCCTTGCGATCATGGGCCATGGCGCCCCGATTGCAATGGCAAGGGGCAAGCTGCCTGGCCCAGAACGATATCATGAAGGTCCTTTTCCGGCTCGCTTTAGAGCCCAAAGCAAAGACTCATTGAGAGACCACTCAATACAAATAAAAATGGTTATCATTTGTTGTCACGACAATATCCCTCGGATACAATTCGGACTCATTTTTTCGAGTCAGCCTCTGATGAAGCCAGAACCTGTCGTCTCCTCCCCTGCTGCCATCCATCTGGCCCTGCTGATCAACATGCTCTCCATGGGCAGCATGATGATGGTGATGCCGCTCGGGCCCGATCTGGTGACCAGCCTCGGCATGGCCCCGGAGCAGACAGGTTACTTCAGCGGCGGCGCCACCCTGGGAGCCGCCCTGATGGGGCTCCTTGCCGCCCCCTGGCTCGATCGGGTCAATCGCAAACCCGCCCTGCTGGTGCTGCTCACCCTGCGTTTCCTGCTGCTGATGGCCTGCGCCCTGGTGCAGGACAGCCAGCAACTCTTGCTGCTTTTTATCCTCTCTGGCTGCGTGGCCGGGCCCCTTGCCGCCATCCTGATGGCCGCCGTGCTGGACCTGGTGCCACCGGCCGAGCGTGGACGCCGCCTCGCCTACGTGGGTATGGCGTTTTCACTTGCCGCCATCCTGGTGGTGCCCGTCGCCCTGGTGCTGGCCCAGTGGCTCGGCTGGCAGAGCCCCTTCCTGCTGTTTGGCGCGATCGGCCTGCTGCTGGCCCTGATCTGCGCCCGCCTGCTGCCTTCGCTGCCGGTCAGCCGCGCCCCGCAGGGCCAGGGGCTGCGCCAGTTGCTAGGATCGCCGCTCTGTCAGGGAGCCCTGTGCATCCTCTGTCTGCAGATGTTCGGCCACTTCCTGCTGATCCCGCACTTTGCGAACTATTTCCAGTTCAACCTCGGTTTCCCGCGCCAGCAGATCGCCGCCCTCTATCTGTGCGGCGGCCTCGCCAGCATGGCCACCATGCGCCTGTGCGGCGGCTGGATAGACCAGGGCCGCGCCCAGGGCGCCATCTTGCTCACCAGCCTGCTGCTGGCCCTGGTCACCCTGCTCGGCTTCGCCCTGCCGGTCGGTCTGCCCGTCTACCTGCTGTTCACCCTCTTCATGGCCCTGAGCTCGGCCCGCGCCAGCACCACCCTCGCGGTCACCGCCGCCATTCCGGCCCCCCATCAGCGCGCAGCCTTCATGTCCTTCCAGGGCACGGTCACCAATGTGGCGGCGGGCCTCGGCAGCCTGATCTCCGCCAGATACCTGGTCTCCGACGAGGGAGGCGCATTGCACGGTTTCTCCACCCTGGCCTGGATCAACATCGGCTGCGGCCTCCTGGCCTGCACCGGCGTCTGGTTCCTCATCCGGGGACTGGAGCGGACAAGAGATAACAATAATCCTGCCTCTGGTACTGCCAGACAAGGAAGTCAGTGAGCATTTGGGCCCACCGCGCCCTACCCCATAACCTCTGTTTATTCATGGAGTTTTGACAATGCAGTTGCAGCATGGCGTATTTCGTTTGAACCCGATTTTGCTCTCTCTCGGCCTGCTGGCCGTACCGGGCCTGGCCCAGGCAGAGTCGGTCAAGGCCAACGAGACCATGGTGGTCACCGCCACCCAGACCAAGCACACCGAGCTGTCCGCCCCGGCCAGCGTCTCGGTAGTGACCCGTGCCGATCTGGACAAGATGAACGTCAACAACATCGGCGATGCCCTCAAGCACGTGCCGGGCGTCAACATCGTCTCCACCAACCCCACCGGCCGCAACGAGATCAAGATCCGCGGCATGGGGGGTGACTACACCCTGCTGCTGATCAACGGCAAGCGGGTCAACGCCCGCGAGACCCTGGGCAGCGCCTACGGCAACGACTTCGACCTGAGCTCCATCCCCATGGCCGCCATCGAGCGCATCGAGGTGATCCGTGGTCCCGTCTCCTCCCTGTACGGGGCCGATGCCCTGGGGGGCGTGGTCAACGTGATCCTGCGCCAGGCCAAGGAGAAGACAGAGGCTGCCGTCGGTTACACCCACAGCATGCCCACCGAGGGTGATGGCGGCGATGCCAACCAGGCCAGCGCCTATGTCTCCGGCGCCCTGATCGACAACAAGCTGCTGGGCAGCGTGGTGGTGGAAGGCTATCAGCGCGACAACTGGAAGAGCGATCAGTCCAACAACCCGGACGCCGATGCCCTGGAGAAGCGTGAAGTGGTCAACGTGCTGACCAGCCTGAAGTGGCTGGTGGCGGACAACCAGGACATCGACTTCGATCTGGGTTACAACCAGAACGACATGGACAGCTACTTCAACAACGTGCCCCGCGCCCCGACCGCACCGGCCACCCCCCACAACGTGCAGAACCTGGATCGCCTGAGCCTGGGGCTGACCCACAACGGCCGTTGGGAGCACTTCGACAGCCGCGCTCGTTACTACTTCGAGCAGATTGATCTGATGGATGACTCCCAGCTCAATGGCGGCGCCGCCGACATCACCCAGACCAACAACACGGTGGACGGTCAGGTCAGCGGTTACCTGGGTGATCACCTGCTCACCTCAGGCGCCGAGCTGCGCAAGACCGAGCTGGAGCACAGCCGCAACATCGCCAATGGCAGCGTGGATGCGACCCAGAGCGCCGTCTACCTGCAAGACGAGTTCGGCTTCGGCGATCTGGCCCTGACCCTCTCCGGTCGTCTGGATCACCACGAGACCTATGGCACCGAGTTCAGCCCGCGCGCCTACGCCCTCTACACCCTGACCGACGAGTGGGTGATCAAGGGTGGCGCCGGCAAGGCGTTCAAGGCCCCGACCCTGGCCCAGTCCAGCGAAGGCTTCTCCACCACCGCCTGCCGCGGCGCCTGCCAGGTCATCGGCAACCCGAACCTGAAGCCGGAAACCGCCGTCAGCTACGAGCTGGGCACCGCCTACGAGGCCGCGCGCTTCGGCGCCGGGGTGACCGGCTTCCACAACGAGATCGAGGATCTGATCCAGAGCGATCAGTGGGGCCCGGGCTACCGTCCGACCGTGATGACCTACCTCAACGTCAAGGAGGCCCGCATCAAGGGTCTGGAGCTGACCGGCTGGGTCGACGTGCTGGACAACGTCAAGCTGACCGGCAACTTCACTCTGCTGGACTCCGAGGACAGGAGTACAGGGGATGATCTGGCCAAGACCCCGGATCACACCGGCAACCTCGGCCTGGACTGGCAGGCGAGCGAGCTCGTCAGCGCCAACCTGGCCTGGCAGTACGTAGGCAGCCAGGTGATCAAGGTGCCGGCCCGCAACTCCCAGGCGTTCACCTCCAAGCACTACCAGACCCTGGACGTGAACACCAACTGGACCGTCACCCCGGCGCTGGACTTCAAGCTCGGCATCACCAACCTCACCAACACCAAGCGTGACGAGGTGGCCACCGACGCCGACTTCATCCTGGAAGGACGCACCGTCTACGCCGGTGTCGATTACAAGCTGTAAGCTCTCCCTGCGGGAGCCCCGAGATCGGGGCTCCCTTTTTGCGTTTCTACTGCCCCGTATCAAAGGAGTTGTTGCGTGCTCAGATACCAAGCACAGCTGTTCTGGCTCGGAGTGCTGCTCCTCTTACTGCTGATTTCTCTGTCACTGGCCACAGGTGCCGGTGTCTATGGTGGCCGCGAGGTCGCCGGTTTCCTGATGGGCGATCCCGCCTTCCTGGCCGATGAAAAACTCGCCATGATAGTCAATACCCTGCGCCTGCCCCGCACCCTGGCGGCCCTGGTGGTGGGGGTCTGTCTCGCGCTCGCCGCCTCCATGCTGCAGAGCGCCACCCGCAATCCCCTGGCCGAGCCCGGCCTGCTCGGGGTCAACGCCGGCGCCGTGTTCGCCCTGGTGATCGGCCTCACCTGGTTTGGCGTCGAATCCGCCTACGGTTACCTGCTCTGGTCCGGCATGGGGGCCCTGCTTGGCAACCTCATCGTGCTCGGCCTCGGCCTCATGGTGGGGCGCTCCAACCCCCTCAAGCTCATCCTGGTGGGGGTCGCCCTCTCCGCCACCTTCGGCGGTCTCTCCAACTTCCTGCTGCTCTCCAACCGGGTGGTGCTGGAGCAGTTCCGCTTCTGGAACTTAGGGTCCCTTGCCGCCTCCAGCCTGGAGTCCGTGCTGACGGTCGCCCCCTTCGCGCTGGCCGCCCTGCTGCTGACCCTGGCGCTCTGCCGCCAGCTCACCCTGATGCAGATGGGGGACAACCAGGCCCAGGCCCTCGGCATCCGGCCGACCCGGGTGCGCATCGGCGTGCTGCTGGCCGCCACCCTGTTCACCGCCTGCGCCATCGCCATCGCCGGGCCCATCGGCTTCGTCGGCTTCCTGGCCGCCTACTGCGCCCGCCTGGTGGAGCCGGTGCGCCTCGCCATCCAGGTGCGCTTCTCCGCCCTGTTCGGGGTGCTGTTCCTGCTCGGTGCCGACATACTGGCGCGCTGGCTGCTGCAGCCGTTCGAGCTGCCCAACGGCGTCATTCTGGCGCTGATCGGCGCCCCCGTGCTCATCCTGGTGGTGCGCAGCGGCGGCTTCCGCTCCCTGCTGGCCGTCAAATAAGGTGCCCTCCCATGAACAACCCCATGAATGACACCCTGCCGGGCTCCCTGCCCGAGACCCCACTCCCCACCGGCACCCTGCGCCTGCGCCTCGGCCGCCGCACCCTGCTGCTGGAGCGCCGCGCCTGGCTCGTCACCCTGGCGCTGGTGCTCGCCCTCATCCTGCTCTCCCTGCTGGCCCTGACCCTGGGCTCAGGCAAGATCACCATGCCGGGGGTGATCCAGACACTGCTTGGAGAGGGGAGCCGGCTCGACCAGGTGACAGTGTTCAAGATCCGGCTGCCGCGCATCGTCGCCGTGCTGGTGGCTGGCGCCGCCATGGGCCTCTCCGGCTGCCTGGTGCAGACCCTGGTCCGCAACCGCCTCGCCACCCCGGACATGATAGGGGTCAACGAGGGGGCGTCCCTTGCCATCATCATCTTCTCCCTCTACCTGACCCTCGGCAGTTGGCCCTGGTGGGCCGCCCCCTTCGGCGCCCTGTTTGCCGCCGCCGTGCTCTATGCCCTGTGCAACAAGCCCGGGGAGCAGGGCTACCTATTCGTGGTGATCGGCATCGGCGTCTCCGAGCTGATGAACGCCATCGGCCAGTTCGCCATGTCCACCCAGTCCCTGGTGCACCTCACCAGCCTTTATCTCTGGAACATGGGCAACTTCGTCGGCCAGGGCTACGGCACGGTGCTGCCGGTGGGGATACTGATCCTGCTGGTCTGCCCCTGGGTCGTCTATCTCTCCCGCGCCCTCGGCGTGCTGCGCCTCGGCCCCGTCACCGCCAGAACCCTGGGGGTGAACGTGAACCGGGTGCAGCTCGGGGTACTGGCCCAGGCCATCATAGTCGCGGCCCTTGGCACCGCCATCGGCGGCCCTGTGGTCTTCATCGCCATGGCGGCCCCCATACTCGCCTCCTGGCTCTCCCGGGATCGCATAGTGCCGCTCTGGATTGCGGCCCTGTGCGGCGCCCTGATGCTGCTCGCCAGCGACACCCTGGTGCGGGTGCTGGCCAGCCCCCACGAGGTGGCCACCGGCATCATGACCCGCATTCTCGGCGGCCTGCTGCTGCTGTTCATCCTGATCAAAGACAGACAACGGGCGGACTGACCATGCCATTCATCCATTTCCAAGACAGACCGAGGGCCGCCTGATGACGCTCACCGTGAATCGACTCCATTTCGGCTATCAGCACAAGGCCATCTTCAAGGAGATCTCCCTCTCCATCCCCCAGGGCAAGCTGGTGGGCATCGTCGGCCCCAACGGGGGCGGCAAGTCCACCCTGCTCAAACTGCTGGCGGGCCAGGAGCAGCCCCAGTCCGGGGAGATACTGCTCAAGGGCAAGCCCCTGGGGAGCTATGGCATGAAGGCCCTGGCCCGGGAGCTGGCCTACCTGCCCCAGCGCCCCCTGGTGCCGCCCGGCATCCGGGTCGAGCAGCTGGTGCAATATGGCCGCCATCCCCATCAGGGCTGGTTCACCCAGTGGAGCGAGGAGGATGCCCGCATGGTGGGCTGGGCCAGGGAGCGGATGCAGCTCGATGCCATCTGGCAGCAGAGCGCCAGCTCCCTCTCCGGCGGCCAGGCCCAGCGGGTCTGGCTCGCCATGGTGCTGGCCCAGGATGCGGATCTCATCTTGCTGGACGAGCCCACCAGCGCCCTGGACATAGGCCACCAGACCGAGGTGATGGAGGCCATCCACAGGGTCGCCGCCGAGGGCAAGACAGTGCTCATCGTCATCCATGATCTCGCCACCGCCGCCCGCTACTGCGACGAGCTGATTGCCCTGGGGGACGGCGGCATCCAGGCCATGGGCCCGGCCCGGGAGGTGGTGACCAAGTCCCTCATCGATCGGCTCTACCAGACCGACGTGGACATACTGCACGCCCCCGGCGACGGAGCCCCCGTCATAGTGCCCCGCAGGCGCGTCGACCATGCGCAATCGGCCTGAGCCGGATAGCAAGAAACCGCCTGATGGCGGTTTCTTTGTCTGGGCCGAAGCCTCACTCTCATAGCAACAATGCGGTGAGCACGCCCCCCGGCAGTGGCTGCCAGTGCAGGGTGCAGCGCCAGCCGGCCGGCAGGGCCGGCGTCAGCGGGACCTTCAGCTCCAGGGTGAGGCTCTGGGCCGTCATCCCCAGCCAGCGGGCATCGAGAAAGTCGAAGTAGCGCCCCACCCTGGGATGGAGCGCCTTGAACAGGCTCTCCTTGGCGGAAAACACCAGGGTCAGCCCTCTGGCCCTGTCCAGCCCGAGCGCGCGGGCCCCGGCCTCCAGTCGCCCCCACTCATCCTCATCGACTATGCCGGGCCAGAGCTGACTCCCCTGCTCCGGCCCCAGCCAGGCCTCCAGATCCAGCCCCATCCCCCCCTGTGCGGGGCGCACCCCGCACAGCGCCACCCCCTGCCCCGCCAGCTGGCTGTGGCTGATGCTCCCCTCCATTCCCGCAGGCCAGAGCGGCTCCCGGGCGCTCCCGATGGCCACGCGGCATTCCGCAAGGCCAAAGGGGCGCAGGGCCTCGCGGGCTGCCAGCCTACCGGCCAGAAACTCCCCCAGCCGCTTGGGGGCCGCACGCTGCAGGCTGGCGGGCAGCGCCATGTCGTGGGCCGCGAAGCAGGCGGGAGTAAAGGCGGCGGCATCGAAACAGATGCGATGCAGGGTCAAGGGGGGCGTTCCCGGCAGCAGCAGCTGATCCCGTTGCAAAAGGAAGGCGGTGAGAGGGGATAAGGGGGGCATCTGGGCTCCTCGCAATGGCGCCTCATGGTATCAAAACCCCCAGGGTAGACACCACAAATACAAATGACAATGTTTCTCACTTGCGCTTCTGTGATAGCATGTCCCCGCCCATTTGGACCCCGGTTTTAGGCTGACTGGCAGGCACGACCAACAGGGGCCGCCCTGCATGGGCCAAGCGTGCCGCCGATTTCACCCATTAAGGATGTAACCATGAAGATCTTCTCCCCCCTGGCCGCCGCGCTCATGCTGGCCAGTCTGGTCGGCTTTCAGGCCCAGGCAGGCACCCGCCAGGTGCTCGATGCCAACGGCCAGACCCACACTGTCCCCGATGCGCCCCGGCGGGTCGTGGTGCTGAGCGAGCTCGATCTCGACAGCGCCCTGACCCTGGGGGTGCAACCGGTCGGCACAGTCAACGGCCGCGGCCAGTCCACCCTGCCCCGCTATCTGCTGGGCATGGCGGGCAAGGAGATCCAGGTGGTCGGGGATCTGGACAACCCCAATCTGGAGAAACTCATCGATCTGGAGCCCGACCTCATCCTCACCGGCCAGACCAAGCCCGAGCTCCTGGCCCTGCTCAAGGAGATAGCCCCCACAGTCGTCACCGGCAACTGGGGCGAGCCCTGGAAGACCGTGTTCAACCGCAGCGCCAATGTGATGAACAAGGAGGCCGAGGCCAAGGCCTTCCTCGCCCGGTATGACGCCCGCCTGGCAGAGGCCCGCAGCAAGCTCGCCAAGCACCAGGGGGAGCAGGTGAGCATAGTGCGCTGGAACCCCAAGGGGCCTAGCTACATGCATGGCGGCACCTTCGCCAGCAGCGTGGTCACCGAGATGGGGCTGGCTCGCCCTGCCCACCAGATCGGCGACAAGAGCCCCCACTCCCCGGCGCTGAGCCTCGAATCCCTCAACCTGCTGGACGGTGACTGGCTGGTGGTCGGCACCCTGAGCACCAGCGGCGATGCGGTGGATGCCATGAAGCAGGCCGAGCAGACCCCGGCCTTCCAGCAACTTGGCGCCATCAAGGGCAAGCGCTTCGGCGCCGTGGACGGGTCGCTCTGGACCTCCACCGGCGGCCCCCAGGCGGCCCTCAAGGTGATCGACGACGTCGAGCAGCTGCTCACCAAGCCGGACGCGGCCCCCATCGCGCACTGATCCCCATCTCGGTTGACTGCCAACAAGAAGCCCGCTTGATGCGGGCTTCTTTGTTTATCAACGCTTGCGAGCAACGGGCAATGCTACTCCGGCAGGGGCAGCGCCTTTCTATCGAGCTTGCCGCTGCCGGTCTTGGGCAGGGCATCCAGCAGGATAAGTCGCGCCGGCACCATGTAGTGAGGGAGCGTGGCCTGCAGCCCCTTGCGCAGGGCCAGGCGATGGAGGGTCACCCCGCTTTTCGCCTCCACATAGCCCACCAGCATGGCCTCGTCCCCCTCGCCCACCAGGCGCACCGCAGCCTCCTGCACCCCGGGTTGACGGCGCAGCCCCGCCTCCACCTCCCCGAGTTCGATGCGAAAGCCCCGCAGCTTGACTTGATCGTCCCGCCGCCCCAGATAGAGGAAGCTGTCCGCCCCAAGCAGTCGTACCCTATCGCCGGTGCGATAGAGGCGATGGCTCCCCAGGCGCAGGAAGGCGGTCGCCGTCAGGGCGGGCTTGCGCCAGTACCCCTCGCACAGGGCCGGGCTCTCGATGCAGAGCTCACCGACCTCCCCTTCCTGCACCTGCCGCCCCGCTTCGTCCAGCACCCAGTGGCGATAGCCGGGCAGGCTGTGGCTGATGGTGATCTGCCCCCCAGCCGGTGGCCAGCGCACCTCGCTCACCAGGGACCAGACGGTGGCCTCGGTGGGCCCGTAGCAGTTCCACAACCGCCGGGTGCGAGCGCAAAGCTGCTCGGCCAGCCCCATATCCAGCGCCTCGCCGCCGCACAGGGCGGTGAGGGTATCGTCCCCCTGCCAGCCGGCCTTGAGCAGCATGCGCCAGCAGGCCGGAGTGGCCTGCAGGACGTTGATGGAAGGATCTGCCGCCAGCAGCGCCAGCATCCCCAGGGGATCCTTGTTGTGCTCGCCGCCCGCCACCGTCAGCCGGCCACCGCCCCAGAGCGGCCCCAGCATCTCCAGCAAGGAGATGTCGAAGGCCGGGGTGGTGATAAAGAGCCAGTGGCAGCTCGGGGAGAGTCCTAGCCGCTCGCGGATCCCGTCGAGGAAACAGAGCAGGGCCCGGCGGCTGATGACCACCCCCTTGGGCTCGCCGGTGGAGCCCGAGGTGAACATCATGTAGGCCGCCAGGGCGTCATCCACCTGGGGCCAGGAGACGGGCCCTGCCGCTGCCGGCCCCTTGAGGGGGCGCAGGGGGCAACCGAAGTCCGGGGTCCCCGCCTCCTCATCGCAGATCACCGCCGAGAGCCTGGCCTGGCGGGCTATCCCCTGCAGCCGCTCCAGGGGAAAGTCAGGTTCGAGCGGCACGAAGCAGAGGCCGAGCCGCAGGCAGGCCAGCAGGCTGGCCACCAGATCCGGGCTGCGGGAGAGATAGAGGCCGACCCGCTCTCCCACCGCCAGCCCCTGCAGGCGGGCGGCGACGTGCTCGACCCGCCCATTGAGCGCACCGTAGCTGAGCCACTGCCCTGCGGTTGCACCATCCCGGGTCTCTGCCATTTCCACACTCATGCCCACGCCCATACGGATGGCGGGGGCCAGCGGGGTGGCGGCGAGGCAAGCCGCCAGCCGAGAGCCGAGGGAGTGCTCCCTGGCCCCGCCCCCCGCCCCCTTGCCTGAGCCTATCGCCATCGTCATAGCACCTCCTCGGGCTGGCGCACCAGCCAATGGTTGAACAGCCGGCTGGGGGAGCCATATCTCTTGAGATCCCCCAGGGTGAGGGGGACCCGCCCATCGGCAAAGGCCTCATTGAGGGCCGCCAGCAGGGCGAGCTGCTGCACCGAGTCCACCCCAAGATCCTGCAGGCTCTGCTGCCAGCCCCCTGGCACGCCGCCATGACGCTGCCACAGATCCACCAGGGAGCGGGCCGCCACAGGGATGTCAGCCGGGCAGGGCTCAGCCCCTGCGGCGGGCGCGGTCACCTGCGTCGTCAGAGTCGGCGCCTCGGATCTGGCCGATTGCGCCAGACTCGCCTGCGCCAGCCATTCCAGCTCTCTTATCCAGTCGGCCAGCACGGCCTCGGCCTTCGCCATGGGGATCTGATCCCCGTCGAACTCGAGGCGCAGGTTGAGCTGGCCGCCACGGGCATTGACCACCAGGGAGAGCGGCAGCTCCACCTTCTCCACCACGGCGCCAAAGCGCGGCACCAGCTGGTGGGGCTCGGGGGCGGCAGGGGCCGCCGGCATGGGGTAGTTCTCGAACACGAACAGGCTCTGGAACAGACGCGCCCGCCCTTTCGTCAGCGCCGCCAGCGACTGGGTGCCGTGCTCGTTGAGGGCCATCAGGTCCGACTGCAGCCGGGCGATATGCTCGGCCAGGCTCAGCTCGGTGCACCACGCCAGGGCCAGCGGCAGGCTGTTGATGTAGAGGCCGACGCTCTGGGTGATCCCCTCGATGGGGTAGTCCCGGCCCGGGGTCACGTTCCCCACCAGGGTGACGGCATCGCCCGAGCGGCATGCCAGCAAACGATGCCAGGCATATTGGGCCAACAGGCCCGCAGTCACGCCAAGATCGCGGGCACGGCTCTCCAGCTGGCGCGACAGCGCCGGTGCCAGGGGCTGGCCGCACACCGCAGGCCGACGCTGGGTATGGCACCGGGTCAGCTGGGGATCCAGCGCCACCCCGAACAGGCAGGCGAGATCGTTGGGCCTGGCCAGCAGCTCGCCACGCCCCTGCCAGTAGGCGTCGGCGCTGCGGGTCTGGCTCACGATATGGCGGCCAAACTCGAACCAGGCGGTGTCCGGATCTCGCTGCGGTAGCAGGCCATTCATCAGCGCCTGATAGCCGTGATGCAGCGCCCCCAGCAACACCGGGCCGCTCCAGCCATCCAGCACGCCGTGATGGGCGCTGAAGACAACCTTGTGGTGATCGGGGGCCAGTTTGAAGCAGGCAAGGCGCAGCAGAGGTGCCTGCTCGAGCGGGATCGGGCGGGCCAGATCCTGCTGGCGATAGGCCTGGATCCGTGCCTCTGCATTTTCCACCTCGGACAAGTCCTCATAGTGGAACGGCAGCTCGGCGCGCTTCATGATGCGCTGCAGCGCGACTCCGTCCGCCAGCACCAGTTCGCTGCGAAGGGCCGGCCAGCGGGCGATCTGCCCCTGCCAGGCCTGACGGTAGACCGCCACGTCCAGCGGCTGGTGATAGTCGATCTCGGTCTGCAGGTGATAGGCCGTGTCACCGGGCACCAGCGCCCTGTGATGGAACATGCTCTGCTGAAGCGACGTCATGGGCAGCAGGGTCTCCACCTCGCGCCCGGCCAGCACCCTATCGAGCGCAGATTGGGAGAGTCCCAGCCCCGGGAAGTCGCTCGGGGTGTGGTGCGGAGCCGCCCGGGTGCAGCAGTGCTCCACCAGCGCCGTCAGGTTGTCCGCCAGCCGCGCCATCAGGGCGTCGCTCCCTTGCTGGTTGAGGGCGCCCACCTGGCGCAGGGTGAGGCGGCCGTCATAGACGCCCCCGTGCAGGCTGATGAGCTCCCGCGGCAGGTTGTCCGGCGAAGAGGGAGCCCCCGGCGCCACGGGCAGGGGCTGCCAGGGCTGAGCGGCCTCCCCCTGATGGCTGACCCCCAGATAGTTGAAGACGACAAGGGCCTGGGGCAGTTCCTGCCCACGGGGATGGTGCAGGCGCAGGGCGTTGAAGCCCACCCCCTTGTCCGGCACGGCGCGCAGCCGCTCCTTGGTGGCGCACACCAGCGCATCCCACTCCCTGGCATCCTCCAGCGCCAGCGGGTAGGTGCTGGTGAACCAGCCCAGGGTACGGCTCACATCGAGTTCGGCATCGATGGCCTCGCGGCCGTGTCCTTCCAGCATCACGCAGTGACGGTTGCCGTAACCCTGCTCGCTCAGGGTGCGGGTCAGTGCCGCCAGCAACAGGTCTGGCACCCGGGTGAAATAGGCCTGGTTGGCGGTGTCGATGAGGCGGGCCGTGGTCTCCTGACTCAGTTGCAGCAGGCTGGCGGCGGCGCGGCCATCGGCAGCACGAGCCGCTTCCAGCAAGTGACCCTGGCTGCCCTCCCCCTGAGCCAGCCAGAAGCCCATCTGCTCCTCTTCCCGTTTGGCGTAGACCGCGAGCCCCTCGCCCCACTGGCGATAGCTGCTGCCCTTGGCGGGCAGCGGCTCGCCCCTGCTCACCCGGGCCAGATCCTCGGCCAGAATGCGCCAGGAGACCGCATCGATCACCAGATGATGGAAGGCTAGGAAGAGCCCCTCCACCGTCTCCCCGTCCACCATCAAATTGCGCAGGCGGGCCCAGGCCAGGGTATGGCCACAGGCAGGATCGAGATCCCCCTGCAGTTCGGTCAGGCGGGCCTGCAGCCCGGCCTCATCGAGGCTGCCGGCATCCAGGGTCGGCAGCGGCGGCAATGGCAGCTCGGCCAGGTAGCGCTGGCCGGTCGGGGTCACCGCCAGGCGCAGGGCATCGTGGTGCTGGCGCAACGCATCCAGCCAGCCGCGCAGGGCCTCGTCTTCCACCCCGGCTGGCAGGCGCAGTATCACCCCCTGGTTCCAGTGACCGGACCTGGCAAAGCCCTGCTCGAAGAACCAGTGCTGAATGGGGTGAAGCGGGAACTCGCCGGTCAGGCTGCCCTGCTCGCTCCTGTGGCTGACCGCCTGCTGCTGGCCGAGCTGGCGGCAGAGGCGGCGCACCGTCTTGGCTTCGAACACGTCCTTCACGCTGCAGTGCAGCCCCGCATCCCGCAACCGGGTGGTGAGCTGGATGCTGAGGATGGAGTCACCGCCTAAGCGGAAGAAGTCATCCTCCACCCCGAGGGGCTGCTTGAGCACCCCTTGCCAGATGGCAAGCACTGTCTGCTCCAGTGCGTTTTGCGGCTCGCCCTTGCTCTGCTGCCAGACGATGGCGGGCAGACGGCGCAGGTCCAGCTTGCCGTTGGGGGTGAGCGGCATCTCGGGCAGCCAGCAGAGGCGTGCTGGCACCATGTATTCGGGCAAGCACTCGCCGGCCCGCTGCAGCAGGGCATCGCCGTCGGGCTCGTTTTCCCCGGCCTGCAGACAGGCATACGCCAGCAGGCGACCCTCCTGCACCACCACCTTGATCTGGCGCATCGCCGGGCACAATTCGGCAAGCCGGGTCTCTATCTCACCCGGCTCGATGCGATAGCCCCGCAGCTTGATCTGCTCGTCTATCCGGCCCAGATACTGGATGTTGCCGTCGCGGCGCATAAGGGCCCGATCGCCGGTGCGATAGAGGCGATGGGTACGATCAGCCAGCGCCAGCTCGATAAAGGCCTCCTGGGTGCGCTCTGGCAGATTGAGATAGCCGCGGGCCAGCCCCAGCCCCGCCAGGCAGAGCTCGCCGGGCACCCCCACCGGGCAGAGGTTGCCCGCCTCGTCCAGGATCAGCGCCTTCAGGTTGTTGACGGGGCGACCTATGGTGATGGGCGCCCCCGGGGTGAGCCGCGCGCAGAGCGCGGTGACGGTGCACTCGGTCGGGCCGTACATGTTGTAGAGCGCCACCCGCTCCCCCCAACGCTCCACCAGGCTGCTCGGGCACGCCTCGCCGCCAAAGCCGATGGCCCGCAGCGATCCGAGATCCGCCGGGGGCAATAGATTCGCCAACAGCGCCGTGGGCAGGATCATGTGGCTGGCACCCCGCGCGATCGCGGCACCGATCACCCCCTCCCCCGGCTCGCCGAAGTGCAGGGCCGCGCCGCAGTACAGGGGCAGCAAGCTGGTCATGTTGCCCGCATCAAACGAGAGGGACATGCAGTTGAACATGGCCCCACCGCTCTCAAGGGCGATGCGCTCGCCGTGATCCGCCATCAGGTTGACCAGGCTGCCCTGCTCCACCATGACCCCCTTGGGCAGGCCGGTGCTGCCGGAGGTGTAGATGATCTGGGCCAGCATGGCGGCGTCCCGAGGCAGTGCAGGCGTGCTGGTTGGCATCTTGTCCAGCGCAAGCTGGTGCAGATCGTGATACGCGGCAGTCGTGCCCGCCAGCGCCTCGCCAAGGCGCCCATCCGGCACGCCACCCAGTACCAGGCTGATGCCAGCGTCGGTGAGGATATGGGCCAGCCGCTCGGCGGGATAGGCAGGGTCGAGCGGCACATAGGCCGCCCCCGCCTTCCAGCAGGCGAGCAGGGCGATGACAAAGGCGACATCGCGTCTCGCCTGGATGCCGATGGCGGCGCCCGGGGTGACGCCGCAAGCCAGCAACCAGTGGGCCAGCCGGTTGGCACGCACCTCCAGCTCGCCATAGGTCAAAGATTGCGCACCGTCGCTGACCGCCAGCGCGTCCGGCGACTTCCCGGCGCGCCGCTCGATATGACAGAGCAGGGTGTCGCGACTCGGGTAGTCCAGCGGCAGCTCGGCAAGCTGTGCGGCGAGCGCTGCCTGGTCGGTGCCCGCCTCCAGCGGCAACTGCCAGATGTCGGTCTCGGGAGCCGCCACCACGGCGCGCATCAGGTGCAGCAGGCGATCGGCAAGAGCCTGGATGGTCTCTCGCTCGAACAATGCGGTGGCAAACAGCCAGTCCACCCTGACGGAGTCCATCAGCTCGGTCACCTTGACCGAGATGTCGGTCTTGGCCGGCAGCACAGGCGAGGTCTCCTCCACCAGCTGGCAGCCAGGGATGAGATCGTTGAAGTCCACCTTGGCCTGATAAACCAGCATGATCTGGAAGATGGGGTTGATGGCGGTGGTGCGATCGGCGCCAATGGCCTCGGCCAGCGCCTCGAATCGGTAGAGCTGGTGATCGAAGGCCGCCAGATCCTCCTCCCGGCACTGCTGCAGGTAGTCGACAAAGCTGGGCCGCCCTGTCAGCTGGGTTCTCAGCACCAGGGTATTGACGAAAAAGCCCACCAGGGACTCGATCTCGTGGCGCTCACGATAGGCGAGCGGGGTGCCGATCACCACCTCCTTCTCGCCGCTCTGGCGCACCATCAGCAAGGCAAACAGGGCGTGCAGGCCGATGAAGTTGGAGGTGCTGTGGCGCTGGCAGAGGCGCTTGAAGCTCTCCCACAACTCGTTGTCGATGGTGGAGAAGACCAGCTCGCCCCCGCTGTCCTGATGGGCCGGGCGCGGCTTGTCGAGCGGCAGACCGTGCACCTCGGGGCTGCCACCGAGCCGGTCGACCCAGAACGGCTTGAACTCGGCGTGATAATCGAGAAAGCGCGGTGAGTTGAACCAGCGGGCATAGTCGATGTAGGTGAGCGGTAGCTCGCTCAGCTGCAGGGGCTCGCGGTTCTGATGCGCAAGAAAGGCGCGCTTGAGATCCGCGAACATGTTCTTGACCGACCAGCCGTCGGAGATGATGTGGTGCTGGGTGATCAGCAGCACGTGCTCGCGGCTGCCGAGGCGGATCAGGTGCACCCGGCTGAGATCCCCCTGGGTCAGGGAGAAGGGACGCCCGATCTCCTCGCGCACCCGGCGGGCCACATAGGCCTCACGCTCGACAATGGGCTCTGCGCTCACGTCCTCAATCTGCAACTTGAAGGGCGTGTGGGGCAGGATCTCCTGAGCCCCCCTGCCCGCCTCGTCCTTGATGAAGCGAGTGCGCATGCTGGGGTGGCGGGCAAACAGGTGGTCGAAGGCAAACTCCAGCGCCGCCGTGTCCAGCTCTCCCTTAACGCGAAAGTAGACCGGCATATTGTAGAGGTGGGAGGCCTCCTCGTACTGCTCGATAAACCAGAGCCCGCTCTGGGAGGACGAGAGCGGCCCCTGCAGGGCGCCCTCGGCGACAATGGGCGCCTCGAAGGCGGCGCGGGCCGCCAGGCAGCGCACCAGCTCATCCTTGTGGGCCTTGATGGTGGCGCCGATGGCTGGCGTCACCGCCTCCTTGCTCGACTGGGAGATAAGCTGGCCTTTCTCGTTCAGAGCCAGCTTGACCCCCTGCCGCTCCAGCTGTTTCAACAGCAAAATCATATTGTTCATCTGTTTCTCAAGCCTCAGGCACTCAGGGTGGCGCCGCCATCGACGACCAGATCCTGCAGCGTGATGTGGCTGGCCAGATCCGAGGCCAGGAAGAGGACGGTATGGGCGATCTCCGCCGGGGTAGCGACCTTGCGCAGGGGGATGCCGAGCTTGAACTGCTCCGGCAGCCCGGCAATGGTGCGGGCCATGGCCCCCTCGTCCGGCAGCATGCCGCGCAGCATGGGGGTATCCGTCGAGCCCGGCGACACCAGGTTGGCACGCACGCCGAAGGGGGCCAGCTCCAGCCCCACCGTCTGGGTCAGGCTGGTGACCGCCGCCTTGGAGGCGCAGTAGGCCGCCATCTGCATGCGCGGCACATGGGCGGCGTTGGAGCCGATGGTGACGATGGCACCGCGCTGCTGCCCCTTGAAGTGGGGCACCAGGGCCCGCAGCAGATAGAAGACACCGCTGGCGTTGACCGTCATGCAGTCGTGCCAGTCGTCATCGCTTAAGGTTTCGGTAGAACCGAGGCGCAGCACCCCGGCCCCGTTCACCAGCACATCGAGCCCGCCGTCCGCCAGCAGCGCTGCGCAGCAGGCGTTGACCGCCTTCGAGTCGCCGATATCGAGCAGCCGGGTGGCATAGGGGTAGTCCGCTTCGGGAAACGCCAGATCCAGCCCCACCACGATTGCTCCGGCCGCCACGAACTGCGTTGCCACCTCGCGGCCGATGCCGCGCCCGGCCCCGGTCACCCAGACCCGCTTGCCAGTGAAATCAAAGGCCATTGCTTGTTGCTCCTTGCTCATCACCACACCATCTCCACGCTCTCTTCGTCCTCGGAAAGCAGGCCGTCGAGGAAACGGCAGAAGTCGTCGAGGCGCGGGTGATCGAACACGTCGGAGACCTTGACCTGCACCCCGAACTCGGCGCCGAGCCGGTTGACGATCTGGATGGTCTGCAGGGACTGGCCCCCCAACTCGAAGAAGTTGTCCGCCGGCGCCATGGTGGCGAGCCCCAGGATCTGCTGCCAGATGGCGCCGACCCGGTTCTCGGTCTCGCTGCCCAAGGTCAGGGCTTCGCCGCCCGCCTGGTAGGCGGCCAGCAAGGCCTTGCGATCCAGCTTGTTGGAGCCGGTGCGGGGCAGCTGGTCATAGTGGCGATAGTCGGTGGGGATCATGGCGGCAGGCAGCACCCTGGCCAGCTGCGCCTTGATGACCCGGCTGTCGCGCTCAGGCCCCGCCACGAAGGCCACCAGCCGGCGCACGCTGCCCTGGCTCACCCCCTGCACGCAGGCCTCGTCCACCCCGGGCAGAGCCAGCAGCTGGGCCTCCACTTCGCCGGGCTGGATGCGATAGCCACTTATCTTGAATTCGTTGTCGCGCCGGCCGAGGTAGACCAGCCGGCCAGCCACCAAGCGCACCCGATCGCCGGTGCGATAGACGGGTACATCCTCCTCACCGATCCGCAGGGCGCCGAAACCGCCCTGCGCACTCTGCACATTCGCGCTCTGCGCGCTGCCCACATAGCCGTTGGCCAGCTGCGGGCCGAGCAGCACCAGTTCGCCTTCCTCGGCAGGTTGTTCCCCCGCCCCCAGGATGAGCGCCTGCATGCCGGGGAGCGGCAGGCCGATGGGTAGCTGGGCCTGGCTCGGATCTTCCTGCTGCAGCTCCTGGGTGGTCACCACCACGGTCGTTTCGGTGGGGCCGTAGGTGTTGAAGAGGCGCACATCGGCGCGGCCCTGGCGCTGCCACTGGGCCAGCTGCTCGGGGTAGACCGCCTCGCCGCCGATGATAACGGTGGCCAACCCGGAAGGTATCTGGGCCTGACCCGCCGTCAGCGCCACCACCCACTCGTTCCAGAACGCGGTGGGCAGGTCGAGGTGGGTGATCCCCATCTGCTCCACCCCGGCCGCAAAGGCGGGCATGGATTCGAGCAGGGCGTCGGTGCGCAGCACCAGGGTGGCGCCGGCGCTCAAGGTGGCGAACACCTCCTCGATGCTGGCGTCGAAGTTGAAGGGGGCGAATTGCAGCATCCGCGCCCCCTCGCCCAGGTGGTAGCGGCAGCGGGCGGCGGCGGCGAAGTGATCCAGCGCGCCGTGGCTGACCGCCACCCCCTTGGGCAGACCGGTGGAGCCCGAGGTGAACATCAGGTAGGCGACGGCGCGGCCGGCAGCCGGCTGGTTCAAGCGGTTATCGCTCACCAGATCCCCCGCCAGGAGGGTGCGTCCCTCGAACAGGCTGGCCAGCTTGTGACGGTACTCGGCCTGGGTGATCAGGGTCTTGACCTCCCCCAGCCGCAGGATATGGCCCTGACGCTCCAGGGGCTGCTCGGGGTCGAGTGGCACGTAGACGGCGCCCGCCAAGAGCACCGCCAGCTGGGCGAAGATGGCCTGGGGGGTGCGGGCCAGCATGACCCCCACCTTGTCGCCGGGGGCGACGCCTTCGGCCTGCAGAGCGGCCGCCATCTGTTCGGATCGGGCCAGCAGCGCCTCGTAGCTGAAGCGGGTCTCTCCCTGCTCCAGCGCTATCTTGTCTGGGGTCTGGGCGGCGAAGTGGCAGAGCGCCTCCAGCACCGGGCGCACCTGGATAGCCTCGTGGGTGGGGCCGGCGATCAGGGCGCTGGCTCGCTGCTCCGCCAGCCAGTCGGCCTTGAGCGCACCCAGGGTCTGGGCGGGCTCGGCCAGCCAGCGGCCCAGCAGGGCAAACAGGGTATCGGCGATGGCTGCCAGATCCGCCTGCCGGTAGCAGCCGGGGTTGGCATCCAGATCCAGGCGTGGCTGGCCATCGACGCCGACCTGCACCTCGATGGTGAGATCCTCCACCGGGCCGGCGCTGATGTTAAGAATATGGGCTTCGAGCGGCCCGAAGCGACGGGCGTGATCGAACGGCATGATGTTGACCAGGGGGCCGAACAAGCGCTTCTCGCCCCCCACCAGACCGAGGTCGCGGCGCAGCAGCTCGTAGCGGTAGTGCTGGTGCTTGCGCACGCCACGCTTGGCCTTGGCCACGGCGCTGGCGGCTCCCTCCAGATCCAACCCCTCTTCGAGCTCCAGAGCAAGGGGGGTAATGTTCATCTGCATGCAGGGCACGGTCAGGGACGCCGAGCCGATGCGGTTCATCATCATCAGGCCGAGCAGGGTCTGGCGCTGGCCGCTTGCCAAAGAGAGCTGGGCAGAGAGGCCGGCCAGCAGCAGATCGGGCCAGCCCAGCTTGTGCTCGTCGGCAAAGCCGGTCAGGGATTGCCAGAGCGCCGCCGGCAGTGGGCGGCTCTCGCGGATAAATTCGGCCGCGATGGGGGCGCGGGTCTCGCCAAAGGACTTCACCTCGGGCCAGTCTTGCAACTGATCCTGCCAGAAGGTGCGGGTGGCGGCGTTCTTGCCGCTCTGCTCGCGGCTCGCCTCTTCCGCCAGCACCTCAGCCAACGAGCCGAAGGGAGATGGGGAGTCCATCTCACCGGCCAGCACCTCTGCATACAGCTCGGCGATGCGCTGGAACAGCAGGGTGGTGCCAAAGCCGTCGAGGGCGATGTGGTGCACGCAGCTGTAGAGATAATCGCGGCCAGGGCCGCGCAGCAGGGCGAAGCGGCAGGGCGCCTCTTGGGTCAGCTCGAACGGGCGGCGCAGATCGGCCCAGGCCCAGGCGCGGGCCAGCGTCTCGTCATCGCGCTCGAGGGAGACCTCTTCATAGGCTAGGGGCAGCTCGGCCGGGACGAAGCAGACCGTCTCGCCGTCTTGCTCGAAATGGCCCTTGAGCGCCTCGCACTCCCCCACCGCCCTGGCAAGGGCGGCCACCAGCACGGCCGCCTCGACCTTGCCGTCGAAGGCGATGCACTCGGCGGTGTTGAACATCGCCTTGTCGTCGTTCAGCAGATGACCGGACCAGAGCCCCTGCTGGGGTATGGTCAAGGGGAAGCGGCTCATGGAGTCACCTCCAGGGCCTGGGCTGCCAGTTTGGCCTCGATGAGGCGCCACCAGCCGTTGAGGGTCGGCAGCTTGGCCAAGTCCACGAAGCCGAGCTCCACCCCGGCGGCGCGCCACTCGGTGAGCAGGGCCATGATCCGCACCGAATCCAGACCGTAGTCGATGAGGTTCTCGTCGGGGTCAAACTCCCCTTCCTCCTCGTCGATATGACTCAGCAGCCGTGCCTTGAGCCCCTCGTACGTCAGTAACGGATTGGTTTGGGCGGCAGAAACGGAAGCCGGAGCGAGCGCCAGCACCTCCTCGCAGGGGATCACCTTGCCGCAGCGGGTCGCCACGTAGTCGAGCGCCATCTGGTGGTCGGCCAGGGAGAAGTCCGCCACCCCGTCCGCCAGGAAGAAGGGCTGGATGTCGCGCATGAAGGCGTCGCAGGCGGTCATCATGCAACCGATATGGCCGTAGATGCCGCCGATGATCAGCTGATCCCGCCCCAGCGCTTTGAGCATCTGCTCGAGCTCGGAGCGCTGGAAGGCGCTGTAGCGCCACTTGACCAGCACGGTGTCGTCACGCTCCGGGCGCAGCGCGGCCACCACCTGCTGCTGCTCGGGCCGTTTGTTGAGACCCGGGCCCCACATGTCGTTGAGCAGGGCGCGATCTTCAGGGGATTGATCCTTGGGCTGGGCGGTGTAGAAGACCGGAATGCCGAGGGCCTTGCACTGCTTGCGCACGGCGGCCAGGCGCTCGGTCAGGGCCGCGATCAGCGGGCTGTTCTCGCCGTAGAAGGCGGTGAAGTACTCCTGCATGTCGTGGATCAGCAGGGCGGCGCGCTTGGGATCCAGAGACCAGTTGACCTTGTTGGCCTTCCACTGGCTGGGCATGGCGTAGTTGTTCAGGGTTGGGATAGCCATAACGTCATGATTCCTTGTTAGTTTTATGCTGTTGTCAGGGGATTGCCGGCGGCGATGAGGTGCGCAATGCGCGCCCGCAGCCCCTGCTTGTCAATCTTGCCCACCGCCGTCATGGGCAGGGCATCCAGGGTTTCGAAACGGTCGGGCAGCTTAAAGTCCGCCACCCCGCGCTCGCGCAGAAACTTGCGCAAGGCCAGCGCCTTGAGACCCGGCTCTGTGGTGACGATAAAGGCGCAGCTCTTCTCCCCCATGGCGCTGTCGGGCATGGAGACCAAGGCCGCATGGGTGATGGCCGGGTGGTGCAGCAACTGGTTTTCCACCTCTTCCGCCGCGATCTTCTCGCCGCCTCTGTTGATCTGATCCTTCTGTCGCCCAACCACGGTGAGGTAACCATCGGCATCCTGGACCACCAGATCGCCGGAGCAGTAGAAGCCCTCGGCATCGAACACCCGGGCGTTGTGGGCCGGGCTCTGGAAGTAACCGCGGAAGGTATAGGGGCCGCGGGTGTGCAGGGCGCCAGGCTGGCCGAGGGCGACCGGGTTGCCCGCCTCATCGAGGATGCGCACCTCGTCGTCCGGGCTCATGGGGCGACCCTGGGTGTGAATGACCTTCTCGTCCGGGTCGTCCAGCCGGGTGTAGTTGACCAAGCCCTCCGCCATGCCGAACACCTGCTGCAGCCTACAGCCGAGCAGCGGCCCTATCTTGCTGGCCACCGCCTCCCCCAGCTTGGCGCCGCCCACTTGCAGCAAGTCGAGGCTCTCGAGCTGAGTGCGCGCAGCGGAGTCCGCTTCGGCAGCCTGCAGCCAGAGGGAGACCGCCGGCGGCACCAGCGAGGTGAGGTTGACCCGGTGGCGGGTGATCAGCGGGAAACAGCTGATGGGGCTGGGATCCGGCGCCAGCACCACGGTGCCGCCCGCCTCGAATACCCCCAGGGCACCCGGGGAGCTCAGGGGGAAGTTGTGGGGTGCCGGCAGGGCGCACAGATAGCGGGTGTGGGGCCCCAATTCACAGATTTCATTGCTGCGGCGCACGCTGTAGAGGTAGTCGTCGTGGGTGCGGGGGATGAGTTTGGGGGTGCCTGTGCTGCCGCCGGAGAGCTGGAAGAAGGCCACCTCGTCCGCCGGAGTCGGGCCAAAGGCGGGAGATGCTGCGCCATCGGTATCCAGTTCCCCTAGCCAATGGGCCAGGCTCAGCTCTCCCGCGTCACCATCCAGCAACACCAGCTCTGCGCCTATGGTTGCCAGCAGCTCGCTCTCGCGACCCTTGGTCGCAAACAGCGGATGGGCCAGCGAACCGACAAAGAGGCGGGGTTTAATCTGCTCTGCGTAAGACACCAGCTCCAGCCGGTTGTGACTAAAGAGCGCATTGACCGGCGCTATGCCGGCCTTGAGCAGGGCGAAGAACACCAGATAGAACTCGGCCACGTTGGGGAGCTGCACCAGGGCGGTATCTCCCACTCCCAGGCCGTGGCGGACCAGATTTGCGGCCAGCCGGCTCGAGGCGGCGTCCAGCTCGCCATAGCTGAAGCGACGCTCGCCGCAGAGGATGGCCTCGGCATCGGGGGCCAGCTCGCACTGACACGCCAGCATGGCGGTCAGGGGCTCACCGCGCCAATAGCCCTTGGCGCGGTACAGCTCCGCCAACGCGTCGGGCCAGCGGGTATAGGGCAGGAAGCGGTTAGACCGAGTCATGGCGTCACCTCCGGACTCAGGCCCAGGGCGTTCAGATTCGGCTGCCCGCTCGGCCAGCCCAGGTATTGACGTTGGCTCATTGCGCCACCTCCGGACTCAGGCCCAGGGCTTTCAGATTCGGCTGCCCGCTCGGCCAGCCCAGGTATTGACGTTGGCTCATTGCGCCACCTCCGGACTCAGGCCCAGGGCCTTGAGCATGGTGCCCAGCTTGGTGCCGGTCTCGGCCCACTCCATGGCGGGATCCGAGCCCGCGACGATTCCAGCGCCGGCGAACAGCTCCACCTGGTGGCCATCGAGCACGCCGCAGCGGATCACCACGGCCCACTCGCCGTTGCCCTGGCTGTCGCACCAGCCGACGATGCCGCTGAACAGGGCACGCCGGAAAGGTTCCTGCTCGCGGATGAACTCGCGAGCCAGATCCGTGGGATAACCGCACAGGGCCGGGGTAGGATGGAGCTGGCAGGCAAGCGACAACACCGAAGCATCGCTGCCGTGCAGCTGTCCCGCTATGGGGGTGCCCAGATGCCAGAGGGTGTCCGTGCTCATCAGGGAAGGGTGGGAGGGGATCGCCAGCTCGCGGCAGTGAGGCGTCAGCACCCGGCGGATCTCGTCGATCACCAACTTGTGTTCATGCTGATCCTTGCGAGAGGCCAGCAGCTCCCGGGCCACCGCCTCGTCCTGCGCCGGTTCGCTCGCCCGTCTGGCGGAGCCCGCCAGCGGGTGGGTGAACACCTCTCCCCCGCTGACCCGCAGCAGCAGCTCCGGGCTGGCGCCGAGCAGGCGGCGGCCCTGGCCGAGCGGCAGGGAGAAGTGGAAGGCGTGGGGATTCTGGGCCATCAGACGGGCCAGCACCCGCTTAGGGTCGGCGGGCTGATGCAGGGTAAGGGTGAGCTTGCGTGACAGCACCACCTTGGCGAGCTTGCCTTGGGCGAACGCATCCAGCGCAGCACTCACCGAGGCCTGGAATTCGCCAGACGCCGGGGTGCTCTGCACCGAGATGACACTGTTGGTCTCGGCGGCCTGCTCTGCCACCGCCTGTGCCAACGGGACAGGACGATCGCCCCGCTCATAGCGGCCGGGCACATAGAGACAGGAGGCTTCCGCCGGGTCGAAGGCGAAGGCGCCGATCAGCAAGGGATTGGCCTGGCCGGCGGCCCTGGCGGCAGCCAGCGCGTCGGCAATCTGCTGTTCTAGCAAAGGCCATTCACAGGCGGGGGTGGTGATGGGCTGGCCCAGGTCAGTGGCACTGATCGTGCCCTGACCCGAGGTAAACAAGAAATCAGGCGACATCTTCGCCTCGGCAGGTGCGCCATTTTCCATTACTCGAGTATTCACGTTACACCCTCAAAGAAGATTCAAAATGATAATGATTATCAGTTTGACTTTGTGCGGCGGTAAAATACTCGCTTTGAAATCACGGGGTCAATGGGATTTTGAGTCGATAAAACAGGGGCTTTTCTGTGGATATTGGCGCCATGGCGCCGTGGCGGGCCTGCTGGCGCAGGGGATGACAACGCTACTCGAATGAACACGAATTGCCATCCCCATATGGGGGATGCGACAGAAACGGGACGAGGGAGCCTCCACTGGCGGCCGACCCGCTTTGCCCCTAAGATGGCGCCATCCGTTGTTGCCACCCATTTGATGGAACCTTCCCATGTTAAAGCACCTGCTTCTGCTCCCCTTCGCCCTGCTGCTGGCGGCCTGCTCCCTCACCCAGTACAGCGTCAGCGAGGGCGAGATCAACCAGTACCTCAAGGAGCGAGTCGCCTTCGAGAAACAGCTGGGGATCCCCGGCATCATGTCGAGCAAGATCCGCCTGGACGACATGGAGAGTCGCATCGGTCGCAACCAGACCGACAGGGTCGAGCTGGATGCCGCCGGCGATCTGCAGGTGGCGAGCCCCCTTGGCAGCCAGCAGATGAAGATCCGCCTCTCCCTCAGCGCACGTCCGGACTATGTGGCGGAGCAGGGCGCCATCTACCTGCGTGACCTCGAACTCATCTCGGTCAAGACAGAGCCGGCCGACGTGGGCGCCGCCCTCACCCCGCTGCTGCCCACTTTCAACCAGTCCCTCTCCCTCTTCCTCTCCCAGACCCCCGTCTATCGGCTCGATGGCAGCCGCAAGAACGAGGCGCGTATCAAGGAGAAGGTCGAGGCCCTCAAGGTGGAGCCGGGTCGCCTGGTGATCCCCTTCAAGCTGATGTAACCCCTACCTAACCCCTGCCGCCGCGCCCCCCTATTCCCGGGACCCGGGGCGCGGTTTTTCGCTTCTAAAGTTCCCTCCCTTGCCTCATAATGCACACCATTCTCATTTAGATTCATGAGAAGCGTCATAATAAAATCAAACATATGGGTGAAAAGGACATGAGAAAGACCGTACTGGTGCAGGCGATCGCCTGTGCACTGCTCAGCAGCGCCGCGCACGCTGCCGTCAAGGTGGAAGACAAGACCTTCAACACCGCCGCCAGCATGCTGGCCTATACTGAATTCGAACTCTCCGGCGAGCCGCTGGCCGAGGCCCTGGGGCTGGATCTGGACGTGCTGGACGCCAACCGCGCCGATGAGCCGACCCCCTTCGACTTCGCCGCCGGCATCGAATCCTACGAGTATTCCGAAGAGGCGATGTACGCCCTCAACTACCAGTCCGGCATGGGCCCGCACCTGGTGAACGGGCCGCAGAACCTGGCCCGTGGCGGCACCCTGGCCGACCTTGGCAAGCGGGTGCTGGCCATGGCCGACGCCGTCGGCTTCCCGGCCGATGAAGTGCCCCAGGGCATGTATCCCCTCTCCCTGCCCTACGCCTCCGCCAATCCGGAGTTCGCCCAGGCGGTGAACGCCGCCCCGGTCAACGGCGATCAGCTCACCATCAAGACCGCCAAGGGCACGGAAAAAGCGGTCAAGACCCAGCTGCCGGCCTACTTCCGCGACTACGCCACCCTGCGCTGGAGCGGCAGTGACAACCTGCTGGTGCCGGCGGCCGTGGGCGGCATACTGCTCAAGGAAGTGATGTGGTCCCAGGACTTCCTCGGCGGCATGCACGTGGCCGAGAGCGATGAAGAGGTGGAAGCCGCGTCCGCCACCATGGATCAGGATGGCAAGCACAAGCTTGGCGTCTCTGCCGCCGACGGCTTCAACGGCATGATGCTGACCGAGCAGTCCATCGACAAGCTGGCCATCATGCAGAACCAGCTCGGCTTCGACGGCAAGCAGCTCGGCGCCAAGATCAGCCCCCAGTACGATCCGGCCAAGGGGGTCGTCTACTTCCCCCATCAGGTGAAAGTGACCGAGACCAGCAAGAATGAGGTCGGCGCCATCGGCAAGCTGGAGGTGGTGGACGGCTCCGCCCAGCTGCGCGACGCCTGGATGCTGCTGTGGCCGCTCTCCGAGTTCTACGCCTTCAGCGATCAGCGCACGGCCAACACCAACCAGAACCCGGCCTTCCACGCCGTGTTTGACGGCGCCCCGTTTGCCGCGGCCCCGGCCGCCAACAAGGCCAATGATCTGGGCAAGGCGGTGGCGGGCAGCGATGCCTTCTCCCTGGCGCTGAATCTCTCCAACCTGACCTTCAAGAACCTGGCCGCCCTGCACTTCGAGCCCAAGGCCGGTACCCTGGTGGACAGCTGGCAAGGTGGCAAGCAGGGCACTCACGTCACCACCTTCGACGCCGCCTACGCCCTGGTCGCCCTGCAGATCTTCCAGCGCGCCCAGGATGCCCTGCCGGTCGGCTACGCCGCCGGTGACAACGGCGAGCTGAACCTCAAGACCCGGCAGGGTCAACAGGCACTCGAGCTGGTACGCAAGCAGGCTGACTTCATCCTCGGCAAGCTGGTGGGCAAGAACGGCCTGGTCCACGACGGCCTGACCCTGGGCGGGGCGCTGGACGCCGGTCAATCCATGGAGGCGCAATTTGCCGCCATCCGTGGCCTGACCGCCGCCTTCCTGGCCACCTCGGATGCCAAGTACCGCACTGCCGCACGGGATCTCTTCATCGCCACCGACAAGGCCTACTTCAATGCCAAGGCGGGCACCTGGCTGGCGGGCAAGCAGGGTGAATACACCCCCTGGACCCAGGCCGCCATCTCCGGCGCCCTGCGCTCCGCCATGCTGAACCTGCGCAACGAAGGGGCCGAGAAGGCCCCCGAGCTGGAGCTGGCCAAGCTGACCCAGCAGTACGTCAGCTGGTTCCGTGGCACCGTCAACGGCGGCATGCAGATGGCCGAGTGGGTCGGCGACTCCGGCGAGAACGTCATCGACGGCGCCGGTGGTGACACCGACGAAGACGGCGTGCCCCAGGTGACCGCCGCCGGTGGCAAGCACGGCACCGCCATGGTGATGGCCGGCAAGGCCATCGTCAGCGAATAAGTCGGCGATGACCGCATGAAAAAGGGAGCCTATACGGCTCCCTTTTTGTTGGTCTCGATCTCATCAGGCGAGCTTGGCCAGCATCTCCTTGGTCACCAGCACTATGCCCTGCTCGGAGCGGTAGAAGCGACGGGCATCCTCGTCCGCGTTCTCCCCCACCACCAGGCCATCGGGCAGCTTGCAGCCCTTGTCCACCACCACCCGGCGCAGGCGGCAGCCCGCCCCCACTTCGACCCCGGGGAAGATCACCGCCTGATCCAGGGTGCAGAAGGAGTGCACCCGCACATTGGTGAAGAGCACCGAGTTCAGCACGAAGGAGCCGCTGACGATGGAGCCGCCCGCGAACATGGAGTTGATGGTCATGCCGTGCTGACCGTTTCTGTCCTGCACGAACTTGGCGGGGGGCGACATGTTCTGGCTGGTCCAGATGGGCCAGTTCTCGTCATAGATGTCGAGCTCGGGCACCACGGAGGCGAGATCCATGTTCGCCTCCCAGAAGGAGTCCAGGGTTCCCACGTCGCGCCAGTAGGGCTTTTGTCCCTCCTTGGCCCCGACGCAGGAGATGGTGAAGGGGTGTGCAAAGGCCTTGCCCTCTCCCACGATGCGCGGGATCACGTCCATGCCGAAGTCGTGCTTGGACTCCTGGTTGTGGATGTCCTCCTCCAGCAGCTGATAGAGGTATTCCGCATCGAAGATGTAGATCCCCATGGAGGCCAGGGAGACCTGGTCATTGCCCGGCATGGCGGGCGGGTTGGCCGGCTTCTCCACGAAGGCGCGGATCTTGCGCTGCTCGTCGATGTCCATGACCCCGAAGGCGGACGCCTCCGCGCGCGGCACCTCGATGCAGGCCACCGTCACCTTGGCGCCGAGGCGCACGTGATCCAGCAGCATGGCGGCGTAGTCCATCTTGTAGATGTGATCCCCCGCCAGCACCACTATGTATTTGGGGCCGTAGTCACGAATGATATCGACGTTCTGGTAGATGGCATCGGCGGTGCCGCGATACCAGTGCACCTCGTCCACCCGCTGCTGGGCGGGCAGCAGATCGATGAACTCGTTCATCTGATAGCGCAGGAAGGACCAGCCGGATTGCAGGTGGCGCAGCAGGCTGTGGGACTTGTACTGGGTGACCACACCCACCCGGCGAATGCCGGAGTTGATGCAGTTGGAAAGCACGAAATCGATGATGCGGAACTTGCCGCCGAAATGGACGGCAGGCTTGGCGCGATTGTCGGTCAACTGCTTCAGGCGACTACCGCGTCCCCCTGCGAGCACCAAGGCCATACTCTGATTCAATAGTTGCCGTGCTTTGGCTGTGTCTACGGGTTCTAGCAACATATCTACCTCTGCTCTGTTGGGGCTGTTTTCAACCCATCTTCGCTTTTTTTGCGAACTGTGAAAGTGTTTTCACTCACATTTAGTCGCTTTCCGACGGCCCTTTTCATGGAGTTGCGTGAGTACTCAAGCGTTGTGCCGGCGGCTTGGTTAGAATTTCTACATCACGAGCATCATCAAGGATGAAACGATGTTGAATAAACACGAGGGAAATCTGCTGCTGGTCAGCGCCCTGGTCTGCATTCCCATGCTGTTGCTGCAGGGGCTCTGGCTTGCGCCTCCGGCCTCCCCCCTCACCCTGCTGCTGGTCCTGATGACCACCCTCATCGGTTTTGCCCTGCTGCTCTTTCTCACCCACAGCGTGCGCAAGGGGGAGCGGGAGAGGCAGGAGCAGCGCTGGCTGCTGGCGCTGCAACAACGGGATCCCGCCATGCTGGAGAGTCCGCAGGCACAAACGGCGCTACGCCAGCTGCTTGCCTCCTTCAGTGAAGCCGAACTCGATGCACATCGCCAGATAAGCGAGCTGCAGCAGCAGGCGACCCAGGACGAGATGACGGGCCTGCGCAACCGCCATGCGTTCAGGCGCGATCTCACCGAGCTGCTGCTGCAGGAGACGACCCAGACCGCCATCCTGGTGCTGATCCGCGCCACCGAGCTTGCCCGCCTCAACGCCCAGCGCGGCTTCCAGTCCGGGGATGCCTACATCCGGGATATTTCCAACCTCATCAATCTGGTGGTCAACCGCTTTCCCGGGCACCAGGTCTATCGCATCTCGGGCTCTGATTTTGCGGTGCTGCTCCCCTCTGACATCAACATTCCGCCCCATTTGCTGGGACAGGAGTTCAAGCGGGCCTTCGATCACTATCATCGGGAGCGGGAGCTGGAAAACGTGGCCTACACAGGGCTGACCCAGCTCTCCCGCGCGCAGAATATCGAGGCTATCCTGGCCCGCGCCGATCTCGCCCTGGCACGGGCCCAGACTGAAACCATCAACGGCTGGGCCATCCAGCAGCATGATCACTCCAGCAACCTCCATGGCCAGCAGCACTGGAAGAGAGTGCTGGAGGATCTGCTGTCGCAGCCGGATTGCATCACGCTCTACAGCCAGCCGGTGCAGTCGTTCAATCGGGACATGGTGCCCTACCAGGACATCTCTGCCCGCTTCAGCAATCGAGAGGGCATACAGCTCCCCACAGACACGCTCTTTGCCATGGCGCAGCGACTGGAAATGCTGATGCGGCTGGAGCAGATGCTGATCACCCATGTCATGCGCCAGTATCGCGCCTTCGACCAGCAGCCCCACCGCTGGGGGATCAACCTCTCCATCTGCCTGTTGCAGAACAGCGCCTTTTTGATCTGGTTTGATCACCAGCTGCAAAAGGATGCGAACATCAGCGCCAATCTGGTCTTCGCCCTGGATGAAGAGCACCTGAAACACAACATGGTCGGTGGAAAGCGGCTGTTTGAACTGCTCAGGCGCCATGGCAGTCGCTCCACCATTCGCAACTTCGGCAAGGGGATGGACTCCTTCACCCTGCTTCATGAGCTGAGGCCGGACTATGTGAAGCTGGATCCGCTGCTGCTTGGCACCCTGGAGCGGGACATCGCCAACCAGCAGTTCGTGCGGATGATAGTCGACGTCTCCCATCGCATGGGCTGTCTGGTGATAGCGGAAGGGGTGGAGGAGCTCGGTCAGAAGCAGTTGTTGCAAGGCATGTATGTGGACGGATTGCAGGGGTATCTGATCGCACGGCCCCAGGAGCTGAGGCCCGACATTCCCCATCCGGGGATCTTCACTGGGGACGTTTCAACTTCAGCAAGGTCAGAATGATGTCATTGAGCTGGCGATAGCGCTCCAGCTCCTTCTGATCGTAACGGGTCGCCAGCATGGTCGGGTTGTGGCGGTTCTTGAGGTAACGGTTGATCTGCAGGCGATTGAAGCCGGCCACCTTGTAGACCTGTCCCAGCAGAGCATTGAGCTCTTCGTCATCCAGCCCGGCCCGGGCCAGATAGTCCTCCTGGGACGGGCTCTCCAGCTGGCAGCTCTGCTTGTCGAGATGGCCGCTCTCCTGCAGGTAGGCGAGCCACTGCTCCACATAGAGCGGCTTGCAACCGGCCAGCAGATCGAAATAGCCCACCGCATCGCAGCGGCAGCCGGTCAGCAGCACCAGGGCCAGGGCGTCGCTGTCGCACTGGAAGGTCACGGGACCGCTCTGGCCCCAGTCCAGCGCCTGCACCCGGATCCGGGCCCGCGCGCCCGCCGCTGTGGTCACGTCAAAGACAAACATGGCACCTCCCGATCGGCAAAGGGTTGATGATGACCCATCTCGGCGACGGGTGCAAAGCCAAATCGCCTGCCCAGCGTGGCGCCCTGCCGGCCATAAAAAAACCGACGGCCTCGCAGCCGTCGGTTCTGGTCTCGGCGATGGCCCGCGTCGGGGCCATCAGTGCAGCACGGTTCAGGCGTCCAGCTCAACCAGCGCCTTGGCCAGCTCGATGGGCTCGAGCTCCTGGCCTTCCAGATCGGCGTTCCAGTTCGGACCGACCAGCACATCGTCTTCGTCCAGATCGTTGACCCAGATGTCGAGGAACTCTTCCAGCTCGATCACTTCCGGCTCGTAGTCCGCCCACTCGTCCACGCAGTGCAGACGGGCATCGCCCTCGGCAGACCAGAGCGGCATGACGTCGGCATCTTCGAACTCGGCGGAGCGGCACACCACCCAGTCTTCACCGTAACGCAGACCCCACACCTGACCCGACTCGCGGACTTCTTCGATGAACAGCTGGAAATTGGCGTCAAGATTGTCAGTTAGTTTGCTCATGGGGGTCTCTCTCTTGCAGGCGGTCGGCCAACGCTGGCCAATAATGGGGCTGATGGTGTCCCAAAAGCCCCCCAGACTCAAGCCTTATCCCCAAAAAGGCGGGGATAAGCGCCATCAGGTACGATATTGGGCGACCAGGGCCCCCAACTCATCGCAGGAGAGCGCCAGCTGGCTTGCCGCCTGCTCGGTCAACCGGTTCTGGGCCAGGGCATCTGCCGCCAGCTCGGTGATGGCCACCAGCCGCTGGTTGATCTCCTCGGCCGCCCGGCTCTGCTCGGCGGCGGCGGTGGCGATCTGGCTATTCATCGCATTGATGGTGTGCACGGATCCATCGATGGCATGAATGGCGCCGTCGGCGTCACCGGCCCTGTCCGCGGTCGAGCGGGAGAGTTGCTGCAACTGGGTGATGCCGCTGACCACCCGGCCCGCCCCCTCCTGCAGCCGCTGGATCATCTGCCGGATCTCGTCGGTGGAGCTGTGGGTGCGGGTCGCCAGGGTGCGCACCTCGTCGGCCACCACCGCAAAGCCGCGCCCCTGCTCCCCGGCCCGGGCCGCCTCGATGGCGGCGTTGAGGGCCAGCAGGTTGGTCTGCTCCGCCACTCCCCGGATCACGTCGAGCACCGAGCCAATCTGCTGGGTCTCCTGCTCGAGCCGGCTCACCGCCTGCACCGTCTCCACCATCTCGTCCGCCAGCTGGCTGATGGTCTCCCGGGTCTGGGCCACCACCTGGCGCCCGTGCCGGGCGAGGTTGAGCGCGGAGTCCGCCGCCTCGGCGGCCTGGGCCGCGTGCTGGCCCACTTCCCGGCTGCTCACCGTCATCTGCTCCATGGCGCTGGCCACCCGCAGGGTGTCCTGCTCCTGGCCGGTGACGATGGCGCCTGTCCGATCGACGATCTGGGCCAGCTGGTGCGCCTGCTCCCGGTTCTGGGCCGTGATCTGCTGGCTGCGCCCCACCAGCTGCGCCATCTGGCCGGCGAAGAGGTTGAAGTTGACCGAGAGCTGGCTCAGCTCGTCCCGGCCCGACTCCGGCAGCCGAAAACGCAGATCCCCCTCCCCCCTGGCGATGTTGCCGAGGGCCGATACCGACTGGGAGAGGGGCACCACTATGCTGCGCACTATGAGCCCGACCACGGCAAACAGCAGGATGGCCAGCACCAGGCCGACCCCGAGCAGGGTCCGCAGCACCTCCTGATATTGGGCTTCGACGTCGTCCACGTAGACGCCGGTGCCGATGATCCAGTCCCAGGGGGCGAAGCGCTTGATGTAGGAGATCTTGCGCACCGGCTCCTCCACGCCGGGCTTGGGCCAGTAGTAGGCCACCTCCCCGGCCCCCTGCGCCCGCGCCAGATCGGCGAAGGCGACGAACAGCCTGAGCCCCTGTTTGTCCTCCACCCCGGAGAGATCCTTGCCGTCCAGCTCGGGTTTCATGGGGTGCATCACCATGGTGGGGTGGCTGTCGTTGATCCAGAAGTAGTCATCGGCGCCATAGCGCAGCCCCTTGATCAGCGCGAGGGCCTCGGCCTTGGCGCTCGCCTCCCCCAGCTCTCCCTTGCGCACCCTGGCCTCCAGCCCCGCCACCAGGCTGTAGGCGGTGTCCACCTGGGCCCGGGTCTGGCGGCTCTTCTCCCCCATCAGCCCCTGATGATAGATCTGCAGGCAGAAGAACAGCAGCAGTCCCAGCAGCGCCAGCACCATCAGGGTCACCAGCGACAGGCGCCGACCGATACTCCATTGTCTCAACATACCCCAGCCCCGCAGCAGCTACATATCCTTAACACAAGGTATGCCGCCACGGCGCGCCCTGTCCACGATGTCAGCAAAAGCAGTGCCAAAAACATGATCCAGCCCCAAAAACAAGAAAGGGTGCCACTGGGCACCCTTTCTTGTTGTCGACCGGATGACGGGATCACCGCTCCCAGTACACCTCTTCCAGGCTGTCTTCCTTCTCCGGCAGGCCGCGGGAGAGACGCGGGCTGCTCTGGGCCAGCACCTCGTAGCTCACCCGGTTGGCGTACTTGCACACCTGGGCCAGGGAGGAGTAGGTGAGGAACTCGGAGAGGTGCTTGGCGGAGTTCGGCACATTCATGCGGTGATAGGCGTTGGCCACCATGTCGTGCAGCACGGCGGACAGGGCGCCATCCCCGGCGCCATTGGTGTTCTTGATCTTCTCCGGGCCGCCCATGTAGGGGGAGATATGGGAGTAGATCCGCGCCGGCTTGCGGCACTTCTCGCGGGCCATGGGACGGCTGAACTCATACATATTGAACTCGGGGATGACGCCGGGCAGCAGGGTATGGGTGGTCTCGCGCTTGTAATCCTCGTCGGTGTAGCTCGCCATGTAGAGGCCGATGGGACCGGCGGTGCAGAGCACCATGTCGGCCCAGTCCAGCGCCTTGTCGGCGGCGCCGAGCGGGTCTTTGATCCCGGTCAGGGCCTCGGCTTCGTCCTCGTTCATGGCGAGCACGGTCACGTTCTCGCTGATGAAGTCACGCCACCACTGGGGGTTCTCGTCGATGACGAAACGGGTGCCCAGGGTCAGCACCACGGGCACACCGGCCTCGCGGGCATAACGGACCGCAGCCATGGCGGCCTCCTTCATGGGGGTGCCGTCGGCACCGCGCACCAGGTAGGCGGTGATCACCAGGGCGGAGGAGTCCTTGATGATGGCCTCCGGGATGTGCGCCACGTCCAGGTGGTCCATCTTGCCGGCGTTGATGCCGAAGCTGCGCTCGCCCCCTTCGGTGATGAAGGTGAAGCAGCGACCGACCGGGCCGTCCACCGGCTGCAGGTAGTCGAGGTTGACCCGGGAGGAGGTGTTGCACAGATAGCGGTAGGCGTAGCTGCCGATGCGGATGTCCTGGCTCATAACCCCGAGCAGGATGGAGTGGGAGTCCGCCAGCACAGAGTAGTTGTGCATGGTGTTGCCGATGGTGCCGCCGGCAAATTCGCTCACCACCATGTTGTTGGCCTTGAGCTCTTCATAGACCCGCTCGGCCACGTCGTCGGAGATGAGCATGGAGTGGCCCTTGCTCAGGCCGTACCGGTTCAGAAAGTCCTCGTCCACATGGGCTTCGATATCCACCAGAGTCTGATCTATGCCCACCACATAGGCCTTGCCCAGTTCGGTGAGCTGTGGATTTTGCGGGATCAGGGGATCACGCCTGTCGACCGGGAAGTAGTGTTTGGACTTGCGCTGACCGGGAAATTTCATGGCAATCTTCTGTGCTCTGGGGGAAAGAGGGGCGGGATTTTAACACAATCCACCCCGCCGAAAAGTCGCCCGATTAAATTTTGAGGTCAGTATAGGCAAGGGTTTGCGAGGAAAACGTTTGATCTTTCCCCATCAAAAAACCACCTCGCGGTGAGGTGGTTTTTCGCACTCAAGTGGCCCCCGGCCTCAGCCGAATGACAGCCCCTGCACCAGCGCCAGCACCGAGAAGAGTCCCAGGGCCAGCCAGAAGAACAGGGTGCCGAAGAGCCGTGGCTTGTTCGGCGCCTTTGGGATCTGGATGCCGATGGCGTGCAGGATGCGCCCCACCAGCAGCAGCAACCCACCCAGGTGCAGCCAGAGCGCCCCCACCCCGGCCAGTTCGCACAGGGCCATCAGCAGCAGGGTGAGCGGCACGTACTCGGCGAAGTTGCCGTGGGCACGGATGGCGGAGAGCATCTCGGGCGCCTCCCCTTCCCCTATCATCACCTTGAACTGGGCACGGCGCTTGACCACCCAGAACGAGAGCAGCAGGAACAGGAGCCCCAAGAGGCCTGCGTAGATCAGCGTGATATGCATCCTCAAGACACTCCTTTATCGTTGAACCCGAACACCCGGCGCGCATAGTCGCGACCGTGAAGACCCCTCACGCCAGCTCGCGGCAGATCAGCGACACCATCATGCGGATGTGGGCTTGATCGCTGTTGAGGGCCGGTATGTAGTGGAACTGCTCTCCCCCCGCGTCCATGAAGACGGCGCGGTTCTCGACCTGGATCTCCTCCAGGGTCTCGAGGCAATCCGCCGAGAAGGCCGGGCAGATCACATCGAGCCGCTTGACCCCTTGTTCCGCCAGCTGGGCTATGGTGACGTCGGTATAGGGCTTGAGCCACTCCTGCTTGCCAAAGCGGGACTGGAAGCTGGCACTCCACTGCTCGGGGGACAGACCCAGCGCCTCCGCCAGCAGGGCGGCGGTGCGGCGACACTGATGACCGTAAGGATCCCCCTCGTCCTCGCTGCGCTGGGGAATGCCGTGGAAGGACATCAGCAGGTGCTCACCCTGGCCCTGCTGCTCCCACTGGCGACGCACGCTCATGGCCAGCGCCTGAATGTACTCAGGGTGGTTGTGATAGTCGCGGATCAGGCGCATCACCGGCAGGTGGCGCTCCTTCTTCATCACCCGGGCCCAGCCGTCGAACACGGCGGCCGTGGTGCTGGCGGCATACTGCGGATAGAGCGGCAGCAGTATCACCCGGTTGACCCCCTGGGCCTTGAGCGCCTGCCAGCCCTCGTCGAGGGAGGGCGAGCCATAGGTCATGGCCAGCACCACGGGCACATCGACCCCTTCCCGCTTGAGCTCCTGCTCCAGCGCCGCCCGCTGCCGCTGGCTGATGGCCATCAGGGGCGAGCCCTGCTCGGTCCAGACCTGCTGATAGAGCTTGGCGACCCTGGGGGCCCGAAACGGCAGTATGGCGAAGGTCAGCAGCGGGGCCCACAGCAGGCGAGGTATCTCGACCACCCTGGGGTCCTGCAGGAACTGACTGAGAAAGGCCTTGACGGCCGCCGAGGTTGGCGCCGCTGGGGTCCCAAGATTGACGAGCAAGATCCCGGTTTTCGTGGTCACGTTAGCGTCCTGTCGTGGGGTGTTTGTCGTGCTTGTGATAATGCAAGAAAGGGCCCTGTATGGACCCTTGTCTCAATGTCGTTGCCCCGCGATAGCCCCCTGGCGTGGCAAGAGAATTGCCAGCACGCCGGGCAATGCCGGTGGCAAGACCAGATTTAGCCGAGGATCGCCGCCAGCTGCTGGCTGACCTGATCCACCGGCTGGGTGCCGTCGATCTTGACGTAACGGGTGTTGCCCGCTTCCGCTTCCTTACCGTAGAAGCCGATGAGCGGCGCGGTCTGCTGATGGTAGACATCCAGACGCTTGCGCACCGTGGTCTCTTCGTCGTCGGCACGGATCACCAGATCCTCGCCGGTCACGTCATCCTTGCCTTCCACTTTCGGCGGGTTGAACACCACGTGGTAGGTACGGCCGGAGCCGGAGTGCACGCGGCGGCCGCTCATGCGCTTGACGATCTCTTCGTCCGGCACGTCGAACTCCAGCACGAAGTCCACCACCACACCGGCATCCTTCATGGCTTGCGCCTGGGGAATGGTGCGGGGGAAGCCGTCCAGCAGGAAGCCGTTGGCGCAATCCGGTTGCGCAATACGTTCTTTGACCAGGCCGATGATGATGTCGTCGGAGACGAGCTGACCTGCGTCCATCACGGCCTTGGCCTTGAGGCCCAGCTCGGTGCCCGCCTTGATCGCCGCACGCAGCATGTCGCCGGTGGAGATCTGCGGAATACCGTGTTTTTCCATGATGAACTGAGCCTGGGTACCCTTGCCGGCACCCGGTGCTCCCAACAGAACAATGCGCATACACGCTCCTAATTGATTGGTTATTCAATTCTTGAGAAGGCAAAAAACTACACGTTTTCGCCCATATTAACAAGCTCGCCCCGTGTGAGTGGCCAGATTATCACCACTCCCTGGCACCGTCTCTGCGACCAAAGACGCAGGCCCCTGCCACCAAAAATGATTGAAAATGCAGCAACCGCCAGGGCGACCGACGCCGCCCCGGGGGCGGCGTCGGTCAAAAAAAAGCCCACTGCCTTGCAGTGGGCCAATCACATCACGCCTGGAGTAGCAGACGGTTGATACGGGAGACGAAGCTCGCCGGATCATTGAGGCCGCCCTGCTCCGCCAGCTGGGCCTGCTCGTGCAAGAGGGCGACCCACTCGCCGAACAGCGCCTCGTCTTCGATGGCGCCCAACTTCTTCACCAGGGCGTGGTCGGGGTTGAGCTCCAGGATGTACTTCTGCTCCGGCACCGGCTGACCGGCGGCGCGCATCAGCTTGATCATCTGGGTGCTCATGCCGTGGTCGTCGGTGACGATGCAGGAGGGGGAATCGGTCAGGCGGTGGGTGACACGCACCTCTTTCACCGCATCGGCCAGGCTCTGCTTGACCCGCGCCACCAGACCGGCGTTGGCCTTTTCAGCCTCCTCCTGGGCCTGCTTGGACGCCTCGTCCTCCAGCTCGCCGAGATCCAGCTCGCCACGGGTGACGGAGACCAGCTGCTTGCCGTCGAACTCGGTGAGGTGGCTCATCAACCACTCGTCGACCCGCTCCCACATCAGCAGCACTTCGACCCCCTTCTTGCGGAAGATCTCCAGATGCGGGCTGTTCTTGGCCGCGGCATAGGAGTCGGCGGTGATGTAGTAAATCTTCTGCTGGCCTTCCTTCATGCGGCCAACGTAGTCCTCAAGAGAGACGGTCTGGGCCTCGCCCTCGCCGGCGGTGCTGGCAAAGCGCAACAGCTTGGCGATCTCTTCGCGGTTGGCGTAATCCTCGGCCGGACCCTCTTTGAGCACGTTGCCGAACTCGCTCCAGAACTTGGCGTACTTCTCGCCATCCTCTTTCGCCAGCTTGTTCAGCATGGTCAGCACCCGCTTGGAGCAGGCCTTGCGCAGGGAGGCGGTCACCTTGTTGTCCTGCAAAATTTCACGACTGACGTTGAGCGGCAGATCGTTGGAGTCCAGCACCCCTTTCACAAACCGGAGATAGGTCGGCATAAACTGCTCGGCGTCATCCATGATGAAGACGCGCTGCACGTAGAGCTTGAGGCCGTGCTTCTGCTCGCGGTTGTAGAGATCGAACGGCGCGCGGGCCGGGATGTAGAGCAGGCTGGTGTACTCCTGAGCCCCTTCCACCCGGTTGTGGCCCCACAGCAGGGGATCTTCGAAGTCGTGGGCGACGTGCTTGTAGAACTCCTGATACTCCTCGTCCTTGATGTCTTTGGGGTTGCGGGTCCAGAGCGCGGTGGCGCGGTTGACCTGCTCCCACTCGCCCGGGGTGCCGACTATGGTCTCGCCGTCTTCTTCGCGGTCAGGAGTGCCCTCCTTGAACATCTCCACCGGCACGCTGATGTGATCGGAATATTTGGCAACCACGGAGCGCAGGCGCCAGTCGTCCAGGAACTCCTCTTCATCGCTGCGCAGGTGCAGGATGACGTCGGTGCCGCGACCCTCTTTGGTCACGTCAGCCACGGTGAAGGAGCCTTCCCCTTCGGATTCCCACTGTACGCCCTGGCCCGGCTCTGTGCCGGCGGCGCGGGAGATGACGGTCACCTTGTCGGCGACGATGAAGGCGGAGTAGAAGCCCACCCCGAACTGACCGATCAGCTGGGAGTCCTTGCCCTGATCACCGGAGAGGTGCTTGAAGAACTCGGCGGTACCGGACTTCGCTATGGTGCCCAGATGCTCGATCACCTGGTCACGGGTCATGCCGATGCCGTTGTCCGAGATGGTCAGGGTCTTGTTCTCTTTGTCCACCACCAGGCGCACGCGCAGCTGGCCGTCGTTTTCGAACAAAGAGGCATCGGAAAGCGCCTTGAAGCGCAGCTTGTCCGCCGCATCGGATGCGTTGGAGATCAGCTCGCGCAGGAATACTTCTTTGTTGGAGTAGAGGCTGTGAGCCATCAGGCTCAGCAGTTGTTTGACTTCAGTCTGAAAGCCGTGGGTTTCGGCGTGAACACTTTGGGTCATCGACCAGTCCTCAAAACGTCGGGTTGAACAGATTCCCAACCTAGATGGGGCTGGCCTTTCAAATATCAAGGGGCGACTGTGCAAACTTGCACAGTCGCCCCTCGTCACAGGCTCAGCTGCCTATTTTTTGTACCATCCAGCCAAACCTGTTTATGAGCCGTCGCGAGAAGCCGTCAGCAAGGTGTCGATCCGCGCAGGAACCGAAGTCTATAGGCATAAATGAGGATTCCGAGCAGCACATGAGCCTTGATCACGGTTTCGCAGCAGGCACATAAGCAGGTTTAGATGCGCTGACGCCCCATCAGGGAGTGAGACAGGGTAGTGCCATCCACCAGCTCCAGCTCGCCCCCCACCGGTACCCCGTGGGCGATGCGGCTCACCTCCACCCCGGCGGCGCGGGCCATGTCGGCGATGTACCAGGCGGTGGCATCCCCCTCTATGGTGGGATTGGTGGCGAGGATCAGCTCCTTGATGTGCTCATCCTTGAGGCGCCGCTCCAGGATCTCCAGCCCCAGCTCCTCCGGGCCTATGCCGTCCAGCGGCGACAGATGGCCCATCAGCACGAAGTAGCGGCCGGAGAACTGGCCGGTCTGCTCGATGGCGGCCACGTCTGCCGGGCTCTCCACCACGCAGAGCAGACCATTCTCCTCGCGCTTGGGATTGGCGCAGATCTCGCAGCGATCGTTCTCGGTGAAGGTGCGGCAGTGGCTGCAGTGACCGATTTCGGTCAGCGCCCGATTGAGCAGGGAGGCCAGACGCAGGCCGCCGCTGCGCTCGCGCTCCAGCAGGGTGAACGCCATGCGCTGGGCCGACTTGGGGCCCACGCCCGGCAAGACCTGCAGCGCCTTCATCATCTCATCGAGCAGGGGACTGAATTTCATGGGGATATCCTTTAAAGCCGCGCCGAAGGGAGGCGTCGGCCCGCTTGCCTGAAGCGGCGCCGACTCCCCCATCCGAACCTATCTTGTTGGCGCAGGACTATACCCGAGCCGGCCCCGAGCGCCAATGGCAGATCCCGCCAAATGGCCCCTCCCCCTTGCCACACAGATCCCCGGCACACCGGGGAAACCGGGCCGCCCCCCGCTTTCTGGCCCATGCAGACCCGACAAGGCCGACCCAGGGCTGAGAAGACGATAAAAAGCGCCCAGAATGTTTAGTTTTTCTATTCGGTTAATGAGCATCGTCAAATAAAACCAAACAAAAAAACCTCCCGAGGCCAGCGCCCCCTGGCCTCGCCCCCCTGCAGGGGCGCTATCGGGGCGCCCGATACGCTGTGCCGTCACTGTCCCGTCGATTCTCTCACCTCTCACCTGATGCCCCTTCTCAATAACGAGCGGGCCCGTCTCGCAGGATCGCAAAGAAGCGCCGCGTCTGGCACTCAAACCGGTGCGAGATCAAGGTAATGGGGGCCACTGACCCGATAAACTTGGCCCCCGCGGCAGGGGCCACTCTCCTCCTTTCCCTGCCAAACCAAGGCCCCTTCCCCTCGCGGCGCCCATTGCAACCTGGTTCGTTGCACCCTGAGCCCGTGCCATGGCAGCAGGCCAGCAGACGGGAGTTCGATATCGCATGACATTCCCCAGGATGATCGCCGGATGGCCGGCCCTACCCTGCCCTCTTGTCATCGAGGCGGGCCATCTGCCCCCTTGTTATCAGGGAGGGGCGCCAGCCCCCCTCAGGATGGCGTTATGACGGCCAGGACCCCGATACGTTCCCGGCTGCGCCGCGAATTTCATCTGGACGGCATAGTGCAGGGGGTCGGCTTTCGCCCCTTCGTCTATGGGTTGGCGCTGCGCCACGGCCTTGCCGGCTATGTGTTGAACGACGCGAGCGGCGTCACCATAGGTGCCGAGGGTTCCCCTGAGCAGCTGGCCGCCTTTGCCCGCGAACTGCGCGAATCGGCGCCGCCGCTTAGCCGCATCGATCACTTCAGCGAGCGGGAACTGCCCCTTGCTCATGATCCCGACTTCGATGGCCAATTTCATAGCCAGTTTCGAATTAAAGCCAGCCAGCAGCAGAGCGCCGCCACGGTCGCCATCTCGCCGGATCAGGGGATGTGCGAGGCATGCGCCACGGATGTGGCCAATCCCAACGATCGCCACCATCACTACCCCTTTACCAACTGCACCCACTGCGGCCCGCGCTACACCATCATCCGCCGCCTCCCCTACGACCGCCCCCACACCGCCATGGCGGGCTTTGCCATGTGCCGGCGCTGTGCGACGGCCTATGAAGACCCGCTGGACAGACGCTACCACGCCCAGCCGGTGAGCTGCCCCGAGTGCGGCCCCCATCTCAGCTGGCGAAATGGCCGTGGCGATGCCTTGGCCGAGCGCGAGGATGCCCTGCAGGCCGCTGCAAGCGCCCTGCAGGCGGGGGCGCTGATTGCGGTCAAGGGGATGGGGGGCTATCACCTGATGTGTGATGCCCGCAATGAACAGAGTGTTGCCAGATTACGAATGCTCAAACGGCGCGAACGCAAGCCGCTAGCGGTGATGATGGGCTCCCTTGCCGAGGCCAAACTGCATGTCACCGGCAGCGAAGACGAGTGGCAACTGCTCGCCTCTCAGGCCAGACCCATCACCTTGCTGCGCAAGCGCATTAACGATGATCGGCTCTCAGAATCCCTACTGACAACCGCGCCGCTGGCCGAGGGGATCGCCCCCGGCATCCCCTACCTTGGCATCATGCTCCCCTATACCCCGCTCCATCAGCTGCTGCTGGATGCCTGCGCCATGCCGCTGGTGGCCACCAGCGCCAATGGTCGCGGCAGCCCAATCCTTATCGAGTGCGAGGCAGTGGTCAGGGAGCTCGGCAGCGAGATTGACGGCATCCTGGATCACAACCGCCCCATCCTGCACCCGTGCGACGACAGTCTGGTGCAGTGGGCAGGCGGGCGGCGCCAGATGTTGCGGCTGGCCCGGGGCTATGCCCCCTGCACCCCCAGCCTGCAAGAGGCGGTCAGGGTGCCGCTCTTGGCAGTCGGGGCGCAACAGAAGAACCAGCTGGCACTGGCCTTCGGCCGCCAGCGCATCTACAGCCCCTATATCGGCGATCTGCACAGCCTGCCGATGCAGGAGCACTTCGAGCAGACCCTGGCCACCTTTCGCGATCTCTACGATCTCAACCCCGAACTGCTGGTGTCGGATCGTCACCCGGGCTACCTCAGCCACCAGTGGGCCAAGGGCTATTGCCGCGATCACAATGCAACCCATCTCGAGGTGCAGCACCATCACGCCCACCTGCTGGCTGTGATGGCCGAGCACAACATCACAGGCCCGGTGCTGGGTGTTGCCTTCGATGGCACCGGCCTTGGCGATGGCGGCACCCTCTGGGGCGGTGAGCTGCTGATCGCAGACGTTCAGGGATTTGAGCGCGTTGCCCATCTCAGGCCTTTCAAGCTTATTGGCGGCGAGGCGGCGATTCGCGAGCCGGTGCGCCAACTGCTGGGGCTGCTGTTTGAATCGCACACTCCTGAGCAGATCAGCGCCCTCGATATTCCGCTGATCAACAAGTTGCAAACTGTGCGGATCAGCAACCTGCACCAGCTCTGGAACCTTGGTAGCAACACCCCTTACACCAGTTCCATCGGTCGGTTGTTCGATGCGGTGGCGGCGCTCTTGGGGGTGATCGACACCCCGGATTACGAGGGCGAAGCGGGGCTCCTGCTGGAGGCAGCCGCCTTGCAGCTGGCCGCCGATAAACAGCCCTTCCCCCTCGCCTTTGATCTCAGCCAATCAACGGAAGGGCCACTGCATATCGAGTGGGCCGAGCTCATCAATACCCTTGTCAACGAGCGGCGCCAAGGCACCGCCACTGCCAGCCTGGCCGCCGGTTTTATCCGCGCCATCAGCAATCTGGTTATCGCCCTTGCCGAGCGCTTCCCCGGCTATCCGGTAGCGCTCGGGGGCGGCGTCTTTCAAAACCGGGTGCTGATGGACAAACTTGTTCCCGCTCTCGAAGCCGCTGGCCGGCAGGTATTGACCAGCGAAACCCTGCCGCTCAATGACGGTGGCATCGCCGCCGGTCAGCTCTGGTTTGCCATCCACCATCTTGCCACGCATCAGCCTGTCACATCCGGTTGTGCCACCTTGTCGGAGTCCTGAAAATCCATGTGTCTATCCATCCCCTCTCAGGTGGTGCAACTGCACCCCGAAGATAACTGCGTCACCGTCGACACCCTGGGGGTGCAGCGGCGCGTCAGCTGCATGCTGCTCGAAGAGCCCCTCAACCTTGGCGACTATGTGCTGCTCCATATCGGCTTTGTGATGAGCAAGATTGACGAAGAGGAGGCGCAGGCCAGCCTCGAGAGCTTCCGCCAGATGGTGGCCCTGATGCCCAAACAGGATATCTTGCCATGCTGACCCTCAATGACCTGTTTCAGGGCTTTCGCCAGCCCGAGGTGATCCGCGCCCTCGCCGCCCAAATTAATGAACTGGCCAAAGATCTGCCCGAGCCGCTACGGGTGATGGAGGTGTGTGGCGGCCATACCCACACCATCATGAAGTACGGCCTGCACCAGCTGCTGCCGGCGAGCATCGAGTTCGTTCACGGCCCCGGCTGCCCGGTCTGCATCATGCCCAAAGAGCGCATCGATCAGGCCATCGAGCTGGCGAGTCAACCGAGCGTCATTCTGGTCACCCTGGGGGACATGATCCGGGTGCCGGGCTCCAAAGGCACGCTGGCCCAGCAGCGGGCCAAGGGGAGCGATATCCGGCCGGTCTATGACCCCCTCGACGCCCTGCGCATCGCCAAAGAGAATCCGGAGAAAACCGTGGTCTTCTTCGCCATCGGTTTCGAGACCTCCACCCCGATGACCGCCGCCTTGCTGGCTGCCGCTGAAGAGCAAGGGGCCCTGAACCTCCTGTTTCATATCAACCATGTGTTGGTGCCGCCCGCCATTCATGCGGTGATGGCCGACGGCGTTGCCAAGGTGAACGCCTTTATCGGCCCCTCTCACGTCAGCGTGATCACAGGCGCCGATATCTACCTGCCCATCGTCGATCGCTATCAGGTACCTGTGGTGGTGAGCGGCTTCGAGCCGGTGGATGTGATGGAGGCGCTCTTGATGATGGTGCGCCAGAAGGTGGAGGGTCGCTACGCGCTGGAGGTGCAGTACAGCCGCGCCGTCACCGCCAGCGGCAATAAAGCCGCCCAGCGGCTGGTCGAGCGCTTTTTCGAGACCCGCGAGCACTTTCGCTGGCGAGGCCTCGGGGATATCAACGCCTCCGCCCTGCGTCTGCGCGATGCCTTCGCCAAGCGCGATGCGGAGCGTCACTTCCAGCTTGATCAGACCCCCATCGATGACCACAAGGCGTGCCAGTGCGCCGATATCCTGCGCGGCCTGGCCAAGCCGAACCAGTGCAAAGTCTTTGGCCGGGGCTGCACCCCGACCCAGCCCATGGGCAGCTGCATGGTCAGCTCCGAAGGGGCCTGCAATGCCTACTACCGATATATGGGGATCCAATGAGAGAAATTCAGTCAGGCCACGGCGGTCGGGTGATGAGGAGAGATGAACCAGCCTATTTCTGCAATCTTGTGGAGAACCAGACCCGATGAGAGAAATCCAACTTAGCCACGGCGGCGGCGGTGTCGAGATGAACCAGCTTATCAATCAGCTCTTCTTTCGCCACTTTGGCAACGAGATCCTGCTGCGCGGTGAAGATGCAGCCCTGCTACCGGTAAACGGCCCCGTCGCCTTCACCACCGACAGCTTTACCGTCTCGCCACTCTTCTTCGAGGGGGGCGATATCGGCAAGCTGGCCATCGCCGGCACGGTCAACGATCTCGCCATGATGGGGGCCAAGCCCGAGTATCTGAGCGCCAGCTTTATCATCGAGGAGGGTTTCCCCTACGCCGATCTCGCCCGCATCGTCGAGTCGATGGCATCAGAGCTTGCCAAGAGCGGCGCCCGCATCGTCTGCGGAGACACCAAGGTGGTGCCCAAGGGGGCGGCCGACAAGATCTTTATCAACACCAGCGGGGTCGGCACTTTCCCGCAGCCTGAACAGAGCCGGGGCATCTCGGTACGCAACCTCAAGGCCGGTGACGCCATTCTGGTGTCGCGGGATATCGGCAGCCACGGCGCCTGCATCCTGATGGCCCGTGACGCCCTGCAACTGGGGTCGGAGCTCAAGAGCGACTGCACCACCCTCTGGCCGCAGGTCAAAGCGCTGCTAAAAGCTGGCATTACCCCTCATGCCCTGCGCGATGCCACCCGCGGCGGCCTCGCCGCCGTGCTCAACGAGTGGAGCACCGCCTCCGGCGTTGCCATCGAGCTGGAGGAGTCCGCCATTCCGGTGTGCGATCCGGTGCGCGGCCTGTGCGAGCTCTACGGCTTCGAGCCCCATGATCTCGCCAACGAGGGGACCATGGTGCTGGCCCTGCCTGCCGAACAGGCACAGGACGCACTGGGCATCTTGCGGCAATTCAACCCCGCCGCCAGCCAGATCGGCGTGGTGCAGGCAAGCGAGCGCCACAAGGTGATCCTCAATAACCCCTGGGGCAGCCGCCGTTATCTGGAGCTGCCGCAGGGGGAGCTGCTGCCGCGGATCTGCTGATCGGCCATGTCGTTCACCCATATGCCGTTTTCCCAATGAGGGGTAGGAGTCACTGCCCCTCCCCATATCGGTTAAGGAGCCACCATGCACGAAATGTCTCTGGCCATGGCCGCCATCGATCTGGCGGCCGAGCAGGCCACCCAGCGGGGTTTTACCAAGGTGACCGCCCTCTGGCTCGAGGTCGGCAGCTTCTCCTGCGTTGACCCGGACACCATTGCCTTCTGCTTCGAGGCCGCCGCCAAGGGCACCGTGGCCCAAGGCGCCCAACTGCACTTTCAACACCAGGCGGCAGAGGCCTGGTGTTACGACTGCAACCAGACGGTCACCCTCACCGAGCGCGGGCAGGCCTGTCCCGAGTGTGGCGGATACAAATTACGAGTCGCGCAGGGTGATAGCCTGCGCATCACCGACATCGAGGTAAGTTGATATGTGTAGCGTATGCGGATGCGGCCAGGCGCGGATCGCCGGCCATGAGCACGATCATGAGCATCATCACGAACATGAACATCACCATGAACATGGTCATAAGCACGACCATCATCACGCTTATGACGCCCATCACCATCATGACCACCAGCAGAGTACGCCGCGCACCCTGATCATTCACCACCACTATCACCATCAGGGGGATGTCCATCACCACTACCACGGGGTGCGGGCACCGATGAGCCACGAGGGGCATGATCACCCCCACGATCATCATCATGAACATGCCCACTCTCATGATCACGGCCATTCCCACGCGCATTCCCATGATCACAGCCATGACCATGACCACGACCATCAGCAGGGCTCCCTGCACTACGGCAAGGGGGAAGCGGGATTGTCAGTGCCCGGCATGGGGCAGCGCCAGCTGATCGCCATCGAGATGGATGTGCTGGCCAAGAACAATGCGCTGGCGGCCCACAACCGCGAGCACTTCGACGAGGCGGCCCAGCTGGTGCTTAACCTGGTGTCGAGCCCGGGTTCAGGCAAGACCACCCTGCTGTGCGAAACCCTGCGCCAGCTGGCCGACAAGCGCCCCTGCGCGGTGATCGAAGGGGATCAGCAGACCAGCGCCGATGCGGATCGCATTCGTGCCACCGGTGTCCCTGCCGTGCAGATCAACACCGGCAAGGGCTGCCATCTGGACGCCAAGATGGTCCACGACGCCTGCCACCAGCTGCCCGCCAATGAAGGGGGCATCCTCTTTATCGAGAACGTGGGCAATCTGGTCTGCCCCGCCAGCTTCGATCTCGGCGAGAAGTACAAGGTGGCGATCCTCTCCGTCACTGAGGGGGAAGAGAAGCCGCTGAAATACCCGGATATGTTTGCCGCCGCCCAGCTGATGGTGATCAACAAGATTGATCTGCTGCCCTATGTCAGCTTTGACGTGACCCGCTGCATCGAGAACGCCAAACGGGTCAACCCCTATATCCAGGTGATCCAGGTCAGCGCCACCACCGGCGAAGGAATGGATGCCTGGCTTAACTGGCTGGCAACGGCCTGAACCAGAACCGGTTAAATGCCGTTACCAACGGCGGATAGCAAGAGAGGGAGGCTGATGCCTCCCTCTCTTTTATCTGCGAATCTTGCCCGCCGTGCTATCTGTCCAAAATGGCCAGCGTTTCATACTCGCCCCCCTCACCCTGGCCCTCTCCCCAGGGAGAGGGAACCGATTCGTGGATGCCGCATTCCGCACCCTTTCTCAACAGGGAAAGGGGAACCTATTCATGGATGCTGGAAATATGCTCGAAATATTCGCCCCAGAGACCCTGCGAGCATACAACCAGCCCCTGTTTCCCAAACCCCGAGCCTGGCGAGATGGCACCTTCTGCTCCCTTCTCCCCTCGCGGGAGAAGGGTTGGGGATGAGGGGGAAGCCAACCCTCAAGCCGCGCTTTCGGCCAATACGTCCATCGCAAGAGGCACCTCACCAAAGCGCAGCACCCGATGGCAGATCTGGCGCAATAATGCCTGCTGGTGGCTGAAGATCACCATGCCAAGCCCGCGCTGCTCGCACTCCATCATCAACTCCCGCCAGAGCTGGCGCTGAATCTGCGGATCCAGCTGGGCAGTCACCTCGTCGGCAATCAGCAGCCGAGTGCGGGGATCGAGGGCGCGCAGCAGCGCGATGCGGGCCAGCTCGCCGCCGGAGAGCTGACCGGGTTTACGGCCAAGCCACGCAGGCTTGACCATAAAGCGGGCCAGCATGGCGTCATCGGGGCGCCATACATCCCACAGCGCCTGTCCGGTAATGCGATAGGGATTGAAGGTGAGCTCCGGGTGCTGGGGCACCAGCTGGATGGGGTTATAACCTTTTACCCGTTCAGGCACAGGCTGCCCATCCAGCAGGATCTTCCCGCCAGCCCCAATCGGTTGCCAACCCGCCAATACCCGCCCCAGCGTGGTCTTGCCATAACCGCTAGGTGCAGAGATACCGAGTCGCTCCCCCGCCTTGACCGTCAGCGACAACCCCTGCCAGAGAGGGCGTTCCCCCTGGGCGATGGTGAGATTTCGTAGTTCCAACATTATGAAACCTCCGGCCCGGAGAAGAGCGCGTTGAACTCCGGCAGCGCCTGCCACTGAATGTCTGCCCCGCAGCACACGGCTAGTCTCAGAGATACCAACATCAGGACACCTCCGGCACGGAGAAGAGTGCGTTGAATTCCGGCAGTGCCTGCCAGTGGGCACGGAGCATCTCGCTCCCCTGCCCCTGGCGCAGATGGTGGCTGCTCAAGGTATCGCTCACCTGGCCCTGATGCAGCGCCACGATGCGATCGGCAAAACGGGCTGCCAGCGCCAGATCGTGGGTCACCCAGAGGATGCCGCTGCCCTGATTGGCCAATTCACGCAACTGGCTGAGTAACAGGCAGGCCAGTCCTTCATCGAGCCAGGCGGTGATCTCGTCCGCCAGAATGTAACGGGCGCCACCGAGCGCCGCGGTGCAGGCCAGAATGCGCTTGGCCATGCCGCCGGAGAGCTGGCGCGGGTATCTGTCCAGGGTGGCAGCGGGCAGCTGGTAGCGCAGCAGTTGTTCGCCAAGCCGCTCGCGAGAACCGCTCTGACCACAGAGACGCGCCGCGCGGCCAAGCTGGCGCTCCACCGTCAGCAGCGGATTGAGGGCGCTTACACCCTGCGGTACATAGCAGAGGGTGTGGCCGCGCAAACGGGCCCGGCTGGCATCGCATAGGGGCACGCCATCGAGGGAGATGGCACCACGCATCCGCAGATTGTCCGGCAGCAGGGTCAGAGCGCTTTGCAACAGCAGGCTCTTGCCCTCGCCGCTCCCCCCCACCAGCGCCACTATTTCCCCCGGCGCCAGTTGCAAGCTGATATCGGTCAGCAATGGCTGCCAGCTGCGCCGCCCCAGCCAGGAGTAGTGGGCCGCCTCTATGGTCACCTGGTCAAAACTCAGCATGGTTCACTCCTGTGCCACAGCAGCTGTTGCAAGGCGCGGGTAGCCTGATCAAACAGCAACACCAGCAGCAACAACATCAGCCCCGGGAAGAGGGCCAGCCACCAGCCGCCACCGGCCAGATAACGCAGGGCATCGGCCAGCAGCAGGCCCAGCGAGGCCTCGTGGGCCGCCAGCCCAAAACCGAGAAAGCTCAAGGCCGCGCTGTGCAGCACCGCATGGGGAAACATCAGCAGGGTGCCGATAAACCACTGGGGCAACAGCCCCGGCAGCAGGTGGGTGCGCCAGCGGCGCAGCGCCCCCATCCCCTGACAGCGGGCCAGCACCACATAGTCACTGCAGGCGATCCGCCGCGCTTCGGCACAGAGAATGAGCGCCAGCTTGGGCCAGTGGGTCAGCGCCACCGCCAGGATCACCCCGCGCATGCCGCCCCCTGCGGTAAAGCAGATCAGGATCAACAGCAGCATATGGGGCAGCGCCAGCATGGCGTCGATCACGAGGCGCACCGCCGCATCGCACCTGGGGTGAATGAGCGAGAGGCTGGCCGCCACCATGGCCAGCAGCCCACTGCAGAGAGCCGTGCTGATGCCCAGCTCCAGACTGGTGAGGGTGCCCTGAAAGGCCCGCAACCAGAGATCCCGCCCCATCTGATCGGTGCCGAACCAGTGGGCCAGCGAGGGGGGCTGCTGACGGGCCAGCAGATCCATCGGCACATCCTGATGAGAGAGGCTCCAGCCGTAAGTGGCCAGCAGCGCCAGTCCGATCAGGGCCACACCAAGGCGCAATATTGAGGGAAGCGGATTAAACAGCATGCTCACCCTCCCAGCCCCGATTGATGCGGGCCAGCAGCAAACTGGCCACCGTATTGCCAATAAAGACCAGCAGGGTGCAGAACAGCACGATTCCCATCAGCAGGGGGATATCGCCCCGCAGCCCCGCATCCACGGTGGCCTGGCCGAGCCCCGGATAAGAGAAAACTTTCTCCGCCAGCAGGGATCCGCCAATCAGCTCACCGAGGGAAGCAAACTGCAGGCAGAGCGCCGGAGTCAGGGCGTGGCGCAACACATGAAAACGCAGCATGGGCCAGCCGCCATCCCCCTGGGCACGGGCGTAGCGGATAAAGTCGCTCGCCAGCACCTCGGCCACCCGCCCCCGGGTATGCAGGGCAATGTTGCCGACTCCGAGCAGTGCCAGGGTGGTCACCGGCAACAGCAAATGGCGAGCCCGCATGGCCCAATCCACCTCATCGGCGGAGAGGCCCGGCGTCCATGCACAGCAGACCGGCAACAGTGGCCAGTGCACCGCAAACAGCGCCAGCAACAACAGGCCAACCCAGAAGGTAGGCAGGGAGGCGAGCAGATAGGCAAAGCGGCAAATAAGGCGATCGGGCCAGCGGTTGAGATAGCGACCGGCGCAGAGCCCAAGCAGGATGCCGAAAAAGCCGGAGAGCAGCCAGGCACCCGCCAGCAGCAGGAAGGAGGCGGCAAAGCGGCTGCCGATCACCTGAGCCACCGGCGCGTTATAGAGCATGGAGTAGCCGAGATCCCCCTGCAGCACCTGGGTAAACCAGTGCCAGTAGCGCAGCCAGAGCGGTTGATCCAGCCCCCAGCGGGCGGCGATACGGGCGTACTGCTCGGGCGGCACATGGAGCAGATCGTTGCCGATATAGGCCTTGATGGGGTCGATGGGGGAGTAACTCAGCAGCACAAAGGTGGCGACAGAGACCAGACACAAGAGCCCTGCCAGACGCAGCAGGGCTTTTAGCAACACATCACTTGCATGACTCAAGGGCGAACTTAGCGGCACGTCCACCGCCAATCCTGCAGGTTGTTGAGGAGTGACCAGCTACCGTGGATCTCCGGCGCCCCCTTGCCAAGGTCGATGCAACGGTTGGCGAGATAGGTATGCTGCACATTGAGCAGCCAGGCCCAGGCGGCATCCCCTTGCACCCCGGCACCTGTCTTGCCATCCCACTCCACCTGCTGCCAGAACGGCACGGCCGCCTGCCAGTCGGTGGCATCCAGCGCCTGCTTGAGGTGGCCATCCACCACAGGATTGCTGTAGTAACCCGGGTTGTAGAACTCAACGCCACCGGAGCCGCTCTGGTAGTGGTGATAGAGCTCCATGGGATCCAGGCTCCCCCACCCCATCAGCACCGGATTGGCGTGCATCTCGCGCTCCACCTGCTCCCAACTGCCGGACTTGAGGCTCACGTCGAGGCCGATGGGTTTGAGCATGGCCCGCACCGCTTCCGCCAGATCCCGGCGGGTGCTGTCACCGCTGGTGTACCAGAGGGTAAAGGCGGCGCGCAGATCCCCCTTGTGACGAATGCCGTCACTGCCCCTCTTCCAGCCCGCCTGGTCGAGCAGTGCGTTGGCATGGGCGACATCCCCATCCTTGAAAGCGGTAGCTTTGTTCAGCCAAGGCAGGCCTTCTACCGCGCTGTAGGCGGGGATGGCGTGCCCTTCCAGCAGCTGATCGGCCAGCAGCTTGCGGTCGATGGCGTAGTTGATGGCGCGGCGCACCGCCACGTCAGAGGTCACGTCGTTGCCGATGGGATAACCCTTGGCATCCTTGCCGCCCGCTGGCGGAATGGGGAAGACGATACCACGGTTCTCCACGCTTGGCCGCACCCACAGCTTGAGGGTGTCGGGTACGGTGGGTGCCAGCGACGGGGGGATGCGCACCAGATCGAGCTGGCTGCTCTGGGCGGCGGCATAGGCGCTCTCTTCATCGATAAAGACAAACACCAGCCGCTTGAAGTCATTGTTGCCGCCGGCGTAATGAGGGTTCGCCTCCACCACCAGCTGCTGGCCGGGCAGGAAGCTCACCAACCGGTAAGGGCCTGCGCCGACCGGCTTTTGGGCATACCGCTTGGGATCGTAATCCTTCTTCGACACTATCCCCAAGGATCCCAGCACGTTGACGAAGGTGCTCTGGGGAGCGCTCAGGGTGATGGCCACCTCGGTGGGCGAAACCACCTCGGCCGAGACAAAGTTGCCCATGTCAATCTTGCCGCCCCCCTTGGCCGCGCTGTTGTAGGTAAAGGCCACATCCTCGGCGGTGAGCGGCGCGCCGTTGGAGAATTTCAGATCAGGCTTGAGGGTAATGAGCCACCCCTTGCCATCCTGGCTCGGAGTCACCGATTGGGTGAGCAGATCCTGCCAGCCGAGATCCGCGTTTTGTTTGAGCAGCGGGCTGTGCAGCAGCAGGTAGCTGCCGTGGCTCCAGCCGAGCAGAGGGTCAAACCCTTCGGTGGGTTCGCTACCGATGGCGAGCTTGAGCTCGGCGGGCACAGGCTGGGCGGCCTGCACCGAATGAGACATGCCCGAGAGCAGGGCCAGCAGGAGGGTGGCAACCACAGGGGCGCCATAAGGGCGAACCTGGTTATGGGCATGACGGGGGATGGTCATAAGACTCCTTATCCATCTGAACCGGGCGACGCAGGGCGCCGGGCGACACATCGAACGAGGGGGGCCGACAGGGGCCCCCGAACTATGGTGGATGAGCCCTGACGCTAGGACTCGGTGGCCCCTGGCCTCTGGCCGCGCCGGGCCCCGAATAGCCTTCTACGACCCAGATCCACGCCGCTTGCACCTTGCTGAACCGGCAAGGAGAGCAGCATCCTGAGGGTGCTGCTCACCAGCGCGCGCCCCTGCTCGGCCCCGAGATGAGGATCCAGCGGCGACATCAGGGAGCAGGCCAGCAGCTGACCACTTTCGGGCAGTTCACCCACCATAAAGGTCATGTTGCCGCAGGGGAGCTGCAACGCGAGCCGATCGCTGCTGCCGCGCACCGGCCAGAGCTGATCCGGCCCCGGCAGCACTACCACGCTCAGCATCCAGGGGGTGAGCACGCAGCCGAGCCACTGCTCTTCAAACAGCACGCACTCGGCCACTATGGGCATGGTGGCGTGATAGAAGGGCAGGGCCTGCATCTCTTCGCGGGCGATCCGTTCGTACTGGACCACCAGCAGGGGCGCGGGATTGCTGGCAAAACCGATGAACTCCTGCACGCGTTCTTGCACGGCATCAGGCTCGCTTAAATGGGACTGCGCCATAGGCCCTCCCGTGCTTGTTCGGCTTTCTCCTGCTCAGAGAGCGGGATGGCGGGGGCGCCAACACTGGCCAGCAGGGTCAGGATCCGATCCGTCGCCTCCCCCATGGCAGCCGCCACTAGCGGGGTGAGGCCGATGCGCGGTTCGAGGGACTCGGGCTCGACCCCGATCAGGGTGAGCCGCTTGGGGAACTCCCCGGTCATGTGCAGCGCCGAGAGCACATCCGCCAGCCCCAGCTGGTGCGGGGAGATCTTGCGGCCAAACAGGGTCGGGATCTCCTCATCCTTCAGGGTCACCACTGTGCCCGGCGGATTGCCGCTGCGCACCGCGTCCGCCAGAATGATGTGATCGCGACTGGCCATGGCTTCAAGCAGCTCCATACCGGCGGTGCCGCCGTCGAGCAGCTCGATGCCGGGGGCGAAGCGGTAGTCGCGCTCCAACCCCTCGACGATCCGAACCCCCACCGCCTCGTCGCTCAAGAGCAGGTTGCCCACGCCCAGGATCAAGGTGTTCATCACAGCACCTTCACCTGGGTCGTTTCGCCATTTTGGGTATCCACCACGTGGACCGCGCAGGACATGCAGGGGTCGAACGAGTGGATGGTGCGCACCACCTCCAGCGGCTTGGCCGGATCCGCCACCGGGGTACCCACCAGCGCCTGCTCGTAAGGGCCGGGCTCGTCATTGAAGTTGCGCGGACCCGAGTTCCAGGTCGATGGCACCACCGCCTGATAGTTGGCGATCTTGCCGCCCTTGATGACGATCCAGTGGGAAAGCATGCCGCGCGGCGCCTCCTCGAAGCCCACCCCGCGAAACTCCTTGTCCGCCGGGATTTCCGCCTTGATGTAGGCGGTGGTGTCCCCCTTGCCGATGTTGTCGACCAGCGCTTTCCACTGGTGCGCCAGGGTGTCTTTGAGCACGCAGCAGCGCACCGCACGACCTATGATGCGGCCCATAGTGGAGTGCAGTTGTTCGGTCTTGATGGCCGAACCGGTGAGTGCTTTATAAATGCCGTTCAGCTCATTGAAATGGGTCACCGTCTCCGGGTGCTTGGCGGCCAGCTTGACCAGCAAGTCGGCAAGCGGCCCCACCTCCACCACCTTGCCGTAGAAGGTGGGGGATTTGACCCAGGAGTATTTGCCGTCATCCTGCCAGCCGGTGTAGCTGGGCTCGGTCTTGCCCTCCCACGGCTTGAGCGGTTCGTCATCCTTGTACCAGGCGTGCTTGTTGCTCTCGGCGATGCCGTCCATCAGCCAGGCATCCTGATGGCTCTCGATGGGACGATATCCCGCCAGATTGCCATTCTCGATATAGCCGCCCGGCATCAGGAAGCTGCCGCCATTGGCGTCGGTGGGGAGCTCCGGCACGCTCAGGTAGTGCCTGGCCCCCTGCCCCAGGTTCAACCACTCGGGATAGTGCGCGGCTATGATGGCGGCATCCACCTTGTAGACCTGCTCGATAAACTCGCCGAGCCGGTCGATAAAGCTCTTCACATAGAGCAGCCGCTCCAGGTTGAGCACACTCGGCGCATCCAGGTTGATGGGGTTGGCCACGCCACCCACCGCCAGATTCTGGATGTGCGGGCTCTTCCCCCCCAGAATGGCGACGATGCGGTTGGCATCGCGCTGACACTCCAGTGCCTGCAGGTAATGCGCCACGGCGATGAGGTTCACCTCCGGACTCAGCTTCATCTCCTTGTGACCCCAGTAACCGTTGGCAAAGATGCCGAGCTGGCCGCTGGCCACCAGGGCGCGGATCTTGTCCTGCACCTTGGTCAGCTCGTCGGCACTGTTGAGGGACCAGGTCGATACCCCCTTGAGCAGGTCGGCCGCTTTTTGCGGATTAGCCTGCAGTGCGGCGGTGATGTCCACCCAGTCCAGCGCGGAGAGCTGGTAGAAGTGGACGATGTGATCGTGGATGTTGTGGGCCGCGATGATGAGGTTGCGGATGAACTGGGCATTGACCGGCACCTTGGCGCCGATGGCGTTCTCCACCGCCCGCACCGAGGCGATGGCATGAATGGAGGTACATACCCCGCAGATGCGCTGCACTATCATCCAGGCATCGCGCGGGTCGTTGCCCTTGACGATCTCCTCCATCCCGCGCCACATGGTGCCGGACGACCAGGCCTTGGTGACGACGCCGCCTTCGATTTCGCAGTCGATACGCAGGTGCCCCTCGATGCGGGTGATGGGGTCTATGGTGATACGTTGGCTCATACGTTGGCTTTCCCTCGGGCCTGATAATCTTGGTGAACACGTTCAAGTGATGGCAGTACCGGCAGCAGCCGGATCAACAGCAAATAGGCACACACCTCGATGGCGACGAAGCCCAGGGAGATCAGTACCTCCTCCGCGGAGGGGAAGTAGTGGTAGCCATTGCCGGGGTTGAAGGCGAGCAGGGAGTAGTCCAGTCGCCAGAGGGCTGCGCCCAGCAGCATGCTGAGGGCCCCCAGGAACAACATGCGCGAGTCGCGGCGGCTCTTGTCCCAGTGGAACACCAGCAGCGGGAAGATCATCAGCGCGATCTCGCTCCAGAACATCAAGGCGTAGCGATTCCACTCGGAGAGGTATTCCGACTTGTCGTTGATGACGATCTCGGCAAAGCGCAGCGCCACAAACAGGATCAGGAAGATGTCGATCACCTGGGTCAGCTTGTAGAAGAGCGACTTCTCGTTGGGGCCCCGCCCCGCCAGTCCCGCCTGCACCAGGGAGCCTTCGAACACGACTATGGAAAAGCCCATGATGAAGGCGGTCAGAAGCGAAAAGACCGGCAGCAGCTCGTAGCTTTGCCAGAGCGGATGGATCTTCTCCCCCGCAACGATCATCAGGGAGCCCATGGAGGATTGGTGCATGGTGGGCAGCAGGGCCCCGAGCGCCAGCACGAAGAACATGATCTTGTTGAGGCGAATGAGTGACGCCTTCCAGCCGAACTTCTCCAGCAGCACCGGCGCGAACTCCAGCGCCATCACCCCGATATAGATGGTCATGCAGACCGCCGTCTCGAACAGCACAGAGGAGGTGTTGAAGTGACCGGGCAGGTAGAAGTACGGCAGGTTCCAGTAACGACCGACGTCGATGGTGATGGAGAGACCGCCCAGCGAGTAGCCGAACAGGCTCGCCAACAGGGCCGGTCGCACCAGGGGGTGATACTCGCCCCGGTTGAACACATAAACAGCCCAGGCCAGTGCCCAGCCGCCGCAGGCGAAACCGGTACCGATCAGCAGATCGAACGAGATCCAGAGCCCCCAGGGATAACCCCCGTTGAGATCGGTAACCGAACCCAGCCCGAAGAAGAGGCGCTTCAAGATCAGCATGCCGCACAGCACGGCGAAGGGGGCCAGTACCAGCACCGGCCAGCTGACCAGCTTGCCGCCGAGGGGATGTGCCTTGTGATTACTCATGATCCTTGCCTCCCTTTGGCGAGCCTTGATCCTGGTGACTGTCCGGCCCATGGCTCTCGTCATCATGGTGATCGTGGCCGTTCTTCTTGCTGTTGCGGCGAATGAGCACCGAGAGTCCGGTCAGCACCACCATGGGCAGCACCATCCCCTTGTAGAGGGTGTGCTGGATATGCTCGGAGCGCGCCCCGGAGGAGAGCTCCGGCAGGTCGGGCATGTCGAGCCTGGTGTAGGGCACCCCGGCCAGCACCAGCACCTGGGTGCCGCCCCCCTCCTTCTCGCCATAGACGTAAGGCTGGTAGTTGGGCACCTCGTGCAGGTAGGGATCGTTGGCGCTGAAGGTCTGGCGCGGATAGGCATATTCACTGCCCGGGGTCGCCAGCAGGCGACGCTTGGCCTCCGCCATCAGCTCCTCGCGGGTGCCGAAGATCACGGCGCCGGTCGGGCACACCTCGACACAGCCGGGCAACTTGCCCTGATCGATCCGCTCAAGCCCCTTCTGGTTGCAGAGCTCGCACTTGTGGATCGCCCCCAGCGGATTGTCGTAGTCATATTTGGGCACATCGAACGGGCAGCCCACCATGCAGTAGCGGCAGCCGGTACAGACGTCCGGATCGTAATGAACAATGCCGGTCTTGGGATCTTTGGTAAGGGCCTGCACCGGGCAGACCGAGACGCAGTTGGGATCGACGCAGTGCATGCACTGCTTCTTGATGTAGGCGTAGCCATCCACCAGCTGATCCTTGTGCTCACCCGTGCCGCTCTTCCACACCTGAATGATGTTGTTGGTGTAGGGCGTCAGCTTGTCGTTAGTGGACCAGGTCTGTGCGCCCTCCGGATTGGCCGGATTGCCGTTGAGGCGCTGACACTCCGCCACACAAGCCTGACAGCCGACGCAGAGGGTGGAGTCATACAACATGCCGAGCGATCCGGGAATGGGGGGCTTGTTCTTGGCTGCCGCCAGTGCAGTGCCGGGTACGGCTGTGCCCGCCGCCAGTGCACCGACGGAGGCGAATTTGAGGAAGTTGCGTCTGTTCACGGTCACTCCTCCCGTGATGGGTGCTGCCCGGCTTCGTGGCGCTTCTGCTGGCGACCGAGTTCACGCACCGTCATCAGACTCACCCCTACCAGCACCCCGAGGGCGCCACCGATAAGGCCCGTCGCGGTGGGCGAGGTATAGCCCCCCTCCTGGATCTTCACATCGGGCTTGTCCACCCGCGGGGTCGGGTTCTCTACCTTGGCGAGCTGGAAAATCCCCTTGCTAAAACCCACCCCCTGCTCGTTGCAGCCATAACAGGGGTGGCCGATGCCGACCGGCCAGATGCCACCGCCCACATCGCAGAACTCCAGGGTCGAGCAGTTGCCATAGGTCTCCGGCCCCTTGCAGCCCAGATGGTAGAGACACCAGCCCTGACGGTGCCCCTCGTCGCCAAACTCCTTGGCAAAACGGCCGGCGTCGAAGTGCGGACGACGCTCGCAGTTCTCGTGGATCAGCCGCTCGTAGGCAAACAACGGACGCTTCTTGGCATCCAGCGCCGGCAGCTTGCCGTAGGTGATGTAGTAGGCGACCGTGGTGAGGAAGTTGTGGGGATTGGGCGGGCAACCCGGGATATTGATGATGGGGGTACCGATGTTGCCGAGGGCCTCTTCCAGACTGACGGCGCCGGTGGGGTTGCCCCCGCTGGCAGGCACACCGCCCCAGGCGGCGCAGGAGCCGATGGCGATGACGGCGGCCGCGTCACTGGCGGCACGGCGAATATGGTCGACGATGGGCTCACCGGCCACCATGCAGTAGACGCCACCATCTTTGAGCGGAATGGAGCCATCCACCACCAACACATACTTGCCTTTATAACGCTTGATGGCGTTGTGCTTGTTCTCTTCCGCCTGATGACCGAAAGCCGCCGAGAGCACCTCGTGGTACTCCAGCGAAATGGTATTGAGGATCAGGTTTTCTATGGTGGGGTGGGTGGCCCGCAGCAGCGACTCGGTACAGCCGGTGCACTCCTGTGCCCCAATCCAGATCACCGGCGGCCGCTCGGGGCTGGTGAGTGCGGTGGCCATCTTGGCCACCGCATTCTGGCTTAATCCCAGGGTTGCGGCCATCCCGGCGCACAATTTCATAAAGTCACGGCGATTAATTCCATGAGCCGATAAAAAAGTATCCTCGACCATTCTTTTTATTCCCGTCAGTGAGCATTGTTTGACAAATGCTTAATGGCGGGAATGCTATGCCTCCCCTTCTCCCCCTATGTTGATCTTTATCAAACAGAAACACGTTACTTGCAAATGACGCTGGGATTTTGAAATAAAAAGCTATATGTAACATGCAGTTATTTACTGTTGGCCACAACCCAAAATACCCACAAAGTAGTATTTTCCGTCCTTTTTAAATTAACTGAATTTAAATTACGCCCCTATTCACCCCATGCATGGTGCAAAATGAAAGCGTTGTCACAGTATTTTCTATTTGATGCTGAAAATCGATGATTTAACCTTATTACATCACCTTGAATAAATAGTCCTAGATCACCAGACACCAGGGTAATTAATCAACATGTCTCTGCTGACAAGATCAGATGGTCTGCTGGGTAATAAATATTATCTATGTTGAACGACAGAGAGCGTCCATTCACTTAGTGATCAGGCATATCCCTCCCGGGTCTTTTAACCTCCGTTATGTTTTTCAAACGTAATGGGAGAGTGCATCCGCAACGCCAGTTCAAAAAGAGACAAACAAGGATGTCAAAATAGGCTGGTTATCACACCATGAGCATGAGCAAACGCTATACCTATAGCCATAGGGCTTGGCTCAAAGGCATTGCGATGGAACCCGCCGCCACGGCAGTCATTTTCCTCTGCAAATCCTGTTACATATGGGGTTTTCAGCCAATACAGAGGCTGAGTTCAGAGGATCCGTCATGGTGCACTCATGACACCAAGCCCGAATCCCGGCCAGCAGCTCCCTCCCCCTCCACCCTGGTGGCAAGGGGAGCCAGTGGCGGCCGGATGGCACATTTGTCGCACAGCAAGGTGGTCCCATCATGTCGCATCACAGGCCTGTCACCCCGCCCGATCCCCTCAGCCCTCCCCTGTCCGATCCGGGCAACTTCTCCCTGATCCTGGGGGGCCCCCTCTATCAGCTCTGGAGTCGGGCGCATCTTGGTGACATAGAGGCGCACATCAGGCGACGGATCCTCATCCTGAGCGGGATCTGCTGGCTGCCCCTGTTGCTGCTGTGCGGGTGGGAAGGCAGCCTGCTGCAAGGGGTGGCGGTGCCTTTTCTGCTGGACATAGAGACCCATGTCCGCTTTCTCATCTGCGTCTCCTTGCTGGTGTTCGCCGAACTCATCGTCCACCAGCGCATCCGGGGGATCGTCAGCCAGTTCATCGAACGGGGGCTGATCTCGCCGCTCTCTCTGCCACGCTTTCATGACGCCATTCGCAGCGCCATGGTCTGGCGAAATTCGATCCCCGCGGAGGTCGGCCTCATTCTGTTTGTCTTCTCGATGGGGTACTTCATCCGGACCCACACCTTCATCCTGGAGTCCTCGACCTGGTACGCCACCATGGAAGGGGGGAACCCGACCCTGACCCTGCCCGGTTTCTGGTTCTTCTGGGTGAGCAACCCCATCATCCAGTTCCTGCTCCTGCGCTGGCTCTACCGGATCCTGATCTGGACCCGCTTCCTCTGGCAGGTCTCCCGGATCCCCCTCTCCCTCATGCCGACCCATCCCGATCGCAACTGCGGTCTCGGCTTTCTCGGGGGGTCGGCCTACGCCTACTCGCCGCTGCTGACCGCTCTGGGGGCCCAGCTGGCCGGCTTTATCGCCAACCGGATCTTCTTTGACGCCGCCGTGCTCACCGCCTACAAGCCGGAGATCATCCTGCTCGCCAGCTTCGGCCTGCTGCTGGTGCTGGCGCCCCTGACGGTCTTTGCCCCCCATATTCTGGCGGCCAAGCGTCTGGGGCTGCGGGAATACGGCGCCCTCGCCGCCGAATACAGCCGCAGCTTCGAACACCGCTGGCTGCGCACGGCGGACAGAGACGGGGAAGCCCTGCTCGGCGCCTCGGATATCCAGTCCCTCGCAGATTTCGGCAATGCCTATGCCGTCATCAAGGAGATAAGGCCCATGCCATTTAGCCGGGACATGTTCCTGCAGCTGGTGCTCGCGACTGTGGTGCCCTTCCTGCCCCTGCTCCTCACCCTCTTCTCCTTCGAGACTCTGCTCGACAGGCTGGTGGGGGTGATCTTCTGATGCGGGTGGGGAAGGAAAAAGCGGCATGAGCTGGACGAATTACCGTCTCCGACAAGGAGACACAACCATCCTGTGCTGAAGCCGAAGAGATGGCTGCCCAACAACAAAAAAGCCCGATCATGAGATCGGGCTTTGCATAAGGCGGTGGTCGGGATTGACTCGCACCATCCCTGGCGCTCGCCCTGCGGGCAGCCTGCGGCTGTCCAGGCGGGCTATCCTGCCCCCTTTGTCGAACCAGAGCTCGAACCGAGCCGCCCCTCGCTGAGCATCAGGGAATGTGATAACCCAAATTGAAAGCCCGACCATAAGGTCGGGCTTTCAATTTGGCGGTGGGTCGGGATTGACTCGCACCATCCCTGGCGCTCGCCCTGCGGGCAGCCTACGGCTGTCCAGGCGGGCTGTCCTGCCCCCTTGTCGAACCAGAGCTCGAACCGAGCCGCCCCTCGCTGAGCATCAGGGAATGTGATAACCCGAAATGCAAAAAGCCCGACCAAAGGTCGGGCTTTCAATTTGGCGGTGAGGGAGGGATTCGAACCCTCGATACGTTGCCGTATACACACTTTCCAGGCGTGCTCCTTCAGCCACTCGGACACCTCACCAAATTTTTACTTCTTGAAGTGGCTTTCGGAGCACGCTGCGCGTGCATCTCGCCGACTTCGTCGGTGGGCAGCCTCTCGGACACCGCACCAAAGTTCTGTCTGTGGTTTAACGTGTTCAGCCAACACGGGTTCGTTGCGCTGCTGCGCTGGAACGGGGCGTAATGTAAGGGATAGGAGCATGCCGGTCAATCTCATTTTTCATCTTTTGCCATCGTTTGCTCAATTTGCGAACCAACTGACCAAAAAGATGCCGTTTCCTATCCCTTTACATCAATTTTCAACCGCTTCGTGCAAATGTTCCCCTCTGATGGCTTCCTCCAGCGAGCCGTAGAACTCCAGCTCACCCGGGACAGGACGCACCTTGGCCCGCGCCAGGGTCTTGAGGGGCTGGAACTGCAGCTCGGCCACCTTCAGCTGGACGCCCGACTTGGCCATGCGCCGGGCAAATTGCTGGAAGGCAGAGAGCCCGCCGGCATCCAGAATGGAGACGGCCTCCATCTGCAGGATCAGCGCCTTGTGCTCCCCCACCTGGGCCAGCAACTCGTCGAAGACCCGCTCCGCCGCCGCAAAGAACAGGGGACCATTGATCTTGTAGAGCAGGGTCTGCGCCGGCACCTCGCTGGCATAGCGCCCATGCTCCGCCAGATTGTGCAGCTTGGTCATCTTGGCAATCTCGCGCATGAACAGCAGGGACGCCAGGATCACCCCGAAGGTGATGGCGATGACCATGTCGAAGATGACGGTCAGCGACAGGCAGACCAGCAGCACCAGCACGTCGGAGCGGGGCGCCCGGCGCACCAGATCCACCACCTTGTGGGCCTCGCTCATGTTCCAGGCCACCAGCAGCAGCAGGGCGGCCATGGCGGAGAGCGGCAGCCAGGAGAGCCAGGGGGCCAGCACCAGAATGGCCGCCAGCACCACCAGCGCATGGACTATGCCGGAAATGGGCGAGGTGGCACCGGCCCGCACGTTGGCGGCGGAGCGGGCGATGGCGGCCGTCGCCGTGATGCCGCCGAAGAAGGGGGCGAGTATGTTGCCAAGCCCTTGCCCCACCAGCTCGCCGTTGGAGCTGTGCTTGCGCCCCGTCATACCATCCAGCACCACGGCGCAGAGCAGGGATTCGATGGCTCCCAGCATGGCCATGGAGAAGGCGGCGGGCAGCAAGCGCTCGATGGCGGCGAGGTTCCACTCCACCGGCGCCCCGTCCGGCCCGGGCAGGGCCCAGGGCATCACCAGGGTCGGGGCTATGGGGGGTATCCCCATGCCCTGGGTGCCATCGGCCAGGGTATAGCTGAACTTGCTGCCTATGGTGGCCACGTCCACCCCGAACTGGTGCAGACCGAAAGCCAGCCCCACCCCCACCAGCACGGCCGGCAGATGACCCGGCACCGGCAGCCGCAATCTGGGCCAGAGCAACAGCACCGCCAGGGTGGCCACCCCCACCAGGGTATCACCCCACTGCCAGCTGGGCAGGGCATGGGCCAGCGCCTGCACCTTGCCGACATAGGTTTCCGGCATTTCGGGAACGTGCAGGCCGAAGAAGTCCTTGATCTGCAAGGTGGCGATCACGATGGCGATACCGCCCGTAAAGCCAAGCGTCACCGAGGGCGGAATGTATTCGATGAGGCGGCCGAGGCGCGCCATCCCCATGGCCACCAGGAAGAAGCCGGAGATGAGGGTCGCCATCAAGAGGCCCCCCACCCCGAATTGCTGGGCCACCGGATAGAGGATCACCACGAAGGCGGCTGTGGGGCCAGAAATCGAGAAGCGCGAGCCCCCCGTCACGGCGATGACGATGCCGGCGATGATGGCGGTGTAGAGGCCGTGCTGGGGCGGCACCCCGCTGGCGATGGCCAGCGCCATGGCGAGCGGAATGGCGATGATGCCGACCGTGATGCCGGCGATGAGGTCGCGGCCGAAGCGCGCCACGCTATAGGGTTCATCGATGCAGGATTGGCGCAATGCGATAGCCAGCTTCACGCCTTGTAAGGAAGCTTGATTGTGCATGTCTAGGGTAATACCAGAAGAGGGAGACAAAGGCCGGGGTGAACCGGCACCCGATCATCATCAAGGGCCGGCAGAGCTGTCGACGCGGCGATGGTATCCAGAGCAACCATACCCGAGCCGGCCCGATAATTCGATGGGCAGGATCAAGAAATGGCCATTACCCCGCATTATTGTCATCGATAGCTCGCATATCGCCGATTTTCCCAGACATCTCTTCAGTGACCCGTCCATCACGAACCGGCATCCCCCTCGTATCCCCTGCCCATCACCTCAGAGGCAAGCCCATCGACAAGGAACTTATCGCCGATAGGCATCACCCCCCTCCATGATCGGTTTATCCATTGCCGCGCCCCATCCAGACCGGGGGGCGCCTTCACGGCCAGCTCCACCGTGGCCGCAGGCAGGGCATCTCAAGCTGCTGATTGTGCTGAAAATAGTCCACAGCGCCCAAGTTTTGGGCAAACGGGCCGAAAAGCCCTTTTTCCGTGGCATGGCGGGTTGACACCCGTCCGGGGGATCATTAATATCCGCTCCGTCTCGACGAGACAGGCAATTCCTCCTTAGTTCAGTCGGTAGAACGGCGGACTGTTAATCCGTATGTCACTGGTTCAAGTCCAGTAGGAGGAGCCAATTCCCTCGTAGTTCAGTCGGTAGAACGGCGGACTGTTAATCCGTATGTCACAGGTTCAAGTCCTGTCGAGGGAGCCATCTTCTAAAGCCCAGTCTCAGGACTGGGCTTTTTCGTTTCTACTGCCCCAGCACGGGGCAAGACGAAGCAACGTGACCTCCCCTCCCTGCCCGTTTCCTCTCATTGCGCCTGAGGGCGCTGCCACAAGATGGCGCAGGCATACCCTCTCTGGGGTACCAGTCTGGTGCAGCATCCTTTCCCCCTTGATGACAACACACTCATCTCTCTGATTTATCAGTATAAAATTACTGATGTTGGCCTTGATAGCGACTCAGTTGACTGGCACAGCCCTTGCAATTCCTGATCTCAGGGACGTCACAAGGAGTTACCTATGCTGCCCATCAAGCCGCCCGGACCCGGTTGCTACGACGAGATGTTGCTCGCCGACAACCAGTTTCGCGATCACTACCACGCCTACCTGGCGTGGCTGCACCAGACCGACGAGAAGAGCATAGAACGCAAGCGTGAGGAGGCCGATCTGCTGTTTCACCGGGTCGGCATCACCTTCAACGTCTATGGGGACGGGGACGGCGCCGAACGTCTCATCCCGTTCGACAGCATTCCCCGCATCATCCCCGCCCGGGAGTGGCAGCATCTGGACAAGGGGATCCGCCAGCGCGTCACCGCCCTCAACGCCTTCCTGCACGACATCTATCACGATCAGCGCATCCTGAAGGCGGGGGTGATCCCGGCCGCCCAGATCCTCACCAACGCCCAGTACCAGCCCTGCATGCAGGGGGTCGACCTGCACCGCAATACCTATGTCCATATCACAGGGGTCGACATCATCCGCAACAGCGACGGCGACTACTACGTGCTGGAGGACAACCTGCGCACCCCCTCCGGGGTCTCCTACATGCTGGAGAACCGCAAGATGATGATGCGCCTCTTCCCTGAGCTGTTTCACAACCAGCCCATCGCCCCGGTGGAGCGCTACCCGGCTCTCTTGCTGCAGACCCTGCGCGAGAGCAGCCCGGTGGACAACCCCTGCGTGGTGGTGATGACCCCGGGCCGCTTCAACAGCGCCTACTTCGAGCACAGCTTCCTCGCCCAGCAGATGGGGGTGGAGCTGGTGGAGAGCGCGGATCTGGTGGTCAAGGATGGTCAGGTGCTGATGCGCACCACTACTGGGCTGAAAAGGGTGGATGTCATCTATCGCCGCATCGACGACGACTACCTGGATCCCCTCGCCTTCAACCCGGACTCCCTCATCGGCGTGCCCGGCCTGCTCTCTGTCTATCGCGCCGGCGGCGTGGTGCTGGCCAATGCCATCGGCACCGGGGTGGCGGATGACAAGTCCATCTACCCCTATGTGCCGGAGATGATCCGCTTCTATCTGGGCGAGGAGCCCATCCTCAACAACGTCCCCACCTGGCAGTGCCGGGAACCCGATGCCCTGGCCTATGTGCTGGCGCACCTGGAGGAGCTGGTGGTCAAGGAGGTCCATGGCGCCGGCGGCTACGGCATGCTGATCGGCCCCTGCGCCAGCCGCGAGGAGCTGGCCCGTTTTCGCGAGCTGCTCAAGGCCAGGCCCGACAACTACATCGCCCAGCCGACGCTCTCCCTCTCCACCTGCCCCACCTTCGTCGAGGCGGGCATCGCCCCCCGCCACATCGACCTGCGCCCCTTCGTCCTCACCGGACAGGAGCTGCGCCTGGTACCGGGCGGCCTGACCCGGGTCGCCCTCACCGAAGGCTCCCTGGTGGTCAACTCTTCCCAGGGCGGCGGCACCAAGGACACCTGGGTCATGGAGGGCAACCCATGCTGAGCCGCACCGCAAGCGAACTCTACTGGATGTCCCGCCACCTGGAGCGGGCGGAGAACACGGCCCGCATGCTGGACGTCACCCAGACCATGTCGCTGATGCCCTCCATCGACGCCGATCACAGCGAGCTGGTGGCCCCTCTCACCATCAGCGGCACCCACGAGCCCTTCCTGGCCCGCTACGGCCAGGTGAACATGGAGAACCTGCTGCAATTTTTCTGTTTCGACGAGGAGAACCCGAGCAGCATCTTCAGCTGCCTGCGCATGGCCAGGGACAACGCCCACGGGGTGCGCGGCAAGATCCCGGGTGAGGTGTGGGAGAGCATCAACGCCGCCTGGATAGAGATCCGCAGGCGCCGCAAGGCGGGGCTCTCCAGCGGCCAGGCCCAGGAGTTCTTCGACTGGATCAAGGAGCGATCCCATCAGTTCCGTGGCGCCACCTATGGCACCATGATGCGCGGGGACGTGCTCTGGTTCCTGCGCCTTGGCACCTTCATCGAGCGGGCCGACAACACAGCGCGCATCCTGACCGTGAAGTATCAGGTGATCCGGGAGGACGAGGACAGCGTGCGCGAGTTCTACCGCTGGAACGCCCTGCTGCGCTCGGTGGGGGCCTACGAGGCGCACCAGACCCTCTACAAGACCCTCTCCCACGCCTCCATCGCCGAGCTGCTGATCCTGCGCAACGAAGTGCCGCGCTCCCTGCGCGCCTGCCTCGACGAGATGGAGCACATCCTGGCCCAGATCGAGGGGAACGCCGGCCAGGCGCCCCGGCGCCTCACCACCATACTCAACGCCCATCTGACCTATGGCGCCATCGAGGATGTGTTCGCCCTCGGCATGCAGGCGTACCTGAGGGACTTTCTCAGCGACATCGGCGCCATCGGCCAGAGCATCCACGCCGCCTACCTGGAGGTATTATGAGACTCATCATCGATCACCAGACCCGCTACCACTATGCCGACGTGGTGCGCCGCAGCACCCAGTACCTGCGCCTGACCCCCCACAGCACGGCCCGCCAGCAGATCCTCTCCTGGCAGCTGGAGCTGCCTGGGGAGGCCACCTGCACCACGGACGGTTACGGCAACATACTGCACGTGCTGAGCCTGGAGTCCCCCCACGAGGGGATCCTCATCCGCGCCCGTGGCGAGGTGGAGATCTGCGACGACGCCCAGGACGATGAGGAGCACTCCCTCATCTCCCCCCTGAGCTACCTGAGGCCCACCGCCCTCACCAGTCCGACCCCGGCCCTGCGGGATCTCGCGAAGGCCTGTCTGCCAGAGGAGCCCACCCTGGCCGAGCTGCAGGGGCTGATGGCACGCATCCTGGTGCTGATGCCCTATCAGCCCGGCAGCACGGACGCCACCTTCAGCGCCGACGAGGCCCTCGCCTCGGGCAGCGGCGTCTGTCAGGACCACACCCATGTGTTCCTGGCCTGCTGCCGCCATGCCGGCCTGCCGGCCAGGTACGTGAGCGGTTACCTCTACAGCCAGGACAGCAGCCACGTGGCGATGCACGCCTGGGCCGAGGTGTGGATCGAGGCGCGCTGGCACACCTTCGATGTCACCAACCTCACCTGCTCCGCCAGCGAGCACCTCAAGCTCGCGGTCGGCATGGATTATCTGGATGCCTGCCCGGTGCGCGGGGTGCGCTACGGTGGCGGATGCGAGCAGTTGCAGAGCCAGGCGCGGGTCACCCGTCTGGATGGGCAGCAGCAATGAGGGCCCGGAAAGCGCTGGCGGGAGGGCGGCCATGACCTATTGCGTCGCCATGTGCCTGCAAGATGGCATCGTCTTCGCCTCAGACTCGCGCACCAATGCGGGGGTGGACCACATCGCCACCTTCCGCAAGCTGCACCTCTTCACCCAGGAGGACAGGGTGATAGTGCTGCAAAGCGCCGGCAATCTGGCCACCACCCAGAGTGTCATCAGCCTGCTGACGGAGGGGACGGGTCTGCTCAGCCTCCCAAGCCTCTACGAGGTCGCGGCCCTCATCGGCCAGACCATACGCACCGTCATCTGCCGGGATGGGGGCCAGCAGCAGGGGCATGTCAACTTCGGCTGCAACATACTGCTGGGGGGGCAGATCCGGGGGGAGCGCCACCGCCTGTTCCACATCTATCCGGAGGGCAACTTCATCGAAGCGAGCGCCGACACCCCCTACTTCCAGATTGGTGAAAGCAAGTACGGCAAGCCCATCATAGATCGCATCATCCACCATGAGACGCCGCTTCAGACCGCCCTGCAGTGCGCCCTCATCTCCATCGACTCGACCCTGCGCAGCAATCTGTCGGTGGGTTTGCCCCTGGACGCCCTGGTCTATCCCGAGGGGAGCTTCTCGGCGGAGAACCTGCACCGCATCACAGAGCAAAACCCCCACTTCCTGGCCCTGCGCAAGGCCTGGGGCGAGGGGTTGCAGCGGCTGTTTCGAGATCTCCCCCCCTTCCCCCTCTGAACGGGCGGGGAAGCGCCATGGCGCTTTCCCGCCCCCCTCTTTCCAGATATTCTGGCTGCCATTCGCTTCCCTCTCGATGGAGTCCCCATGCGCCGCTTCAACGTCATGCTCAACGGCAGCCGGCTGATGATGTTCCCCTTCTATGTCTGCATCCTTATCTGTGTCGCCCTCCTGATGGTGAAGTTCGCCATGCAGCTCTATGTGCTGTGCCGCGACATCATCGAGATCGACTATCTGGATCTCATCACAGGGGTGCTCACCCTGGTGGACTTCGTGCTGGTGGCCCAGATGCTGATCCTGGTGGCCATCTGCGGCTATGTGCAGTTCATCAAGACCCCGGAGCAGCGGGCGGCCCTGGGGGACAACTGGCTCAGCAAGATCAACTTCGCCTCCCTCAAGCTCATCGTCATCAACTCCCTGGTGACCATAGCCGGGATCGAGGTGCTCAAGGCCTTCCTGGAAGACGGCACCGGCAACGAGACAGAGATGAAGTGGTCTGTCATCGTCTTCCTGGCCTTCTCCACCGCCGCCCTCATCTACGCCATCACGGAGCGGCTGGCGGATCACAAGTGACCCGGTCCTGATTTCATTCAGGATCTATTCATCAGCGGCCGAATTGATAACTCTTTTCATTACCCTTACCCCATTGTAAACTTGCTCGCCCCGGGCTGAACTGCCCGGGTGCTGGAGCACCTATGACAAGCCTTTCCCTCTCACCGCGACACCTCTGGCAATGGCTGGCCTATCACCATCAGGCCGCCGAGGGCTCCCTCTACCTGATGTTCTTCTCCGGCCTGCTGTTGTGGGAACCCCTGACCCCGGTCTGGTCCCTGGCGCGCTGGAACCTGTTTCTCCATGTGATGCTCTCGCTCTCCCTGTTTCCCCTGTTGTTTGGCGCCTTCTGGCTCTCCCATCGCAGCCTGCTGAACAAGAGCCGCAAGCCCTTTCTGCGCACCACGGGCCGCATCATCGAAGCCCTGCTGCTGGTCTGTCTCGCCAGCGGATTGCTGCTGGTGCTGCACGGCACCCCGGGGGATAACCTGGGCAACCTTGCCAGCTGGGCCCACTGGCTGAGCGCGCTCGCGTTGACGCCCCTGGTGCTGCGTCACGCCTGGCGCTGGACCATCCTGACATGGCGTGCCTGATCTTATGTTGAAGTGGTTGTTCTCCCTGATGTTCGCCGCCCTGCTGCTGGGGACCGCCTCGGCCCAGGAGATGGGCACCGCCATGATCCCCTATGACGAGGGCGCCGCCCCGCGCCTGCTGGTGGCCAACCAAAGCGCCGGCTCCGTCACCCTGCTTGAGCGCGATAGCGGCAAGCGGCTGAAAGAGGTGCAGCTGGGGGGGGATCTGCGCCAGCTGGCCCGGGCAGACGACGGCACCCTGCTGGTCACCGACTACAGCGGCGATCGCCTGCTGCTGCTGGATGATGATCTCACCCTGGAAAAGGCGATCCCCACCGGCCATAGACCCTACGGGGTCATCTTCGATCCCAAGCGGCGCTGGTTCTGGATCAGCCTGTTCGAATCGGCTCGTCTGCAGGCCTATGACAGCGCGGGCAAGCTCCAGCTGGATGCAGAGACTGCCGAGACGCCCCGCGGGCTCGCCCTGACCGACGACGATCGCCTGCTGCTCACCCACGCCATGACAGGCCAGCTCGCCATCTATGATCTCGCCAAGCTTGGCAATAGCATCAAGGGTACCTCCCTGCTCGAGACCGTCCTGCCCAAACCCAAGCTCATTACCCTGGCGGAGACCCACAGCGACACGCCGAGCGACTCCCAGGGCTTGCCACGCCTGCTGGACGGCATCGCCCTCTCCCCCGATGGCAGCGAAGCCTGGCTGCCTCACGTGCTCTGGAGCTTCGACCACCCCTTCCAGTTCCAGAGCACCGTCTTCCCGGCGGTCTCCATCATCGATCTGGATGAAGAGAAAGAGCGGGTCGATGAAAGAAAGCAGCTCTTTTTACAGATCAATCTGCCAAGCGTCGGCAACCGCAGCCAGATTGTCTCCAACCCCTTCGCGGCGCGCTTCGCCGCCGACGGCAAGCGGGTCTACCTGACCCTGGCGGGTTCCGAGGACTTGCTGGTGTTCGACCTGTCGCGCAGCGGCAAATCCAACAGCAACCGCCACCGCCGCAAGAAGTTCCAGGGGGGCGCCAAGGCGACCCAGCTGCTGCGCCACCTGCCGGGCCAGAATCCGCGGGACTTGTTTGTAGACGGCGACCATATCCTGGTGCACAACGTCATGGGGCAGGATCTCACCCGCCTCAGCTCAGGCGGCAGCGGCCCCTTCGCCCGAGTCACCGTGGATGTGCCCCACTTCGCCAAACTGGTGGAGACGGATCCCCGCCCCGAAGCGCTCAAGCGCGGCGAGCGGTTGTTCAACCTGGGTAATACCGCCGCCAACAGCCGCTTCCCCATGGCGGGGGACAACTGGATGAGCTGCAACTCCTGCCATCTGGACGGGTTCAACTTCACCAACCGCCATCTGATGGCGGCCCATCGCCAGAAGAGCGGCGACAACGCCATCAACGGCCACGCCAACCTCGCCAACATGGTGGCGGGAGACTTCGTCGGCGAGTACCTGCGCATGACCCAGCAGACCCAGGGCGGCATGGGCCACGACACCCGGGATGGGGCCGAGCCGGTGGATCCCGAGAGGCCTCAGCCGGAAGTGAAGGCGATGATGGAGGATCTGCACGCCTTCGTCACCGCCGATGGCAACCTCCCCTATCTCGCCAACTGGCTCAGGCTCGATGCCCCGCGCAGGGATCCCGCCAAGGCGCCGACCACCCACCCGAAAGAGTGGCTCAACTCTGCCTCCTGCCAGAACTGCCACAGCCAAGCGTTCAAGGACTGGAGCGAGAGCAACCACAGGCTGATGGGCAACTCCCACCCCTATTACAAGGTGGTACAGGCCCTGGCCCGGGAAACCGAAGGGGAAGCCTTCGGCCAGTGGTGCCAGGGCTGCCACATGCCCCAGCAGGTGCTGACCGGCCAGCAGGATCTGCCCAAGGGATCCCACATGTTCGAGCAGGGCGGCGCCTCGCTGATTGCCGCCCACCAGGCTGGCGAACCCGTGGTGGAAGAAGGCACCGGCTGCGTGCTCTGCCATCGCATCACCAAAGTGGAAGACGCGGGCGGCAACAGTGCCTTTACGGTGAATTTGAAAGACCGCGAGAGCTATGTGTTCGAGGATGCCCCGGGTGGCAGCCTCAAGCACTGGCTGGCGGAGCGGCAGATCAACGCCCGTCCCGCCATGCACAAGGCCTCCTACCAGAAGGATTTCTACCAGGATGCGGCCCTGTGCAAGTCGTGCCACAACGAGTTTGCCCCGGGCACAGGCGCCAACATCGTCAACACCTGGGACGAGTGGGAGAAATCCAGCTTTGCGAACGCTAAGGATCCCGCCAAACGGCGCACCTGTATCGACTGCCATATGAACCCTGAGCCCGGCAATGGCGGTGCACCGGTGGCGGGCCAGTCCACCGAGAACGGCACCATGAAGGCGCGGCTCTATCGCCACAACTTCACCGGCGCCCAGCACCAGCTGGTGGGGCTGCGCAATCCCGCGCTCGAGCAGGAGAGCCTGGCGCTCTTGCGCTCAAGCGCCACCCTCTCGGCCCGCATTGAAAACCAGAACGGCCAACCTGCGCTGGTGGTGAGAGTCGCCAATACCGGCGCGGGCCACGCCCTGCCCACCGGAGTCGCCGATTTCCGTGAACTCTGGCTGGAGCTGACCGTCACCGACGCCAGCGGCAAGGTGGTGCTCCAAAGCGGCCAGCCGGTGGACGGCGCCGTGCCTGAGGATGCGCGCCTGTTCAGAAAGGTGTTCGGCGATGCCGAGGGCAAGCCGGTGGGGCTCAGGTTCTGGCGCTACGCCAAACTGCTGGAAGATACCCGCATTCCGGCCGATGGCTGGCGCGATGAAGCCTGGCCGCTGCCAGCGGATGCCAAAGGCCCCTTCAAGGCCGATATCAGACTCAATTTCCGCACCTACCCCAAGTGGGTCAGTGATGCGGTGCGCGCCGCCGAGCCAAGCTTGCCGGCGCCACCCATAGTGCAACTCAATCGGCTGCAACTGACCCTGCAGCCCCTCCCCGTTACGCCCGACACGGAGCCTCAAACCTGATGTTTGCAAGTTTTCTCATTACCCTGCGCGAGGGGCTGGAAGCCTTTCTGCTGGTGGGCATCTGCCTCTCCTACCTCGCCAAGCTGGGGGCGAGCCGCTACAACAAGCTCATCTATCTGGGGGTGGGGCTTGGCCTCGTCGCCTCCCTCGTGGTCGCCTTCCTGTTCCAGGTGGTGGTGAGCCAGTTCGAGAGCGAGCGCTACAACCACCTCCTGATGGCGGGGATCCTCATCTTCGCCACCCTGGTGCTCACCTATATGGCAATCTGGATGCAGAAGCAGGCCAAATCCCAGGTGGGGGCCATGACGGCGCGCATCGATGCCGCCATCGACGGCGGCAACCTGTTCGGTCTGGTGCTGCTCGCCTTCCTGGCGGTGATGCGCGAAGGCTTTGAAACCGTGCTCTTCTTCTCCGCCCTGGTCTACTCAGGGCAAGGGGTGGATCTGCACGAGGGACTGATGGGGGCGCTGGCGGGGCTACTGGTCTCCGTGGTGCTGGTGTGGGGGCTGCTGCGCTCCACCCGCAAGGTGGCGCTGGCCCCCTTCTTCCGCTGGACCGGGCTGCTCATCATCATCATAGCCGCGGGGCTGCTGTCGTCCGCCGTCAACATGTTGCAGGCGGCGGACGTCATCACCTTCTGGACCACGCCGGTGTTCAACATCAGCCACATCCTCGACGATCAGGGGGTCTTCGGCACCTTCCTGCGCGCCCTGTTTGGCTACAATGCCTCGCCGGCCGGCCTGCAGTTGCTGACCTGGGCCGCCTATCTGGCCATCTTCGTCACCCTCTGGCATCGCAGCTATCGCCCTCGGGCGCAGGGATAAACCCACGGTTGCAACCCCATTCGGGGGCCGCGCCCTGGTGCGGCTCCCTTATCTATCAAGCAGTGTCGGAACACTCATGAGCGACAACAACAAGAAGAAGATTGCGGTACTGGGTGCCGGTCCCGCCGGTCTGATGGCCGCCTGGCGCCTCTGCCAGGCCGGTTTTGCGGTCACCCTGTTCGAACAGGAGCCGGTCGTCGGCGGCATGTGCGCCACCCAGACCTTCAAGGGGCGCGATGGAGAGTATCGCTTCGACTACGGCGGCCACCGCTTCATCACCAAGAACCCCGAGCTGCTCGCCTTTATCGACGAGCTGATGGGGGACGATCTGCTCCACGCCGAGCGAAAGAGCGTGATCCGCTTTGGCGGGCGCACCTATGACTACCCCTTGAACCTGCCGAACCTGCTCAAGACCGCCCCGCTGCCGCTGATGGCCGGTGCGGTGAAGGACTTGCTGCTGTTGCCCTTTGCCAAGAAGCCCACCGACTTTGCCAAGGCGAGCTTTGCCGAGTGGATCCAGAGCCACTTCGGCCGCACCCTCTACCGCCAGTTCTTCGAGGGCTACACCGGCAAGCTGTGGGGTATCAACCCGGACCAGCTCTCCGCCGACTGGGCCGGTCAGCGCATCAGTCTCATCGATTTGAAAGACGTGGCGCGCCGCCTGTTGCCAAGGCGCAAGGGCAACCTCTCGGTGCGCACCTATGCCCGCAAGTATCGCTACCCCAAGTACGGCTTCGGCCAGATCTTCACCACCCTGGGGGAGCGGCTGGTGGCAGAGGGAGTCGAACTCAAGACCGGCGCCACCATCACCCGCCTCGAGCAGGCTGATGGCCGCATCGAGCGGGTGTACTGGCAACAAGAGGGGATTGAACAGAGCGAGCACTTTGATCAGGTGATCTCCACCCTGCCGCTGCCGCTGACCTGCCAGCATCTGGGCTTGCCCTGCGATCTGCACTACCGATCCCTGCGCTTCGTCAATATGCCCCTCAAACAGGAGAATCTGTCGGACAACACCTGGCAGTACCTCTCCGACTCCCATATTCTGGCCACCCGTCTGCAGGAGCCGCGCCGGCGCAGCCCCTTTATGGCGCCAGAAGGCCAGAGCTCGGTGATGCTGGAGATCCCCTGCAACCCGGGGGATGCCACCTGGCAGGCGCCGCTCGCCGATCTGCGGGGCCGGGTGACAGAGGATCTCGCGAGCCTCGGGGTCGATACCGCCAAACTTGGCGACGAGACCTTCGAGGCGCGCAGCGAGTACGCCTATCCGCTGATGGATCTCGGCTATCAGGCCCGCCGCAACGAGGCCATCAAGGCGCTGATGCCGATAGCCAACCTCATCATGACCGGCCGTCAGGGGACATTCCGCTACATCTTCACCGACACCGCCATGGAGATGGGGATGATGGCCGCGGACATGGTGATCGACGGAGTGGACAGACGGCACGCCATCTATAACCATCGCAACGAAAATACCGTCATCGAGACCCAGAGCGTGGCGTAGCAACAGGAACAACCCCCACCCCGACCCTCCCCCTTCGAAAGGGGGAGGGTCGGGGTGGGGGCCAACTCATCAGGACTGGCGCCATGCCGTCAGGACAAATCAACAAGGAGAACAGGATGACCATACGCCCGGGTTTGCTTGCCCTCACCCTGCTGCTGGCCCTGAGCGGTCAGGCGCAGGCTTACTCCTACGCCGCCGCCGGCAAGGAGCCGCTGATCGACGCCCGCGAGGCGCTGCTTGGCGCCGCCACTGACGGCAAGGATGCCAGCGCCACCTTGAGCGAGATTGCCGACGAGCTGACCTATCTGGAACAGCACCACAAGGTGACACTGCAAGCGCCGCTGGCCGCCGCCATCAAGGGGAAAGACGCCGCCGCCACCAAAGCCCTGCTCAACCGCGCCTACAAGGCGGAGATCGAGCGCCGCCTCGAGGGGGCCAGCCAGAATCTTGGCGACTACCAGAGCGCCAAGGTGCTGGTGGTCAAGAGCAAGCGCTTCCTCGATTTGATCCTTCCCTCCCTGAATGAAGGGGATCGCAAGGCGGCCGAACAGGCGCTGGCCAAGGTGCTGGACGCCATCGGCAACCCGGGGGTATTCGGGGTAGGCGCCAAGCCCGCCGATGCCGCCGCCTTTAGCGATGCCGAAAAAGCGCTGATGGCCGTGCTGGCGCCGCTTTGATGGCTACCCGCCAAGCATTGCGCCATCTCGCTGTGACAAACGGTGAGTTTCGCTGCGCTCTACCCACCCTACGCACGACCGGCCGATAGATGCACCCGCACGCCGGTTTGCCCCCTTCTCCCCTTGCGGGAGAAGGGCTGGGGATGAGGGGGAAGGCAAGGTCTCGGCGTTGGGCTTCCCCCTGCACAACCGCCATTTGGCTGCTTGCCCTGCTGCAACTGGTCTGGACGGGCTGGCTATTTACCTTCCCTGTGGCGCTCGATTCCGACGACGCCCTCAATTTCGCCCATGGGGTGGTGCGCTTCAGCGTGCTGGAGTTTTCCCCCCACTTTCCGGGCTACCCCGCCTTTATCTGGCTGGCGCGGCTGATCAACCTCGCGGTAGACGACCCGGCCCGCGCGGTGCAGTGGGCCAGCCTGCTCGGCACAGCGCTGATAGCGCCCCTCGCCGCCTTGCTGGCGGTGAAACTATGGCAACGGCCAAGCCTGCTGGCGCCGGTCTGGCTGCTGGTGCTGGCCCTGCCGCTCACCCCGACCCTGGCGCTCTCCGGCCTCTCGGACGGGCCGGCGCTGGCCGCCTGGCTCGGGGCGCTGCTGGCCTTGCAGCATCGCAAAATCGCGGTGGCGGGTCTGCTGCTTGGATTGCTGCTGGCGCTGCGCCCCTCCTACTTTGTGCTGGCCCTGCTGCCCCTTTGGCTCGGGATAGAGCAGAAGGGAACGCGCTTAAGGTTTGTGCTCCCCATCACCCTGGTGGGGCTTATCAGTCTGCTCTTTGTCTGGCAGGCCGATGGCTGGGCCTATTTTGCCGAGGGGCGGCGCTTTACCGACGGCCACTTCACCCTCTGGGGCAACACGGCGGCGGCCCACGGGGATCGGCTGCTGAGCTGGGCGCGCACCTTCAATGATCAGCTCACCCCGCTCTGGCCCCTATTGATGGGGACCTTGCTCCTGCTGCCAGTCTGGCAGCGGCCAAAGGGCCAGACTGCCGCCCTCTCCCCGCTCTGGACCCTCTACTGGTTCGCCCTGCTGCTCTGGACCCTGTTTGGCCAGAACCCCGACAATCCCCGCCATCTGGCGCCCATCACCCTGCTCGGCATAGTGCTGCTGGCGGGCAAGCTGCCCCGATGGGGCGAGCGCCCTGCCATGCTGGGAGCCCTGTTGCTGCTCTGCACCACACTCACAGCGCCAGCGCCACCCGCCATGGTGCAAGCCGCCCGGCTGGCCGAGCAGGCGTGTTCGGCCCTGGTGACCCAGTGGGGAGTGAGGCTGCTTAGGGAAACCACGACCCTGCCGGTGACGGACGGCTGGTATCAGGGGGATGCCGCCCTTGCGCTCACCCAGGGGGCCTGCCGCCTCAGCCGCCGCCCCATAGCGCAGAGCGAGATGCCGCTCCCCCACCAGGGGCACTGGTTTGCCCCCCGCTTTGGCGCCGAACCCGGCCTCTGGCTCGCCATCCCGCGCTGACATCTGGCCCAAACGCGTCGCTGCGTCAGCTGACTCGTCTACACTCACTGCGCATGGGCGTGGCAGGGAGAGGATGCATGAAGGGAGGCAAGGAGTGGGCACTGGTCCCCCTGGTTCTGGTGCTGGCCAGTGCGCTCCTGGTGCTGCCTGTCTGGCTGCAGGGGGGCACTCAGGGGCACGATCTGTTCCACCACCTGCTCTCCGGCCACTACTTTGCCCGCCAGCTGTGGCAGGGGGAGCTCTATCCCCGCTGGCTGATGGCCATGAATGGCGGCTTTGGCAGCCCCACCTTCTTCTTCTATCCCCCGCTCCCCTACTATGTCAGCGCCCTCTTTGCCGGCCCCGGTGCCCCCGCCCAGCAGGCCATCTACCCCCTGCTCGGGAGCGCCACCCTGGCGCTGCTGCTCTCGGGCACGTTCGCCTATCTGTGGCTGCGCGCCACCACCCCCCCGGGCCGGGCCCTGGCGGTCAGCCTGCTCTACCTGATCCTGCCCTATCACCTGGCCATGGATCTCTATGCCCGCTTCGCCCTGGCGGAGTTCTGGGCCTTCGCCTGGGCGCCGCTGATCCTGCTTGGCCAGGATCTCGCCCATCGCGGCCTGCGCCAGGGCCTGCCCCTGCTGATCCTGGGGCTGGCGCTGCTGGCCTTCTCCCACCTGCCCAGCCTGCTGCTGATGATGGGGCTGGTCAGCGTGCGTGCCCTCTGGTTCGCCTGGCGATCCCGCACCCTGGCGCCCTGCTGGATAGCCCTGGGGGCCCAGGGGCTGGGGCTCTGCATGGCGGCGGCCCTGCTGCTGCCCGCCCTGGCGGATCAGGGGGCCATCTCCATGGAGCTGATGCGCGGCGGCATGTTCGACTTTAGGCGCAACTTCCTCGACCGTTTGCCCTCGGGCTGGGGGGACTGGCGCTTTCGCGGTCACCTGGCGTGGCAGAGCCTGCTGACCCTGGCCCTGCTGCTCATCGCCTGGGCCGCCGCCCGCGAGCCGCGCCACCCCGAGCTGCTGTGCTGGGGGGCGATCGGCGTCACCGCCTTCCTGATGATGCTGCCCGTGGGCCAGCCCCTCTGGAGCCTGCTGCCCCCCCTGCAACGGGTACAGTTTCCCTGGCGGCTCAATCTCATCCTCATCCTGGCCACCATCGCCGTGGTGGCGCTCGGCACCCCCACTCACCGTCCCTGGCAGTGGCTCTGGTGGGGCATGCTGCTGCTGACCCTCCTCTCCACCCTGGCCTATGTGCGCCACGCGCCCCTCACCCAGGCCCCCACCCGGGAGGCCATGGCCCTCGAGTTCGACAGCAAGCGCAGCGCCCGGGAGTACAGGCCAAGACAGGTGCCGGGGGGCATGTTCGCCCCCACCCTGCTCGCCTGGAAGGATGAGTTCCAGCCCCCGGTGAGCGCCGAGCCCCCGGGCGCCAGCTGGACAGTGCACCGCTGGCAGCCCAGGGCCCTGACCCTGGCGGTGACGGCGGCCGTGCCGACCCGGCTGGTCCTGCACCAGTATGATTACCCCGGCTGGCAGGCCTGGCTCGACGAGCGCCTGATGCTGACGGTGGGTGCCAACCCCCAGGGCCTGATGCAGCTCTGGGTGCCGGCGGGCAGCCACAGCCTCACCCTCAGGCTGACGGCGCGCTGGCCCGAGCGGGCAGGCAATGTCCTCTCCCTGCTCGGGTGGCTGGGCTGGCTGCTTCTGTGCCACCACAGGGCAAGGCGTCCGGTGCGCTGAGTCCGTCGCAGATCTGACCTCTGGGCCCGGGACAGGATAGACCTGCCCAAGCCTGCCAAAGCTGATAGACTCAGCACTTGCCCCTTTTCCCGGCCCTGCCACGACTCGGATACCCTATGCCTCAAGCCACGACCCTCTCTCCCCGCTTCCTGTTCATCCTGCTCGGCGCCCTGGCGGGCCTGACCCCGCTCGCGGTGGACATGTACCTGCCCGCCATTCCGGCCATCGCCCGGGATCTGGCCACCAGCATAGACGGGGCCCAGCTCACCATCAGCGCCTTCCTCGGCGGCTTCGCCATCGGCCAGCTGTTCTACGGGCCGCTCGCCGACAGCTTCGGCCGCAAGCCGGTGATCCTGGCGGGCCTCTCCATGTTCGCCGTGGCCTCGGTGGGCTGCGCCCTGGCGGACTCCCTGCCGGAGCTGCTGGCCTGGCGCATGCTGCAGGCCGCCGGCGGGGCGGCGGGATCCGTGGTGGTCAATGCCCTGCTGCGGGATCTCTTCGAGAAGGATGCGTTTTCGCGGGCCATGTCCTTCGTCATCCTGGTGATGACGCTGGCCCCCCTGGTGGCCCCCGTGGTGGGCGGCTACATCAGCGCCCATGCCGACTGGCGGGTGATCTTCTGGCTGCTGGTGGGGATCAGCCTGCTCATCTGCGTGGTGATGCAGTGGAAGATAGAGGAGACCCTCAAACCCGAACACAAGCAGCCCCTCAAGCTCGGCCAGGTGCTGCGCAACTACTGGGGCGTGCTCTCCCACCGCGGCGCCATGGGCTACGTGCTGTGCGGCGCCCTGTCGAGCTCGGGCATGTTCGCCTTCCTGAGTGCCTCCCCTTATGTCTATATCGAGTATTTCAAGGTACCGACCGAGCACTACGGCTGGCTCTTTGGCCTCAACATCCTGCTGATGATGGTGGTCACCTTCGTCAACAGCCGTCTGGTGAAGGGGGTGGGCGCCGAGCGTATGCTGCAGTACGGCCTGACGGTGCTGCCGCTGGCCGGGGCCCTGCTCATCTACAACGCCTGGAGCCAGACCGGGGGCCTGTGGGGCATCGTCATCCCAGTGGTGCTCTTCGTCGGCCACATCAGCCTGGTGGGGGCCAACGCCATGACGGGCCTGATGGGCCACTTCCCCCAGTCGGCGGGCACCGCCTCGGCGCTCGCGGGCACACTGCGCTTTGGCATAGGCGCCGTGGTGGGCATTTTGGTCAACCTCAACCCCCCCGAGTCGCCGCTGCCCATGGCCATCGCCATCGCCGCCTGTGGCCTGAGCTCGGCGCTCTGCTACTGGCTGCTCACCGGCAAGCGTGCCAGGGCGGCCTGACGATCCCTTCGGCTCACCGCTATGCCGACACGAAAAAGCCCTGTCCACCGGACAGGGCTTTTTGCATCAGGGCGCGGCCCTCAGGCATCGGCCTCCAAGCCGCTGCGAGCCAGGATCTCGCTCTCCACGCCATCCAGGCTCAGCTGGTTCTTCTTGCGCCAGTAGGCCTCTATGCCCTCCTTGCCCTGGCGCGCCGACCAGTTGGCGAGATCCTCCCTGTCCCCCTGATAGTCAAACAGGGGCACCGACATACCGCAGGAGGTCTGGACCCGTTCAATGTCGAGCAGGAAGATCTGGCGGGCCGCCACGCTGGCCGGGAAGCGCGCCAGCGCCGTCTCCCAGTCAGGATCGCCCCGGTGCAGCACCCGCGCCTGACCATAGGCCCGCACTATCATGGGCGCCCCCTCGAAGGCGCAGAACATCACCGTCATGCGCGGATTCTGCAACACATGGGCCGCCGACTCGTTGCCGCTGCCGGTCAGGTTGAGCCAGGCCAGGGTATGGGCATCGAGAATGCGCAACGAATCCCCGCCCTTGGGAGAGAGGTTGACCGTGCCCTCCCTCGCCGCCGTGCCGACAAAATAGATCTTCTGCGCCTCGATAAAGGCCACATGGCGCGGCGAGAGCGCCTCGAACAGTTGTCCCATAGTCCCTTTCCCCTGCTGTGTCCATGGTGCTCAGAACAGGGCGCGGTTGAGCCACAGATGCGCCCCTATGCTGACCATATAGCCAAGCAAAATGGCAGGCAACCACTTGAGGTGACCGAGGAAGGTGTACATGCCCCTGGCCTGCCCCATCAGGGCCACCCCGGCGGCGGAGCCGATGGAGAGCAGGCTGCCCCCCACCCCAGTGGTCAGGGTCACCAGCAGCCACTGCCCGGTCGACATCTGCGGCTCCATCGACAACACGGCGAACATCACGGGAATGTTGTCGATGACGGAGGATAGCAGGCCGATGAGCACATTGGCCTGGGTCGGATCCCCCTGATAGAGGAGCTGGGACGCCAGCGCCAGATACCCCATGAAGCCGAGCCCGCCGACGCACATCACCACCCCGTAGAAGAAGAGCAGGGTGTCCCACTCGGCCTTGGCAATCTTGTTGAACACATCGAACGGCACTATGGAGCCGAGGCGCAGCAGCCGCGCCTCGTCACCGGTGCGCTCATAGAGGGCGCGCTCCCGCGCCAGGGCACCTGGCTGGGTCTTGCGCAGGTAGAAGCCGAAAAATTGCAGATAGCCCAGCCCCGTCATCATGCCGAGCACCGGGGGCAGGTGCAGGAAGTGATGGCAGGCGACGGCCGTCCCTATGGTGAGGAGGAATAGCAGCACTATGGTGGCGGCACCGCGCCTGAGGGTCACCTCCTCGTCCAGCACCCTGGGGGCATGGCGCGGCACCATCAGGCTCATCAGGAGTGCCGGGATCAGGAAGTTGAGCAGGGCGGGGATAAAGAGCGCGAAGAACTGGCCGAAGGGCACCTTGCCCGCCTGCCACACCATCAGGGTGGTGATGTCGCCAAAGGGGCTGAAGGCGCCGCCGGCATTGGCCGCCACTACGATGTTGATGCAGGCGAGGTTGATGAAGCGGCGATCCTCGTTCGCCACATTGAGCACCACTGTGCACATCAGGAGCGCCGTGGTGAGGTTGTCCACCACGGGGGAGATGAAGAAGGCCAGCAACCCGGTGAGCCAGAACAGGGTGCGCAGGCTGAGCCCGGCCCGCACCAGGCGGGCGCGCAGGGCGGCAAACAGCAGCCTGTCCTCCATGGCGTTGATGTAGGTCATGGCCACCAGCAGGAACAGCATCAGCTCCCCGTATTCCAGCAGGTTCTGCCGAAACCCCTCGTGGGCCAGAGGGCTCTGCCCCGCGTCCGCATAGACGACGCCAATGGCTATCCAGATGATGCCGGCGGCGATCAGCACCGGCTTGGATTTTCGCAGCTTCAGGTACTCTTCGGCCATCACCAGGAGGTAGGCGAGCACGAAGACGACGAGGGCGAATACGCCGACGCCACTCTGGGTCAGGGCATGGGGGCCCTCGGCCAGGGCGGGGCCGCAGAACAGGCAGAGCCCGGACAAGGGGGCAAGGCGTGAGGATCCAGACATGAGTGCGCGTCTCTTGAGAACCGTCTGGCATTGAGGCTAGCAGCGGACAGGGAAGTCACCCTCATCCCTGTCCGCAGGTCGAGCCGCCCGCCTCGACCGGGTGGCGCGGCTCAGGGGAAATCAGGGGGATTTTTTGCCAAAACCGGACTGCTTGAGGGTGTAGCCTGCGCTGTTTTGCCAGGCATCCAGCCCGCTTCTGTTGTTGCCCGCCGCCCGCCTCGATCGGGCAGGCGGCGTGGCTCAGGGGATATCAGGGGGATTTTTTGCCAAAGCCGGATTGCTTGAGGGTGTAGCCTGCGCTGTTTTGCCAGGCATCCAGCCCGCTTCTGTTGTTGCCCGCCACCCGCCTCGACCGGGCGGCGCGGCTCAGGGGATATCAGGAGGATTTTTTGCCAAAGCCGGACTGCTTGAGGGTGTAGCCTGCACTGTTTTGCCAGGCATCCAGCCCGCTTCTGTTGTTGCCCGCCACCAAGCTGGCGGCAAGGCTCGGGCTGTTGAACAGCTGATCGGCACCGAACACGAAGCCCCCCTCGGCCCGGGGGATGAGCACCCCCTTGGCCAGCAGCTCCTGGCGCAGCTCGATCACCGCCTCGCGCAGGGAGGCGGCATCCTCCCCGTTGGCGGTGGAACCCGCCTGCACCATGAAGCCGGGGTTCTGCCGCTTGCCCACCGGATAACCATGGGCCTCGGCCCCCTTGCCGTTGAAGTGGTAGAGCTCGCGCTCGCCGGGCTTGTTGTCGGAGAGCGCCTTTTGCAGGGTCATCAGCTCGTTGTAGATATCGATGGGAACCACGGCAGCCTGCTTGGCCCCCTTGCTGTCGACGATAAAACTGACTTGCTTGTGTAACATCCTTGCTCATCCTGTGACCCATGGAAGCCCCTATTCTAACCACCTCTGGCGAGCGGGATCCAGCAAGGATCCTCATCCCTTTTGCAGGCGCGATCACTAACTGGCATAGTGACTGACATTGTGAAAGCCATTGGCCATCAACCGGTTATCCCATGCTGAACCTGCGCAACCTCAGTAAACGCTTCGCCAGCGGCGGCGAGACGCTCCCCCTGTTTGAGAGGCTGGATCTCAAGCTCGCCCCGGGGAAAACCTGTCTGCTGCTGGGGCAGAGCGGCTGTGGCAAGTCCACCCTGCTGAACCTCATCGCCGGTCTCATCGCCCCGGACGAGGGGGAGATCTGGCTGGGAGAGACCCGGCTCGACACCCAGTCCCCGGACGAGCGGGCCCGCTTGCGGGGCCGACATTTTGGCATCGTCTATCAGGACTTCAACCTGCTGCCGACCCTCACCGTGCTGGAAAATCTCTGCCTGCCCCTGGAGATAAACCACCTGCCCCGGGACATGGCGCGCCTCGATGCCCTGCTGGAGCGCCTTGGGATGAGCCACAAGCGCCACGCCTGGCCGGAGCAGCTCTCCGGCGGCCAGCGCCAGCGGGTGGCCCTGGCCCGGGCCCTGGTTCACCAGCCAACCTGGCTGCTGGCAGACGAGCCCACCGGGAGTCTCGACGAGCACAACGCCGAGCAGGTGATGGAGCTGATGATGGCGGCGGTGCGCGATACCGGCGCCGGCCTCTTGCTGGTGAGCCACAACCCGGGCTATGGCGCCCTGGCGGATCGGGTGCTGCGCCTGGAAGGGGGGCAACTGCTCGAGGGCAGACCCCATGGGTGACGCAAGCCGCCAGGATGATCCATGCTGCCGCTGAAGGCGCTGCTGCGCCTCTATCGCGCCCACCCCTGGCTGCTGCTGATGAGCCTGGCGGGGCTCATGCTGGGGGTCACCCTGGTGGTGGCCATCGAGCTCTTGAACCACAGCGCCCGCACCAACTTCGTCGCCGCCCGCAGCCAGCTTGCGGGGGAAGCGAACTACCGCCTGGCCCCCCAGGGCGGCCTGGATGAGCAGCTCTATGTGACGCTGGTGCGAAGCCAGCCGGAGCTTGACGCCATGCCAGAGCTGCACGCCTGGCTCAAGGACGAGCAGGGGCGCAGCTTCCAGTTGCTGGGGATGGATCTCTTCAACCCGGGCCCCTTGCGCCGACTCTTTGGCGAGCAACCGGGGCGCGAGCCCGACTTCACCCTGAGCCGCGCCGACAGCGTCTGGCTCTCGGCCCCCGAGGCGAAACGCCTCGGCTGGTCGCCGGGGCAGTCGCGGGCCTTTATGCTGGGCGATGAGGGGCAGCGCCCCCTGACCCTCACCCTCGCAGGCACCTTCGAGCCAGGCGCCGTTCCCATGGAGCGGCTGCTGGTGACCGACATAGGTCTCGCTCAATCGCTGCTTGGCAAGGCCGGAAGGCTGGATCGCATCGTCTTCAAGCTGAGCGATGCAGAGGCCAATACCTTGCAAAGAGCCTTGCAGGCCGCGCAGGGAGCCAAGTTCCCCGCTCAGCCCTTATGGCTCGAGCCCATCAGCCCGGCCCTCGATGCCAGCCAGCTCGGGGATGCCCTGGCCCTCAACCTCAGCGCCCTCTCCCTGCTCGCCATGGCGGTGGGATTGTTTTTGGTGTTCAACGCCCAGCGCTTCGTGCAGAGCGTGCGTCGCCCCCAGCTCGCCCAGCTCATCATCCTCGGGATGCCGCCAAGCCGGGTGCTCCGTTGGCTGGCCCTGGAGCTGCTCATTCTCGCCACCCTAGGCACCCTGCTCGGGCTGCTGCTGGGCAGCCTCTTGGCGCTGGCCCTCATGGGCCAGCTCACCCAGGCGCTGGCCGATCTCTATGGCCCCAATCCCATCGACCTGCTGCGCCTCTCCCCCGCCAGCCTCATCAAGGCGCTGCTGATAGGCCTGGCTGGCACCCTTGCCGCCAACCTCCCCGGCTGGTGGCAGTTGCTGCGCCAATCCCCTCTTGAGCTTCGGGAAGGCAACAGCCGCCCGCCGGTTTATCCCTGGCGCAGACGCCTGCTCGCCATCGCCATACTGCTGCTCTGCGCCCTCTGCCTCCTGTTGCCGCAGACCGGCCTGGGGGGCGCCCTCTTCGTGGCCGGAGGCTGGCTGCTCGCCATGGCCCTCGCCCTGCCCGATGCCCTGCGCGCCCTGCTGGGGCGGCTGCGCGGGCACGGCCCCCTCAGCGTCCGGCTCGGGGTGGCCGAGACCCAATACCATCTGGATCGCACCGCCATCGCCGTGATGGCGCTGCAGCTTGCCATCGCCGCGGCCATCGGCATCGGGGTCATGGTGTCGAGCTTTCGCTCGAGCGTGGAGATCTGGCTCGGCCAGCGTCTGGCCGCCGATCTCTATGTCAGCGCCCCCAAGGGGGTGGCAGGCAGCAGAGGCCAGCTGAGCGAGCAGACCCTGACCGCCATACTCGCCGAGCCGCAGGTGAGCGCCGCCTCGCGCCGCGCCGTGCTCCCCGCCCGCTGGCAGGGACACCCCATCGAGTGGGCGCAGATGGACTTTATCCCCGAGCTCAAGGCCGCCTACCCCTTGCTCGCCGGGCGCTGGCCCGCAACGCCCGACGAGGTGCTGGCGAGCGAACCGCTCACGGTGCGCCTCGGGGTCAGGGTGGGCCAGACACTGGATGTAACGAGTGACGGGGGGCCAAGGCGGCTCACCGTCACCGGGGTCTATCAGGATTACGGCAGCGACAAGGGCCAGATACTGCACGCCTTCGAAGGGGGGGCGGTGCAATCCCTCGCCCTCTTCAGCGCGGACCCCGAGGGCCTCGGCGATCGGCTGCGGGCGCGCCTTGGCGAGCGGGTGAACCTGTTGCCCGCCCCCGCCATCCACGCCGCGGCGCTCAAGGTGTTCGATCAGACCTTTGTGGTAACCGAGCTATTGAAACTGCTGATCCTCGGCATCGCCTTCGTCGGCATAGGCTCGGCCTTTATGGTGCTGGGGCTGGCCAGGCGCGGCGAGTTGCTGACCTTGCAGAGCCTAGGGATAGGCCCCCGCCACTGCCGCCGCCTGCTGGTGTGGCAGGGGGCGGGATTGGGGCTGCTCACGGCGCTGCTGGCCCTGCCGGTGGGTTATGGCCTCGCCTGGGTGCTGATTGAAGTGGTCAACCCCCGCGCCTTTGGCTGGCGCCTCGCCTTCGAGGCCGCCCCCTTGCACGCCGTCACGGCGCTCTTGCTGGCACCGGTGTGCGGGGCGATCGCCTCCTGGTATGCCGCAAGGAGAGTGGTATGAGATATCGGTTACCGCACTGGCTCGGCCATGGCTTGACGCTCCCATTGACCACATCCCTGTCACCGCTCTTGATTCAGCGCAGAGAAGCGCATAGAGCTGCCGCTAACCATCCCCTCTCCCTTCGGAAGAGGGCCAGGGTGAGGGGAATCTTGTCCTCTTTACGAACCCTGTGGCTCGCAGCCCTCTTGATCCCGCTTATTGCCATGAGCGGCAACGCGCAGGCCAGCGATCTGGGGAGCATCCTTGGCGGCGGCAGCGATCAATTCAAGAAGGCCCTGCCGGGCCAACCCATCCGGCTGCCCGCCGATCACGGCGCCCACCCCGACTACAGATCCGAGTGGTGGTATCTCACCGGCAACCTGCAAGATGATCAGGGGCGCGACTACGGCCTGCAGTGGACCTTGTTTCGCCAAGGTATCGAGCAAACTGTCAAATCGGAGAACCCCTGGCTCAGCCCCCAGCTCTGGCTGGCCCAGTTCGCCATCACGGATCTCGCCCGTGGCACTCACCGCCAGGATGAGCGTACCAGCCGCCAGGGGCCGGGGCTCGCCGGCGCCAGCGGCGGCCAGTATTGGCTCAAGGAGTGGGTGCTCGCCTCTGAAGGGGAGCCGCTCTTTCCCGCCACCCTCAAGGTGCAGAGCAAGATGGGTGAGCTGAACCTCAGGGTGAGCGCCGCCAAGCCGGTGGTGCTGCAAGGCAAAGAGGGGTACAGCGAGAAGAGCCCGGGCAACGCCTCCTTCTACTACTCCTACCCGCGCCTCACTTTGAGCGGCACCTTGACCCTGGAGGGAGAGACCCGCAATGTCACAGGCCAGGGGTGGTTTGATCACGAGTGGAGCAGCTCGGTACTGGCCCAGTGGCAATCGGGCTGGGACTGGTTTTCGCTGCAGTTTGAAGATGGCCGCGAGCTGATGCTGTTTCGCCTGCGCACCAAAGCAGGACGCACTGAGCCGGAGAATCGCTACGGCATACTGATTGAACGAGACGGCAGCAGCCGATTGCTCGCCCCCGAATCCATCGTCCTCACCCCCGGTAAAACCTGGCGCAGCCCCAAGGGGCAAGACTACCCCGTCGAGTGGCAGCTTAAGGCCGGGGATCTGAAGCTCGTTATCCAGGCGCGCCAGCCCAATCAGGCCATGACGGGACGCTTCGATTACTGGGAGGGGGCTGTGACTGTGGGGGGAGATGCCCAAGGGCTGGGTTATCTGGAGATGACGGGGTATTGACCGTCTTGAAATCTGATCTGCTTCAAAAAGTCATTCAAATTCCTAGCTTTGAGTGACTTTTTACTCTGCAGACTGGTGGGTGCTTGATACCATTTCCATCGGATTCCTCTGGTGCTTTGTTATATATGATCTCAATCGTCAGCTTGCAAGGCCAAGAAAAACGCGAAAGTCTGATTACGCTTCGCTAATCGAACCAACCGTGACGTGAATTCTTCATATGACAACAGCCTGACTCAGTATTCTCAGACCTCCATTGTCAACATTTACCATGTGAGTACATATGATTGACTTAGATAAGGTTTACTTTAAGAGCAAGGTGGTAGGGAAGTTATCTTCTCAAAACCTGATTGATTTAAAAAATATGTTGCATGACATAGAACATAGCAGAAGAAAGTTACAAGACAATGTTCATATTACAAATGAAAACATTAAAGACACTGAGTCCAACCTAGCATGGATTAATTGGTTCCCGGCAAAACTTTTCTTCAAAAGAAGTATATCATCTAAAAAATCTGCCTTGCTCACTCTAAGAGAAAAGTCAGCAGAGTTAGATAGTGAAATTAAAAAGCACCAACTGGGACTTGAAATACAGATATCAGATAAACTTGAAAACATATTCGGCTCACTAAGCTATCAGTTCAATAAATTGATATCTATAGATAAAGCATGGGATGTCACAACCTCTAGAAGGACTGACCGAGTTGTTGAAAGGACGGCAGCTAACAATGTTATAGAGAGAAAGGAAGTGAGGTTAAAGCTATCAGATAGTCCAAAAATACTCTGTGACTACCAGGCGCTTAATTTTGGAAATGCAAATGGTGACGACTTACATATCTATCCACAATTTATATTTATGGAAAGCAGTAATGATATTGCCCTAATTGACATACAACATGTAACCATTGATTTCTCATATGTTAATTTCATCGAGAGTGAAAAAGTACCTTTTGACTCAAAGATTGTCGACCATGCGTGGGCAAAATCTAATAAAGATGGAAGTAGAGACAAGCGTTTTACGGATAACTATCAAATCCCTATTGTTCGTTATGGTGAACTACATCTGAAATCTAAATCTGGTTTAAATGAAGTTTATATGTTCAGCCAACCTGAATCCGCAAGAGAATTTAAGAATCTATTTGATGAATATAAAACAGCATTAATAAAGGATGGCGTTTGAAATTATATATCTGGCGTAGGCGTAGGTTCGAATAGCGGAGCGTATTCGGACGATCGTGGATGGAACGTTCAAACCTCTCCAGCCCCAAGATAATTTTCGAGTCGGTTATTTGTTTTTGCCGGATGGACGATATCGAACTCTGTAACAACGAGGCAATTCACTGTTTTGCTTCGCCCCACTCAACTCAACCGCCTATGCCACGACCGTCTGACTGGAAAGAAACGCCAACGACTGCCGGTTAAAGTGATCCGGCTGCTCCACATTGCAGACGTGGCCGCAGTTTTCGATGATCTCGAGCCGGCTGTAGGGGTCCCGGGCTACCTGCTCGCGTACCGGGGCGAGAAACATATGATCCTCCTCCCCCATCACGTAGAGGGTCGGGATCGGCAGGGCGCGCTCCTTGAAGTAGCGCATCAGGGGGTTGACCTCGGTGGCGAGGCGGAACCAGCGTTTGAACTCCTTTTGGCACAGTTTGCGGGCCTCGCGCACGAAGAGGTTGCGGGACTCCTGATGGTGCTGGCGCGGCATGATGATGAAGGCGAACAAGCGGTAGAGCCACATGTAGGGCAGTATGTGCTGGCCGACCCGGCCAAGTTGCACCAGCACCCGGGAGCGGATGTCGAGGCGCAGGATGGCGCCGCCGAGCACCATGCTCTTGACCCGTTCCGGGCAGAGCTCGGCCAGATGGCGAATGAGGATGGTGCCGAGCGAAATGCCGACAAAATGGGCGCGGGGAATGCGCAGGTGATCCAGCAGCCGCAGTATGTCCTCGGTCACGGCCCGAAAGCTGTAGTGCCCCTTGACCACCTGTTGCAACTGGTTGGATTGGCCGTGGCCGCGAAGGTCCAGCAGCAGCACGTTGAAGTGCTCCCGGTAGGCCCGCAGTTGCTTGAACCAGATGGAGGAGCTGCCGCCGGCACCGTGCACGAACACCACCCAATCCCGATCGGGGCCCAGCTCAAAGGTCTTGTGGTACAACATCTTATGGGCTCCCGGGGGGTTGAGGGATATACTCGGCGGGCATATTAACAGAAGCCTCGCCTCGATGAATATGCTTGCTCTCATGATCGGACCAGCCTGGAGGCCTGTATGACGCTCACCCTTTTGCGCGAATTTCTGCTCAGCCAGCCCGGCGCCACCGAGGATACCCCCTTCGGCCCGGAGATCCTGGTCTATCGCATCGCCGGCAAGATGTTCGCCCTGGTGGACTGGCAGGCAGAGCCGCTGACCATCAACCTCAAATGCGAGCCGGAGTTGGCGCTTTTGCTGCGAGAGATCCATCCCGAGGTCAAACCCGGCTGGCACATGAACAAGCAGCACTGGAACACGGTGACCCTGAGCGAGGATCTGGACGCCGAGCTCTGGCAGGGCTGGATTGAACACTCCTACCAGCGGGTGGTGGCGGGCCTGCCCAAGGCCAAGCGGCCCCAGGCGTCGGCCTTGTCGGCAAAGGCGGGATAGCCCCCATGCCCCAGACACAAAAAAACGCGCCCGCCCGGATCAGGCCCCTGAGGGAGCAGCATATCCCCGCGCTGCTCGCCCTGTTCGAGCAGTCGGTGCGCCGCATGGGCCCGGAGCACTACAGCCCGGAGCAGGTGGAGCAATGGGCGCTGGGCGCCCGTCATCCGGGTCTCGCCAGCCAGTTGCGCGAGCACCACGGCTGGATCATCGAGCAGGAGGGCATCCCCCTTGGCTTTGTCACCCTGAGCGATGATGGCCATCTCAGCCTGCTCTATGTGAGCGCGGATCATCCGCGCCAGGGGCTCGGCGGCCTGCTGCTGGCGCAGGCGCTGCAGGCAGCGAGCCAGCTGGGTCTGCACAGCCTGACCACAGAGGCCAGCGCCTTCAGCCTCGCGCTCTTTCTGCGCCACGGCTTCGAGCAGGCCGGATTGGAAACCGTGGAGCGCGGCGGGGTCAGTTTTGTCCGCCATCGCCTCTACTGCCGCTTGCCAAGCGGGGGCCAGCCACTAAAATACCCACCATTTCCCCAAAGCGATGAATGAAGGCAGCCATCATGGTGGTAGAGAGCGACGGTTATATTGCGCTTATCGAGTATCTGGTAGAGAGTCTGGGCCTGTTCGAGAGCCAGCAGCAGGGCACGGGCACCCAGACCATAGAGGATCTGGTGAGCAACCGGGTGGCAGGCAACCTCATGGCCATCTGCGAGCAGAACCCCCAGCTCGACCCCAAGGTGCGTTTCATGATCATGCAGGAGGCCGACGCCGTTGTGGCCGATCTGGAGGAGGTGCTCTCCGCCGTCTGGCTGCGGGCGCCCACCCCGGCCCAGCACGCCTTCCTCGATGAGTTCATCGATCTCATCAAGAACCTGTTCGACAGCACCATCGGTTAGTCCCCTCCCCTGCGGCCGCAGGGCCCGCAAAGATCTGCAATGAAAAGGGCCGCCTCAAAGGGCAGCCCTGCTTGCTATCACTTCCGATTCATCGCGCTTGTCAGTTGAATGAATATCGAGGCAAGAAATGTGTCTGGTCTTGGCTGCCGTCCATGGTAGCTACCCAGTTAGTCTGCCGAGGTTCGGTTAAGTTCCCGGCCAGGACGCTTTTTTTAATATTTCTTTCAAAAAAACGAAACAGGGGCCTAATGGCCCCTGTTTTATCCAGACTGCGCCTCAGCGGTTCAGGCTGGGAGGCAGGCAGACGCCAATGCCCCCCAGTCCGCAATAGCCTTCCGGGTTCTTCTCCAGATATTGCTGATGGTAATCCTCGGCGTAGTAGAAAGGGGCCAGCGGCAGGATCCGGGTGGTGATGGCGCGGGCATCGCCGCTCGCCATCATGGCCTGCTGGTAGGCCGCCAGACTCTGCTGGGCGATGGCCTCCTGACTGTCATCCCCATAGAAGATCACCGAGCGGTACTGGGTGCCGATGTCGCCGCCCTGGCGCATGCCCTGAGCCGGATCGTGCTGCTCCCAGAACAGCTTGAGCAGCTCGCCATAGCTGATGACCGCAGGGTCGAACACCACCTGCACCGTCTCCGCATGACCGGTCAGACCGCTGCACACCTCCTTGTAGGTGGGGTTGGGCGTCAGGCCCCCCTGATAACCGGCGGCGGTGGAATAGACGCCGGGCTGCTGCCAGAACAGGCGCTCCACGCCCCAGAAACAACCCATGCCAAACCAGGCCAGCTCCATCCCCTCGGGCCAGGGGCCCTGGGTCGGGTGGCCGTTGACGGCATGCTGCTGGCCGATCGCCAGCGCTTCCCGTCGTCCCGGCAGGGCCTCTGCCGGTGAAATAATCTGCTCCATATGCCCTGTCCTTGAATAAAATCCCGCGCGAGGCGGCTGACGAAAAGGAACCCCGAAGATAACAGGTTATGAGCCCGGATCAACCAGGGCGGTCCCTTCAGCGGGCTGACCGCCTTCCGACTCGCCAAGGCGCTGGGTGTCTGCGGCTGGTCAAAATGGCGGCACAAAACATCAAAACCAATATTTAGTCTTGATTTGTGAATTTATTTTCATATATTGAGCAAATTGCTGCTTTTTTATGGAACGAAACACGTGCGTGAACGCGAACCCAGCCTGGTCCATGCCTTTCGGCAATCCACCCCCTATGTCAACGTGCACCGGGGTGCCACCTTCGTGCTGATGATGGGCGGGGAAGCCATCTGCCACCCCAACTTTGCCAACATCGTCAGCGACATCGCCCTGCTGCAGACGCTGGGGATCCGCCTGGTCCTGGTGTTCGGCTCGCGTCCGCAAAACGACGAGGCGCTGGCCCGTGCCGGCATCCAGGCCCAGTACCACAGACGGATCCGGGTCACCGATGACGAGAGCTTCGCCATCATCAAGCAGGTGTGCGGCGGCCTGCAATACGACATCACCGCCCAGCTCTCCATGGGGCTGGCCAACACCCCCATGCAGGGGGCGCGCATCAGCGTGGTGAGCGGCAACTTCGTCACCGCCCAACCGCTCGGGGTGGAAGATGGCATCGACTACTGCCACAGCGGCCGGGTGCGGCGCATCGACGTGGAGGGGATCACCCGCCAGCTGGATCAGCATGGGCTGGTGCTCATCTCCCCCATCGGCTGCTCGGTCACCGGCGAGAGCTTCAACCTGAGCTCGGAAGAGGTGGCGCGCCGGGTGGCGGTGGATCTCAAGGCGGACAAGCTCATCTGCTTCAGCAGCACCCAGGGGGTGATGAACAGGCAGGGCGTGGCCATCTCCGAGCTCTTCCCCGAGCAGGCCGAGGAGCTGCTGGTGGAGCTGGAGCAGGCGGGCGAGGAGATGTCCGGCACCGCCCGCTACCTGCGCGCGGCCATCGCCTCCTGCCGGGGCGGCGTGCCGCGCTCCCACCTGGTGAGCTATCAGGATGACGGCGCCATGCTGCAGGAGCTGTTCAGCCGCGAGGGGCTCGGCACCCAGATAGTGCGCGAAAGCGCCGAGCGGGCGCGGGCCGCCACCATAGAGGACATCGGCGGCATCCTGGATCTCATCCGGCCGCTGGAGGAGGAAGGCATACTGGTACGCCGCTCCCGGGAGCAGCTGGAGATGGAGATAGACAAGTTCACCATCATAGAGCGCGACGGCCTCATCATCGGCTGCGCGGCGCTCTACTGCTTCATGGAAGAGGCCATGGCCGAGATGGCCTGCGTCGCCATCCATCCCGAGTACCGCAACTCCAACCGAGGGGATCAGCTGGTAGCCAAGGTGGCCGAGCGGGCCAAGCGGCTCGGCATCCGCCGCCTGTTCGTGCTCACTACCCGCTCCATCCACTGGTTCCGGGAGCGGGGCTTCGATCCCCTGGAGGTGGAAGATCTGCCGGTGGCACGCCAGCGCCTCTACAACTGGCAGCGCCGCTCCAAGGTTTTGTCCAAGACCATTTCGTAACTGATTGATCTTGTGCCTGGTTGTTGCCAATTGTGTACTTTTTTACAAACTCGATTGACAGTGCAATCCAGAGCAGGGTATTTCTACATGCACGCCACCTTCCAGGGTGGCACCAGAAGAGGAGCGCTGCCCAGGCAGCCCAAGGGAGGACACCAGAGTCCGGTGAACTTGGGTCAGGGGGAGCAGCGCCGAGACGAGTGAGGCAACTGGATGCCTCAACGTCGGCTGCGGGGGCTGAATCCCCCGGGTTGTCATCGGTCGTGTGCATCCCACAGGCATCCAGCAGGATCCTTGTGGGATGGGCACCGCGGATGGAGTGCTTCTGGCCGGGATCCTTCGCTATTCCTGCCATTTTCTGCCTCCTCCTCTCTTTTGCCCGATGAAACCGGATTTTCACCTTGAGACAGGAGTATGCAATGAACCCGATCAACGTCGCCAAGTTTGGCGGAACCAGTGTCGCCGATGCCGCGGCCATGAACCATTGCGCCGACGTGGTGCTGGCCAATCCGGCGACCCGGGTGGTGGTACTGAGCGCCAGCGCCGGGGTCACCAACCTGCTGGTGAGCCTGGCCCAGGGTGAACTGGACGAAGCCGGGCAGGATGCCCAGCTCGACAAGCTGACCGGGATCCAGCAGGCCATACTGACGGCGCTCGGCAACCCGAGCGAGGTGAGCGCGCTCATCCACGCCCAGCTTGGCGACATTCGCACCATGGCCCGCCAGGCCTGCCAGCACACCGATGCCGAACTCGCAGACCGCCTCATCGCCTGCGGCGAGCTGATGTCCACCCGCCTCTTCACCGAACTGCTGCACCAGCGGGGCATCAAGGCCCAGTGGCAGGACGCCCGCCAGCTGCTGCGCACCGACAGCCGCTTTGGCAAGGCGACCGTTGATCTGGCCGCCACCCGCACCCTCTGCCAAGCCACCCTGGGCCCCCTGCTCGGTGACAGCCTGGTCATCACCCAGGGCTTCATCGGCGCCGACGCCGATGGCCGCACCACCACCCTGGGCCGGGGCGGCTCCGACTACAGCGCGGCCCTGCTCGCCGAGGCGCTGGACGCCGGCAGTATCGAGATCTGGACCGATGTGCCCGGCATCTACACCACGGATCCGCGCCTGGTCACCCGGGCCCGCCCCATCCCGGAAATCAGCTTCGTGGAGGCGGCCGAGATGGCCACCTTCGGCGCCAAGGTGCTGCACCCGGCCACCCTGCAACCCGCCCTGCGCCAGGACATTCCGGTGTTCGTGGGCTCAGCCCGGGATCCCGCGGCCGGTGGCACCTGGATCCGCGCCAGCACCGGCAGCAACCCGCTGTTTCGCGCCGTGGCCCTGCGCCGCCAGCAGGTGCTGGTCACCCTGCACAGCCTCAACATGTTCCACGCCTACGGCTTTTTGGCCGAGGTGTTCGGCATCCTGGCCCGTCACCGCATCTCGGTGGATCTCATCACCACCTCCGAGGTGAGCGTCTCCCTGACCCTGGATCACACCGGCAGCCAGAGCAACGGCGAGCCCATCCTGGGCGACAAGGTGCTGGCGGAGCTCGGCCAGCTGTGCAAGGTGGAGGTGGAGACCGACTTCGCGCTGGTGGCCCTCATCGGCAACCGCATGAGCGAGGCCGCCGGGGTGGGCAGCCGGGTGTTCGACGCCATTCGCGAGCACAACATCCGGATGATCTGCTACGGCGCCAGCGCCCACAACCTCTGCTTCCTGGTCAAGGAGAGCGAGGCGGGCCACATCGTCAACCGCCTCCATCAGGAGCTGCTCGACTGAGCCTGACAAAACCTTGCCAGCCCCTTCTCCCCGCGAGGGAGAAGGGCTGGCATCAGGGGAAGCCCACGGCGACCCTATACCAACGAAGAGGGGCGCCGATGCGCCCCTCTCGTCATGCTGTCGTCCCCATGTCAGCGCGCGGGCTGGCGGGACCGGGTCGGCAACAGGTTGGCCCGGATCTGCTCGCGCAGCCCCCCCAGCCGCAGCAACAGCGCCGCCTGGCTGAGCCCGGCCTCGTCAAACCCCAGGTTATCGGCCAGCGCCGGGAAGTGATCCCGCACCGCCAGCTCCAGCCAGTCGAGGCGACGCAGGGTCATGGGGCCGCAGCTCTTGCCGCTGAGATCGTCCTGGATGTCGAGCCGATGGCTGCGATACATGTCGCGCCACCAGTTGGCGGCGAGCGCCTGCTCGCTTGCCAGCGCCGCGCTCCACTCCCCCACCAGCCCCTGCATCCGGGCCAGCACGGGGGCGCTGGCCCCCTCCCGGCTCAGGTACTGCAACTCCCCCTTCGCCCAGGCGAGGCAGAGCGTGCGCCAGTGGCGAAACAGCGGCAGGGGATCGATCTGCTCCAGCCAGAGCCCGGACAGGGTGCGGGTCTCCAGCCGCTCAGGCACATGAAACGCCGGATCGGTGAGGCCGTTGGAGTTGAACTCGTGGAGGGGATCGAAGGGCCACATGTAGCCAAAGTCGAACACCGAGATCTGCTGGCCGTCGTCGAGCAGGTTGCCCGGGCTCGGATCCCAGTCAAACCAGCCCCAGCGGGCCAGCTCCGCCTCCACCGCCAGCATCTGCGCCAGGTTGCGCTCATTGAGCCTGCGCACCGGCTCTCCCCTCAGCCAGGGGGAGACCAGCACCCCGGCGCGGGCGGAGCCGAAGCTGGTGCAGACCACGTTGGAGAGGATGGTGGGGTGCAGCTCCCGCAGGCTCTCTATCTCCCGGCGCCGCTCCAGCTCGGTGAGAAAGGCGGTCTTGCCGTCGACGTTGGCCACCAGGGAGTCTGGCCGGCACCGCTTCAGGCACCAGTGATGGCCCTCCACCTTGAGGTGGAACACCTCGGCGGTGAGCCCGTGACCATAGACCTTGACGACGTCCGGGTGATCCTCGGTCAGCCTGGTCAACTGGGCCAGGGGCAGGGGGCAGTCCCGCTCACGCCCGATCCGGATCTCGTCCCCGTTCTCCAGCATCTGGAGCAATCTTGCCTGACGTGCCGCAACCTTGGGATTCATACATGTACCTCCAACCGTTACTGAGAGACTAAACAGCACCCCCCTCCCAGACCAGCGGCAAAGCCCCATGATGACGCTTTCATCACAGAATGAGTGCCCCTCCCGGATCGGGATCACAATTTGCACGCCCAGGCTGTCACCCAGGATTCATCCCGTCGTCATTAAATTGACATCAAGGAACAAGCCCCTCACCATCGGGTCAAAATAGATGCAGCGCTGCTGCCCTGCCCGCTCCAAGGATGAGCCCCTATGAATGCCCCCGTCTGTGGTCACAGCCCCTCCCTCTCCCGGTCTCTGGCCGGGTGGTTGTTCGGCCTGCTGATCGCCCTGCTGTTGCTGACCCTGGCCCTGCCGCTGCTCAATCCCGCCGGCTGGCTCGGGAAGGCACAACCGCTGATCCTGGGGCCCGCCGATCAGCCCATCGCCACCCTCACCCGCCACAGCCTGCTCTACAAGAGCGACAGTCGCGGCCTCTATCTGGTGGTGCGCAGCCAGTGGCAACTGCTCAAGCCGCTGCAGGCGGGGGACAAGGTGCGGGTGGAGCTGCTCAACGACAAGGGCATTCGCATCGATCAGCTGAGCCAGGCGGTGGAGAAGCGCCAGAAGTGTCGCCAGAACCGCTGCACCCTGGATCTCAACAGCGCCCTGCGCGCCCCCGACGACGCCCTGGACAGCCGCTATCAGCTGCGCATCGGCCTGCTGCTGGCGGACAGACCCGAGAGCGCCGAGTACAGCCAGATCCTGCAGACCCTGCCGGAGCGCGGCTTCAACCTGACCTATCTGATGACCAGCCTGCTGCTGGTGCTGCTGGTGAGCGCCGCCGTGCTCAGGGCCCTGCTGCCGCGGCTGCGCCGCAGCTACCGCTCCCGGGTGCTGGGCAGCCTGCTGCTCGGCAACCTCACCTTCGTGCTGCTGCACGGCTTCGTGGTGTTCAAGCTGGGGGAGTTTCTGCTCTGGTCGGGTTTTCGGCCCGAGCACTACTACCTCGCCTGGGGCAGCATGGTGCTGGGCTGGAGCCTCTGCGCCCTGGCGGGCTTCAACCTCTATATGGGGCTGGTCTTTACGGCCCTTTCGGGGATAGGGCTGCTCGCCAACTTCATGAAGATAGCCATCTACGGGGTGCCGCTGGGGGGGGACGATCTCGGCAACCTGATGGCCCTGCTGCACATACTGCTCGATCAGCACCCCGTGCTGCCGGTGCTGGCCCTGCTGGGGCTCTTGTTCCTGTGCTGGCGCTTCGCACTGTCGCGCTGGATCCTGCGCACCACAGCCGCCACCGCCGCCTTCTTCGCGCTCTGCGTGTTCGCCACCCAGACCGGCAACAAGCTGCTGGGGGCCAACATCCGCTACGTGGACAGGGCGGTCAACTATCACAGGGACATCATCCGCGCCGGTCCCGGCCTCTACCTGTTCAACCTGGTGGACGAGATGCTGCAAAGCGGCAACATCTTCCGCTACCCCCTGCAGATCAACGAGCGCACCCCAGAGCTCAGCCAGCCGGCCCCGGGCCAGCCGCCCCGCTTCGATCTGGTGATAGTCCTGCAATATGAGTCCCTCTGGCTCGACTGGCAGGGCAGGATCTGCGCCCCCGCCCCCACCCTCTCTCTGCCCGCCGGCGTGGCCCAGTGGCACAAGACCATCCACTCCCCCACCACGGGGGGCATGACGGTGCTGGCGGAGTTCGAGATGAATACCGGCCTGCCGGTGGGCCTGCTCAAGCAGGGGGTCGTGCCCTACTACTACCTCTCGGACAAGGTGCCAGGCCTTGCCAGCAGCGCCAGGCAGAACGGCTACCAGACCCTGTTCGCCCACCCCTATGTGGAGAAGTTCTGGGGCCGCGCCAAGGCTATTCCGGCGCTCGGCTACCAGGAGCGCTGGTTCGACACCCGCTTCACCACCCTGGAACACAAGGGGCTCTACATCTCGGATGATGCCCTCATCGATCACCTGATCAGGCGCAGCGAGCAGGATGACAAGCCGCTGTTCGCCTACGCGGTCACCATGCAGGGGCACGGCCCCTTCGACGGGGATCGCTATCGGGCCCAGCAGATCGACAGGGCCTGCCCGGATCAGAGCCCGGCGGAGCGGCAGTTGCTCAACACCTACTACACCGGGGTGGTGGACGCCATGGCCTCCCTGGAGCGGCTGCTCAAGACCCTGGACGGCTCAGGCAAGCGCTACCTGGTGGTGGCCTTCGGGGATCACCAGCCCTTCCTGATGTCGGCGGGCAAGGGCATCCATGGCGCCAAGCCCCCCCGGGATGCCCCCTACCAGATCCCCATGATGGCCTTCACCCGAAACGATGGCGCCATCGCACTCGATCGCCAGTTTGCCCCGGTGCGCCAGCTCTACCAGATGGGCCAGGCCACCCGAGCGCTGCTGGCGGGGGATCTCACCCCCATAGAGGACAGACCCCTGCTCCACCCGGTGCTCGGGGAGGAGAAGGGCTTCGACCCCTCCCCTCTGGTGCCGCAGATCCGCGCCAGCTTCCGGGCCGATGCATTACCCTGAGATCAATAAACAGTTAAGAGACGGGGGCCGCAGATCCTTGCCACACCTTCCGGGCCGATGCCCTGCCCTGATCCTGCCCGAGAGCCCAATAAAAAGAGGCCGCAACTGCGGCCTCTTTGCATTTCTCTTGCGACTAGCGGAGCCAGGGCTCGCACAGGGTGAGGGTCTGGGCGTCGAGATCCAGCTCGGCCTCGATGCCAAGCGGCAGCGTCAGCATGGGGTGGGTGTGGGCGCAGTCAAACTCCGCCAGTATGGGGAAGCCGGGCTCCCCCACCACCTCCAGCAGGATATCGAGGGGCTGCTTGCCGCTGCCCTGGCCGTCAAACAGCTCGTGCTTGCCGAGCACCAGTCCGCCGATGCGCTCGAACACCCCGCACAGCTTGAGGTGGGCAAATGAGCGCTCCACCGTCTCCGCCGACCGGAGGCTGTCTTCCAGCAGCAGAATGTCCCCCCGCGCTATGGGCGGCATATAGGGCGAACCCCAGATCCCCGTCAGGGTGTTGAGGTTGCCGCCGATCAGCCGGCCCCGCACCCGGCCGGAACCCACCGAGATCAACCGGTTTGGCAGGCACTGCTTGGCCCGGGTCTGGTTCTCCCAATCCAGCCGCTCGTCGGTCCATTGCGTCGGGGTCGGCAGGGTATGGGGCGCGGCGGCGCCACCGGTCAGACAGATCTGGCGAAAGCCCGCCAGGGTCTCGTTCACCAGCGGCGAGAGCTCGCCAAAGGAGGCCACCAGCGCAGGGCCATAGAAGGTGACGAGGTCGGTCTGGGCGTGGATGCCGAGCAGCAGGGCCGTCACGTCGGAGTAACCGACGATGATCTTGGGATCCTCTCTCAGCCCCTCGTAGTCCACATAGGGCAACAGGGAGTTTGAGTTGCTGCCGCCAATCACCGACATGATTGCCCGCACCTCTGGATCCCGGATGAGGCCATTGAGCTCTTCGGCCCGCGCCGCGATGGAGCCGGAGCGCCAGTGATCCCGCTCACCGGTCAGGCTGCCCGCCTTGAGCCTGAAACCCTGCCCTTCCAGAAATGCCCTGGCACGCTCGAACCGCCGGGGAGCCCAGGCGGTGGCCGCGCAGGAGGGAGAGAAGAAGCCTATGGTGTCGCCGGGCTTGAGCCCGGCGGGTTTGCGCAGTGCCATGGATGACGGTCGCTCCTGAGAGTCTGGGGCCGGGATCCCCAAGATCCGGCAGCAGGTTCCATCCTAATCCAGCTGTTTTCTCCCCGACAAGGGCCCATAGGCTCCGGACAGGCCCTTTTTTGTTTGGATAAACCAAACGATACAAGCCAGTCGGATAGAAAAAATAAACAACTTTCCCGGCCCAGGCCTCCCCTCATCCCCCACCCTTCTCCCGCAAGGAAGAAGGGTGAATCGCCCCCCCATGCCATGGCGGTGCCGCGCCCAATAAAAAGCCGACCTCGGGGTCGGCTTGTGACGGGACGTTTGGCCATGCAGGGCCGGTGCTGGCGGGCTAGATCACCACTGCGGTGCCGCTGATGCTGACCATCAGCATGCTGCCGTTCTGCCCCACCACCTCGTAGTCGATGTCGATGCCGACCACGGCGTTGGCCCCCAGCGCCTGGGCGCGCTCCTTGAGCTCCTCGAAGGCGATCTCCCGGGCCCGGGCCAGCTCTTTTTCGTAGGCGCCGGAGCGGCCGCCTATGATGTCGCGGATGCCGGCGAACAGATCCTTGAAGATGTTGGCGCCGAGGATGGCTTCACCCACGACGATGCCGCGGTATTCACGAATGGTCTTGCCTTCCAGGGTGGGGGTGGTTGAGAGGATCATGAGGTCTCCTGTGGGTTGGGCTGGGTGCGCGGGGCACCGTTGCCGTCATGGTAGCAAGGCGCTGGCCAAAGCATAACCCCGCCTTGCCGGAGGCGGCGGGAGACGCTGCGCCCCCGGCACTGACAAGTGACTGATTCAGCATTCAAAGTGCCATCTATACTGCCTGTGTCGCGGATCTTCTCCCTCTTTGCCAGATGCATCTGGCACTTGCCTGAGGGGGCCGATCCTCAGGATTGATGGGAGAGGGACCTTGATGAAACGAACGCTGCTGCTGTTGCCACTGACCACCTTGCTGAGCGCCCCCACCGAGGGGGCCGGCCTCTATCTGTACGAAACCGGCACCAACGATCTCGGGCTCGCCTCCGCCGGCATGGCCGCCAGGGCCCAGGATGCCACAGTGCAGCTGGTGAATCCCGCCGGCCTGAGCCACCTGGAGGGGCGCCACCTCACCCTGGGCGGACAACTGCTCTACGGGGACGTCCCCTACGATCTGGACGATCCCGCGCAGGGGGATGTCGATACCGTCATCGGCTGGTTCCCCGCGGCCTCCGCCTACTACAGCCAGCAGCTCGATGAGCGCTGGTCGGCGGGCCTGGCGCTCTATGGCAACTTCGGGCTGGGGCTGGATTTTGGCGACTGGGCCGGCAAGCAGCTCATCAAGGAGGCCACCCTGCTCGCCCTCACCCTGCAGCCATCCATCGCCTACCGCCTCGACCAGCACTGGTCCCTCGGGGCCGGGGTCGGCATCAACTACGGCCTGTTCGCCCTCACCCGGGAGGGCAGTGGTGGGGAGCAGAAGCAGGACGACAGTGACTGGGCCCTCAATGCCAGGCTGGGGCTGCTCTATGAGTGGAACCCGGGCACCCGACTCGGACTCGGCTATGCCAGCGAGGTGACCTATCACTTCGCCATCGACCGCGACATCACCTTCTCGCGCCCCAATCTGCCCGGGATCGGCGCCACCCTCCCCCTCTCCGGCATGGTCAACAGTCCCCAACAGTTGATGGTGAGCGCCTTTCACGGCTTCGCCCACGACTGGGCCATCATGGGCAATCTGGGCTGGCAGGATTGGAGCCGCTACAACGACAACGAGGTCGCCATCTTCGACCGCACCTCCTCGCAGAAGGGACTCTATCAGGACAGCTACCACCTGGCGGTGGGGCTCCAGCACGCGCTGACGCCGCAGTGGACCCTCAATGGCGGCCTGGCCTACGACAGCAGCGCCTATCGGGATCAGGAGCACACCGCCCTGACGGTGCCGAGCGGCGCCGCGCTGCGCCTCGGCACCGGGGTGACCTATGCCTTCAACGCCCAGGAGACCCTGGGGGCCGGGTTTGAGTACATTCACATGGAGAGCGCCAGCGTCGATGAAAGCTCCCTCTCGGGTCGCTACCCCACCCCGGCCCTCTACTTCTTTGCCCTGAACTACGGCAGACGCTTCTAGGCAGGTCCCGCTTCGGCCATAAAAAAAGGAGAGGCCCAGGCCTCTCCTTGTGGTTTCCCTTGCCGACGCCGCTCAGTGCAGCTTCATGCTCGGGCGCAGCACCCGGTTGATGCGGCCCACCAGCATGATGAGGCCGGTCTTGATGTAGCCGTGCAGGGCCACCTGGTGCATCCGGTAGAGGGAGATGTAGACGATGCGGGCGATGTAGCCTTCCACCATCATGGAGCCGCGCATCAGGTTGCCCATCAGGCTGCCCACGGTGGAGAAGCGACTCAAGGAAACGAGCGAGCCGTGGTCGTGGTAGAGGTAGGGCTTCATCTCGCCGCCGTTCATCCTGGCCAGGATGTTCTTGAACGCCTGGGTCGCCATCTGGTGGGCGGACTGGGCGCGGGGCGGCACGAACTTGCCGTCCGGCTGCGGGCAGGCGGCGCAGTCGCCGATGACGAAGATGTTCTCGTCACGGGTGGTCTGCAGGGTCTCTTTCACCACCAGCTGGTTGATGCGGTTGGTCTCGAGCCCCGCTATCTCCTTCATGAAGTCCGGTGCCTTGATGCCCGCGGCCCACACCATGAGGTCTGCTTCAATCAGCTCCCCATCCTTGGTGTGCAGCCCATCGCTAGTGGCTTCGGTGATCATGGTGGCGGTGCGCACGTCCACCCCGAGCTTCACCAGCTCCTGGTGGGCGGAGCCGCTGATGCGCTCCGGCAGGGCCGGCAAGATGCGCGGGCCCGCTTCCACCAGGGTCACCTTGAGGCTGTCGGTGGTGAGGTTCTTGAAGCCGTAGGCGTAGAGCTGCTCCACCGCGTTGTAGAGCTCGGCGGAGAGTTCGACGCCGGTGGCGCCGCCGCCGACGATGGCGATCTTCACCTTGTCACCGGGCTGGTATTCGGTGGCGAACTGCAGGAAGCGGTTCATCATGCTGTTGTAGAAGCGGTGTGCCTGGGAGGGGCTGTCCAGGAAGATGCAGTGATCCTTGATGCCCTTGGTGTTGAAGTCGTTGGACACAGAACCTATGGCCATCACCAGCACGTCGTAAGCCACTTCCCGCTCGTTGACCACCAGGGCGCCACTCTCGTCGTGGATGGGGGCCAGCACGATGCGTTTCTCGTCGCGCTTGATGTCGGTCAGGCTGCCGAGCTGAAATTCGAAGCCGTGGTTCTTGGCGTGGGACTGGTAGCTCAGGGCGTCGATGCCCGCATCCATGGAGCCGGTGGCCACTTCGTGCAGCAGGGGCTTCCACAGGTGGGTGCGGTTGCGATCCACCAGGGTGATCCTGGCCTTGTTCTTCTTGCCCAGCTTGCGGCCCAGGCTGGTCGCGAGCTCGAGACCGCCGGCGCCACCGCCTACAACGACAATATTCATCATGATGATTTTCCTTGGTTCCTCAAAACGAAAGGGAGCCATTGGCTCCCTAAAACGAAATCGGTTGACGTGATGGCTCAGGCTTCTTTGAAGGCCTTCATCCGTTGCAGATGGTGCGAGATGTTCTTGAACTTATGGGTCTCGCGCTCATCCCATACGATGTCGTAATAGTTCTTCAATTCACGTTCAGTGTCCCGATTATCGCGGATTTCATCCTGAACGGAAAGGATGCACAGGCAGTTTCCTGAATTTTTATTACGAAATTCGGTTACACACTTGGTGCCGATGTCCTCGTACTCTTCCGGCCTGTCGATCTTGCCCTGCATGTTCTCTTCCGGGTGCAGGTTGGGGTTGAAGACCACCTGTTTGATGCCGCACAGAAACCCGATCCGCTCGCTCCAGTAGCCGCCGAGCCCGACCCCGCAGATGAGGGGCTTGGGGTCTGTGCTCATGTCGAGCTGCTTCTTCACCTCCTTGAGCAGGTGGCTCATGTCGTGGCGGGGGTGAACCGTGCTGTAGTGAACGAAGCGCACATCATCATCGATAAACTGCAACTGCAGCACTTTCTCATGATTGCCGGGGCTGGTGGCATCGAAGCCATGCAGATAGATGATCATGGATAAGACCTCAAGAACTGTGTCGGTTCTATCGAAACTACCCCAGCGAACCGCCGAGGCGCCACCAAAACATCGCACTTTCTTGCTTTGGATCACGCCCCCCGCCGCCGGAAAATCGTTTCCCCACCCCGTTTGGGCGCATTCGGCAGGGGAAAAGGGGCGCCAGGCCCCTGACGAGGGCAGGCGCGCTGCCCTGCCTGCTCCCGGCCTCAGCCCAGGGTCTGCTCGAAGCGATCCACCGCCGCCGCCACCAGGGCCAGGCTCCCCTGCCAGAAGGCCGCCTCGCGGATGTCCTGCCCCAGATGTTTCGCCACCAGCGCCTCGGCGCTCATGCGGCCCGTGTCCCGCAGCAGGGCACGATAGGCCTGTGCCACATCCTGTTCGCCCGCGGCCTGACGGCTCATCAGCTGCTGATAGACCCCGAGGCTGAACAGGTAGCCAAAGAGGTAGGGGTAGTTGTAGAAACCGAAGCCCGCGATGGAGAAGTGCGCCTTGGCGGCCCAGAACATGGGGTGATAGCGGCCAAGGCTCTGCTCATACCAGCGCCCCCAGGCCTCGTCGGTGAGCGCCTTGAGCCGGGCCGAGGAGACATAGCCCTGCTCGCGCTCGGCCACCAGGGCCTGCTCGAACGCGAAGCGGGCCGGGATATTGACCAGGAAGGTGGCGGCGCCGTCGGCTTCCGCCCAGGCGATGGCCTGGCGCTCCTCGGCGCTTCGGGCCTGCTCGAACAGGGCGCTGCGCACTAGCGTCTCGGCGAAGATGGAGGCGGTCTCGGCGAGCGTCATGGGGTAGCTGCGCTGGCTCATGGGCAAGTCCCGGATGAGCCAGTTGTGCCAGGCGTGTCCCAGCTCGTGGGCGAGCGTGATGACGTTGTCCATGGTGCCGGCATAGGTGATGAAGACCCGCGGCTCCACCGGATCGGCAAACTTGGTGCAGTAGGCCCCGGTGCGCCGGTTCGGGGTGGGAGCCGCATCAATCCAGCCGCGCTCGGCCATCATGCGGGCAAATTCCCCCATCTCGGGATCGAACCCGGTGAAGGCCAGGGCGATGATCTCGATCGCCTCCTCGAACGGGATGCTGCGGTGGCTGCTCGCCGGGGGCGGCGCGAACAGATCCTCAGGCCCCAGCTCCTCGATGCCGAGCCGCCGGGCCATCAGCCCCAGGGCCCGCTGACCCAGATGGCGCGCCTGCCAGGTCTCCTGCATCAGGGTATCCAGGGTCGCCCGCTCGATGTGGCTCTGGTGGCAGGAGAGATCCAGGGCATCCAGGATCCGCACCCTGCCGCGCTGGCGCGAGAGCTCCAGCCGCCAGCCGTTGAGGGCGTTGAGGATGGCGGCCACCGTCTCCTGCTCCCCCTCCCAGCCGGCGCTGATGGCGTCGAAGGCCTCTTTGCGCAGGGCCCGATCCGGGCTGGAGAGCAGGTTGCTCGCCTCCGCCAGCCCCCGCTCCTGGCCGGCGACCTGCACCCGGATCTTGCCCACCAGATCGTTGTAGAGGTTGCCCCAGGCGTGCAGCCCGTCGGTGCCAAGGCCGATGACCAGCTGCTCCGCCTCCACCGGCAGCCGCTGATCCTGCAGGCGGCGCTCGTGGCGCAGCCGGTATTCCTCCTCCCCGAGCAGGGAGTCCTGCATCAGCTGCTCGAACTCGGCCTCCGGCAGCCCCAGCATCAGATCTTCGATGGGGGCCAGCGTCTTGAACAGGTCCGCGTTGAGGGCCCGGGCCCGGGAGGCCAGCTGCTTGGCCAGGGGATCCCGGGCGTCCTGGCTCCCCGTGCAGGCCGCCAGCACGGCGATGTTCCAGCCTATTTCGCGGATGCGGCGGGCCCGCAGCCGCACCTCTCGCAAGCCATCCCGCAGGCCATCCCGCTGGGCGGCGTCCAGATCACTCAACGGCAGGCCGTCGATGAAGAGCGCCAGCTCGGCGAGGCTGGCGCGGGCCAGGCTCATGTCCGCCTCCAGCACGCTGCTGTCGAGGGAGGGGTAGATGTGCTGATTTTGCCACTGCTGTGGGTAGACTCGTTGTTGCATCGAACGCTCATTGTCAGAGACGGGTCCGGCCCGTCGTGAAACAGGGGTGGCCCAGGGCCACGCACAGGAATACCAAGGCTGGCGGCGACACCAGCCGGATCAAACGCGGCGACTACACCAGCCGCTCGAGGCGCTCCACTGCCTCCTCGACAGAGCGCAGGCTCTCCTGCCAGAAGGCGGGCTCGCGAATGTCGATGCCCAGGTGCTTCTCCACCAGGCTCTCGGCGCTCATGCGCCCTGTGTCGGCGAGCAGCGCCCGATAGGCCGGCACGAAGTCGGCCCCGACCCGCTCCTTCTGGGCATAGAGCCCCAGGCTGAACAGGTAGCCAAACAGATAGGGGTAGTTGTAGAACCCGAACTCGGCGATGGAGAAGTGACCCTTGCTGGCCCAGAACAGCTCGTCATATTGGCTGAGGCTGTCACCATACCACTGCTGCTTCGCGGATTTCATCATGGCCCTCAGCTGGCCCGCCCCCAGATACCCCTGGGCCCGGCCTGCCACCAGCGCCCGCTCGAAGTGGAAGCGGGAGGGGATGTCGAGCAGCAGGCTCGCGACCCGCTCCCCGTCCATCCAGGCGATGGCCAGGCACTGCTCCCGGGTCTGAGCACGGGCGAGCAGGGCGTCTCGTACCAGGGTCTCGGCAAACAGGGAGGCGGTCTCGGCCAGCGTCATGGGGTAGTCACGCTGCTCCAGCGGGAGGTCTCGCAGCAGCCAGCTGTGCCAGGCGTGGCCGAGCTCGTGGGCCAGCGTGATGACGTTGTCCATGGTGCCCTCGAAGGTGAGGAAGACCCGGGGCTCGGCGGGGTCGGCATACTCGGTGCAATAGGCGCCGCTGCGCCTGTTGTCGCTCGGCGCGGCATCGATCCAGCCCCGCTGGGCCATCATGCGGGCGAAGGCCCCCATCTCGGGATCGAAGGCGGCGAAGGCATCGGCCACCAGGGTCAGCGCCTGTCCGAAGCCAAACCTGGCCTGCACCCCGTCTGGGGCCGGGGCATAGAGATCCCAGGGGGCGAAATCCGTTATCCCCTGGGCACTGGCCATGGCCCGCAGTGCCCGCCTGCCCAGCGCCTTGTGGGCCTCGGCCTGCGCCATCAGGGTCTCCAGGGTGATGCGATCCAGGTGCCCCTGGTGGCAGGAGACGTCCAGCGCATCGAGCAGCCGCCCCTTGCCGCGCTGGGTGGCGAGCTCGTTGCGCCAGCCGTTGATGGCATTGAGGATGGCGGCCACCGTCTCCTGCTCGCCAGCCCAGGCGGCCTGAATGCCGTGCCAGGCGTGGGCGCGCCGCGCCCTGTCCGGGTGGGAGAGCAGGTTGTCCGCCTGGGCCAGCCCCATGGGCTCCCCCGCCACCTCTGGCCTGAGTCTGGCCACCAGGCTGTCGTAGAGATCCCCCCAGGCTTGCAGGCCGTCCACCGCCAGCCCCTCGATCAGCTGCTCGCTCTCGAGGGAGAGGGCCTGATCCTGCAACCGGCGATCGTGGCGAATGAGGTAGGCCAGCTCGAACAGCTCGGGATCCTGCAGCAGGGCCCGCACCTGATCCTCGGGGGCGTTCAGCCAGAACAGGGCCACCGGCTTGACGAGCTGGGCCAGCCTCGCCTGCAACTGCTGGCCACGGGAGAGCAGCACCCGGGCGGCCTCGTCGCGGCCGTTGCGGCTGAGCCTGTTGTAGGCGAAGGTCTGGCTGTTCCAGGCTTGTCTGCGCACGGCGTTGGCCTCGCGGCGAATGGCCCTAAGCAGGTGGCGCAAGGCGTTGATGTCCCGCGTCTCTGGCAGGCTGGCCAGCAGGCTGGCTATCTCGGTCAGGGCCAGGGCGGCGCGCTGGAAGTCGGCGTCGATGGCCGGGCAATCGGGGGCGGCATAGATGTGATCATCCTGCCAGAGGGTGGTGGTCATAACTGTCCTTGTCTGTTTGCGTCCATGTGGGGGCCCTGCCTCTGTGGGCAGTGACCGCCAAATAGTACGAAGGGGGCCGGCCCTTGCCTAGCCCCCATTCTGGTCAACAAACAGCAGATCCGACCTGCGACGCCCCCTGTCGGCAGGGGACGATTCCTGAGCGACCGCCGCTGCTATTTCGCGGGAGTCAGCTTGCCCACCAGGGTCATGGCCAGCACCAGCAGCAGACCGGCTACCACCCCCACCAGGGCGCTCAGCAGGGTCGGCGTCACCGCGGCCAGCACGGCGCCCCCGGTCAGGGGGGCCAGGCTGGCGGCCACCCCCTCGATGAGGTGATGGGCAAAGGGCCAGCCGTGGACCAGAATGCCGCCCCCCACCATGAACATGGCGATGGTGCCGACCAGGGCCAGCAGGTGCATCAGCCGGGGCGCCGTCACCAAGAGCCCCCGCCCCACTGCCCGGCGCAGGGCGCCGGCATCCGGTTTTTGCAGCAGGTGCAGACCGATGTCGTCGAGCTTGACGATGAGCCCCACCAGGCCGTAGACCCCCACCGTCATCAACAGGGCTATGCCCGCCACCACGGCAATCTGCAGGCCCAGGCTCGAGCCCTGCACTGTGCCGAGGGCGATGACGATGATCTCGGCTGAGAGGATGAAGTCGGTGCGAATGGCCCCCTTTATCTTCTGCTGCTCGAAGGCCTCCAGATCGTCCGGAATCGCCTGCGCCGACGAGGCCGTCTCGCCGCTGTCGTGGGGCAGGAACTTGTGGGCCAGCTTCTCGGCCCCCTCGAAGCAGAGGTAGGCGCCCCCCAGCATCAGCAAGGGGGTGATGAGCCAGGGGATCAGGGCACTGATGGCGATGGCGGCGGGCACCAGGATCAGCTTGTTGCGAAACGAGCCCTTGGCCACCTTCCACACCACGGGCAGCTCCCGCTCGGCCCGCACCCCGGAGACCTGCTCCGCATTGAGGGCGAGATCGTCCCCCAGCACACCGGCGGTCTTCTTGGCCGCCATCTTGGTCATCAGGGCCACGTCATCGAGCACGCTGGCAATATCGTCGAGCAGGGCCAACAGACTGGTTCCGGCCATATCAGGTATTCCTTATATCAGTGGGAAACATCTCCCCAGGCAGCACGGCGTTCTTCCCAGGTGGTCTGGCGACGACCTTGCTCATCTGGGGTTCCGCATTTCAGGCAAAAGATGGCACAGTGTAGCGAGAAGCCGCCCTTTCGGCAGCCCCCCATGACAGGGTCAACCGGCCTTGTTTCACCTGAAGGCCCCAGGCCCAAGGAGTACCCATGCAACCCTGGCAACCCCTGCTCGATTTCTGGTTTGGCGACGACTCAGGCGACGCTCCCCGCGCCGCCCGGCAAGCCCCCCTCTGGTGGGGCAAGAGCAGCGAGACGGACGCGCTGCTGGCACACCGCTTTGGCGAGCTGGCACAGGCCGCCGCCGAGGGGGAGCTCGCCCACTGGGCCGAGGTGCCGGTGGGCAGGCTGGCGCTGATCCTGCTGCTGGACCAGCTGCCGCGCAACCTTCATCGTGGCACGCCCGCGGCCTTTGCCCAGGATGCCAAGGCCCGGGATCTCTGCCTCAGGGGCCTCTCCCTTGGCGCGGACAAGGCCCTCTCCCCGCTGGCGCGGGTCTTCTTCTACCTGCCGCTGGAGCATGCGGAGTCCAGAGAGCAGCAGGCCAGAAGCGTGGCCCTGTTCGAGGCGCTGGCGGCCGAGCAGGGGGACGGCCAGGCGCGCGAGACCTTCGAGGGGTTCGCCGACTTCGCCCGCCGCCATCAGGTGATCGTTCAGCGCTTTGGCCGCTTCCCCCACCGCAACGCCATTCTGGGGCGCACCAGCACCCCGGAGGAGACCGAGTTTTTGCGCCAACCTGGCTCCGGCTTCTGAGCCGCTTCGCCAAGCGCGCATAACGCGCATAACGCGCATAACGCGCATAAAAAAACGGGCCCTCGGGCCCGTTTTGCATGCAGGGTGGCGGGGTCATGCCGCCTCCGCCAGCGCCTCCTCTTTCTTCTGGTAGGCCTGGGGGGAGAGCCCCAGCAGCTCCTGCACGGTCGAGGCGACCGTGATGGAGGAGATGGTGCCCACCAGGATGCCGGCGAACAGGGTGAAGGAGAAGCCGAACAGGGCGTCGCCGCCGAACAGCAGCAGGGCCCCCACGGTGAACAAGGTGGTGCCCGAGGTGATCATGGTGCGGCTGAAGGTGGCCTTGATGGCCACGTCGGAGCAGTCGTGGATCCCCATCTGGGTGCGCGAGCCGAGCAGGTCACGCAGCCGGTCCGAGATGACGATGCTGTCGTTGAGGGAGTAGCCGATCACCGCCATCAGACCGGCGATGACGTTGAGGTCGAACTCGATGTTGAACAGCGCCAGCAGCCCCAGGGCCACCAGACCGTCGTGCAGCACAGAGACCAGGATGCCGATGGCCTGGCGCCACTCGAAGCGCACCGCCAGGTAGGCGGAGATGGCCAAGGAGGCCACCAGCACCGCCAGCATCCCCTGCTGGAACAGCTCGGCGCCCACCTGGGGGCCCACTATGGTGGTGCGCAGCAGCTCCACCGGCAGGGCGAGTTGCTGCCCCAGCATGGTCGCCAGATCCTCCGCCGCCCAGGGCAACTCGTGGGGAGGCAGCTTGATGAGCCATTCGCCGGGCACGCCGGCGCCGTGCAGCTCCACGGCCCCCGCCAGGGGGGCGCTCAGCAGGGCGTTGAGCTCGTGGGCCTCCTTCAGGGTCTGGATGCGAAACTCCAGCAGTATGCCGCCGGTGAAGTCGAGCCCGAGGGAGAGCCCGTTGATGGCGAGCACGGCGATGCTCGCCACCGTCAGCAGCACCGAGGCCCACATCCCGATGTAGCGCCAGCGGGTCAGGCCCATGGCAATGATCATTCTCAGCATTCTTCTTCCCTCGACAGTTGGTGCTGGCTTCCCGCAAGGAAGCGAGTGGCGCGGAGCAGGCTCGAACGCGCGGTGTCATGACACAGGTGGTCAGTCATGGTCATACCCTCAGCAGCTTGGCGCGGCTGTTGCCCCACAGGGGGTTGATGATGGCGCGGGTGCCCCAGATGCCGGTCACCATGCTGGAGATGAGCCCCAGGATCAGGGTGATGGAGAAGCCCTGCAGCGGCCCTGAGCCGATGGCGTAGAGCACCACGGCGCAGATGAGGGTGGTGATGTTGGCATCGAAGATGGTGCGAAACGCCGAGCGATAGCCAAAGTCGATGGCGTTGGCCAAGGAGCCCCCCTCCCGCAGCCTGTCCTTGATCCGCTCAAAAATCAGCACATGGGTATCCACCGCCATGCCCACGGTCAGCACCAGGCCGGCGATCCCGGGCAGGGTCAGCACGGCCCCCGGCAGCACCGCCAGCATCCCCACCTGCATCAGCAGGTTGCCGATGAGCGCCGTGATGGCGACCCAGCCGAACTTGCGATACCAGGCCATCATGAACAGCATCATGCCCGCCATGCCGAACGCCAGGGCGGTGAAGCCCGCCTCTATGTTCTGCAAGCCCAGGGTCGGGCCTATGCTGCGCTCCTCCAGGATCTTCAGCGGCGCGGTGAGGGCGCCGGCCCGCAGCAGCATGGCGAGCTCCTGGGCCTCTGGCAGGCTGCCAATCCCTGTGATGCGGAACTGGTTGCCAAGGGCGGTCTGGATGATGGCGACGTTGATCACCTCGCTTCGGGCACGAAGCTTGCCCTCGGCGTTGGTCTTGTACTCGGTGAAGACGGTGGCCATGGGCTTGCCCACGTGCTGGCGGCTGAACTGGTTCATCTTGCTGCCGCCCAGGGTGTCGAGCACTATGTTGACCTGGGGCTGGCCCATCTCCCCCATGTTGGCGCGGGCATCGACGATGTGCTCGCCGCTCAGCACCGGCTTGCGGGCCAGACCGACCGCCTGGCCGCTGCGATCCGCCATGAAGAAGCGGCTGTCGGCCTTGGCTTCGTAGAAGGCCAGGGATGCGGTGGCGCCTATCACCTCTTTCGCCTGCTTGGGGTTGTGCACCCCGGGCAGCTCGATGCGGATGCCGTCCTGACCCTGACGCTGGACAGAGGCCTCGACGATGCCGAGCTCGTTGATCCGCTTCTTGAGGATCGACAGGTTCTGGGTCACGGCGTTGTTCACCAGCAGGGTGCGCTCTGCATCGCTCAGCACCAGCTTGAGCTCATTGCCGGAGCGGGAGAGCTTCCACTGATCCTGACGGGTGCCGGCGCTCTCCTTGATGATATTGAGCCAGCCCTCCTGCCCGTCGACGTCCGGCAGGGTGACGGCCAGGGCCCCCTGGGCGGTGCGCATCACGCTGGCGCCGCGCAGGTTGGCCTCACGGAAGCGGGTGCGCAGGGTATCCACCAGGTTCTTGGTCTGGTTGTCGATGACAAAGTCCACGTCGACCCCGATCAGCAGCTGGGAGCCGCCGCGCAAGTCCAGCCCGAGCTTGATGGGATCGGCGCCGAGCCGGCTTATCCAGGTCGGGGCATTGGAGTGAAACTCCAGGGTGAGGGCGGCGCTGTCCACCCCCTGCTGCTCCAGCAACTGCTTGGCCCGCTGCTGCTCGGCCTGGGTGGCGAACACCAGCTCTACCCGCTCCTTCTGCGCGATCTGCAGCTGGGGGGCTATCTGGTGCTCCTGCAGCAGGCGCTGCTGCGCCCCGCTTAGGCGGCTCTGGCCATGGAGGCCCAGGGAGGGTTGCTCACCGAAGAAGGTGGGCAGGGAGTAGAAGGTGAAGGTGAGCAGCATCAGCAGCAGCAGGGCGTACTGCCACAGGCTCATGCGGTTCAATATGGTATGACTCTTTTTTCTCATGAAATCGGCCTCTGTCAGGCGATGGCAAGGGCGACACCGGGTCGCACCGTGCAAAAAAATGAAACAAGACAGCCTAGCCGTTCACTAAAAGTGAACAGCAACAGAGAGAAGATGAGGCAACAGCAGGCAGACTGACCCCATCGGGGTCAGGCGAGGAAGCTCTGGGAGAAGCGGTATTGCAGGTGCCGGCGCTGCAGGCGGCGCCGGTGGATGCTGGCGAAGTGATCGCGAAAGCTCGTCCTCGGGTAGAAGAGGGCGGCGTAGAGCAGCAGGCCGCACAGCAGCAACAGTATGGCCTGCTGGGCCCAGCTCATGACCAGCTCGTAGACCACGCTGCCGGGCTGATGATCCCGGCTCAGGGAGTGTTCGAGGCGCAGCAGGTGGCTCTGGTGGGAGCCGATGAACTTGACCACACCGTCGTCGCTGTCGCTGGCGCCGTGCTGGATCCGGGCGCCGTCGGCGGAGTCCGCGGCCTCCCCCATCAGCTGGGCGGCGTGCTGGGAAGCGGGAACCTTGAGCCCCTCCACCGAAACGGTAGAGAGCAGCAGAGTGAGCGCGATGAGCAGGGTCATCGCCGCCAGTTTCACTTTGTCCAGCAGGCTCAAAAAGTTAATTCCCGAATAATAGAAAGGGAAAACTACCATAGCCCCCCCACAAGGACAAGGGCGGAAGGCCATGACGCCTGCCGCCCTTGCGGCGCGGATCCTGTCAATCAGCGGCTGCGGGTCATGGCCTCGAAGTCCTCGGCATAGTCCTTGAGCAGGGTATAGAGGTGGGCGCGCTGGGAGAGATCCATCGACTGGCTGAGGGCGCTGAGCCACTGTATGGTGCGCTGCCGTGACTGGTCGGTGTAACCGGTGAAGCGGCCATCCATCAGGCCGTCCCCCTGTTGCAGCAGCCGAGTCAGCTCCCTGCCGAAGTCCGGGCTCTGGCGCTGCTTCATCAGCCGCTCCAGCTCCTTGGTCCAGGCCTCCTGGAACTCGAGCCAGGGGGGCATCATCTCGTATTGCCACTCGGCCCACTGGGCGATGAGCGGCTCCTGGGCCGGCTTCACCTTGCCAATCCAGAACACCAGCCGCTCGCTCATCTTCTCCCGAAACTCCTTGAGCATCTGCGCCTTGGGCTCGGTGGCGAAATCATGCTTGCGCTCCTGCTGGCGCTTCACCCGGTCGGTCATGAAGCGCGCCACCTGGGCATCGGTCAGGGTGCTGGCGAGGCGCACGGTGCGGGGAATGGCGTTCTCCAGGGTGCGGGTCAGGCTGGCCTGGGTGCGATCCAGGTGCAGGGTGACCTGGGCCGGGGTCATGGGGCTGGCCACCGCCCTGGCCAGGGCATCGAGATCCCGGGCATAGATGGGCAGCTCGTGCTGGCGATGCCAGGCCATCAGCCCCTTCACTTCCCTGTCCAGCAGGGTCTTCTGGCTGCGGTCCAGGGAGAAGTAGTCGTCCAGTTGCCAGACGATGGCCGAGTCGAGCCAGTAGTAGATCACCCGGGTCGCGCAGCCGGTCAGCAGCAGGCAGAGCAGCAGCAGGCTCCAGCTGCGGGGTTGACGCCATGAGAATCTGGTCACCATGCATGCCTCCAAGTCGTAGAAAATAAGCGTCGCGCTGGCCCTTGCCCGGACTCACTCCAGGCGCTGGCGGTTGGTGTCGATGAGGGCCTGATAGTCGGGCCCGGGTTGCTGCTCCGCCATCAGCAGCGCCCACAACAGGCCGATGTAATCGACCCAGGGCAGGAAGGCATCGGCCTGGAATCCCTTGCCATTGAGCAGCTTATGAGCGCCTCCCCTGCCTTCAAGATAGCAGCTCTCCAACTGGCACCGCAGCTCTTCGCTCCAGCCATGGGTGCGCTGTATGCTGGCCAGCTCGAAGCCGGGATGGCCGGCGGCGCCGTACTCCCAGTCGATGACCCAGGGTCTGTGGCCCAACAAGTTAGCCGGATTGAGATCGTGATGGCAAGGGAGCCAGCAGTCGTCCGGCTCCCGGCTCGCGAGCAGGGCCCGCTCCAGCGCCGGCAACCAGTCCGGGATCCGGGCCAGGCGGCCGCGATAGCCGGCGCTGTGGGCCCGCACCGCCATCACCACCCGGGGCACCGGCAGGCGGTGCAGCCGCGCCAGCACCTCCGCCATCAAGGGCGGTTGCTCGGCGAGGGGCGGCGCCTGCTCGGCCCAGTTCGGCTCGTCGCACCACGCCAGCAGCATCAGGCCGGTGGCGGGATCGCCGTGATGACAGGGCAAGGCCAGCCCCTGCCCCACGGCCCCCTGATAGAGCTGCCACTCGGTGGCCCTGTCGATGCCGAGCCGGACCGGATCCGGGTGGCCGCGCCGCAGGAAGCCGCTCTGCCCCGAGGGCAGATGCAGCCGGTAGTTGCCGTTGGTCAGGCCGCTCGCCAGTGGCTCAAGGCGTCCCTGGTTCCAGGGGGCCGGCAGGCTGGCCAGCAGGGTCAGCTCCGCCAGATCCCCCTGCTGCCGGGTAGCCTCACCAGCCAAAGGTGGAGGTCTTCGCCTGCTTGCGGATCTCTTTCTGATCGGCCCACAGCAGCTCGCCATTCTCCAGATCCATCAGGTTCATGGTCATCTGGTAGTAGACGTCCTTCACCTTGCCGTTGTCCTTGACGATGCTGGCCAGGTTGCCATAGACCATGTAGCGGGCGCCGGTCTGCTTGCCAAGGCGCACCATGGAGGCGGGATCCACCATGCCGCTGCTCTGCTGGTACTCGAGCTGCTGCTTGACCGCGCTCACCTTGCTCATGTCCACGAAGCGGAACTTGCCGGCGCGCAGCAGCTTGGTGCGCAGGGTGTCTGTGATGGCCTCGGTGTCGATGTGCTCCGAGGTCTTGTTGCGGATGGAGTCCATGAACATCACGGGACGGCCCCCTGCGGTGATCTCGCCCGTGACCGGCGAGGCCAGCATGGAGTCCGCCATCTTGTCGGCGATGGCCTGCAAGTCGGAGGAGCCGTAATCCACTGTCACCGTCTCTGTCTCGGTCGCGTCGCCATAGCTGACTGTGGTGCTGGAGCAGCCCCCCAGCAGCAGGGCAGAAGTCAGGATCAGCAGGGCATGGTTCATTCTCATCAGTTCGATTCCTCAATCACTTCGCGTACGTAAATCCGGTAGCCCCGGGCGGCCGGGCTCGGCGCCAGGGCGGACAGGGTGCGGGTCTGGTAGCCGTGCAGCTTGATGGGGGTCCAGCCGCGGCCATCGCTGGCCACCTCCTGCCCGGCGTCATCATACCAATAGAACAGGTATTGCAGCTTGTTGTCGCCGCGCTGGGTGCTGGCGGCGGCCACGTTGACCTGCAGCAGGCCGTTTTGCTGGCGGCGGCTGAGCTCGGTCAGGGTGACATTGACGTTCTGGTGCTGCTCTGCCACCGCCGCCGCCCCGGGCGCGCCATAGAGCGCCACCCCAGAGGTGTTGGTGGCGCAACCCGCCAGCAGCAGTACCAGCCCGAGGGCCAAGCCATATGCTTTCATCTTGCTCTCCTTGCCGGCGGCCGATGGGCCGTGCCGGTCAGTGTGTGATCTTGCCCAAACGGGCACTCATAGGGGCATCACTCGGGTGCTCAGTCCTGCGCCGAGACGCTGCACCCAGACCAGGGTGGTGCGGCCGCTGTGAATGGTAAGCGGCAACTGACGCTGGGCAGCACCGGCCCCCAGGGTAAGGTTCACGTCGCCCGCCGGCAGCATTCCCTGCCAGCTCGATGCCTCGGCGGGCAGGGTCAGCCAGCTGCGGGTATCGGCCCGCTCCGAGAGGGTGTTGAAGATCCCCACCAGGATGTTGCCCACATCTCCCCCCTCCTTGGCGGCGGAGCGCCGCAGCTGCTCCTTGGCCACCAGCCGCAGCGCCTGACGGGTCAGCATGCCGGGCAGCCGCTCCTGCAGATCCTTGGCCGCCAGCGCCTCCAGTCGCACCAGCGAGCTGGTCCGCCCGGCCTGTTTGCCCGCCGACACCGTCAGCGGGCCGGTGTCGCTGGCCCTGTTGTCGTAATAGGGTACCGCCACGGTGAAGGTACGAAAATCGCCGCTGGAGGTGGAAATCGGCAGGGGCAGGAAGATCTCCCGCCGCGCCGGGATCAGGCCATCTTCAAACAGCACCACCAGCTGGCCCTGATCCTTGAGCAGCGGCGGCACCTTGCGGCCCACCCTTTTCTCTGTCTCCCTGAGCTCGTCCACCGAGCCGCGAAGCCGGGCCAGGCGCAGCAAGGCATCCTGCAGGCTCTGGTTGTCCGGCGCTATCTGGTAGCCGCGCTGATAGTCCACCCAGGCGTCGTTGAGATCCCCGGCCGCCTCGTAGAGCACGCCGGAGAAATAGAAGGTGTAGGCGTTCTGGAAACCGTTTTTCACCTGACCTATCAGGCGATCGAGCTCGGGCGCGCCGCGCGACATCAGCTGGCGCATCTCCCCCTCTGCTGCGGTATCAGCCTCGGCCTCTTCGCTCTCTTCCTTGGCCTTGCGCACCTCGTCGGCCCGCGCCTTGAGCGCCCGCTCCTGCACCTGGTTGGCGCGGCGCACCTCCACCAGGGCCCCTTCGGCATCCCCCCGCTGCAGGTAGTTCAGCGCCAGATAGTGGTGCAGCATGGTGCGCTCGTAGTCCGGCGCCCGGTAGGCCATGGTCTGATCGTTGGTGAGCAGGCTGCCCGCCTGATCGAGGCCGTGACTCAGGCGATACTGGGCCTGATTGTCTTCCCAGGCGAGCCGGCTGTCGGCGGCGGCAAAGCCCTGCTTGCTGACCCCGTCCTGACCCGCCAGCCAGGCGATGCGCCCTCTCTCCAGCTGATCCAGCACATAGGTGTCGTCCCCCGGGGTCGATTCCCGCACCTTCGGCAGGGCCTCGGCGGCATGCCCCAGCAGCAGCTGGTTGCGCAGGGGCACCATCTGATCGGAATAGGAGACGAAGAGATCTTGCCAGCGGGAGGCGCAGCCTCCCAGCAGCAGACCGGCCAACAGCAGGCCGGTCAATGAGGCGGGACGCATCACAGGCTGAGCAGGGGTCCCAGCGGCTGGCCACCCACCAGGTGCAGGTGGATGTGGTAGACCTCCTGCCCGCCGTGGCGGTTGCAGTTCATGATGAGGCGATAGCCGTCCTCGGCGATCCCGGCATCCGCCGCCAGCTTGCGGGCCACGGTGAACATGCGGCCGAGCGCCAGCTCGTGATCCGCTTCCACGTCGTTGACCGTGGGGATCAGCACGTTCGGCACGATCAGAATGTGGGTCTTGGCCTTGGGCTGGATGTCGCGGAACGCGGTCACCAGATCGTCTTGATAAAGGATGTCGGCGGGGATCTCCTTGCGGATGATTTTGCTGAAAATGGTTTCTTGCGCCATGGGTAACTCCTTTATATGAAAAAGAAAATTCAATGCAAAACTCAAGCGACTCCCAAAAATGTCGCCACAGCCCGCCAAGTGTGACACAAGCCGACATTTGACACAGCCGTTGTCCCAATCACTTCAGTTATTGTGAAGAATACCGATAGTGAGGATGACGTCCCGAGTACCCCAGCGGCATTCCCCGTGAGGGCATGCAGGGTACCAAAGGGACGGGGTACTCAGGCAAGGGACTTTTGCATAGACAGCGGGACAATAATGAAACAAACAATGTCAGACCTCTCGATCTTACAGAGAGTCTATCTGGGCTTTGCCATCCTGGTCGCCGTCATGGTCGCCAGCGCGGTACTGACCTTTCGCGGCCAGAGCGAACTCAGCGATGCCCTGGATCAGGTAACACAAGAGTCCATGCCGCTGGTGATCGCCAGCAGCCAGACCCAGATCAGCCTGCTCAGCGCCAACAAGTGGCTCACCGACGTGCTGACCGAGCAGGATCCCAAGCAACTGCCGGCGGAAGTGGCCGAACTGCAGCAGGCCAAGGGCCAGGTCGACAAGATGCTGACGACCCTCAGGCAGCAGGTGGCGGCACACCCCGAATTGCAGGGGGAGATGACAGCCCTCGGCAAGCTGGTGGCTGACTACCTGCAGCTGACCCAGACCCTGCCCACCGAGCACGAGGCCCTGCTCACCCGGCTGCACAAGGTCAACCAGGCCAAGGGCCAGTTCCAGGTCAGCCTGCCCCAGTTCAAGAAGAACCTCGGCGACATGATGGTCACCGTCGACGACAGCTTCATCAAGATGCTCTCCGAGACCCTGACCACCAAGCTCTCTGCCATCGAGCTCTCCACCATGGATGCCCTCAACCAGAGCATCCCCGCCCCCATCGAGGCGGCGCTCAAGCGCAACAAGATGCAGATCGAGGGCTTCAACAGCACCATCAAGGATCTCCAGGGGGAGCTCAAGGATTTCGACAACAACATGGGCCACTACGTCCATGGCTTCGTGCGCGACACCACCGCCAATGAGGGGGTGCTCGCCCAGTACCTGGCGCTGATGAAGCAGCAGCAGACCATGCGCGAGCAGAGCAAGCAGGCGAGCCAGCTCATCGTCAGCATCCAGAACAAGCTGGAGGGGATCACCGCCCAGAGCCAGCAGCTGATGAACGCCAGCATCAGGGCCTCCGATCGGGTGCAGACCCAGAGCACCCTGACCCAGGGGATCAGCATAGTCATCGCCATCTTCGTCGCCATCCTGGTGGCCTTCACCCTCGGCAAGGCCATCCGCCGCCCCCTGAAAGAGCTGCTGCGGGTACTGACCGAGGTGACCCAGGGTGACATGACCCAGCGGGTCGGCTTCAAGAGCCAGAACGAGTTCGGCCAGCTTGCCAGCCAGATCAACCTGCTGATCCAGCAGATGGGAGACGTGCTCAGGCAGCTCTCCCAGGCCTCGACCCAGCTCAACAGCGCCGCCCACGACAACCGCCACACCACAGAATCGGTGCGGGCGGATCTGGAGAAACAGCGTCAGGAGACCGCCTCGGTTGCCGCCGCCATGACCCAGATGGAGGCCTCGGTGCGGGAGGTGGCCCAGGCCGCCAACCAGACCCTGGAGCGGGTGCAGGACGTGGAGAAGGCCTCCGAGATGGGGCGCAAGGTGATGGCTGGCAACATCACCACCACCCACCAGCTGGCGGGCAAGCTGCAGCAGACCGGCAAGGTGATCGGCGACGTGAGCGCCATGAGCGGCCAGATTGGCAACATACTCGACGTCATCCGCGGCATCGCCGAGCAGACCAACCTGCTGGCGCTCAACGCCGCCATCGAGGCGGCCCGGGCCGGCGAGCAGGGCCGCGGCTTTGCGGTGGTGGCGGACGAGGTGCGCAACCTGGCCGGTCGCACCGCCCAGTCCACCAGCGAGATCCAGACCATGATAGAGAACCTGCAGCAGGGGGTCGCCCGGGCGGTCAACGTGATGCAGGAGTGCTCCCGCGAGATGGACAGCTGCGTGGATCAGAGCTCCCAGGCCAACAACGCCATGGAGGAGGTGCAGGGCATAGTGGTGCTCATCAGCGACATGTCGAGCCAGATAGCCTCCGCCGCCGAGCAGCAGCAGGCCACCAGCGCCGACATCGCCACCAACCTCAACCGCATCTCGGACATCTCGGATCTCAACTATCAGGGCATAGAGCGGGTCGCCGAGACCAGCCAGCAGCTCGACTCCCTGGCCGAGCAGCAGGAGGGGCTGGTGCAGCGCTTCCGGCTCAGCGCCTGACGCCCCGAGCCATGTGAAACGACGAGGCCCCGCAGATGCGGGGCCTCGTTTTTATGGCGGCTTGCAGGAAGATCAGGCGTAGGCGATGGCGCCCTTGCCGACCCCTTCATAGGCGACAATCTTGACGAACTTCTCCCCCACCTGCTTCTTCACTTCGCGGGCGATATAGTGGGCCAGCAGCTCTATGGTGGTGTCCGTGTCTATCATCTCCACCTCGGCGGCCGGCATGGCGAGCTGGAACAGCCCCTGCGGCGCCACGTACTTGAAGCCCAGGTGGTGTTCCCCCAGATGGGCCTTGGCCAGCTCGCTCAACGCCAGCTCGGAGAGGGCCACCTTGTCCTCCTGGGTGCCCAAGTAGATGTCGGCCCAGCGCTCGGCCCAGTTCAGCTCCAGCTCCTCGTCGCGCGCCCCGTCCACCTCGATCTCCACCGGAGAGCGATGGCCGTGGGCGATGCGCTGGCAGTTGCCGTCGTGCTTCTTCAGGCCGTGGCTGTAGTGGTAGAAGGCGCCCTCTATCTTCTCCTGGCGCAAGGTCAGGGAGAGATCCTTGATGTTGCCGGGCAGGCGCTTGGCCAGCACCGCCAGCAGATAGCGGGTCACCGACTCCTTGTCCACCTGGGGGGCGGGAATGAAGGCAAAGCCCTGGGCCGGGCAGCGCAGGTGGATGGAGCGCCCCGGGCGCAGCAGATCCACCGTGCACTCGTCGCCGTCCAGAGCGTGGACATGGACCAGGGGGCTCTCGGCCGGCACCAGCAGCTTGTGATCCACCTCTTCATCGATGATCGACTTGACGAGCTTCTTCACCCGGCCGAAATCCAGCAGCATGCTCATCTCGTTGAGCTCGCCGCTCATCTCGATGTCCACCAGCCAGCTCTCCCCTACCATGCCGCGACGCTCGCACAGATAGCTAGAATCGATCACAGTCAAATCTCTAACAAATAACTTCATTACTCAGGCCTTGCTACAGAGAAAGTGCAGTTTGCGATATTATGACCCCGGATTATCGGCAAAGGAACTGGAACCCCCCATGAACAAATTGCTTATCAAGAATGCCACCCTGGTCAACGAAGGCCGCATCTATGCTTCCGACGTCTTGATCGAGGGTGAGCGGATCGCCCGCATCGCCCCGGACATCAGCGCCCCCGATGCCGTGGTGATCGATGCCGCAGGCCGTCACCTCATCCCCGGGATGATCGATGATCAGGTCCATTTCCGGGAGCCTGGCCTGACCCACAAGGGGACCATCGCCAGTGAATCCCGGGCTGCCGTCGCCGGTGGCACCACCAGTTTCATGGAAATGCCCAACGTCAATCCCCAGACCACCACCATCGACGCCCTCGAAGCCAAATACCAGATAGCCGCCAACTCCGCCGCCGCCAACTACAGCTTCTACCTGGGTGCCACCAACGACAACCTGGAAGAGATCAAGAAGCTCGATCCCAAGCAGTCCTGCGGCATCAAGATCTTCATGGGGGCCTCCACCGGCAACATGCTGGTGGACAACCAGGAGACCCTGGCGGCCATCTTCCGCGAGAGCCCGGTGATGATAGTCACCCACTGCGAGGACACCCCCTCCATCAAGGGGCTGGAAGACGAGGCCCGCGCCAAGTGGGGCGAGGATGTGCCGATGCGCGAGCACGGCCGCATCCGCAGCGCCGACGCCTGCTACAAATCCTCCAGCATGGCGGTCTCCCTGGCCAAGCAGTACGGCGCCAAGCTGCACGTGCTGCACCTGACCACGGCCAAGGAGCTGTCGCTCTTCACCGCCACCCCGGATCTGAAGGATCTCAAGGACAAGAACATCACCGCCGAGGTGTGCGTCCATCATCTGTTCTTCAACGAGGCGGACTACGACACCCTGGGCAGCCAGATCAAGTGCAACCCGGCGGTGAAGAGCGCCGCCGACCAGCACGCCCTGCTGGATGCGGTACGCAACGACGTGCTCGACATCATCGCCACCGACCACGCCCCCCACACCTGGGAAGAGAAGCAGAACAGCTACTTCAAGGCGCCGTCCGGTGTGCCCCTGGTGCAGCACTCCCTGCAGGCGCTGCTGGAGCTCTACCACAACGGCGTCTTCTCGCTGGAAACCATCGTCAAGAAGACCTCCCACGCGGTGGCCGAGCGCTTCCAGGTGCAGGATCGCGGCTACATCCGCGAGGGCTACTTCGCGGATCTGGTGCTGCTGGATCTCGGCAAGCCCTATGTGGTCAACGACAGCAACCTGCTCTACCTGTGCGGCTGGTCCCCCTTCAACGGCTACCGCTTCCAGAGCACCATCGAAATGACCCTGGTGAACGGCCAGATTGCCTGGCAGAACGGTCAGGTCACCGATCAGGTATTGGGCAAGCGACTGACCTTCAACCGCTGATATGCGTGATGACAGCTTCCAGCGCGCCCTGATTGAGATGACCCTGGTGAATGGTCAGATTGCCTGGCAGAACGGCCAGGTCACCGATCAGGTATTGGGCAAGCGACTGACCTTCAACCGCTGATCCCTGCTTGAGAGCGACGCCTGTCACTCACGCCAAACGGCCGCCCACCAGGGCGGCCGTTTTTCATGCAAGGCGGCGGCGGAGTGCCGACAAAATGCGCGACTGGTCGCACTTTGATCCGAAGTTGCTCGCAAAGCAGGCAAACGATCTCGGCGCGGGATTTCCCCTGTTGACAGGGTCGGGGCATCTCCATAAACTCCCTCCCCGTCAGCCGAGCTGACTCCGTCGGTGTGTAGCGCAGCCAGGTAGCGCATCTGCATGGGGTGTAGAGGGTCGGAGGTTCGAATCCTCTCACACCGACCAAATTCCCCGAGAAAGGCCTTGTCAGACGACAAGGCCTTTTCTTTTTGCCTCCCCGCGGCGGCGCCCGGGCCAGCGATTGTCTCTTGGGGGGCGTTGTGCTGTAGTGACTCCTTCTCAGCCAAGGGCCAGCACCATGTCACCAAGCTCCCCCCTCTTGTTCGTCCTCGTCCTGTGCGGCTCCCTGCTGCTCGGCGGCTGCGCCACTTCCTACGACAGCGAGAAGTCCTTCTGGAACGGCCAGACAGGCTTCTCCCAGACCCGGCTCGGGGCGACCCGCTGGCAGCTGGAGTTTGTGGGCAACGATCTGGTGGACAGGGAGACGGCCCGCAAGTATGTGCTCAAGCGAGCGGGGGAGATAGCGCTGGCGCAGGGGTACGCCTGGGTGCAGGTGCAGTCGCTGACCCTGTCGCGGGATGCGGTCAGGGTCACCCCGACCCGCCCCCGGTTCGGCTTCGATGAGTACGAACCCGACACCTTCATGGACGAGATGCAGGTAGAGCACCGCACCTCGGCACTGCTGATCTTCTCCCTGGGGAGAGCCCCATTGGACGATCAGAGCCTGGAAGCCATTTATCTGGCAAAGTTGAAAACAAACAGTGATTAATATAATTAATTTACAAGATCTACATCACATACAACTAATTGCAACATAAAGTTCTGATATAAGTCGCTGGATTTCCCCTTCGTGATTAGGCATGCTGCCAGCATACCGGCTGTCAGGATTCCATGGCCCGGATCACAAAAACGGACTTAGGTGGTACCCTCCCCACCTGCACAGGCACTGCACATATCGAGACTGTCCCCCCATGAAAATGAACAAATTGACCGTTGCCATCCTCATTGCGATGTTGCTTGGCATTTTTACCGGGCAAGGCTATCGCCTGTTTGCCCCGGCCCAGGCCGCCACCTTTGCCAGTGACATCACCCTGCTGACCGACATCTTCCTGCGCCTCATCAAGATGATCATCGCTCCCCTGGTGTTCACTACCCTGGTGGTCGGCATCGCCAAGATGGGCGACACCCGCACCGTGGGCCGCATCGGCGCCAAGACCCTGGGCTGGTTCATGCTGGCCTCCCTGATGTCACTGACCCTGGGGCTGGTGATGGTCCACCTGATGCAGCCCGGGGTCGGCCTCTCCCTCTCCCTGCCCGATGACGGCGCGAGCTCAGGGGTGGCCGCCACCGCCATCTCCCTCAAGGACTTCGTGACCCACGCCATCCCGAAAAGCGTGATCGAGGCCATGGCCACCAACGAGATCCTGCAGATCGTGGTCTTCTCCCTCTTCTTCGGGCTGGCCGCCGCCGCCCTAGGGGATGCCGCCAAACCCGTGGTCAAGCTGATGGCAAGCAGCGCCGAGATCATGCTGAAGGTGACCGGCTACGTGATGAACTTCGCCCCCTTCGCGGTGTTCGGTGCCATCGCCGCCATGGTCGCCAAGGAAGGGCTCGGCATCCTCGCCACCTATGGCACCTTCATGGCCCAGTTCTATCTGGCCCTGGCCTGCCTCTGGCTGCTGCTCATCGCCATGGGCAGCCTCTTCATCCGCCGCCGCATCCTGACCCTGCTGGCCATGATCCGCGAGCCCATCCTGCTCGCCTTCTCCACCGCCAGCTCCGAGGCTGCCTATCCCAAGACCCTGGACAGGCTGGAGAAATTCGGCTGCGACAAGCGCATCGCCAGCTTCGTGCTGCCCATGGGCTACTCCTTCAACCTGGACGGATCCATGATGTACTGCACCTTCGCGGTGATGTTCATCGCCCAGGCCTATGGCATCGAGCTCAGCATGGCCCAGCAGATCACCATGCTGCTGCTGCTGATGGTCACCTCCAAGGGGATGGCCGGGGTGCCGCGCGCCTCCCTGGTGGTGATCGCTGCCACCCTGAACCAGTTCCAGATCCCGGAGGCCGGCATACTGCTGCTGCTCGGCATAGACCACTTCCTGGACATGGGGCGCTCCGCCACCAACGTGCTGGGCAATGCCATCGCCGCCAGCGTGGTGGCCAAGACGGAAGACAGCCTGGGAGAGACCCAGACCGAGGGCGAACTCGTCAAGGCTTGAGTCAAGAAGAACCGGCAAAAGGCCCGCAACTGCGGGCTTTTTTTCGTTTGGTGCTCAGCACCAACGCCTCACTCGCCGGCAGTACTGCACATAGGGGATGCCGAAGCGGGCACGCAGGGCACGCTCCTCCGGCAGGATCTGGAAGCGGGTGAGCCAGCCCAGCAACAGCAGCGGCCCGAGCCAGACCCAGGGGCCCCCGAGATAGCAGGCCAGCGCCAGCAACCAACACAGCAGCCCCAGGTACATGGGGTTGCGGCTGATGCGATAGACCCCCCGGGTCACCAGCACCCGGCTCTGCTGCAAGCGCACGGGATTGACCGTGGTGCGCTGACGGGCAAAGTGCAGCAAGGCCCCGCCGCCGAACACGGCGCCCACCAGCAGCAGGGCTCCTGCCAGGATCAGCAAGACGCCCCTCCCCCTGTCATCTCCGGCTCCCAGCCACATGGCGAGCGCGATGACGACAAACAGTAGCAAAGGTGGGATACGCAGCTCGAAACGCATATTTTCTTCCTGCAAAAAGTGCCACGAATGGCGCCAATAAGATACACTCTCGCCGTCGTCAAATTATAAAAAATGGATAAATATCATCCACATACGAATAAATTCCCAGGCGACTAACGCTCGCGTCCACACCCGGACGCCCCCTACCTCAACAATAAGAAGGTATCATCCCATGCACAAGAAAACCCTGCTCGCGACCCTGGTCTTCGGGTTGCTCGCCGGCCAGGCCGTCGCCGCCCCCTATCTGCCCCTGGCCAGCGACACCCGCAACGGTCAGGAGCAGACCGCCGCCAACGCCTGGCTGGAGGTGGATTTGACCGCCTTCGAGCACAACATCCAGACCCTCAAGGATCGTCTCGGCGACAAGGGCCCGCAGATCTGCGCCATCATGAAGGCCGACGCCTACGGTCACGGCATCGATCTGCTGGTCCCCTCCGTGGTCAAGGCGGGCATTCCCTGCATCGGCATCGCCAGCAATGAAGAGGCCCGGGTGGCCCGCGAGAAGGGCTTCGAGGGCCGTCTGATGCGGGTCCGTGCCGCTACCCCGGCCGAAGTTGAGCAGGCCCTGCCCTACAAGCTGGAAGAGCTGGTGGGCAGCCTGGAGAGCGCCAAGGGGATCGCCGACATCGCCCAGCGCCACCATACCAACATTCCGGTGCACATAGGTCTGAACTCCGCCGGCATGAGCCGCAACGGCATCGACCTGCGCCAGGCGGACGCCAAGGAAGATGCCCTGGCCATGGTCAAGCTCCAGGGGATCACCCCGGTCGGCATCATGACCCACTTCCCGGTGGAAGAGAAAGAGGACGTCAAGCTGGGGCTGGCCCAGTTCAAGCTGGACTACCAGTGGCTGATCGAGGCGGGCAAGCTGGATCGCAGCAAGCTCACCATTCACGCCGCCAACTCCTTCGCCACCCTGGAAGTGCCGGAAGCCTACTTTGACATGGTACGCCCGGGCGGCATCATCTACGGGGACACCATCCCCTCCTACACCGAATACAAGAAGGTGATGGCGTTCAAGACCCAGGTTGCCTCGGTGAACCACTACCCGGCGGGCAACACCGTCGGCTATGACCGCACCTTCACCCTCAAGCGCGACTCCCTGCTCGCCAACCTGCCGCTCGGTTACTCCGACGGCTACCGCCGTGCGCTCAGCAACAAGGCCTATGTGCTGATCCAGGGCCAGAAGGTGCCCGTGGTGGGCAAGACCTCCATGAACACCATCATGGTGGATGTGACCGATCTCAAAGGGGTGAAACCCGGTGACGAGGTGGTGCTGTTCGGCCGTCAGGGGGATGCCGAGGTGAAGCAGGCGGATCTGGAGGAGTACAACGGTGCCCTGCTGGCGGACATGTACACCATCTGGGGCTATACCAACCCCAAGAAGATCAAGCGCTAAGCACGGATCTGATATGAAAAGGGCTCCCGAGGGAGCCCTTTTTTGCGGGTACTTACACCGCCTTCTGATCGGTCACCTTCTTGCGGGTCACCCAGAGGCTGAGCCCCATGGAGGCCAGCAGGATCAACGCAACCACGCCCAAGGCGATGCCGGTGGGGATCTTGAAGATGTCCAGCAGCAGCATCTTGACCCCGATGAACATCAGGATCAGCGCCAGACCGTATTTCAGCAGGGCGAAGCGCTCGGCGACGCCGGCCAGCAGGAAGTACATGGCGCGCAGGCCCATGATGGCGAAGATGTTGGAGGTCAGCACGATGAAGGGATCCGTGGTCACCGCGAAGATGGCCGGGATGCTGTCCACCGCGAAGATGAGATCGCTCACCTCCACCAGCACCAGGATGAGCAGCAGCGGGGTGGCATAGCGCACACCGTCACGCCAGACGAAGAACTTCTCCCCCTCCAGGGTCTCGGTCACCTTGAAGCGGCGACGCATCCAGCCCAGCAGCGGGTTGTTGGCGAGATCCGGCTCCTTGTCGGCGGCCCACAGCATCTTGACCCCAGTCAGCAGCAGGAAGGCGCCAAACAGGTAGAGGATCCAGTGGAACTGCTCGATGAGCCAGCTGCCCGCGAACACCATGCCGGCACGCATGACGATGGCACCCAGCACCCCGTAGAGCAGCACCCGGCGCTGCAGCTCGGCCGGAATGGCGAAGTAGCCAAACAGCATCAGCCAGACGAAGACGTTGTCCACCGCCAGCGCCTTCTCGATGAGGTAGCCGGTGAGGAACTCCAGCCCCTTCTCGTTGGCGATCTCACGCCCGGCGCTGTGATCCAGCCAGAGCCAGATGGCCAGGTTGAACAGCAGGGCCACGCTGACCCAGATGAGGGACCAGATCCCCGCCTCTTTCAGGGACACCTTGTGCGCCTTGCCGCCACCGACAAAGCGGATGTCAATCCACAACAGGACCAGCACTATGCTGAAGAAACCGGTCCACATCCACCATTCACCCATTTTTCACTTCTCCCAAAACGACAAAACCCACGACCGAGAGGCGTGGGTTTGCGTTTGGAGCAGATACACCTTGCCTCTCGGCAAGGTCTCACTTACAGCCAATGTTCATCGACTGCCCGGCTGCCGGGTGCACTGCAGGATATGGGTGCACCGTAATGACGACAAACCGGCGAGAAGTTACTCCCCTTGTGCGGCGGATAGTAACAGCCTCCAAAGGTGGCGCCAAGGGGCATCTTCACCGCGAATGGAAATAAAATGGGGCACCCTCTGGGTGCCCCGCATGTTCATTCACGCCCTCGCCCTCAGAGCGGATCCACCTTGAGGCAGGAGACGGCGTGATCGAAGTTCCCCTCCAGCATGGGGCGGGTCTTGGCGCACTCGGGGCCCGCCACCGGGCAACGGGTACGGAACACGCAGCCGGACGGCGGGTTCATGGGGGATGGCAGGTCCCCCTCCAGGATCTGGATCACCTTGTTGCGTTCCAGATCCGGATCCGGAATGGGCACGGCCGACATCAGCGCCTTGGTGTAGGGATGCAGGGGATTGGCGAAGATCTCCTGACGGGTGCCAAGCTCCACCGCGTTGCCCAGATACATCACCAGCACCCGGTCCGAGATGTGTTTCACCACGGACAGGTCATGGGCGATGAAGATGAGGGAGAGCCCCATCTCCTTTTGCAGGGACTTGAGCAGGTTGACCACCTGGGCCTGGATGGAGACATCCAGCGCCGAGACAGGCTCGTCGCAGATGATCATCTTGGGCTCCAGGATCAGCGCCCGGGCGATGCCGATGCGCTGGCACTGGCCGCCGGAGAACTCGTGGGGGTAGCGGTTCACCAGGTTGGGCAACAACCCCACCTTGGTCATCATGGCCCGCACCTTCTCCTTCACCTGCTCCCTGGAGAGATTGGGATAGAAGGTGACCAGGGGCTCGGCGATGATGTCGCCTATGGTCATGCGCGGGTTCAAGGAGGCCAGCGGGTCCTGGAAGATCATCTGGATCTCCTTGCGCTTCTCCCGCAGCGCCCCCTGCTCCAGCTTGGTCAGATCCTGGCCCAGCCACACAACCTTGCCGTCGGTGGCCGGTACCAGGCCGATCAGGGCCCGGGCGAAGGTGGACTTGCCGCAACCGGACTCCCCCACCACCCCCAGGGTCTCCCCTTCGTAGAGGCGCAGGGTGACACCATCCACCGCCTTCAGGGCGGAGGGCTTGGCCCAGGGCCAGGCCTTGTCACTCTTGATGCTGAAGTGAACCTTGAGGTCAGACACTTCCAGCAGCAGTTTCTTGTCAGTACCCATCAGTTCACCCCCTTGATCATGGCATCCGAAACCCAGTGGCAGGCCCTTGTCCGTCCGTCGCCGAAGGGGGTCAGGACGGGAGATTGCTGGCCGCAAATCTCGTGCGCCCGGTGGCAACGCTCCTGGAAGGGGCAGCCGGTGGGCAGACGCAGCAGGTTGGGCGGATTGCCCGGTATGGTGGGCAGCACTTCCCCCTCGGTATCGAGACGGGGAATGGCGCGCAGCAAGCCTTCGGTATAGGGGTGACTCGGGCGATAGAAGATGTCGTTGACCCGGCCGTACTCCATGGTGCGACCGGCGTACATCACCAGCACCTTGTCACAGATGCCCGCCACCACGCCAAGATCGTGGGTGATCATGACGATGGCGGTGTTGAACTCCCGCTTGAGCTCGTTCATCAGGGTCATGATCTGGGCCTGCACCGTCACGTCCAGCGCCGTGGTCGGCTCGTCGGCGATGAGCAGTTGCGGCCGGCACAGCAGTGCCATGGCTATCATCACCCGCTGGCGCATGCCGCCGGAGAACTCGTGCGGATACATGTTCATCCGCTTGCGCGACTCGGGGATCTTCACCGCGTCCAGCATGCGCACCGACTCCTCGAACGCCGCCGCCTTGCTCACCCCCTTGTGCAGCATCAGCACTTCCATCAGCTGATCCTTCACCTTCATATAGGGGTTCAGGGAGGTCATGGGGTCCTGGAAGATCATGGCGATCTTCTCGGAGCGGATCTTGTTGAGCTTGTGCTCCGGCAGGTTCAGGATCTCGTCCCCCTGAAACTTGGCCGAGCCGGTAATGATGCCGTTCTTGGCGAGCAGCCCCATGATAGCAAAGGCCGTCTGGGACTTGCCCGAGCCTGACTCACCGACGATCCCCAGGGTCTCGCCGGCAGAGAGGGAGAAGTTGAGGTCGTTGACCGCCACCACATTGCCGTCCGGGGTCTTGAACTCGACCCGCAGATCTTTCACATCCAGTAATTTCATATCAGCACTCCTTATCGCGCTGTCGTGATGCCAGCCTGCCCATCCCGTGAACGCAGTGCGTTCTCTGGACGGGTCTTATGGCCCCTTGGCGTCTTGCCTGTCCCTTGGTGTCAGCGATCCTTTGGATCCAGGGCATCACGCAGACCATCCCCGAGGAAGTTGAAGCAGAACAGGGTCACCACCATGAAACCGGCGGGGAACAGGAGTTGCCAGATGGCCACTTCCATCGACTTGGAGCCTTCATCCAGCAGGGCACCCCAGCTGGTCATGGGCTCTTGCACACCCAGCCCCAGGAAGCTCAGGAAGGATTCGAACATGATCATGCCCGGCACCAGCAGGGTGGCGTAGACCGCCACTATCCCGAGCACGTTGGGGACGATGTGACGGGTGATGATCTTCCACTTGGAGACGCCGCAGACGTGGGCCGCCTCGATGAACTCCTTGCTCTTGAGGCTCAGGGTCTGGCCTCGCACGATTCGCGCCATGTCGAGCCAGCTCACCGCGCCTATGGCGAGGAAGATGAGGGCCAGGTTGCGACCGAAGAAGGTCACCAGCATGATGACGAAGAACATGAAGGGGAAGGCGTTGAGGATCTCGAGCACCCGCATCATCAGGCTGTCGACCCGCCCGCCGATGAAGCCGGAGGCGGCGCCGTACAGGGTGCCGATGATGACGGCCACCAGGGCCCCCATGATGCCGACCATGAGGGAGATGCGGCCACCCAGCAGGGTGCGCACGAACAAGTCGCGCCCCAGGCTGTCGGTGCCGAACCAGTGTCCCGTCTCCATGTCAGGGGCGGCCTGCATGGCGCCCCAGTCCGGATCGTCGAAGGTATATTGGGACAGGTGTGGCCCGACAATCACCGCCAGACCAATGATGGTCAGGATGATGAGGCTGGTCAGGGCCGCCTTGTTGCGCAGGAAACGGCGACGGGCATCCTTCCACAGGGAGCGTCCTTCCACCACTTCCACTTTCTGGGCGAACGCCTCGACGGCTTCGCGCTTTTCAGTTGTGACTACCATGATGTACTCCCGGCTTAGTAACGGATCTTGGGATCGATGACGGCATAGAGAATATCGACCACGGCGTTAAAGGTGATGGTGAGGGCGCCGACCAGTATGGTCAGGCCGAGCACCATGGAGTAATCACGGTTCAGTGCACCGTTGACGAACAGCTGGCCAATCCCCGGCAGGCCGAAGATGGTCTCGATGACCACGGAGCCGGTGATGATGCCCACGAACGCCGGGCCCAGATAGGAGACCACCGGCAGCATGGCCGGACGCAGCGCGTGTCTCAGGATGATATGGCGCAGCGGCAGCCCCTTGGCGCGGGCGGTACGGATGAAGTTGGAGTTCATGGTCTCAATCATGCTGCCACGCATGATGCGGGAGATGGCGGAGATGTAGTACATCATCATGCCGAACACCGGCAGCACCATGAACTGCACACCGCCCCCCTGCCAGCCTCCCGCCGGGAACCAGCCCAGGTAGATACTGAAGAAGAGCACCAGCAAGGGTGCCAGCACGAAGCCGGGGATCACCACCCCGGCCATGGCCGACGACATCAGCAGATAATCGATGAGGGTGTTCTGTTTCAAGGCCGCAATGGTGCCGAACGTGACTCCCAGTGTCACCGCCAGCAGGAAGGCGACCGAACCAATCTTGGCGGAGACCGGCAGCGCCTGGCTCACCAGATCGTTGACGGTGAAATCCTTGTATTTGAAGGAGGGCCCCAGATCCCCCTGGACCAGGTTGCCCAGATAGGTGAGGTATTGCACGCCGATGGGCTTGTCCAGGCCATATTTGGCCTCGATGTTGGCAAGCACTTCCGGCGGCAGGGCGCGTTCGCTGGTAAAGGGGTTACCCGGCGCGAAACGCATCATGAAGAAGGAGACGGTGATCAAGACCAGCAGAGTCGGGATCGCTTCCAGTAGACGTTTAAGGATGAATTTCAACATAGACATTTCCTGTCCTGTACTGCTTCCAAAGGGTCGCGGTTGTAATAAAGGCCCGCCGTCCGGCGGGCCTGCTTGTTATGCGACTTGTTTCTTTACTCAGTGAGCAATGATGTACATGTCTTTGCTGTAGAGGTTGTCCAGCGGGTTGGCCGGGTAGCCGCCCACATAGGGCTTGACCATGCGGGAGGTCACGTACTGATAGATGGGGGCGATCGGCATGTCCTTGGCCAGGATATCTTCGGCCTGGACATAGAGCTTGTTGCGCGCATCCGCATCCACCTGATTGCGGGACTCGCTCATCAGCTTGTCAAAGGCGGTGTTGGAATATTTGCCGTCGTTGTTGCCGTGGGTGGTCTGCATCAGATCCAGCATGGAAGAGGCTTCGTTGTAGTCCGCAATCCAGCCGGCGCGACCCACGTCGAAGTTACCCTGCTTCTTGGTTTCCAGGTAGGTCTTCCACTCCTGGTTCACCAGGCTCACCTGCACGCCCAGCTTCTTCCACATGGAGGCGACGGCCACGGCCACCTTCTTGTGGTTGTCGTCCGTGTTGTAGAGCAGCTCGAACTTGAGCGGCTTGCCCGGGCCGTAACCGGCCTCGGTCAACAGCTCTTTCGCCTTGGCGTCACGCTCGGCCTGGGTCAGCTTGGACCAGGCCGGGGCCACCGGCTTGAAGCCATCCACGAAGTCAGGCACCAGGGTGTAACCCGGGGTCTCGCCCTTGCCCATCACCTTGTCGGCGATCACGTTGCGATCGATGGCATAGGAGAGCGCGGTACGCACCCGCACGTCGTCAAACGGCTTGTGCTTGAAGTTGTACTGGTAGTAGTAGGTGCCCACATAGCCGCTCACCTGCACCTCGTTCGGGTGCTCCTTCTTCATCTGCTTGAAGCGCTCGATGGGCATGTTGTAGGTGAGATCGACTTCACCGGCCAGGTAGCGGTTCAGCTCGGCGTTGGTGGACTGGATGGGCAGGTAGGTGACCTTCTCGATCACTGTCTTGGCGTTGTTCCAGTAGCTGGGGTTGCGCTCGACGTCGACGCGCTCGTTGACCACCCAATCCTTCAGCACATAGGCGCCGTTGGAAACCATGTTGCCGGGCTGGGTCCACTTGTCACCAAACTTCTCGACCACTTTCTTCGGCACCGGGTAGGTGGTGGTGTGGGAGAGCATGCTGACGAAGTAAGGCACCGCCTTCTCCAGCTGGACTTCGAAGGTGTAGTCGTCGCTGGCTTTCACCCCCAGGGTGTCGGCCGGTTTCTTGCCACCAATGATGTCGGTAGCGTTGACTATGGTCGGGATCTCCATGTACCAGGAGTAAGGAGAAGCCGTCTTGGGATCCACCGCGCGCTGGAAGGCGAAGACGAAATCATGGGCGGTGACCGGATCCCCGTTGGACCACTTGGCATCTTTGCGCAGGTGGAACACGAAGTGTTTGTTGTCCTTGGTTTCCCAGGACTCGGCGACGCCGGGCAGGGTTTCACCCTTGGGGCCTGAGGTGACGAGACCCTCGAACAGATCGCGCAGAATATTGGATTCAACCGTTCCTTCGGTCTTGTGCGGATCCAGGGTGGCTGGCTCGGAGCCATTGCCTTTCACCAGAGTCTGCTCGGGGGCGAGCTTGGTGCCGGCGGGGACGTCGGCGGCCTGGGCCAGGGTGGCGCCACCAAAGAGTGCAGTCAATAAAAGGGTATTAATAATTGTTTTTCTATGAGTCATTTCCATACTCCAACAAGAACATTCCATGCATTTGTCCATTCACGAGATAAAAATCCCGCTGCCCGCATAATTCCCTGACAATTCTGATAATGCAATAGATATCATCAGGTGGGGGCGGCTTTGGCGGTCAAAAAAACAGCTTTAAACCATTTATTCAGCATTTAAATATCGTGCAATGGGCGTTTTTTATACAAAGCCGCTCGATTCTAGGAAATGACTAACAAAAAAGAAACAATAAAAAGCCGGTCACGAGGACCGGCTCCGACAAAACAGACCTGAATCACATCAATCCGGGAAAGACTCCCTTGATCCCTGCAACCATGATCTCGATGCCAAGAGACATCATGATGAGACCCATGATCCGGGTCACCACGTTGATGCCGGTGTTGCCCATCAGCTTGAACAGCAGAGGGGCGGCACGGAAGATGAGCCAGGAGCAGTAGGCAAAGGCCATCACCACCACGAACATGCCCATCAGCTCGGGCAGGGTCTTCTGGCTGGCATAGACGATGGAGGATGAGATGGCCCCGGGGCCGGCCATCAGCGGCAGCGCCAGGGGCACCACGGCGATGGATTCGCGTGCGGCCAGTTCACCCTTCTCCTGCTTGTTGTGCTTCACCTCCCCCAGCTTGCCCTGCAACATGGACCAGGCGATCAAAGTGATGAGCGAGCCGCCTGCAATGCGGAACGAGGCGAGCGAGATGCCGAAACCGTCGAGGATCAGCTGCCCCATGCACATGGAGACCATGAGGATGATCATCACGGCAATATGGGCCGTGGTGTTGGTCTTCCTGCGCTCATCCGGCTGCATGTGGCCCGTCAGGCTCACAAAGACCGGCAACAGACCCAGCGGGTTGATGATCGCAAACAGGCCAACGAAAAATTTCAGGTATAAAGAGAAGTCAATTGCTGCCATAAGCGCCATCCAGAACCAATTCGGGCCACCGAGGGCCATCCCCCGTCAAACTGCGCGTAAATTTACACCATGATATTTCCCTTCTCCAATCAAATAATCTCACCCTTTCCGGGGCTTTTCAGTTAGTTCCTCTAATGAATCGACAAAAATCAACATATCGAGTTGTTAATCGCCATGGAGGCCATTTAACACGCTTGCAAAGTGTGGCGGCGTTTTATATCGAAACTCCCAGTCATCACCCTATTTCCCTTCAAGAAAGCGTCATTTTCATGGATTGATCTGGATGACCCCAGGGGATAACCCCTATTCATCCCCACAGCGCGCCCCAGGCTGGCGCCCTATCTTCACCCCGATCTGCCCGGGGCGGCCATGCAGCAAGCCGTGCCCCCGCACAGGCGTCGCCATGGGATTTGCCGAACAGCCCCCAGAGCCCGGCACAAAGGCCCGCGCTGGATGAAAACAACCACCACTTTTTCCAACAGAAATGAAACGCCGACCTCTCTATCAGGGCGAGAGGCTTGCAAGGGCCGCCACCAGGCCTAACCTCACCGCCCTCCTTGCCAGCGGCGAAACAGCGGGGGGATGTGAGGCAACGGTTTGATACCTGGCGCAAAAATGGCTGTTCACCTCGTGTTCATCCCCCCGGCGCTCTACTCTACAAATGCGCAACATCTGGCCGACCGGGATGGTGAAACAAAATTTCTTTTGTTCTTTTGTTACATATGATCCAGATCAATCTTTTCTGACACATCCCGGCTCTATAATCGAGCCAGAAAACAATTTAGTAAGGCATGTAAATACCCCGTTATGGTGATTCTCTCCTTGACAGGGCGGCTATAATTGCCGGGCATTGCCAAGGTCTTACTAAACAGTTTTCAAATCATCAGGAGATAAACATGGCAGTAACCAATTTGGCTGAACTGGATGCACTGGTTGCCCGCGTCAAAGAAGCCCAGCGTGAATTCGCCAGCTTCTCGCAAGAGCAGGTAGACAAGGTCTTCCGCGCCGCCGCCCTGGCCGCCAGCAACGCCCGTATTCCCCTGGCCCAGATGGCAGTGGCTGAGTCCGGCATGGGCATCATCGAAGACAAGGTCATCAAAAACCACTTCGCCTCCGAATACATCTATAACGCTTACAAAGACGAGAAGACCTGCGGCATCCTGAGCCAGGACGACGAGATGGGCACCATCACCATCGCCGAGCCGGTAGGCATCATCTGCGGTATAGTGCCGACCACCAACCCGACCTCCACTGCTATCTTCAAGGCTCTCATCTCCCTGAAGACCCGCAACGCCATCATCTTCTCCCCACACCCCCGCGCCAAGAACTCCACCAATACCGCTGCCAAGCTGGTACTGGATGCAGCCATCGCCGCCGGTGCCCCGAAGAACATCATCGGCTGGATCGACCAACCGTCCGTCGAGCTCTCCAACGCCCTGATGAAGCACAACGACATCAACCTGATCCTGGCCACCGGTGGCCCGGGCATGGTGAAGGCCGCCTACTCCTCAGGCAAACCCGCCATCGGTGTGGGCGCCGGTAACGTGCCCATCGTTATCGACGAAACCGCCGACATCAAGCGTGCCGTCGCCTCCATCCTGATGTCCAAGACCTTCGACAACGGCGTGGTCTGTGCGTCCGAGCAGGCCGTCATCGTGGTCGACTCCATCTACAACCAGGTCAAAGAGCGTTTCGCGACTCACGCCGGCTACATCCTCTCCAAGGACGAAGCCGACAAGGTGCGTAAGGTGCTGCTGATCAACGGCGCCCTGAACGCCGACATCGTGGGCCAGCCCGCCACCAAGATCGCCGCCATGGCCGGTGTGACAGTGCCTGCCACCACCAAGATCCTCATCGGTGAAGGTCTGGAGCTCTGTGCAGAGGACGAGTTCGCTCACGAGAAGCTCTCCCCGACCCTGGGTATGTTCCGCGCCAAGAACTTCGAAGAAGCCGTCGAAATGGCCTGCGACATGGTCAACATCGGTGGTATCGGCCACACCTCCGGCCTCTACACCGACCAGGATCGCAACGCCGACCGCATCAAGTACTTCGGCGACAAGATGAAGACTGCCCGTATCCTGATCAACACCCCCTCCACCCAGGGCGGTATCGGTGACCTGTACAACTTCGCTCTCGCCCCGTCCCTGACCCTGGGTTGCGGCTCCTGGAGTGGTAACTCCATCTCCGAGAACGTCGGTCCCAAGCACCTGATCAACAAGAAGACAGTCGCAAAACGGGCAGAAAATATGCTGTGGCACAAACTTCCGAAATCCATCTACTTCCGTCGTGGTTCCCTGCCGATCGCCCTGGGCGACCTGGAAGGCAAGAAGCGCGCCATGGTGGTCACCGACCGCTTCCTGTTCAACAACGGCTATGCCGATGAAGTGGTTCGTCTGCTCAAGAAGCTGAACATGGAAGTGGAAATCTTCTACGAAGTAGAAGCCGACCCCACCCTGTCCGTGGTTCGCAAGGGCGCCGAGATGGCGAACTCCTTCAAGCCGGACGTGATCGTCGCCCTGGGCGGTGGTTCACCCATGGATGCAGCCAAGATCATGTGGGTCATGTACGAGCACCCGGACACCGCGTTCGAAGACCTGGCCATGCGCTTCATGGACATCCGCAAGCGTATCTACAAGTTCCCGAAAATGGGCGTGAAGGCCGAACTGGTCTGCATCACCACCACTTCCGGTACAGGTTCTGAAGTGACCCCGTTTGCGGTCGTGACCGACGACGCCACCGGCATGAAGTACCCGCTGGCCGACTACGAGCTGACCCCGAACATGGCCATCGTCGATGCCAACCTGGTCATGGGCATGCCCAAATCCCTGTGTGCCTTCGGCGGTATCGATGCCGTGACCCACGCCATGGAAGCCTATGTCTCCGTGCTGGCCAACGAATACTCCGACGGTCAGGCGCTGCAAGCCCTGAAACTGCTGAAAGAGTATCTGCCCTCCAGCTACCAGAACGGTGCCAACGACCCGGTTGCCCGCGAGAAGGTGCACAACGCCGCGACCATCGCCGGTATCGCGTTCGCCAACGCCTTCCTGGGTGTGTGCCACTCCATGGCCCACAAGCTGGGTGCGGAGTTCCACATCCCCCACGGCCTGGCCAACGCCCTGCTGATCAGCAACGTCATCCGCTACAACGCGAACGACAACCCGACCAAGCAGACCGCGTTCTCCCAGTACGACCGTCCGCAGGCTCGTCGTCGCTACGCCGAAGTGGCCGACCATCTGGGTCTGACTGCCGCCGGCGACCGCACCGCTGCCAAGATCGAGAAGCTGCTGACCTGGCTGGACGAGCTGAAAGCGACCCTGGGGATCCCGGCCTCCATCCGTGAAGCCGGCGTGAACGAGACCGACTTCCTGGCCAAGGTTGACCAGCTGGCCCTGGAAGCCTTCGATGACCAGTGCACCGGCGCCAACCCGCGCTACCCGCTGATCACCGAGCTCAAAGCCATACTGATGGACACCTACTACGGCCGTCCCTTCACCGAGGAAGCTCAGGTAGCGACCAAGGTTGAGGCCAAGGTCGACGCCAAGGTCGACGCCAAGGTCGACAGCAAGAAAAAATCCAAGGCCTGATAACCGGCAAGGATGACAAGAGCCCGCGCACATGCGCGGGCTTTTTTGTTTGTCTATCTGTTTAATTTTGCTAGCTTGTTGATAGGCAAATTCGACAGAAGAGTGAGTCTATGGCGCTGATCCAGGCCTCCATCGAGCAGTTGAGAGTCGGCCACTACATCCATCTCCCCACGGGATGGACCAGCCACCCTTTCATGTTCAACGCCTTCAAGATCAAGGACCAGCAGCAGCTCGAGATCATCCGCCACCTCGACCTCACCCTGCTGATGGTGGATCCCGACAAGAGCGATCTCCCCGTCGAGCCCCTGCTGCGGGCCGAGCCGACCCCTTCGCCCGATCTCGGGGCAGCGCAAGATGCCTCCCCCCTACCGACCGAACCCGCGTTTGACGAAAAGGCCTTTCGCCGCTCCCTGCGCACCGCCGACAAGGCATTCGGCCAATCCCTGTCAGATCTTCGGGATGCCCTCGGCGCCCTCAATCTCAAGCCTGACGAGGGACTGGCCAATACCGCCCAGATGGTGCGCACCGTCGCCGCCCGCCTCGCCGACCACCAGGGGCCCCTGGGCCTGCACCTCATTCGCAGCCAGCACACGGACATCCTGCTGCAACACAGCCTGAGCGTGGCCTTCATCGCCATGCTGATGGCAAGGGAGCTCGGCATGAGCCATATCGAGATCGAGGAGGCGGGGCTGGCTGGCCTGCTGCACGACATCGGCGAGCTCAGGATCCCGAGCCAGATCACCCAGAAGCGGGGAGAGCTCAGCCGCGCCGAGCAGAATTTTCTCAACATGCATCCCCAGTACGGGCTGGAGATGCTCAACCAGTGGCAGGCCTTCGAACCCAGGATCCGCGAGGTTGCCCACCTCCATCACGAGCGGCTGGACGGCAGCGGCTTTCCCCTCGGCATTCAGGGGGACAGGATACCTCCCCTCGCCCGCCTCATCGGCCTGGTGGACTATTACGACGAGCTGCTGCACCCGCGCAGCGGCCTCCACCCGGCAGGGCCGAGTCAGGCCATCGGCCAGCTCTACAAGTTGTCCCAGAAGAAATTCGATCAAGATCTGGTCAGATTGTTGATAAAGGTGCTGGGGGTCTATCCGCCCGGATCCCTGGTACGCCTGGAGGATGATACGGTGGCGCTGGTGCTCTCGACCGAACCCAGCATGCCCCTCAAACCCAAGGTGCAACCCTATATCAGGGGACAGCGCCCGGAAGCCGTGGCCATGATGGATCTGCGGGAAGATGGGAGAAGCATCATAGCCACCCTCAGGCAGGAGGAGCTGGATGAGGGGCAACGGCCATTTTTCAACCTGGGCCGACGCGTCTGCTACTATTTCGCCTTCTGAGTTATCCCCAGAAGCTGGGGATAACTCATTGGACAAACCTGAATAATTGCTCGAGCCCCCTCAAAATCGTCCGCCATTGGAGCTGGATAAAAAACGCCCAGCCGAAGGCCGGGCGGAGCATGCCACCTCCGTGTGGCGCACCCAGTGGGCACATTCATGCTCACTCCAGCAATATCAAGCTCCGCCCGGTTACACAAATATCAATTTAACGTGCTGATTTTATATGGTTTTATTTTTTCATTCTGGCAAACTGCCCCCGCCATGGGGCCGCGTCCTGCATCAGGACGGGATCTTGCTCACAGTACGCCCTGATGGCGCTCTGACCCGGGATCACTCTTGAGGAAGGTTTTTTATGCAATTAGTCCTCTCCCTGCTCCAGCAGATGAGCGTCAGCCTGGTCATTGCCTACCTCTTCTCCAAGAGTCCCTTGCTGCGCCCCCTGGCCAACTACTCGGTCAGACTTCCGCACAAGATACTGATATACGTCATCTTCTCCTGCTTCTGCATACTGGGCACCTATGTGGGGCTGGACATAGACGACGCCATCGCCAATACCCGCGCCGTCGGCGCCGTGCTGGGAGGGCTGCTGGGGGGCCCCCTGGTGGGCTTTCTGGTAGGGCTGACCGGGGGACTGCATCGCTATACCCTGGGGGGCTTTACCGATCTCGCCTGCGCCATCTCCACCACCTGCGAGGGGCTGCTGGGGGGCCTGGTGCACTGGCGGCTGATGCGAACGAACCGGGTGGATGCCCTGTTCACTCCCCGGATTGCCTTCTTCACCACCCTCTACGCCGAGATCCTGCAGATGGTCATCATCCTGCTGGTCGCCACCCCGTCCGAGCAGGCCCTGCAGCTGGTGCGCACCATAGCCACCCCGATGATCCTCGCCAACTCCTGCGGGGCGGCGCTCTTTATCAGCATGATCCGCGACCAGCAGCGGATGTACGAGAAGTTCTCCCGGGTCTTCTCCGCCAAGGCGCTCACCATCGCCAACCGCACCCTGGGGATCATGGCCCAGGGCTTCACCCCGGAGGCGAGCCGCAAGATAGCCCACATAGTGCAGGAGGAGACCGGGGTCGGCGCCGTCGCCATCACGGACACCGACAAGATCCTCGCCTTCATCGGCACCGGGGAGGATCACCACAAGCCGGGCACCCCCATCACCTCCGCCATCACACTGCAGGCTATAGCCCAGAACAAGGTGCTGTTTGCCGACGGCAATAGTCAGCCCTATCGCTGCAGCCTCTCCCCCCAGTGCCAGCTCGGCTCCGTGCTGGTGATCCCGCTGCAGGGAGACAGAGGAGTAATAGGCACCATAAAGCTCTACGAGCCCAAGAAGCGGCTCTTCCTCAAGATCAATCACACCCTGGGGGAAGGGATAGCCAACCTGTTGTCGCAACAGCTGCTGGCCGGCCGGCTGGAGCAGCAGCAGCGCCTGCTGGTGCAATCCGAGCTCAAGCTGGTCCAGGCGCAGATCAATCCCCATTTTCTGTTCAACACCCTCAATACCATCAGTGCCATCACCCGCCGTGATCCGGGCCGGGCGCGGGAGCTGCTGCTGCACCTCTCCCGCTTCTTTCGCAACAACCTCAAGCGCCAGAGCGGCTTGACCACGCTGCGGGAGGAGCAGGAGCACTGCCAGTCCTATCTGGAGATAGAGCAGGCCCGCTTTGGCGAGCGCCTGACCGTCATCAACGAGATACCGCCACACCTGGCCAACATGCAATTGCCGAGCTTCACCCTGCAGCCCCTCATCGAGAATGCCATCAAGCACGGGATCTGCTTCCTGCTGGAGCAGGGGCGGATCCGGCTCTTCGCCGAGGAGGGGCAAGAGAGTGTCACCCTCTGCGTGGAGGACAATGCCGGAGCCTGGCAGCCGGGCCCCCAGGGGGACGGCCTTGGCATGAGCATTGTGGACAGGCGGCTCAAGAGTGCCTTCGGCGAGCGCTTTGGCATCCAGGTGCAGTGTGAGCCGGAGCACTGGACCCGGGTCTCTTTCACCCTGCCCAGACAGCCGGATTCCCCTTCCAAGGAGATGACATGATCCGCACCCTGATCGTCGACGACGAACCCTATGCCCGCGAGGAGCTAGCCGAGCTGCTCGGCAGCGACCCCGACATCGAGATCCTCGGCTCGGCCGCCAATGCCATAGAGGCGCTCTCCCTCATTGCGCGACTCAAGCCGGAGGTGGTGTTTCTCGACATCCAGATGCCCAAGCTCAGCGGCATGGAACTGGTGGCCATGCTGGACCCCCTGCCCCGCATCGTCTTTGTCACGGCGTTTGATGACTATGCCATCCAGGCCTTCGAGGAGAACGCCTTCGACTACCTGCTCAAACCGGTGGAACCTGCCCGCCTCGCCAAGACGCTGGCGCGCCTCAAGCAGGATCTCAGCCCCCAGCCGGTGGCGGCGCTGACACCGGCCATTCGCCACATTCCCGGCTATCTGCACAACCGGGTGCGGCTGCTGCCCATAGAACAGGTGGAGTACGCCTTCTCGGATCTCGGCGGGGTGCACGTCGCCTGCCAGGGGGAGCTGTTTCACACCCAGCTCACCTTGAAATCCCTGGAGGAGAAGACCCCGCTGCTGCGCTGCCACCGCCAGTACCTGGTGGCCCCGACCGCCATCTTCGAGATCCAGTTGCTGGAAAACCAGCTGGCCCAGATAGTCACCCCGAGCGGTGCCCGGGTGCCGGTCAGCCGACGCTATCTCAAGGAGCTGAAAGACGAGCTAGGGCTGGAATAAGGTCGCCCGCTGTGCGCCGGATCACAACAGGCGACCGCTCGGGTCGCCATGTCGCCGCTCACCCTCATTTACCTGCCGTTAACAGAAGCCCCCACCTAGACTGGCTGCGCACACCAAACAATAACAAAGCAGGAGCGTAGCAATGATCTGGTTCTTCCTCTGTGTCGGCTTACTTGTCGCCGGCTACTTCATCTATGGCAAATTCGTCGAGCGCATATTCGGGCCCAAGCCCGAATTGAAGACCCCCGCCATCACCATGGCGGACGGGGTGGACTATGTCCCCATGTCGGACAAGAAGGTCTACCTGGTGCAACTGCTCAACATCGCCGGCGTCGGCCCCATCTTCGGCCCCATACTCGGTGCCCTCTATGGTCCGGTCGCCATGCTCTGGATAGTGTTCGGCTGCATCTTCGCCGGCGCGGTCCACGACTACTTCTCCGGCATGCTGTCGGTGCGCGCCAGGGGCGCCTCGGTACCGACCGTGGTCGGCGAGCACCTCGGCACCGCCGCCAAGCACTTCATGAACCTCTTTGCCGTGGTGCTGCTGATGCTGGTGGGTGTGGTCTTCGTGCTGAGCCCGGCGGGTCTCCTGGCCAACCTCACCTCCACCGACCTGGTCTACTGGATAGTGGCGATCTTCGCCTACTACATCCTCGCCACCATAGTCCCCATCGACAAGATCATCGGCCGCTTCTACCCCATCTTCGGCGCCCTGCTGGTGTTCATGTCGGTCGGCCTCATCATCGGCCTCATCGTCTCAGGCAAAGGCTTCTACAACACCGGAATGGATTTTTCCAACCTGCACCCGACCGAGCTGCCGCTCTGGCCGCTGCTGTTCATCACCATCGCCTGCGGCGCGGTATCGGGCTTCCACGCCACCCAGTCACCGCTGATGGCCCGCTGCATGCAGAACGAAAAATCCGGCCGTTTCATCTTCTACGGCGCCATGATAGGTGAAGGGATCATCGCCCTCATCTGGTGCACCCTGGGTCTCTCCTTCTACGACAGCACGGAGGCGCTCAACGCCACCATGGCGAACGGCGGCCCGGCGGCCGTGGTACACGAGGTCTCCACCAGCCTGCTCGGCACAGTGGGCGGCATCCTGGCCATCCTCGGCGTGGTGATCCTGCCCATCACCTCCGGTGACACCGCGTTTCGCAGCGCTCGCCTCATAGTGGCGGACTTCCTGAAGATGACCCAGAAGCCGCTGGCCAAGCGTCTGCTGATCGCCATCCCCATGTTCATCCTCGGTTTCATCATCTCCAAGGCCGAGTTCGGGGTGATCTGGCGCTACTTCGGCTGGGCCAACCAGACCACAGCCGTCATCATGCTGTGGGCCGCCGCCGCCTACCTCATCAAGGAGGGCAAGCTGCACTGGATCTGCACCATACCCGCCATCTTCATGACCGCCGTGGTGATCACCTACCTGGCCAACGCCCCCATCGGCTTCGGGCTGGCGATGAACGTCTCCACCATCATAGGCCTGGTGAGCACCGCCCTCATCACCCTGGCCTTCCTGGTGAAGTTCAGACCCTCCCAGCTGAGGGAAGCCAAGGAGAGCTGAGTCCCGAGACTGCATTTTCCCCATGACAAGAGGCCCGGCATTGCTGCCGGGCCTCTTCATTTTCCGGGGAGCTACCCTTTGCTGGTCGTCCCGGGCGCCTCGGCGGGCGCCTGGTACCAATGTTCCCTCGCCACCAGTACCGCCTGCTCCGGCTGGGCGATGAAGTTGGGGGACATGATCTGCACCCCGAACTCGTTGAACACGTCCTGGATATGGCCGTGAAGCTCGGTCTTGACCACGGCGGGGAGCAGGTCAGCCTTCATCCTTACCTGCAGTTCGTATTCCACATACCAGTCCTGCAGATTCAGCTGGCGCACCAGTGGCGGCTCGGACTGATTGAGCAGGGTGCAGCGGCGGGCCGCCAGCTCCAGCATGGCGTGCACCTGACGCCAGGGCGCATCGTAGCCGATAGTCACCTTGGTCAACAGTGCGACCCCCTTCTCCCCCGCCAGCCGCGTCAGGTTCACCACCTTGCCCCCCACCACCACGGCATTGGGCAGGGTCACCTCGTGATCCTGGCGGGTCACCAGCTTGGTGGAGAGGGCATTGAGCTCGCTCACCATCCCCTCAACTTCACCAATCTGCACCAGATCGCCGGGCCGCAGGGCGCGGGAGTAGATGAGCACCAGGCCGCTCATGGCATGGTTCATGATGCCAGCCGACCCCAGTGTCACCATGAGACCGAAGAAGACGCTGATCCCCTTGAAGGCGTCGGAGTCGGCACCGGGCAGATAGGGGTAGGCCACGGTCAGGGCAAACAGCCAGATCACCACCGAGAGCAACCGCCGGGTGGCCCCTATGGTCTCGGCATGCAGCCCCTGCACGCGAAACTGTCCCCGCTCGATGCGATCGAAGAGGATGGCCAGCATCCGGATGAAGAAGCGGGTGATGATGGCGATCAGCAACACTGTCACCAGGCCCGGCATGGCCGCAATCATGCCCTCCAGCATGTCGCCGCACAGGGCAAACAGGGAGTCTCCCAGCCGCTCGCTCCAGGCCCGGGTCTGGGGGAAGAGGCCAAGCACATAGGTGAGCCAGCCATAGGTGAGCATGAAGACCAGCAACAGGGTCAGCAGGCCGAGCAAGCGGACCTCCACGTTGCCCGCCACCTGACGCCACTGGTGGGGGATCAATCCCTTCTGCAGCAGGAGGCGATTGGCGAGCCACTTCCTGAGCCGCCTATGCCCCCATTGCAGCGCCCAGATGAGGCCGAAGAAGATCAGGCTGGCCAGGATCGCCATGCCGCTGGCCTTGACCAGATAGGGGGTCGAGTGCAGCTCAAGGTACTTGAGCCGAACCTTGTCGAGCCGCTGGCGGACCCGCTCGCTCGCCTGATCCAGGCTCAGCTCGTCGAGGGCTTCCAGATCCCCCTCCACCAGCACCAGGATCCGCTTGCCATTGACCAGAAACTCCCGGCTGTCCTGCCCGAAGCGCCTGGCGCTCACCAGGGTCACCGGCTGTTCAAGGTCGGAGGCCTGCATCTGCTTGATCCGCTCCTGCACCAGCCGGACCCTGCCCGCCCCGTCCAGGCTGCCAAACTTGGCCTGGAGCATGACGATGGGTTCATGGAGCAGCACCAGGGTCTGTGCCTTCTCCTGCTCGGTCGGCTCCAGCCTGGGTTCGGCGGCCCATGCCACCGTGGTCTGGGCAAGCATGAGCAGCAGCCCCAGCCAGAGGTTCATCCTGTATCGCCTTTCCATCGCGCATCCTTTCTGTTACGAGACATACGAATCTCTTTCCTGCTTGATTTTATAGAAATATTTAGACGGTGCATGTTAAATAACCAACCGGTTAACCTAGCCTGTACTGGCAAGCTAACTCCCCGATTGCACTCTTGCGATCTGCTAATATGCTGTCATCATGAGCCGATTATTGTGAATGCCAGGCTCCGGGTATGGCCTCGCGACTTAGATGGGAGAAATCGATGGTACTTGACTACATTGCCCTGGGAATATTGGTGTTCGTCGTCTTGATCATGTTCTATGGAGTCATCGTCATCCACGACATTCCGTATGAAATCGCCAAGCATCGCAATCACCCCCACCAGGATGCCATTCATGTGGCCGGCTGGGTCAGCCTGTTCACCCTGCACGTACTCTGGCCTTTCCTCTGGATCTGGGCCACGCTCTATCGCCCCGATCGCGGCTGGGGGTTCAGTCAGCGTCTTGAAAAAGACGAAGACGAAATCAACGCACTCAAGCAGGAACTTGCCGCCCTGCAGGCCCGTATGACCACGCTCGAACAGACTGAAAAATAGGTAACCCTCCATGGATTTGCTACTTATTCTCACCTATACGGCCATCTGTGTAGGGATTTTCAAGATCTTCAAGATCCCGCTCAACAAGTGGACCGTGCCGACCGCCGTGCTGGGTGGCGTCATCATCATCGGGGCCCTGATCACCCTGATGAACTACAACCACCCCTATGCCCAGACGGCCCGGAATTACTACGTCTCCACCCCAGTCGTGCCCCTGGTGAAGGGTCGAGTGACCGAGGTCCCCGTCCAGCCCAACCAGGCTGTGAAGCAAGGCGACGTGCTGTTCAAGATAGATCCGGTGCGCTTCGAGCAGAAGGTCAACAGTCTGGCCGCCCGTCTCACCGCCAGCAAGGAGAGCCTCAACTCCATCAACGCCAGGCTCCGCTCTGCGGTGCTTGACCGGGATCGGGCGAAAGAGCTGATGCGCCGTGGTATCGGCAAGCAGCGCGATCTGGATGTGACACAGGCCAACGTCGATGACATCACGGCACAGATAGATCAGCAGAAGGCGACCATCGACGATCTGCAGGCCCAACTGGGCGAAGCGCAGTACAACCTGGAGCAGACAGTGGTCTATGCCCCCTCGGATGGCTATGTGCTGCAAATGGCCCTGCGCCCCGGCATGGTGGCCACCCCCTACCTCTATCGCCCCGTGATGACCTTCGTTCACAAGGACGAGAACTTCTATGTGGGCTGGTTCTGGCAGAACAGCATGCAACGCCTCAAGGCGGGTGACGAAGCGGAAGTGGTCATCGATGGTGCCCCTGGCCGCATCTTCAAGGGCAAGGTCGAGGCCATCATCCCGGCCATGGCACCCGGCAACATACAGGCCAACGCCCCCTTGCTGGACCAGAACTCGGCGCAGCAACCGGGTCGCCTGCCGGTGCTCATCCGCATCACGGATCCGGACTGGGCCCAGTATCAGGTGATCGCCGGCTCCAGCGGCCAGGCCGCCATCTATACCGAACACATGCACCACGTGGCCATCATGCGCAAGATCCTGCTGCGCATGGGCAGCTGGCTCAACTACCTGTTCCCCTTCCACTAAGCACCTTGGTGGTACCTGCGGGCCGGCATCATGCCGGCCCGCTGTTTTTGTGGCCCCAAGATCCCTATAATGGCGCCATCCTGCGCCGCACCATGTCCACACGCCACGCTCTCATGTTCGTTCTCAGACCCTATCAAACCGACGCCGTCAACGCCGTGATCAGCCACTTTCGCAAGCACCCGGATCCCGCCGTGGTGGTGCTGCCCACAGGGGCGGGCAAGAGCCTGGTGATCGCCGAGCTGGCCCGCAAGGCCCGTGGCCGGGTGCTGGTGCTGGCCCATGTCAAGGAGCTGGTGGAGCAGAACCACGCCAAGTACGAGGCCTGGGGGCTCAAGGCCGACATCTTTGCCGCCGGGCTCGCACGCAAGGAGGCGAGCGCCCAGGTGGTGTTCGGCTCGGTGCAGTCGGTGGCGCGCAATCTGGATGCCTTCGACGGCGCCTTCTCGCTGCTCATCATCGACGAGTGTCACCGGGTCTCGCTCGATGACGACAGTCAGTACCATCAGGTGATCGAGCACCTCAAGGCCGCCAATCCCGCCCTCAAGATCCTCGGCCTCACCGCCACGCCTTATCGGCTGGGGCTGGGCTGGATCTACCGGCGCCACTACCACGGCATGGTGAAGAGCCACGGGGAGCGGCTGTTCGGTGACTGCGTGTTCGAGCTGCCCCTGCGCTTCATGGTGAAAAACGGCTACCTGACGCCGCCGCGCATGATCGATGCCCCCATAGTCCATTACGACTTCAGCAAGCTGGTAGCGCGGGAGAACGGCCTGTTCAGCGAGGCGGATCTCAACGGCGAGCTCAAGCGCCAGCAGCGGGTCACCCCCCATATCCTGAACCAGGTGCTCGAGTATGCGGCCGAGCGCCAAGGGGTGATGATCTTCGCCGCCACCGTCGAGCACGCCCGGGAAATTCAGGGACTGCTGCAGGCCAAATCCCAGAGCGCGGCCCTCGTCACCGGCGAGACACCGGGACCGGAGCGCGATGCCCTCATCAGCGCCTTCAAGGGGCGGGAGATCAAGTTTCTGGTCAACGTGGCGGTGCTCACCACCGGCTTCGATGCCCCCCATGTGGATCTCATCGTGATGCTCAGACCCACCGAGTCGGTGTCGCTCTATCAGCAGATTGTGGGCAGGGGCCTGCGCCTCTCGCCGGGCAAGAGCGATTGTCTGGTGCTCGACTACGCGGGCAACAACTTCAACCTGTTCGCCCCCGAGGTGGGGGAGCCCAGACCCCACGCCGGCACCGAGCCGGTACAGGTGCCCTGCCCCGCCTGCGGCTTTGCCAACACCTTCTGGGGCAAGACAGACGAGGAGGGCAAGGTGGTCGAGCACTACGGCCGCCGCTGTCAGGGGCTGTTTGAAGATGACGAGGGCCACCGCGAGGAGTGCGACTATCGCTTTCGCGCCAAGATCTGTCCCGGTTGCGGCGCCGAAAACGACATCGCCGCCCGCCGCTGCCAGAGCTGCGATCAGCTGCTGGTAGATCCTGACGACAAGCTCAAGGAGGCGCTCAATCTCAAGGACTGCATGGTCATCCGCTGCGCGGGGCTGACCCTCACCGCAGGGCGCGGCAAACAGGGGGAGCGGCTGGAGGTGACCTATCACGATGAGGACGGTCTCACCCTGACGGAGTACTTCGCCTTTCACACCAGCGGTGCACGGCGCTTGTTTCAACAACGCTTTGTGCGTCATCATTGGCCCGCCCCGGGCCTGGAGCCCGAATTCACCACCATGGCGAGCGTGCTGGCGGCAGAAAGCCAGTTCCGTCACCCGGATTTCGTCATCGCCCGCAAGTCGGGGCGTTTCTGGCAGGTGAAGGAGAAAATTTTTGATTATGAAGGGCGGTACCGGACTGCCAACGCCTTTGCCTAGCCACGCCGTCTGGCGGGCAAATGACAGACACCAGGTTTGATTATCAGGGGCGCATCGCACTGCCGGCGCCCTTCGTTCAGTTAGAGGATCTTATGCAGCGGTTGTTGATTGGTTTTTGTGCTCTCTTTTCCCTGGTGGCCCAGGCCACCCCGCTGACCCCGCCCAAGGGGGGCCAGTACGCCATCATAGTCCAGGGCAACAACGGGGTGGAGTTTGCCCGCCACGCCGACGATATGATAGCCCCCGCCTCCACCATGAAGGTGCTGACCGCCCTGGCCGCCCGCCTCGAGCTCGGCGCCGACTTCCGTTTCGCCACCGATATCCAGGCCCAGGCTGGCGCCAGGCAGGGCACCACCATCAACGGCGACATCTGGATCAACTTCGTCGGCGACCCCACATTGTCGCGGATGGATCTGGTGGCCCTGTTCAAGCAGCTCGGGGTCACCCGCATTCAGGGCAATGTCTATGTCAACACCGGCGCCTACAACGGCTATGAGCGCGGCAACGGCTGGTCCTGGGGGGATCAGACCCTCTGCTTCGCGGCCCCCGTCTCCTCCGTCATCATCGACAAGAACTGCGCCTACGGCACCATCACCGCCACCCAGATTGGCAGACCTGCGGTGGGCAACGTCGCCACCGGCGTCCCCATCGGCATAGGTGCCGACAACGTGGAGGTGATGAGCTATGGCGACATGGCGCGTCAGTTCTGCGCCCTGGAAGTGGACATGGCCAAGGGCAACTTCTACGAGCTCAAGGGCTGCATCACCCCGAACAAGGAGCCGCAGGGCCTGCGCTTCGCCATCCACGACGTGGAAGCCTGGGGCTGGGACAACATCCGCTGGGCCATGAACCGCGCCGGCATCAGCCACGACGGCCTGCTGCGTGTCACCCACAAGACCCCGGTTGGCGCCGAAACCCTGGCCACCCACTACTCGGTCTCCCTGCCGGTGATGCTCTCCAAGATGCTGAAGAAATCCGACAACCTCTACGCCGACACCTTCCTCAAAACCGTGGGCCGTCACTACTACAACAAGCCGGGCAGCTATCGCAGTGGCACCATGGCGGTGCGCGCCATTCTGACCAAGAACGGCATCGATCTGGGCAACGCCACCCTGGCCGACGGCTCCGGTCTCTCCGCCCACAATCTCATCAGCGCTCGCCAGATGCTGTCGGTGCTGAACTTCATCCAGAAGAACGACGCCCAGCTCGACTTCATCAAGCTGCTGCCGAGCTCCCAGGTGGACGGCACCCTGGCCTGGCGACGCAGTGTCACTGCCCCCATGATGAAGAACAAGGTGCACGCCAAGACGGGCACCATCACCGGCACCTCGAACCTGGCTGGCTTCATCGACACCGCCGGTGGTCAGCGCAAGGCCTTCGTGATGTTCCAGCGCGGCCTCTCCCAGGATCCGGTCACCCACGAGCGCTACCGCGCCAGCAAGGCCCCCTGGCCCTGGACCGTCTTCGAAAAGGGGGTGCTGGAGAGCATCTATCAGCAGCAGCCCATCCAGATTGCCGAGCAGTGATGAACAATATGGGTGGCCTTGCCAGCAAGGCTGGCTCGAGAAGGAAACTCCCATCGCCGCCAATCCAGAATGCCGCGCCAGGTGCCGATCCCTTTCCGGGGTGCAATCGAGCACGGCGAATGGGCGTATCGGTATTTTCAGCTTTGACTGGCCAGGAGCCGAGGCTATGCTGTCGCCAGCCTCGTCTCAACGGCCTTATCTAACGGAGAGAAAAGATGTTTGTAGAAATTTTTGGTCGCCCGGGTTGCCCCTATTGCGTTCGTGCCAAGCAGATTGCCGAGCAGCTGACCGAGGAGCGCGATGACTTCGAGTTCCGCTATGTGGACATCAACGTCGCCGGGCTCACCAAGGACGATCTGGCCGCCAAGGCGGGCAAGCCCGTCACCACGGTGCCGCAGATCTTCCTGGACGAGCAGCACATCGGTGGCTGCACCGATTTCGAGGCCTATGCCAGAGCCAATCTGGGTCTGTAAGACAGATTTACCAATGCAAAAGGCGCCTCAGGCGCCTTTTTTCATGTCGCTTTACCAAGCTCATGCCACCGGCGTGAAGCGGCTCACCACCTGCCCCTGATGCTCAATCCACTCCATGAACATGGCGACCGGGCGGGCATAGACCTGTCCATCCTGCTCGGATTGGTAGACAACCAGCTGTTCCTGGGTTTCGGTGTGCAGGGCCAGGGCCAGCACTTGATAGTAACCCCCCTTGAAGTGGCGGTAGCGACCGGTGGCGGGTGCGTGCATGAAGATCCTCGACGACAGGATGAAAGGGCGCCCTGGGCTGCGCGCGCCCTTGGCCGGCAGCAGGGGTTGGAGCAGATTTTTACCCCAGCCAATCGTGCCAGATGGGGGGGATAATTCAATACACTCTTGCTGCTTTATGAACCTCCCCCTCATCTTTCACTAGTCTCTCGCGAGAGAGGCAAACGATCCTGCTGAATTTAACAGACTGGTAACCCTGTTTCAGGGGTAAATATCAGGGATTTATTCCATAAATTAGATTGTTCTAGCATTCAATTCTGTGAAGAATAGGGGTAGAGAAATTTGATACTAAAAACAGCTTTTCTGCCAACGCGCCCCTAGGGGAAGGAATCACGCTCACCATGTTCACTATCGACAAGTCGCACAAGCTCGACGATGTCTGCTATGACATTCGCGGCCCGGTGCATAAAGAGGCCCGCCGTCTCGAGGACGAAGGCCACCGCATCATCAAGCTCAACATCGGCAACCCGGCCCCGTTCGGCTTCGATGCGCCGGAGGAGATCATCAAGGATGTGATCCTCAACATGCCCCAAAGCCAGGGCTACTGCGACTCCAAGGGGCTCTTCTCGGCCCGCAAGGCGGTGATGCAGTACTACCAGCAAAAGGGGATGCGCAAGGTCGACATCGACGACATCTACATCGGCAACGGCGCGAGCGAGCTCATCGTCATGGCCATGCAGGCGCTGCTCAACAACGGCGACGAGATGCTGGTGCCCTCCCCCGACTACCCGCTCTGGACCGCCGCCGTCACCCTCTCCGGTGGTCATGCGGTGCACTACCGCTGCGACGAAGGGGCCGACTGGTATCCGGATCTGGACGACATCCGCGCCCGCATCACCCCGCGCACCCGCGGCCTGGTGCTGATCAACCCGAACAACCCGACCGGCGCCGTCTACGGCAGCGAGTTCCTGCTGGAGGTGATCGAGATCGCCCGCCAGCACAACCTCATCATCTTCGCCGACGAGATCTACGACAAGATCCTCTACGACGACATCTCCCACACCAGCGTCTGCACCCTGTGCGACGATGTGATGGTGGTGACCTTCAACGGCCTCTCCAAGGCCTACCGTGCCTGCGGCTTCCGTCAGGGCTGGATGGTCATCACAGGGCCCAAGGGCCGCGCCAAGGGCTACATCGAGGGGCTGGAGATGCTGGCCTCCATGCGCCTGTGTGCCAACGTGCCCATGCAGCACGCCATCCAGACCGCCCTCGGGGGTTACCAGAGCATCAACGAGCTGATCCTGCCGGGCGGCCGCCTGCGCCGCCAGCGGGACAAGGCCTGGGAGCTCTTGAACGAGATCCCCGGGGTCTCCTGCGTCAAGCCCAAGGGGGCGCTCTACATGTTCCCGCGCCTGGACCCCAAGGTGTATGACATCCGCGACGACCAGAAGATGGTGTTCGATCTGCTGCAGCAGGAAAAATTGCTGCTGGTACAGGGCACCGGCTTCAACTGGCCCGCGCCGGATCACTTCCGCCTGGTGTTCCTGCCCCGGGAAGAGGAGCTGGAAGAGGCCATCGGCCGTCTCGCCCGCTTCCTCAAGGGCTACAAGCAGTAAGCAAAGCTCATGAAAAAGGCTCCCGCGGGAGCCTTTTTGTTATCTGTCGTTTTTATCCGTGCCATCAGCCGTGGAGCAGGGCCCCGGCCACCAGCACCCCCATGGTGATGAGAGCGACGCCGATGATGAAGGGCAGCACCCAGCGCACGAAGCGATCGTAGGGGATCCTGGCGAGCGCCAGCCCCGCCACCAGGTGGGCGGCGGTGGGAGCGAACAGGTTGATCCAGCCGGAGGCGGACTGATAGGCGGTGATCACCAGATCCCGGGAGATACCAGAGAAGTCCGCCAGCGGCCCCATCAGCGGCATGGAGACGGTCGCCAGCCCCGAGGTGGAGGGAATGAAGAAGCTCAGGATGATGTGCACCAGATAGGCCATCAGGATGAAGACCGACGACGACAGCCCGCTCACCAGCCCTTCGGCCCAGTGCAATATGGTGTCGATGATGACGCCCTGCTCCATCACCACATAGATGCCCCGCGCCACCGCGACCACCAGGGCCACCCCGATGAGATCCCGTGCACCGTTGAGGAAGGTCGCCACATAGCTGGACTCCGGCATCCGGTTAATGATCGCAATCAGGATGGAGGCGCTGAAGAACAGGGTGGAGAGCTCGTCGAACCACCAGCCTAAAGTAGGCAGCAGATCGATCCCCAGATCCGACCAAGGCACCACCGCATAGATCATCAGCAGGAAGGTGCCGAAGAAGACCAGCATGGTGAGCTTCTGCTTGCCGCTGAAGGCGAGGTTGCCGCTCTTCATCTGGGAGAACTCGTCGTCATAGACGATGTCGGCCAGCACTGAGCGGGACTTGTCCTGCTGCACCTGCTTGGCGTAGCGCATCACGAACCAGGAGGCGAAGATCACCAGCAGCAGCCACTGCACAACCCTAAGACCAATCCCCTCACCGATGGGAATGCCGGCAAAACCGGAGGCAATGCCGGTGGCAAAGGGGTTGACGGTGGAGGCGAGCACCCCGACCCCGGAGCCGAGCAAGATGATCCCCGCCGCCACCATGCGATCGAAGCCAGCGGCCATCATCACCGGCACGATGAGCGCCCAGAAGGCCACCGTCTCCTCCGCCATGCCGAAGGTGGATCCGCCGAGGGCAAAGAGCGCGATCAGCACGGGGATCAGCAGCCGCTCGCGCCCGGCGAAGGCGCGCACTATGGCCCCCACCCCGGCATCGAGCGCCCCGCTCTGCATGGTCACCGCCAGAAAGCCGCCGATGATGAGCACGAAGAGCGCCACGTCCGCCGCCTTGTGAAAGCCCTGGATCGGCGCCTTGAGCACCTCGAACACCCCCTGCGGCTGGGCGGGCAGCTCTGTGTAGCTGCCGGGCACCGGCAGCAGCCGCTCGTCGCCGCTGTAGTCGGCCACGGCGGCCGCCGCCACCGGCTGCTGGGTCTTTGCCGTCAGGTAGTTGTACTTGCCCGCCGGCAGCACCCAGGTGAGGGCCGCCATCAGGGCGATGATGATGAAAAGCAGGGTATAAACGGTGGGGAGTTGGCGCTTCTTGGGCGCCTCGGTTGATGTGGTCATGGCTTCCCTTCCTCGGCAATGCCGTCATGTGATCCAAACAGCGCAAGACTAGCGGGTTTGTTCGGGGAAAAAGGTGATCGCGGATAATAAACCTGCGGCAACAGCTTGAATGAGCAGCAAAAAAAACAGGGCCCCGCAGGGCCCTGTCGTCACATGGTCAGGCTCAGAGCTCGACCACGTCGAATGTCACGTCCGGATTCACATCCGCATCGTAATCCACCTCGTCCAGACCGAAACCGAACAGGCGCAGGAACTCCTGCTTGTAGCCGGCGTAGTCGGTGAGCTCACAGAGATTCTCGGTGGTGATGGAGGGCCAGAGATCGCGGCAGGTCTGCTGCACGTCTTCACGCAGCTCCCAGTCATCCATGCGGATGCGGGCCTGCTCGTCCAGTGCCAGCTCCTCGCCATAGAGACGGGTGCGCAGCATGCGATCCACCTGCTCCATGCAACCCTCGTGAATGCCCTTCTCCTTCATGATCTTGAAGGCCATGGAGATATAGAGCGGCATCACAGGAATGGCGGAGGAGGCCTGGGTCACCACGGATTTGAGCACGGCGACGTGGGCGGTACCGCCCTTGGCGGCCAGATCGCCACGGATGGCGGCGGCGGCGCGGTCCAGATCTTCCTTGGCGCGGCCCAGGGTGCCATGCCAGTAGATGGGCCAGGTCAGATCGGTGCCGATGTAGGAGTAGGCCACGGACTTGGCGCCGTCGGCCAGCACGCCCGCATCACGCAGGGCAGCCATCCACAGCTCCCAGTCCTGACCGCCCATGACGGTGATGGTGCTCTGGATCTCTTCCTCGTTCGCCGGCTCGACGGTGGCGGTGATGATCTGATCCTTGTTGGTGTCGATGGCGGTGGAGGTGTAGACCTCGCCGATGGGCTTGAGGGCGGAGCGCACCACTTCGCCGCTGTCCGGCATCTTGCGCACCGGGGAGGCCAGGGAGTAGACCACCAGATCGATTTGACCCAGATCCTGCTTGATGAGCTCGATCACCTTGGCACGGCACTCGTGGGAGAAGGCATCGCCGTTGACGCTCTTGGCGTAGAGGCCCGCCTCTTTGGCGGCCTTGTCGAAGGCGGCGGAGTTGTACCAGCCGGCGGAGCCCGTCTTGGTCTCGGAGCTCGGCTTTTCGAAGAAGACGCCAATGGTGGCGGCGCCGCTACCGAAGGCAGTGGCAATCCGGGAGGCCAGACCATAACCGGTGGAGGCGCCGATCACCAGTACCTTCTTGGGACCATTCTCGATGGTGCCCTTGGCCTGGGTGTAAGCGATCTGGCGACGAACATTGGCTTCACAACCGACCGGGTGAGTGGTGGTGCAGATAAAGCCGCGAACCTTGGGTTTGATAATCATAGGGGTCTCGGATCCGTTAAATGGATGAAATCGGGGCATAAGATACCTCATTGTGGCCCGCTATGGTGCTCTGATGTGTTGAACTGCCGGGAAAACCGGCCAACATCCCGCCGTTTGGCACGGCAACCGGGCACCCTGCGTGCAGGAAATGAGGACAGGGCGGCACGGGCCCCCCCTCGCTTTCATTGCGGGTGTCGGGGGCGATTGTCTGACCCGGCACCATGTACTAGTGTGCAAGGGGAGGATTCAAGGAGGAGTCTATGTCACGCACCCTGGTCATCTGCCTCGCCCTGCTGGTGGCGGCCACCCCGCTCTCTGCCGAGGTATACAAATGCACCGTCAACGGCAACATCACCTTCAGCGACATTCCCTGCACCGGTGACAGCGAGCCGGTGCGGATGAACATCTTCACCCCCTCGCCCGAGGAGGTCGAGCGGGCGAACAAGCGAACCCGGGATATAGAGGAGAACCTGGCCAGCGGTCGGAAGCAACGCCAGCTTGAGGCCCTGCGCACCGGGATGGGCGCCAGGGATCAGAAGATGACCCCTGAGATAGCCGGTGAGCGCAATGAACAGAGGGCGACGACCGAGACAAGCGATCTTGAGGACAGAGTACGCTCTCCCGGGATGCAGGGCGTGGCGCGCCAATACCAGAACGAGATGGAGGCGCTGAACAAACAGATCTCGACCCTGCAGCAGAAGAAATAGACTCAGGCTCCTGGCTGACCAGAGTTCCGGGACAGTGAAGCGGACATGAAAAGGGGGAGCCAAGGCTCCCCCACACTTTTTTCGCTCAATACTGCGTTTCGAAAGAGGCCTCCATCACCCCGGCCGGCAAGGCCAGTGCCCCCGGCGTGGTCTTGCTGACCACCAGCTTGCTGCTCACCGTGAAGGTCTGCGGCGTGACGCTCCCCACCTCGGAGGAGGCTGCGACATAGACCTTGTAGACCCCGGGTTCGATGATCCATTCGCTGTTGGCGTTGTCGAAGCTGGCGAGCCAGCTGGCCGGGATCTCGAAGTTCAGGGTTTCGCTCGCCCCCGCGGCCAACAGCTGGGTCTTGGCAAACGCCTTGAGCTCGATGGCCGGCTTGCTGAGGGTCCCAGCCGGGGCTGCCACATAGACTTGAGCCACCTCCCGACCAGAGACACTGCCGCTGTTGTAGACGGTAGTGGTCAGGGTCACCTGGCCACCGGCCTCGGATAGAGAATTGCTCTGTACAGATGTATTTTTGTAGTCGAATTGCGTGTAAGAAAGACCGTGGCCGAAGGGATAATTCACCCCCTTGCCGAAGGTCGCGTAATAGCGATACCCCACATAGATGCCTTCGTTGTAGTAGTGGGTGTCGATCTTGCCATCCCCGTCGGTATCCGTGCCCGGGAAACCCGCAGACGAAGGCACATCCTGATAGCGCATGGGGAAGGTCTGGGTCAGCTTGCCGCTCGGATTGACAGTCCCCGACAACAGATCGGCGATGGCATTGCCCGCCTCCTGCCCCGGCATGTAAGCCAGCAGGATGGCATCGACCTTGTCCTGCCAGGCGCTGGTGTCCATGACGCCGCCGATGTTGAGCAACACCACTACCTTCTTGCCAAGACTGTGGAAAGCACTGCTGACGTCGTCGATGAGCGTCTGCTCCACATCGGAGAGCAGATAATCCCCCTTCCCGCTCAGGCGATCCTCCCCTTGCGCCGAGTTGCGACCAAGGGTGATGACGGCGACATCATTGCTGGCGGCATAAGTCGCTATCTCGGCCTGGCTCAGGGATGGCTCAGGGCAGCTAACTATGATCGAGATGCCGCCAAAGTCGCTCGTGCTCTTGTTCTGCTCGAAAAAGGTGCGATAGAAGTCCGCAAGCCCGGTGTCGACACTGAACTGCCGGGCCAGCCCGTCCACCACATTGACGGTATAGGCCGCGTTCACGTCGCCGCTACCAGCGCCGCCCTTGAGAGTATTGACCTGAGTGATCCCGAAGGAGGCCAACTTGATCCCCTTCGCCAGGGGCAGGCTGCCCTGCTCGTTTTTCAGCAACACCATGCCATCACTGGCAGCCTGGCGCGATAACCTGGCATGGCCAGCCAGATCCGGCGCATTGCTGGCGATAACCCCCTGGTTCGATGGCATCTTCAGCACCTGGGTCAGGATCCGCACCGCCCCCTGCCTGATGTCATCCGCGCTCAGATCGCCGGCGGCATAGGCCTCCTGCAAGCCGGTCAGGGCATCGCCGTAGCCATAGGGCAGCGCCGGGCCACCGGGTTCGATAAGATCGTTGCCGGACTTGATCATGTCCGCATAGTGGCCATCACCCGACCACCAGTCACTCACGACGAAGCCTTCAAACCCCCATTCATCCCGCAGCACCCGGGTATTGAGATCCGCCCACTGGCCCGTGTAGGTGCCATTGACCTTGTTCATGGCGGTCATCACGGCCCAGGGATTGGCGTGCTCCTCGGCGTACTGGAAGCCCCGCAGGTAGATCTCCCGGATGGCCCTTGGGGAGATGATGTTGTCGACGATGGATCGGGAGGTCTCGGCGTTGTTGGCGATGAAGTGCTTGATGGTGGTGCCCACCCCCTGGGCCTGGGCTCCGTTCACCTCGGCAGCCCCCATCACCCCGGACACCAGGGGATCTTCGGAGAAGTATTCGAAGCTGCGCCCATTGAGAGGGTCACGCTGAATGTTCATACCGGGGGCAAGCCAGACATCCAGCCCGTACTCTTTGACCTCGTTGCCGATGGCGGCCCCCACCTGCTTGACCAGGCTCGCATCCCAGGTCGACGCCAACAGAGTGCCCACCGGGAAGGCGGTGCCGTAGAAGGTGCCGGTTTCCCCCTCCCGGGTCGGCGTGATGCGCACCCCGGCGGCGCCATCGGCCAGCTTGCTGGCGGCGATGTCGAGCCCGGAGTCGGCGTTGAACACGCCGCTGATGTAGCCCACGCTGCCCGGCACGTCACCCTTGAGGTTGTTGATCGCCTCCTTGTTCACCTCAAGGCCGCGGCTGGTAAACACGTAACCCGGTCCCACCAGCATGCCCAGCTGTTCGTCGTGGGTCATTTTGGCCACCATGCCTTCCGCCAGGGTCCGATAATAGGCATTGTCCTTGACCACCTCTTGCGGCGCCGACGAGCTGTTGTCGTTGCACCCCTGAGCCCCAAGGATCAGCGCGACGGCGATGGCAAGGGCGCTCCATTGATACCCTTTATTGTTATGCTGCATATAATTCCCTTTCATTCCATTATTCAGGTGAATAAACAAGCCGAACTAGCCAGCGCAGCTTAACGCGAGGGCCAGGGTGCCTGCTTTGCATGGGGGAGCAGCCATTTTGCATTGGGGAGTGGGACGCCAATATCACCACGGCGGTCACAACGTTACCTTTGGTTACAGTTACCGACACTCGGTTGCACTGCATTTGATCTGACTCTCAGTTATCCCTTGCATAACATGCCTTAATTTCCCGAACAGCAGGATGCTGCGGGGCCACGACAGGCATGTTTCCGGCATGAGGAAATAAAAATGGGAAAGAGCGTTTCAAATATCATCGCCAGATCGACGCTCTATCTATTAGAAGAGGGTGGCGTCAATACCGACGCCATAAAAACACTGTGCCAACTCAGCCAATATGAGCTGGATAGAGCGGATGGCCGGCTCTCACAAAGGCAGCATCTGCGTTTTATCAAGGCGACATCGGCATATGACTTCTTATGGCAGGAGCGCCTGTCGCAAAGCCATTCCCCCGCATCGCTCATCGACGGTGCCTATGAGATGTTTCCCGATCTCGTCGGTTATTGCCTCAACCAGCCGACGGCCGAGGAGGCTGTGCTCGGTTATATCCACAACCGGATCATCATCGGCAATTGCGACCATTTCACCATTGCCCAAGCGGACGACCAACTCGCCATAACCTATGTCGAAGACCAGGAACTGGTGCAGCGCAACCACTCCGCCATCGGTAATTTCATGTTGCTGAAGGAGTTGGTGCGCCTCTATGCTCCCGGGGTGGAGACCGCCGTCAGCTTGCGCGGGGCAGCGGAGCCCGGCCGCAAGCAACTCGACGAGGGCTTCGGCTGCCATTGCCAGTTTGATCAGGCGGCCAACGTCATCCACTTCAAGAGCGCCGCCCTGACGAGCCGGGCCGAGCACTATCTTCCGCTGCTCAACCGGAATCAGCACCAGCAGATCAGCCGCAGAGTCGCTGCGCTGGAATATGAGCAAGGATTCTCGACCCTTGTCATGTCATTGCTAGAAAAGGCCATCGAAAATAACTGTCTCAATGATGAAGCCAGCTTCATGGAATATATTTGTGGCCTGATCGGCATGAGTCGTTGGACCATAAATGCCAGGCTCAAGCAGGAAAATAGCCATCTCAGCATGTTATTGAAAAATGTACGCATTAAAAAAGCCTGCGCCTGGTTGGCCGAAACCGACATGAGTATTCAGGATATCAGTGAGCGACTTCGCTTCTCTTCCCTCTCGGTATTTTCACGCTTCTTCTCCACCCACATGGGCACCCCGCCATTGCATTATCGGCGTCGGCTCGGTCAAGGTGGTTAACGACTCGCAATAGTCGGCGCTCTGCCAATAAACACCCTAGTGGACATGGCGCCAAATGCAGCGTGGCCGCCCCCATCGTCAGTGCCAATTGATACATATTTATGACAAAAATGGCTCGAAGTTGAGCGCCGTGGATAACGAACCCGTATGGAGCCCTCCTGAGAGGCAGGGATGCAGAAGAAAACAATTAATCGAGATTAAAAATTAAAAAACTTCAAAAAGTTAAGCTGGAGTCGATTAAGGTTCATCAAGCAGCAATGTTATTGTTAATTCACTCAGATTACTGTCGGTCTGTCATTCAAGGGTCTCATGGAGGAGCTCCATATGTTCTGGAATCACAAAGCAAGCAAGGAAGCGAGTGAACAGGTGGTGAAGATGGCAGAGCTGGGGGCTTTCGAGCAGGCCATCCAGTCCCAGGTGCCTTTCATCCAGTTCACTCCGGCCGGCACAGTCACCTTCGTCAACGATCTCTTTCTGAAGATCGTGGGCTTTCAGTGGGAGGAGGTGATTGGCAAGCACCACAGTGCGCTCTGCTTCCCGGAGGACGTCAAGACCCGTGACTACGAGAGCCTGTGGCAGGATCTGCGCGGCGGCATCTCCCGCAACGGCCGCTTCATCCGCCAGTCGAAATCGGGCAAGGCTGTCTGGCTGGAGGCCACCTATTTCCCCATCATGATCGATGGCAAGGTGGCACGCGTCGCCAAGGTCGCCTCGGACGTGACCCAGCAGCAGTCTTCCCTCGAGCGCACCCAGGCCCTGCTGGTGGCGCTCGACAAATCCCTGGCGGTGATCGACTTCCAGCCGGATGGCACCGTCATCACCGCCAACCAGAACTTCCTCCACTGCTTCGGCTACCGGCTGGAGGAGGTGGTCGGCAAACACCACCGCCAGTTCTGCGACCCCGAGTTCTACCAGAAAAACCCCAACTTCTGGCGCGATCTCGGCTCGGGGGACATCAAGTCCGGACTCTTCATGCGCCTTGGTCACCGCGGGGAGAAGATCTGGCTGGAGGCGACCTACAATCCCATCTTCAACCACGAGGGCAAGGTGGTCAAAATCATCAAGCTGGCGAGCGACATCACTGAGCGGGTGGAAAAATCCATCTCCACCCGGGAGGCGGCCCAGAAGGCCTGCACCATCGCCAGCGAAACCGTCGCCAGTGCCGCCAAGGGGCGTGAGGTGATCGACAAGGTGCTTGAGACCTCTTCCCACATCAACACCTCGGTCAACGAGGTGAGCAAGCAGATAGATCTGCTCAATCAGCAATCCAAGAGCATAGAGTCCATCATCTCCACCATCAGCGGCATCGCGGATCAGACCAACCTGCTGGCACTCAATGCCGCCATCGAGGCAGCCAGGGCCGGCGAGCAGGGCCGGGGGTTTGCGGTGGTCGCCGACGAGGTGAGGCAGCTGGCGGCCAGAACCTCGACCTCCACCAACGAGATCGTCTCCGTCATCAAGCACAACTCCGACATCACCTCCAAGATCACCCAGACCGTCTCCGTCGTCTCAGGCAAGGCGGTGGCGGGGCAGGATCAGGCCAACATCATCGCCGACGTCATCAAGGAGATCATCGAGGACGCCAACTCGGTCTCGGACACCGTCAAGAGTCTCTCCATCTGAGACCTTGGCGCACCATCCAATAAAAAACGCGGGGCCAGGCCCCGCGTTGTTTTTTGCTCATCCAGACACTCAAAGAGGCGTCAATCCCCTCCCTGCAGATAGTGCCTCGCCTCCTCGTCGGCCTGACCCAGGGCCAGCTCCCACAACTCGGCGATGCAGAGCCCCTCCTCCCCCACCGCCGCTTCCTCCAGGGCCTCCAGGGCCCTGGCATCGGCCAGGGTAAAAGGGTGGTGACTCAACAAGGTCTTGGCCTCGGCCAGCAACTTCATGTCGCTCATGGTGTGGTTCCTTTATGGCCAGCATAGGCCCCTGTCCAGACTGTAGCCGATCGGGGGGAAGTCAACTCTGGGCGGCGGCGCTGCGCACCCGGTTTTTGCCCGCGGGCAACTGACCGACCCCGATGCCGGCCAGCACGGCGGCGCAGGCAACCCATTGCAGGGCACCCAGCGTCTCCCCCAGCAGCAGATAGGCGAGCAGCAGGGTAAAGACCGGAATGAGGTTCACATAGGCGGCCGCCAGGGTCACCTTCACCTGGGTGACCGACCAGTTGTAGAGCAGGTAAGCCCCAAGGGTCACGAAGGCGCCGAGGAAGAGGATGACCCCCATGTCCTGCCAGGCCCAGTCCGCGGGCCAGGGGGCACTGAAGGCGAAGGGGGCGAAGAAGAGGGTGCCGACGAAGGCCTGCAGGGCGGTCAGGGTCAGCACACCGTAGCGGCTGGAGAGCTTCTTGAACACCACCGAGTAAGTGGCGGCGCAGAGCATGGCCCCCATCTCCAGACTGTTGCCGAGCAGGGCATTGGGAGCGAACTCATCCGCCCCCTCGGCCAGCCCCAGCAGGGCGATGCCGCAGATGGCGATGGCAAAACCCAGCAGCTGACGGCGGCTCACCCGCTCCCTCAGCAACACGAAGGCCACCAGGGCCACCATCAGGGGCAGCAGCGCACAGACCATGCCCGCCTGCCCGGCACTGGTGTAGCGCAGGGCATTGACCTCCAGCAGAAAATAGAGGCAGGGCTCCAAGGCGCCCATCAGGGCCAGCCAGCGCCAATCCCCTTTTTGATAGTGGAAGTTGCCGAGGTGACGGTAACACAGCAGCCAGCAGCCCGATGCCACCGCCATGCGCATAAACAGCACCTGACCGAAGGACCAGACCTCCAGCACATGTTTGAGGGCGATAAAGGAGCTGGACCAGAGCAGCATGGCCAGGGTGAGGGTCAGTATGGGTAACGGGCGCACAATGCCTCCATGAATTGGGCCCCCGAATAATAACCATACGGCCTTGCGGTTGTCTAAAGGCACCTAACATCAGATAATACTGCCGCCTTCACACCGGAAAACCCATCGTCAATGACTGAGTACCTGCTTTTACTGGTCAGTACCGTGCTGATCAACAACTTCGTGCTGGTGAAGTTTCTCGGCCTCTGCCCCTTCATGGGCGTCTCCGGCAAGCTGGAAACCGCCATCGGCATGGGACTGGCCACCACCTTCGTGATGACGCTCGCCAGCGCCTGCTCCTATCTGATGGAGCACTATATCCTGATCCCGCTGGACATCGCCTATCTGCGCACCCTGGGCTTCATCCTGGTGATCGCCGTGGTGGTGCAGTTCACCGAGATGGTGATCCGCAAGAGCAGCCCGACCCTCTATCGCCTGCTCGGCATCTTCCTGCCCCTCATCACCACCAACTGCGCCGTGCTGGGCGTCGCGCTGCTGAGCATCAACGAGCGTCACAACTTCATCCAGAGCATCATCTACGGCTTCGGGGCTGCCTGCGGTTTCTCGCTGGTGCTGATCCTGTTTGCCGCCATGCGTGAGCGTCTGGTGGCCGCCGACGTGCCAGCCCCCTTTCGCGGCGTCTCCATCGCCATGGTCACCGCCGGCCTGATGTCCCTGGCCTTCATGGGCTTTACCGGCCTCATCAAGATATAGCTCTATGACTCACATACTCTTTGCCATCCTGGTGCTGGCCCTGCTGGCCCTGGCCTTCGGCATCATTCTGGGCTATGCCGCCGTCAAGTTTCATGTGCAGGCCGACCCCATCGTCGACCAGCTCGATGCCCTGCTGCCCCAGACCCAGTGCGGCCAGTGCGGCTACCCGGGCTGCAAGCCCTACGCCGAGGCCCTGGCCAACGGCGACAAGATCAACAAGTGCGTGCCCGGTGGCGATACCACCATGCGCAAGATAGCGGATCTGATGGGGGTCGAGCCCCAGCCGCTGGACGGTGGCGACGAAGCGGCCGTCCCCGTCAAGAAAGTCGCCTTCATTCACGAGGACATGTGCATAGGTTGCACCAAGTGCATCCAGGCCTGCCCGGTCGATGCCATCCTCGGCGCCACCAAGGCGATGCACACCGTCATCGCGGCCGAGTGCACCGGGTGCGATCTCTGCGTCGACCCCTGCCCGACTGACTGTATCGAGATGATCCCGGTGCCGACCACGGTCGACAACTGGAAATGGGATCTGGCCAAGGTCGCCATTCCGGTCAAGATAGTGGAATAAACAGCGGAGTAACCATGCAGCATCTGCTAGAACGCATCAAAGCCGGCACCCTCTGGGATTTTCACGGTGGCATTCATCCTCCCGAGAACAAGCACCAGTCCAGCCTGACCCCCGTCGTGGACGCGGGGCTTCCCCCCCAGCTCATCATACCGGTGCGCCAGCACGCGGGCCCGGCCGGCGAACTGCTGGTGCGGGTGGGTGACAGGGTCAAGAAGGGCCAACCGCTGACCCGTCATGACAAGGGTCGCATAGTGCCGGTGCACGCCTCCACCTCGGGCACCATCACCGCCATCGAACAACACACGGTGGCACACCCCTCGGGCCTGGACGATCTCTGCGTCATCCTGACCCCGGACGGAGAAGATGCCTGGGGTGAGCGCAACCCCCAACCCGACTACTGGAATCTGGAGCGGGGCGACCTGCTCGAGCGCATCCAGCAGGCGGGCGTCGCTGGGCTCGGTGGCGCCGTCTTCCCGACTCACAGCAAGCTCGATGGCCGCGGCCAGCTCACCGAGATCCTGATCGTCAACGGCCTGGAGTGTGAACCCTACATCACCACAGACGATCGCCTGATGCAGGAGTATGCCGACGAGATCATGGACGGCATCCGGGTGCTCAAGCACCTGCTCAAGCCCAAGCTGACCCTGATCGGGGTGGAAGACAACAAGCCGGCGGCCATCGACGCCCTGACCCGCCATGCCACAGACGAGGATGTGCTGGTCAAGTCAGTGCCGACCAAGTACCCCTCCGGCGGTGCCAAGCAGACCATAGAGCTGCTCACCGGGCGCCAGGTGCCCAAGGGAGGCCGGGCGGTCGACATGGGCATCATGGTGCTCAACGTCGCCACCGTCTTTGCCATCAAGCGCGCCATCATCGACGGCGAGCCGCTCATCTCGCGCATCGTCACCCTCACCGGTGACGCCTTCAAAAAGCCCGGCAATGCCTGGGTGCGCCTCGGCACCCCGGTGCGCTGGCTGCTGCAGCGTTTCGAACTGCAACCGGAGGCGGATCAGCGGGTCATCATGGGGGGCCCCATGATGGGCTTCACCCTGCCCCATGCCATGGTGCCCGTGGTCAAGGCCACCAACTGCCTGCTCTCCCCCACCCGCGCCGAGCTGCCGCCCCCCGGCCCCGAACAGGCCTGCATCCGTTGCAGCGCCTGTGCCGACGCCTGCCCCGCCAACCTGCTGCCCCAGGAGCTCTACTGGTACAGCCGGGTCAAGGAGTATGACAAGGCCGAGAAGCTCAACCTGTTCGACTGCATAGAGTGCGGGGCCTGTGCCTGGGTCTGCCCGAGCGAGATCCCCCTGGTGCAGTACTACAAGATTGCCAAGGATGACATCCGCGAGGTCCGTGCCGAGCACGAGAAGGCGGAGCGCGCCAAGCAGCGCTTCGAGGCCAAGCAGGCCCGCTTCGAGCGGGACAAGGCCGCGCGGGAGGCTCGCCACGCCGAGGCCGCCGCCCAGCGTCGCCAGGCCATGGCCGCGGCCGGGGGGGATGATCCCGTCGCCGCCGCCCTGGCCCGCCTCAAGGCCAAGCAGGAGGCCGCCAGCGCAGAGCCTCAGCCGGACAACGCCGCCATGATGGCCGCCCGCGAGGCGCGCAAGCAGGAGGCGCTGGCGCGCCGCGCCGCCAAGGCGGTCGAGACCGCACAGCCGGATGATGCCGGCACGGCTGTCGTTGCCGAAGCAGATCCCAAGAAGGCCGCCATCGCCGCCGCCCTGGCTCGCGCCAAGGCCAAGAAGGCTGCCCAGGCTGCCGGTGACGAGGCCAGCAACACGGCTGCCGCCCCGGGCGAGCCGGTGGCCGAGCCCGCTGCCGAGACCGATCCCAAGAAGGCGGCCATCGCCGCCGCCCTGGCCCGCGCCAAGGCCAAGAAGGCTGCCCAGGCTGCCGGTGACGAGACCAGCAACACGGCTGCCGCCCCGAGCGAGCCGGTGACTGAGCCCGCTGCCGAGGCCGATCCCAAGAAGGCGGCCATTGCGGCTGCCATCGCCCGCGCCAAGGCCAAGAAGGCTGCCGGTGACGAGGCCAGCAACACGGCTGCCGCTCCGGGTGAGCCGGTGGCCGAGCCCGCTGCCGAGGTCGATCCCAAGAAGGCGGCCATCGCCGCGGCCATCGCCCGCGCCAAGGCCAAGAAGGCTGCCGGTGACGAGGCCAGCAACACGGCTGCCGCCCCGGGCGAGCCGGTGGCTGAGCCAGCCCCCGAGGTCGACCCCAAGAAGGCGGCCATCGCCGCCGCCATCGCCCGTGCCAAGGCCAAGAAGGCTGCCGGTGACGAGGCCAGCAACACTGCTGCCGCCTCGGGCGAGCCGGTGGCTGAGCCAGCCCCCGAGGTCGACCCCAAGAAGGCGGCCATCGCCGCTGCCATCGCCCGCGCCAAGGCCAAAAAGGCTGTCCAGGCTGCCGGTGACGAAGCCAGCAACACGGCTGCCGCTCCGAGTGAGCCGGTGGCCGAGCCCGCTGCCGAGGTCGATCCCAAGAAGGCGGCCATCGCCGCCGCCATCGCCCGCGCCAAGGCCAAGAAGCTGGCGGCCGCTGCCGAGGTCGCGCCCGAGGCACCCGTCCCCTCAAGTGACGCCGTGAGCGACACGCTGGCCGCCCCGGGGGAGCCGGTGGCCGAGCCAGCCCCCGAGGTCGACCCCAAGAAGGCGGCCATCGCCGCTGCCATCGCCCGTGCCAAGGCCAGGAAGCTGGCGGCCGACGCCGCGGCGCACACCCCTTCCCCTTCGACCGACAAGAGCCACTGATCCATGTTCAATCTCGCGAGTGCGCCCTTCGCCCATAACCGCAGACAGACCCAGACCCTGATGCTGCTGGTGATCCTGGCCTGTCTGCCCGGCTTCCTGGCCCAGACCTGGTTCTTCGGCTGGGGGACCCTGATCCAGATCCTGCTGGCCCTGGTGACGGCCCTGGGCTGCGAGGCCCTGGTCCTGCGCCTGCGCGGCCGCCCTGTCAAACCGGCCCTGCTGGACGGCAGCGCGGCCCTCACCGCCGTGCTGATCGGCCTCTCCCTGCCCCCCCTGCTGCCCTGGTGGATGCTGGTGCTGGGCACCGCCTTTGCCATCATCATCGCCAAGCACCTCTATGGCGGGCTCGGTCAGAACCTGTTCAACCCGGCCATGGTGGCCTATGTGCTGCTGCTGGTCTCCTTCCCGGTCCAGATGACCAGCTGGCTGCCCCCCTCCAGCATCGCTGCCTACGGGGTCGACTTTGGGGATGCCGTCTCGGTGATCTTCACCGGCTTCAGCCTGGATGGCTACAGCCTGGCGCAGCTCAAGCAGGGGGTGGATGGCCTGACCATGGCCACTCCCCTCGACACCCTGAAGACGGGCCTGACCCAGGGGCTCACCGCCAGCGAAGTGATGACTCACGCCGTGTTCGAGGGTTGGGGCGGGATTGGCTGGAGCTGGGTCAACCTCGGCTACCTGCTGGGTGGCCTCTTCCTGCTGCAGCAGAAGGTGATCAACTGGCGCATTCCCACCGCCGTGCTGGGGGCCCTGCTGCTCTCTGCCACCCTGGGTTATCTGGCCACGCCGGACGCCACCGCCACCCCCATGCTGCACCTGTTCAGCGGCGCCACCATGCTGGGGGCCTTCTTCATCGCCACCGATCCGGTGAGCGCCAGCACCACGGCCAGGGGGCGCCTCATCTACGGCGTGCTGATCGGCGTGCTGGTCTATCTCATCCGTCGCTTCGGCGGCTACCCGGACGCCTTCGCCTTCGCCGTGTTGCTGGCCAACCTCTGCGTGCCGCTCATCGACAGCCTGACCCGTCCCAAGGTCTATGGGGATCGCCGCAAATGAGCCAGCCTCTGCGTAGCCACTCCCATCGACAGCCTGACTCGTCCCAAGGTCTGTGGGGATCGCCGCAAATGATCATCGCGCACATCTCACTCTCAGGAGCCTTCCCATGTTAAAGAGCATGCGCAAAAACGGCGTCACCCTGGCCCTGTTCGCCCTCGGCTGCACCGCCATGGTGGTGCTGACCAACGAGCTGACCCGGGATCGCATCGCCCACCAGCAACAGCTGGAGAAGCTGCGCACCCTGGAGGCCCTGCTGCCGGCGGGGAGCTATGACAACGATCTGGTGGCCAGCTGCAGGCTGGTCACCAGCCGCGAGTACCTGGGCAGCGATCAGCCCATGCCGCTCTACACCGCGACCCTCAAGGGGGAGCACACCGGCTATGCGCTGGAAACCGTGGCCCCCGACGGCTACAGTGGGGCCATTCGCATGGTGATCGGCACAGACGCCAGCGGCGCCATCAGCTCGGTGCGGGTGCTGGCCCACAAGGAGACCCCGGGTCTTGGCGACAAGATCGAGCTGAAAAAATCGAGCTGGATAGAGAGCTTCGTCGGCAAGTTCCTCACCAAGGAGAACGCGGCGAGCTGGGCGGTGAAGAAGGATGGCGGCGAATTTGACGCCTTCACCGGCGCCACCATCACCCCCCGCGCCGTGGTCAAGGCGGTGAAGAATCTGCTGCTGCTGCAACAGGAGCACCCTGAGCTGCTGCAACAGGCCCCCTCCTGTGACGCCACCCCCTGACACCGGAGCCCCGTATGGCGCATACAACGGAACAAGCAATGGAACAAGTTGATGTGATTGACGGCCAGAGCCCGGCCGATGAGGGCAACAGCCGCCGCGAAGAGCTCAAGGAGCTGATGCTGCAGGGGCTGTGGAAGAACAACCCCTCCCTGGTGCAGGTGCTGGGGCTCTGCCCGACCCTGGCAGTCTCCTCCACCTTTACCAATGCCCTGGGGCTGGGTCTTGCGACCATGGTGGTGCTGGTCTGCTCCAACCTGGCCGTCTCCCTGGTGCGCAACTGGGTGCCCAAGGACATTCGCATCCCGGTCTACGTGATGATCATCGCGGCCCTGGTGACCAGCGTGCAGCTGTTGATGAACGCCTACACCTATGGCCTCTATCAGGCGCTCGGCATCTTCATCGCCCTCATCGTCACCAACTGCGTCATCATAGGCCGGGCCGAGGCCTATGCCTCCAAGAACCCGCCCCTGCTGGCGGCCATCGACGGCTTCATGATGGGGCTGGGCTTCACCCTGGTGCTGCTGTTGCTGGGGGGCCTGCGTGAGATCATCGGCATGGGCACCCTGTTCGACGGCGCCGATCTGCTGCTGGGGGAGTGGGCCAGATCCCTGCGCATCGAGTTGTTCCACGCCGATGCCAGCCTGCTGCTGGCCATTTTGCCGCCGGGGGGCTTCATCGGCCTGGGGCTGCTCATCGCCGGCAAGAACGCCATCAACGACTGGATGGGCCGCAAGCAGCGTGCCGACAAGGCCCACTGCAGCCTGCCCGCAGCCGGTGCCCGCACCACCCAGCTCTGAGGGCTGGCACCAAGACAGACATGAGACGCGATGAATAACCAAAAACGCAGAGAGATACTGGAACGGCTGCGGGAGAACAACCCGCACCCCACCACAGAACTCAACTTCAGCTCGCCGTTCGAGCTGCTGATCGCCGTGCTGCTGTCGGCCCAGGCGACCGATGTCAGCGTCAACAAGGCCACCGACAAGCTCTATCCGGTGGCCAATACCCCGGCCGCCATGCTGGCGCTCGGAGTGGACGGCGTGAAGGAGTACATCAAGACCATAGGCTTGTTCAACACCAAGGCCGAGAACGTCATCAAGACCTGCGCCATCCTGCTGGAGCGCCACGGCGGCGAGGTGCCGGAAAACCGCGAGGCACTGGAAGCCCTGCCGGGGGTGGGCCGAAAGACCGCCAACGTGGTGCTCAACACCGCCTTCGGCTGGTCCACCATAGCGGTCGATACCCATATCTTCCGGGTGTCGAATCGCACCGGCTTCGCGGTGGGCAAGAACGTGGATCAGGTGGAGGAGAAGCTGCTGAAGGTGGTGCCCGCCGAGTTCAAGCTGGATGTGCACCACTGGCTCATCCTGCACGGGCGCTACACCTGTCTGGCGCGCAAGCCACGCTGCGGCTCCTGTATCATCGAAGACCTGTGCGAGTACAAAGAAAAAGTCTACCCGGAGAGCTGAGCAATGGGGTGCCGCCACAGCCACCCGTCTGGCTCGCACACGTCTACGGCCGTGGCGCCTGTATCATCGAACAGTTGTGCGAATACAAAGAAAAGGTCTACCCGCAGAGCTGAACGACCTCCTGTCCGTTCACTGCCCGACCTCAAGACCTAGATTGAAAGCAGTACCAATCACCAACCCGGAGAATTGAGCAATGAGAATTCTGCATACCATGCTGCGCGTCGGCGACCTGCAACGCTCCATCGACTTCTACACCCGCGTGCTGGGCATGACACTGCTGCGCAAGAGCGAGAACAGCGAATACAAGTACACCCTGGCCTTCGTCGGTTACGGTGACGAGAAGGACGAGGCCGTCATCGAGCTCACCTACAACTGGGGCGTGAGCGAGTACGAGCTGGGCTCCGCCTACGGCCACATCGCCCTGGAAGCGGACGACATCTATGGCACCTGCGACGCCCTGCGCGCCGCCGGCGCAAAGATCACCCGCGAGCCGGGCCCGGTCAAGGGTGGCACCACTGTCATCGCCTTCGTGGAAGACCCGGACGGTTACAAGATTGAGCTGATCGCCAAGAAAGACACCGGAACCGGCCTCGGCGTCTGAGCCAGACCGGCACCCTGGTGGTGACATAGCAAACGGGGCCCTGGGGCCCCGTTTTTGTTACTACTCTGCCAGCCGCCACCATCAGGCGAGGCGGAAGCGACCTATGGTCTGGCGCAGGCTCGCCGCCAGCTGGCTCAGCTCCAGACAGGCGCGGGCAGTGTGATCGGCACCGGTCGCCACCTCGTTGGAAGACTCGTTGATCCGCTCCACGTTGCGGCCCAGCTCGTCGGAGACCGCATCCTGCTCGCCGCAGGCGCTGGCGATCTGGATCGCCATGTCGGCAATCTGGCCGACCGCCTCCTCGATCTGCTGGATCCCCGAGCTGGTCTGCTCGCTCTGGCTCACGCACTGGCGGATCATCTCGCAGCTCTGGCTGGTCACCGCCTTCGCCTGGTTGGCACGGGCCTGCAGGGTTTCGATGATGGCGACGATCTCGCCGGTCGAGGCCTGGGTACGGCCCGCCAGGGTGCGCACCTCATCGGCCACCACCGCAAAACCGCGCCCCTGCTCGCCGGCGCGGGCCGCCTCTATGGCGGCATTGAGCGCCAGCAGGTTGGTCTGATCGGCGATGCCGCGAATGACGTCCACCACCAGGTTGATCTGGGCCGATTCGCGCTCCAGCTCCGCCACCAGGGTGCCCGCCTGCTCCATCTCCTCGGCAACCCGGGTGATGGCCACCAGGGCGCCCTGCACATCCTGATTGCCGCGACGGGCCAGGGCATTGGCCGAGCTGGCGGACTCCGAGGCGACCTCGGTGTTGCCCGCCACATCGGCCACCGTCGCCTTCATCTGGGCCATGGCGGTCGCCACCAGGGAGATCTCCTGCTGCTGGCTCTGGATCCCCTGGGCCGACTGCTCGGAGACGGCGCTCACCTCCTCGATGGCGGCCCCCAGCTGGGTCACGGCGGCGACCACCTCTTCGATGAGACCGCGCAGGTTGTCCTGCATCTTGAGGGAGGCACTGGCCAGCATGCCCAGCTCATCCTGCCCTATGTGCTGGCGATCCAGCCTGTGGGTCAAGTTCCCCTGCGCGATGGCATTGGCCTGGGCGACCACGGCCTGCAACGGCAGGCAGATCTGGCGCGTGAGGAACCAGGTCATCACCCCCATGAACAGCAGCAGGGCGCCGATGCTCACAGTGGCGAAGGTCGTCACCATGTTGACGCTGCCAAGCAGGCTGCCGCGGTTCTCCTTGACGAAGCCGAGGTTCACGTCCACCAGGGCGTTGACCCCCTGCTCCAGCTCGGTGTAGCTCCCGTTGGACTGGAACAGCGCGTCCCTGGCCTGCTCCTTGAGCCCCTGCACCAGCAGGCTGTCGACCCGATTGACCGCGCTCAGGTAGTGCAGCCACTGCTGCTTGGCCCGGTTGAACACCTGGCGCTCATGCTCGGCCCCGACGGTGGCCTCATAGGCGCTAAGGGCGCGCTCCACCTTGGCCACGCTCTCCTGGATGCGGCCGCGACGGGCCTGCACATCGGCGGCGTCCTCGACCATCAGCAGGGCAAACTGGGCGCGGCGCACATAGGAGACGTCATAGAGCAGGTTCTCTACCGAGATCACGCTCGGCAGGGTGGAATCGGTGAAATTGAGTACCCGATCCCGTACTCCGCGCAGTTCGCTGGCGAGAAAAAGACCGAATATCACGTTGATGGCGGCGATAACCGCAAAGACCACGGCAATCTTCTTGCCGATGGAGAGGTTCTTGTAAGACATGTTGACTGGTGATCCTCGACTGCTGATAAGCAGGTGCACTGTGGCGATCACATCCGTGTAAACGGTGACCCGAGACTCCTGACGGGAAAATGAAACAACACGAACAAGCGGGGAAGAGCGTTCGCAGGCGCGCACCCTATCACAGCTGCCGCCCTCGCTCATCCCTCTCGTGTTGTACAGGGCCATGTCGTTTGGCATGTGCCCGGGATACAAGAGCGACCGGATGACCACAAACTTGAGCCGATTGCCCCAATCGTCCCGCCATCATGGACAAACGGGAGGCCAGGTTATGTAATGGCCCTCTCGTCTCTCCCAACCACAATCCCCCGAGGCCCCATGGATAACGCGTCGACCCTCAGCCCCTCCTGGTCAGTCCAACTGCGCGAGCAGATAGCGGAGCGCCCCCTCATCGCCCTGGGACTGCTGCTCGCCCTGGCCGCCGTGCTGCTGCTCCTGTTGCAGAGCCTCATCCTGCTGGCGGCCGGTGACATCAGCCCCGGGGTGCGTTATGGCCTCATCGGCGGCGTCGCCGGGTTTGCCGCCACGGCGCTGGGTGCCCTGCCCGCCCTGTTCCTGCGATCTGTTCCTCAGCGGGTGGAAGACGCCATGCTGGGCTTTGCCGCCGGCATGATGCTGGCGGCCAGCGCCTTCTCCCTGCTGCTGCCGGGGCTGGAGGCGGCCGAGGGGATCACAGGTGACGGCTTTCTCGCCGCTGCCGTGGTGGTGGCCGGCATGACCCTCGGGGTCTTGCTGATGCTGGGGCTGGATCAATTCACCCCCCACGAGCACGACAAGACAGGCCCCTGCGGCCCCGGCCACGAGAGCTGCTCCCGGGTCTGGCTGTTCGTGTTTGCCATCGCCCTGCACAACCTGCCGGAAGGCATGGCCATCGGGGTCAGCTTCTCCCAAGGGGACATGGCGGTGGGGCTGCCGCTCACTACCGCCATCGCCCTGCAGGACATCCCCGAGGGGCTGGCGGTGGCGCTCGCCATGTGCGCCGCCGGCTTTCGTCCCTCGGTCGCCGTCATGGTGGCCATCGGCAGCGGCCTGCTGGAACCGCTCGGCGCCCTGCTCGGGGTCGGGCTCGCCAGCGGCATGGCCATCGCCTACCCCATAGGTCTCGGGCTCGCGGCTGGCGCCATGTTGTTCGTGGTCTCCCACGAGGTGATCCCCGAGACCCACCGCAACGGCCACCAGACCCACGCCACCCTTGGCCTGATGGCCGGCTTTGCCCTGATGATGACGCTGGATACGGCCTTGGGTTGATATGGGTGCAAGAGGCCGGGGCAGGATGCAAACCTTCTGGTGACCCCCGAGACCCACCGCAACGGCCATCAGACCCATCTCCACCCGGGGCTGATGGCCGGCTTGCCCTGATGATGACGCAAGATACGGCCTTGGGTTGATAACACGCTGATAAATAGCCTAATGTCTAGTTCCTTGCGTTCCTGATCCGGCTGATAATGGGTTAGCGTCGCCCCTATCGAGACCCTGTATGAGATGATCTTCCGGATGGCTCTGCTGCTTTGCCTGCTTGCCCCAGCCCGTGGGGCCATCGGTGCCACCGAGGTTTACCACACGGCGGCACAAGCCGACTCGGCCCCCAAATACCTGACCCTGGCGGGAGGGAAGATCGGCGGGATCTGCGTCGATCTGTTTCGGCGCATGGAGGCACGGGAGCCGACCCTGCGCATCGCGGGAGATCAGGCCTCCCTGCCCCTCAAGCGCCTGGAGAAGAAGGTGCGGCACGGCCAGCTGGATTTCATCTGCGGCGTGGGGGACAGCCCGGAGCGCCGCAGCCAGTTCGTCTACCTGCAACCCGCCATCTTCACGGTGCGCTACCACCTGGCGGTGCGCAGCGACGATCCGGTCGAGATCCGGGGCTGGGAGGACGTCAGGGCACTCGGTCAGCAGGGGATCATCCTCATCAATCACGGCAGCGGCGCCATCGCGCGGCTCCAGGCCATTGGCGGCCTCCTCATCGACAGCGGCGGAATAGGCAGCAGGGCCAACTACGACAAGCTGTTGATGAAGCGGGCGCGCTTCGTCTACTACCGCTCCCCGGGGTTTGAATCCGATCTGCGCGAGCATGGGCTGGGGGAGCGGATCCGCATTCTCCCCACAGTGATGGAAGAGACCCCCTTCTACATACTGTTCCACCGCCACAGTGCCCCCGAGCGACTGACCCTGTTTGCCAACACCCTGCAACGGCTCGCGACAAGTGGCGAACTGGCCGCCCTGGTCGAGCGCTACCGCTGACGCAGGTGATGCCCCGGCAACCCCACAGGAATGCTCGGCGTCACCGCCAAGTTTTGTTATCATCCCCGCCAACTTTTCCGGCCCAGCGGCCACAGAGACGAGGTAGATGATGAAAGTAGGTATTATCGGCGCCATGGAGCAGGAAGTGGCCCTGCTGCGCAGCCAGCTCAGTGAACCCACCACCCTGCAACTGGGCGGCTGCGAGTTCTATCAGGGCCGTCTGGCCGGTAAAGAGGTGATCCTGACCCGCTCCGGCATCGGCAAGGTTGCCGCCAGCGTCGCCACCAGCCTGCTGCTGGAGAAATTTGCCCCCGACTGCGTCATCAACACCGGCTCCGCCGGCGGCTTCGCCCAGGACTTGCACATCGGGGACGTGGTCATCGCCAGCGAGATGCGTTTCCACGACGTGGACGTGACCGCCTTCGGTTACGAGATGGGTCAGATGGCCCAGCAGCCCGCCGCCTTCCCCTGCGATGACAGGCTCATCGCCCTGGCCCAGGCCTGCATCGCCGAGCAAGGCAAGCACCAGACCAAGGTCGGCCTCATCTGCACCGGTGATCAGTTCATGTGCAAGCCGGACGCCATCGCCAAGGCCCGCGCCGACTTCCCGCAGATGCTGGCAGTCGAGATGGAAGGGGCCGCCATCGGCCAGGTATGCCACATGTTCAAGGTGCCCTATCTGGTGGTGCGCGCCATGTCCGACATCGCCGGCAAGGAGCAGGTGGAATCCTTCGATGCCTTCATCGAGGTGGCGGGTCAACACTCCGCCGAGGTGATCATGGCGCTGCTCGGCAAGCTGTGATCGACACCCTCCCCTGGGACGCCCTGATGAGCGCCCTCGCCTCGACGACGGCGGCCATCATGGTGGGTGCCGCCCTGCTGGAAGCCCTGCTGCCCTGGCCCGCGCGTTTCAGGCCCGGCGCCACTGTGCCGCTGCTGGCCCGCCTCGGCCACAAGGTGTATCGCCCGGACGGTTCGCCCGGTCAGCAACGCCAGGCGGGGCTGCTGGCCCTGCTGGTGGTCTGGGTGCCCTGCGCCGCCGGCCTCTGGGCGGTACGCAACCTCTCCCTCTCCGAGCCCCTGTTCGACCTGCTGTTCCTGCTGCTGATGCTGGAGTCGCGCCCCCTGCGGGAGCTCGCCCAGGGGAGCCGCGCCCTGGCGACCCAGGAGACGCTAGTCGTGGCGAGGTTGCAGGTCGCCCCCTGGCTCAAGCGGGAGACCGGCAAGCTCTCGGTGATGGGATTGAACAAGGCGGTGAGCGAGACCTGCGTGCTGCGTCTCGTGGGCCAGTGGGCCGGCCCCCTGCTGGGCTTTGCCCTGGCCGGGGTGCAAGGGGCCCTGCTCTGGCGCCTCGCCCAGCTGATGAATCAGGCCTGGAGCCCGAAACAGGCGGAGTTCGTCCACTTCGGCCGCGCCGCCAGTGCGCTCTATCAGGGGCTCTGCGCCCCCGCCATACTGCTGCTGGCGCTCCCCCTCGCGCTGACCCGGTTGCGCCAGCTTGGGGGCAAGCTGCGCCTTGCCCTGCGCTGGCCCTATCCGGCCATGGGCGCCCTGCTCGGCCTGCTGGCACAGAGCACGGGCAGCCGCCTCGGGGGCCCCCGCTACTATCAGGGCCAGCTGGTGCGCCTCCCGGTGCTGGGCGATGGGAGCGAGCCCGACGCCACCCTGCCCCGGCGCCTGCTCCATCGCCTGCTGCTGATCGGCTGGGGCTGGCTCGGGCTCTCGCTGATCCTGACCCTGATGGCACTGACTCATGGCTGACCGCTTCCCCCTTCGCACCCTCTGCCTGCTGCTGTGCCTGCTCGGCTTGCCCCTGTCAGGCGCGGCGGCCACCCCGCAGCGCATCATCAGCCTCACCCCCCACCTGACCGAGCTGCTGTACGACATAGGGGCCGGGGATCGCATAGTCGCCACCGACGATGCCTCCGATTTCCCCCCCGAAGTGGCGCCCCTGCCACGGGTTGCCAACTATCGCAGCATCAACCTGGAGGCACTGCTGGCCCAGAAGCCGGATCTGGTGGTGGCCTGGCGCTCGGCCCAGTCCCGCATGCTGGCCCCCGTCGAGAAGCTCGGCATCCCCGTCTTCTACTCGGAGCCCACCGACTTTGCCTCCCTGGCCGACGAGATGCGCAGCCTGGGGCGCCTGCTCGGCACCCGGCTGAAGGCCGACCAGCAGGCCGACGCCTATCTGGCCAGACTCGATGCCCTGAAACAGCGCTACGGCAAGCCCAAGCCGGTCTCGGTCTTCTATCAGCTCTGGTATCCACCGCTCACCAGCGTCAACGACTCGACCTGGCCGGGCCACGCCATCAGGCTCTGCGGTGGCCGCAATATCATGGCGGATGCCAGCTCCCCCTACCCCCAGGTCGGGCTGGAGCAGGTGATCAAGGCCAACCCCGGGCTTATCCTGGCCGGCAGCCGGGATCCCGCCGTGCTGGCCCACTGGCGCCAGTGGTCCATGCTGGATGCCGTCAAGCAGCAGCGGCTCGTTCTCATCAACCCGGATGAGCTGCACCGTTTCACCCCGCGTGCCCTCAACGCGGTGGAGCAGGTATGCGAGGCGATCGCCGGCAGCAGCCCGCCATCGGCCTGATCCCGGGCGTCGCAGCGGGTTGGTCCTCCGATGGCTCGCGACAAGATATGGCATAGAATATGCTTTCCACTCTGACAGATACTCACTCCATAACGGGACTATGACATGTTCAACGGAAAAACGATCCTGATCACCGGGGGTACCGGCTCCTTTGGCAAGAAATTCATCGAGACGGTCCTCTCCCTGTACACGCCGAGCCGTTTGATCGTCTATTCCCGTGATGAACTCAAGCAATTCGAGATGCAGCAGCGCTTCAACCATCCCTGCATGCGCTACTTCATCGGCGATGTGCGCGATGCCGAGCGGCTCAACATGGCCATGCACGGCGTGGACTTCGTGGTCCATGCCGCCGCCCTCAAGCAGGTGCCGGCCGCCGAGTACAACCCCATGGAGTGCATCAAGACCAATATCTATGGGGCGGAAAATGTCATCAAGGCGGCCCTCAACAACGGGGTCGAGAAGGTAATCGCCCTCTCCACCGACAAGGCCGCCAACCCGGTCAACCTCTATGGTGCCACCAAGCTCTGCTCCGACAAGCTGTTCGTGGCCGCCAATAATATGGCGGGCAGGCACCCGACCATCTTCTCCGTAGTGCGCTACGGCAACGTGGTGGGTTCCCGCGGCTCTGTGGTGCCCTTCTTCGATCGGCTGATCAAGGAAAGGGCCAGCCGCCTGCCCATCACCCATGCCGAGATGACCCGCTTCTGGCTCACCCTGCAGCAGGGTGTGGAGTTCGTGCTGACCAACTTTGTCCGCATGAAGGGGGGGGAAGTGTTCGTTCCCAAGATCCCGTCCGTGCGCATCACGGATCTCGCCAGCGCCATGGCCCCCGAACTGCCCCAGGAGATCATCGGCATACGCCCGGGCGAGAAGCTGCACGAAGTGATGTGCCCGGCCGATGACTCCTACCATACCTATGAGTTCAATGACTATTACGTCATAGCCCCCAGCATCACCTTCACGAGTCGCAATAATGACTTCGCGATCAATACCCTGGGGGAACAGGCGACCCTGGTCGAGCCCGGCTTCGAATACAATTCCCTCAATAATCGCCATTTCCTGTCGATAGAGGAATTGAAAACGATGAACCAGCAGGTGCTAGCCGAATGATCCCCTATGGACGCCAATCCATCACAGATGAAGATATCGACGCCGTCGTTGCCGTCCTGAAGTCGGACTATCTGACACAGGGCGAGGCGGTCCCCGCCTTTGAACAGGGGCTGGCCGACTATTGCCATGCCCCCCATGTGATCGCCTGCAGCAACGGCACCACGGCCCTGCATCTCGCCTGTGCCGCGCTGGAACTGGGAGCGGATGACTGGGTCTGGGTCTCGGCCATCAGTTTCGTCGCCTCCGCCAACTGTGCCCGCTATTGCGGCGCCCAGGTGGACTTCGTCGATGTGGAACCCGATACCGGCAACCTCTGCGTGGCGGCGCTGCGCGAGAAGCTGCAAGGCGTTCAGAGCAGCCCTCGTCAGCCCAGGGCCCTGGTCGCCGTGCACCTGGCAGGCCAGCCCTGCGATCTTGCCGAGATTGGCGCCCTGTGCCGGCAATATGGCGTTCACCTCATCGAGGATGCCTGCCATGCCCTGGGGGCCAGCTATCAGGGGGACCCCATCGGCAGCTGTGCCCACAGCGACATGACCGTCTTCAGCTTCCACCCCGTGAAGCCCATCACCACGGGGGAAGGGGGCGCGGTGACCACCCGCAGTGCCGAGCTGGCCGCCAGGCTTCGCCTCTATCGCAGCCATGGCATCACCCGGGCCCCAGAGCAACTGAGCGTCGCCAGTCCGGGTGGCTGGTACTACGAGCAGCAGGTGCTCGGCTTCAACTACCGCCTGACCGACATCCAGGCGGCGCTGGGGTTAAGCCAGCTCGCTCGACTGCCGCAGTTCATCGACAGGCGTCGGCAGTTGGCCGCCCGCTACGACGAGCTGCTGACCCGACTGCCGGTGCAGCCCCTGCGCCAGATGGATGACTGCAGCAGTGGCTATCACCTCTATGTGGTCCGGGTTCACGACCGGGACCGGGTGTTTGCACAACTGAGGGAGGCCGGCATCGGCGTCAACGTCCACTACATGCCCATTCCGGCCCAGCCCTATTACCGTGATCTCGGCCATGACCCCGCCGATTATCCCGGTGCCCAGACCTATTACCGGCAAGCCATCAGCCTCCCCCTGTTCCCTGCCCTCTCATCGGCCGAGCAGGACAAGGTCGTCGAAGCCCTGGAGTCGGTGCTATGCGCCTAGCCCTCGGCACTGTCCAGTTCGGCCTCGATTACGGCATCAGCAACCACACTGGCGAGGTTGCTGATGCCGAGCTAGACGCCATCCTGACTCTGGCCCGCAAGCTGGGAATGGATACCCTGGACACAGCCCAGGCCTACGGCAAGGCCGAGACAAGGCTAGGGCTTTGCAACACCGCCGACTTTCAAGTCATCACCAAGCTGTCACCGAACATAGATGCCGCGAACCTAGCCTCCTCTTTGGGGTCCAGTCTGCAACGACTGGCCCGAGCCAGCGTCGAGGGCCTGCTGCTGCACCGCAGCCAGGACGCCAGCCCTGCCCTGTTCGAGCAGTTGGCGGATTTTCAGCATCAGGGCAAGGTGGGCAAGGTGGGGGTCTCCGTCTACTCCCCCGAGGAGCTGGCACTGTGGCTGGATCAGGGTTATTCCCTGGAGCTGGTGCAGCTCCCCGCCAACCTGCTCGATCAACGCTTCCTGCGCTCGGGCTGGCTCGACCGGTTGCAGGCCATGGGGTGTGAAATCCATGTGCGATCCCTCTTCCTGCAAGGCCTGCTGCTGATGCAGCCAGCCCTTCGTCCCGCTTATTTCGACGCCTTCAGTGAACCGCTCGCGCGGCTGGATGGTTGGCATCCCCACCTCTCCCCCCTCCACAAGGCGCTCGCCCTGATCCCGGCCCTGCCCCAGGTCAGCCGCTTCGTGGTGGGGGTCTGTCATGCCCACGAGCTGGCTGCCATCGCCTCGGCTTATGCCCATCTGCATCCGTGCCATGACGACGACCTGGCCTCCCTCACCTGCGACGAGCCGACCCTCATCAACCCAGCCTTGTGGAGAACATCATGATCCTCGGGATCCTGCAGGCCAGAGCCAGCTCTAGCCGACTGCCTGGCAAGGTGCTCAAGCCCCTGCTCGGCGAGCCCATGCTCGCCCGCCAGATTGAACGGCTCAAGCGTTCGACCAAGCTGGATCAGCTGATGGTCGCCACCAGCGACCAGCGCGAGGATGAGGCCATTGCAGCGCTCTGCACCCAGCTGGGGGTACCCTGTTTCCGCGGTCCGCTTGACGATGTGTTGCAGCGTTTTCATCTGGCCGCACAACCCTTCGGGGCCAGCCAGATAGTGCGGCTCACCGGGGATTGCCCCCTCGCGGATCCCGCTCTCATCGACGAGCTTATCGCGCTGCATCTGACCGGCGGTTACGACTACAGCAGCAACTGCTGGGATCCCAGCTACCCGGACGGCCTGGACGCCGAGATCTTAAGTGCCGCCACCCTGGACTTGCTCGCCGAGCGCGCACAGACACCGGCCCAGCGCGAGCACGTGACCTACTACATCCGCCAGCATGAGGATCAGTTCAAGATAGGGACATTGAGCCGTATCCCCAGCCTGGCCCACCTGCGCTGGACGGTGGACGAGCCCGCCGACTTCACCCTGGTCGAACAGATTTATCAGCGGCTTTATCCGGCAAACCCGGCATTTGCCACCAGCGACATTCTCGCCTTGCTGGCGCGGGAGCCGGCGCTTGCGACCCTGAACACTCAACATCAACGCAATGAGGGGCTGGCAAGCTCGCTGGCCAAGGAGAACCACTCATGACCTCACGTTATCAGCATTCACTGGCGCTCTCCGCCCGGGCCGAGCAGAGCATTCCTTTAGGCTCCCAGACCTTCTCCAAGAGCCGCCTCTGCTTCCCCTATGGCGCCGCCCCGCTCTTTATCGAGCGTGGCCAGGGCGCCAGGGTATGGGATGTGGATGGCAACGAGTATCTGGACTTTGCCAGCGGCCTGCTGGCCATCAGCCTGGGTTACTGCGACCCGGATGTGAACCAGGCCGTGCTGGAGCAGCTCAATCTGGGCTCCATCTTCTCCCTTCCCCATCGGCTGGAAACCGAGGTCGCGGAGCAGCTGATCGAGCTTATCCCCTGCGCCGAGATGGTTCGCTTTGGCAAGAACGGCACCGACGCCACCTCCGCCTGCATCCGTCTCTCCCGTGCCGTCACCGGTCGGGAGCGGGTCGCCGTCTGCGGCTACCACGGCTGGCAAGACTGGTACATCGGCTCCACCACCCGCCATCTGGGGGTGCCCGAGTGCGTACGCGATCTGACCCACCGCTTCGACTACAACGATCTGGGCTCCCTCAGGGCCCAGCTGGAAGCCCATCCCGGCGAGTTTGCCGCCGTGATCCTGGAGCCCATGAACGTCGCCTGGCCCGCCCCGGACTTCCTGCCCGGTCTGCGCCAGCTCTGCGACGAACACGGCGCCCTGCTCATCTTCGATGAGACCATCACCGGCTTTCGCTTCCACCTCGGCGGCGCCCAGACCCTGTTCGGGGTCACTCCGGATCTGGCCGCCTTTGGCAAGGGCATGGCCAACGGCTTCCCCATCTCCGCCGTGGTGGGTCGCCGCCAGTACATGGGCCGCATGGAGGATATCTTCTTCTCCGGCACCTTCGGCGGCGATGCCATCGCCCTGGCGGCGGCCAACGCCGTCATCAGGAAGATGCGCCGGCTCGACGTGCCCGCCAGACTGGCCGAGCGGGGCCAGCAACTGCTGAGCGGACTCGATACCCTGCTCCAGCAGTTGAACGCCCCGAGCTGGCTGCAAAGCGCCGGCCACCCGAGCTGGAGCTTCCTGCTCATCGGCGACTCGGCCAACCACTCCAGCTGGCTGCTGAAAAGCTACTTCATCCAGGAGTTGTGCAAGCGCGGCATTCTCAGCCTCGGCAGCCACAACCTCAATCTCGCCCACAGCGAACAGGACGTTCACACTCTTCTGGCCGGCTATGCCGATATCCTGCCGGCGCTTATCCGGCTGGATGCAGACAAGGCCATTCATCAGGCCCTGGATGGCGAACCCATCCAGCCGGTGTTCAAGGTGCGTTGAGTGTTGCCACTGTGGATCTTCAGTGAAGGGGACAGAGTCCGGGGCCTGGGGCACCTCAGCCGTTGCAGCGCCTATGCGCAGGCCTGGCGACAACAGGGGGGCGCTGTCCACTGGGTGGTCGAGGGCGATGATCTTGCCAGCGCCCTGCTCAAGGAGGAGCCCGTCAGTTGGGAAAACTGGCAGCAACACCCCATCTCCCCACGGCAGGCGGTCGCCATCGTCGACTCCTACTCGGCCAGCCTGGCCACGCTTGAGAGCATCGCAGCCGGTTTCCTGCGGGTGATTTATCTCGATGACACCGAGCGCCTGGACTATCCAGAGGGGTTGGTGATCCACGCCAGTCCGGGCGCACCTGGCAACAAGTCCGGCCCCGCGCTATGGCAGTGGGGGCCCGGCTGGCAACCCCTGCGCCCCCCGTTCTGGTCCCTTCCCGCCCGAACCCGGGTTCCCGAGCGCATCGAGCGCATCCTGATCATCATGGGGGGAACCGACGTGCGCGATCTCACTCCCGGGTTGGTCACCTGGCTAAGCCAGCACTGTCCGGAGGTGGAGCTGGACGTCGTCATCCGGGAGCATGACCCGCGGCTGTCGGGATGCAGGCAACATCACCGCCTCAATGCCAGCCAGATGGCCGCTCTCATGTGTCGCTGTGATCTGGCCATCAGCAGTGCCGGACAGGTGACCTATGAGCTGGCGCGCTGTGGTCTGCCGGGCATCCTTGTCGGCGTTGCCGACAACCAGGCCAGTCAGCTGGCTGGCTGGTGCGGCCCGGACGCCTTCCTCCTGGGCGGCTGGTGGCATGATGTCGACTTGCTCTCCCGGCTGGAACAAGGGCTGGCAAGACTGGCGGATCCGGACGAACGCATTAGACGAGCACACAAGCTGCAAGCGCTGATGGCAGGAAACGGCACCCTGGAGGCCCTCTCATGGCTCAACCAGAGATAAACCTGCAGCGCCGCTTCGAGCTGGCCGGTGTCACCCTCATCCCTTTCGCCATGCTGGACGAGCAGCAGGTAGTGGCGGTCTGGCAGATGCGCACACATCCAGACATTGCGCACTGGATGAACAGTGGCGGCGACATCAGCCTGGAATCACATCGCACCTTCATGGCTCGCCAGCATCAGGACACCCGCAACATCAACTATCTCTGCCAGGACAACGCGGGTCCTGTCGGCGTCATCTCCCTGCACCGGCTTGACTGGCACAATCGCCTGGCCTGGCTCGGGATCTATCGCAATCCCTGGCGCAGCGAGAAACGGCTGGGCGCGCGCCTGCTGACCGCCGTCAACCGGCTCGCCTTCGAGATCGCCCACCTGCACACTCTCAAGCTGGAGGTCGCCGCAGACAATGAAAGAGCCATTCAAGCCTATCTGAGAGCAGGCTTTCGCCATGAAGGCACCTGGCGGGAGGCCGTCTATCGCCCCCATACAACAAACCATGTGGATCTCGTGCTGATGGGGATCACTGAACAGGAGTGGACACATTCATGACCCAAACCATGGCGAGTGCCATCAATCCGGATCGGTGTTTCATCATCGCCGAGCTGTCTGCCAACCACGGCCACTCCCTGGAGACGGCGCTGGCGACGGTACGGGCGGCCAAGGCGTGCGGCGCCGATGCCATCAAGATCCAGACCTACACGGCCGACACCATCACCCTGGATTGCGACAACGAGTATTTCCAGATCAATCAGGGCACCATCTGGGATGGCACCACGCTCTACAAGCTCTACCAGGAGGCCTATACCCCCTGGGAGTGGCATGCCGCCATCCAGGCCGAGGCGCACAAAGAGGGGCTGGTCTTCTTCTCCACCCCCTTTGATGTCACAGCAGTCGATTTTCTGGAAGACCTCGATGTCCCCCTCTACAAGATCGCCTCGTTCGAAATCACCGACATTCCCCTGATCGAATACGCGGCCAGCAAGGGCAAGCCGATGATCATCTCGACCGGCATCGCGACCCTGGCCGATATCGATGCCGCCGTGCAGGCCTGCCGCCGCATGGGCAATCAGGATATTACCCTGCTCAAGTGCACCTCCTCCTACCCCGCCCCGGTAGAGGAGGCCAACCTGCTCACCATTCCCAACCTGGCGCAGACCTTCGGGGTCAAGGCCGGGTTGTCGGATCACACCCTCGGCTATGTGGTTGCAATTGCTGCAGTTGCATTAGGTGCAACAGTAATTGAGAAACATTTTATTATAGATCGTGCGCTCGGTGGACCTGACGCCTCGTTTTCATTAACACCAAATGAATTTAAGTTAATGGTGGAAGGAGTGCGGCAAGCGGAAGCTGCGTTAGGGTCTGTAAGTTATACGATGACAGAAAAAACTATTGCAAGCAGAAAATTTGCACGTTCTCTATTTGTTTGCTGCGACATTAAAGCTGGTGAAACATTAACCACAAAAAATGTCCGTTCTGTTCGACCAGATGATGGTCTACCACCTATTGAACTACCTAACGTTCTAGGACGTAAAGCAAAAAAATACATTCCACTAGGAACACCATTAACTTGGGATCTACTTATCTAACCTTGACATAATCAATATTGCTATTAATAGGGTTGATATATGACTTCTGATTTAATTTACTTAGTACAAAATGTCACGAGCAATAATTCGTCAATTATTATTCGAAATTTAACAATTGCTGATATTAACCAAACCTATTGTAACTGGCTTAATGAACCTGATGTAAACAAATATCTTGAATCTAGATTTATCAATTGGAATCTACCTTCTCTAAGGAAATACTTTCATGAAAAAAACAAAACAGAATTAATGTTAGCCATTGTAGATAGTGAACATAACTTGCACATTGGAAATATAAAAATTTCATCTATCGAAAAAATACATAAAAGAGCAGAGTTAGGAATTATCATTGGTGACCGAAATTATTGGGGGAAAGGTATTGCAACAGCTGCAATAAAAATGGTTACTGACTATTGCTTTACTATCCTTGAACTTCATAAAGTGACTGCTGGTGCTTATGCAGAAAATATCTCATCTATCAAAGCTTTTCAGAAGAATGGTTTTACAATTGAAGGGGAAAGAAAAGATCACTGTTTGACCCCATCTGGTTGGACCTCCGTCATCTTAATGGGAAAGATAAATAAGAATATAAGCTAATTTTATAAAATGCCGAACTCGTGTCGGCATTTTATTTTATGAACTCATACCCTAAATAAATTCATAACCTCATTATCGACCATATCTATACTGTCAAAAGCTTTTGGATACATCTCTTTCGTTTTTGCTAAAAATTCAAGCCAGATATCAATCGCCGGCTTCATCAATGCCAAAGTTTCTTCTTCACCTTCAAATGAATATAAAATTGTACTTAGCAAGGTAAACATATAATTCATTGAGCCGACCATTATTTGAGAGATATGTCTGTGGCGAGTGGCAGCTATTTGATTTATATAACCTAGATTGCGTAACATTAACTGATTCAATTCATTACGAGACATAAATATCTGTTGCCATTCGACCATCATTTTGTCGATTAAAACATTGAAGAATTCGATGTCCAGCAACGGGACAAAATCTTGCTTCGATAAGGGAATTGGGGCACATAGTGCCTCTATCTCCTCAAGAAAAGCGGACTTATCAATCGTCAAAGAAAGGTTAATCTCCATACTGGGTAAGGCCCTAGCATTCTCTATTTTGACACCATCACTACAATTAAAGCAACGAACATCATCATTTGCAGCTAGTACTTTCTCTATAATGCGACGAGAAGTATCAAACATAGCATTGCTGATAACCATGCCACCAAAATTGCCATCTCTCTGCCACTGATTATTGCCAAACATTAGATCGCCTAGAATCTTGGCATTTTCCTGATTATTATAATAGGAACTGAACTTTGAATGGTGATAACCTTTGTTTTTATAACCATTATCTAGGCCAAATAAATAAATTTCTTTGAAACCCAGATGTATGGGGACACTGACACCTATATTGCCAACCAACGGATTAACACCATTGAGCGTAAGAGAGTGTTGCAAGTCAGGGAAATATGCTTGACAAAGTTCAACTCCTGGCTCAGCAGGTTTGAATACAAATACAGATTTATCAAATAATTTAGAACAATCAGGATGAGTAACGTCCGTGGTGAACAGTAAAATATCGCGAAGATACTCAGGGTCATTCAAACCAATCAGAAAATCATAAACAATTTTGGTTCGCTCTACCGTAACATGAATATCTGGCCTGATACCAACTCTATGCAATGCCGAAATGGCACTACCACAGGATATAATTATGGCCTTATCTTTATTTTTCTTGACAATCTCAATAGACTCATCCAAAGAAGGTCCATTTGCGACGATAAACACAGGCATTCGCTGATATTTTGATGAGATTTTTCGGTCTCTTTTCAAAAAAGGAACAGCCCTCTCGATATTATTGATAGTGTGAGACAAAGCAATTAAGTTATCGTCAAAAAAACCCCACCCCATTGCTAGCAGATAATATTCTTGCTGCACCTTCTCCATCAATTTTTTTATTTTTTCATTCTGATACCCCCACATAATAAAAGCTTTTGCACTCAGGAAAGAACCCCGTTCCTGAATAGCCATTGCAAAGTCTTTTACGATGCTTTCTTCATCCTGCCCCAGCAAGATATGCAACCCCAAATTCTCTCGATGCAAATAATCCAATAGCGGTGCCCAATCGAAGCAAAACAAGGATGCATAAAATAAATCCAGGTCGGGCTCAAACAAAAAAAGAGTACCGATCTTACATTTCTCATAGAGATAACCGAGATGGTAACCCAGCCCTACCCCAAAAATCAGAGCACTCGGTGCTTCATGAGGCATCTTGGTCAGCATCTCTTTCCGCGAGGCTATGTCATCGAGATAAGTGTTGAGCTTGTTGAGATATTCCACATGTATAAAGCTAAGAGGGTTGCTCTCCTTACTAAAGGAGAATCTTGACAATGTCCTCTTCTCCATAAATTCATTCACCAACGTCTCGCAGATGAGATAAGGCTCCTTGCCGTAGACGGCGACGTCATCGTCCAGCCAAGTCAGATTCGGCTGGCCATTTTCGTTGCAGAAGATCCGGAATGGGCGTACCGGTTGATAGGCCTCATACATCTTGGCGATGTGGGGGATATATTGGCGAAACGCCGACATATTCTGTTCAAATCTCAGCGGCAACGCCACTGCCATTGCGGCTTCCTGTTCCGCCTGCTGCTGGAGTCGCTGTGCATCCTGCTCAGCTTGCATCAGGGCGGAATCGACATTGAGCGACATCAGAACTCCTTGCTGTTCACACGATAGGCCTGACCGGCCTTGTTGGCTCTCCCGAACAGGGTCAACTGTTCGAAAATGGCATGATGATGAGCTGCTACCAGGGCTTTCGTGCTCTCTTCTTGAAGTGACAGCTCGCCAGCCAGGGCCGCAACAGCCTGTTGTTGCTCAGGTTCATCTTGAGCAAGCTGCACCAGACGACCTATCAGCACCAACCGCTCATCCATGCACGACAGGACCTCATCATATTGCTGCTGTTGCAATAGGGCGTCCATCAAGCGGGTATTTTCCCGCAGTGCGTCATCGAGCTCGGTGAGAATGGCTCTCACAGCTCACCCAACTGCTGTCTCATCTGATAACCCTGCTGTTTTTCAGCCTCGGGCAATTGATCCCAACCGGATTTGATGGTCAGCATCAGTCCCATGACCTCTTCCAGGGGGGTGATATCGCGCGCCAGACTGGCATCCCAGATACGTTCGTCCATATAGGCGTAAAGCCCATAAAGGTCTTCTGCCATGGCCCCCTGGCTCATATCCAGGGCATCCTGCAAACCATGCAGCAACCCTTGCGCCTTGGAAATGGCTACCGATTTTGCTTCCATGTCCTGGCGCTCGATGGCCCCCTTGGCTTGTGCCAGACGTTCCAGGCAGCCCTGCATCATCAGTTGAATGACACGGTGAGGATCCGCCGTGGCCAGATCGGCTGCGAGGTTGCCTGCGGTATAGGCTTTGATATTGCGCTTGTACATATTTCAATACTCTCGATCTATCAAGAATTCTGATAACTCGTCTGCAATGTTGCCAATGCAGAAGCAGAACTGTTCATCTTGACCAGCAAGGCATCCAGACTGCCGTACTGGGCGCGCAATGCCGCTTCATACTTCGCCAACTGGGCATTGGCCGTCGCCGTTTTCTGGGTCAGCGCACGCAAGTCAGAGTTCAAGACATCTTCTCGTTGCGCCAGCATGCCGCCGCTCTTGGTATATTCTTTCAAGCCGGTATTCAAGGTGCCCGCCAGCCCCTTCTCGCCACCAAACAGTGCCACCACCTGATCGAAGTTCTTGTCGACGGCTTCGCCAAACTTCGTCTTGTCGAGAGAGAGCTTGCCCTTGTTGTCCATCTTGATACCGACCTCGAAGATGGTGGAGTAGGTACCGCTGTTCTGGGAAGGGCTGACCAGCAGATTGCTCATGAATGACTCGATGGCTCTTGTGGTTGAGTCACCGGCCAGGGCGCCGCCATCATCCTGCTTCACGCCACCCACGAAGGTGTTGCGTTTGCCCAGGGTATTCATCTTGTCTTGCAGGGTGTTGTAACCATCCACGAACTGCTGGACAAGCTCCTGAATAGAGGTCTTGTCGGTCGTGATATCGACCTTGTTTGCCTTGAGATCCCCCGCACTGTCTTTATCCGACACGCGCAGCACCGTCACCTTGAGGTCCTGAATTGAATCATCAAAGGTGTTGGTGTCACTCTTGAGGACATTGCCATCCACGGAGATCTCGGCACTGCTGGCCGCACGAGTCTGGTTCATGACACCGCCACCCGCCTCGAAGATGGCAAGCTCGGCGGTATTCCCGGTGATGGTCAAATCTTTGCCATCGCCCGAGATGCCGGAGTCGATCACCAGCTTGGCCTTGCCATCCGCCGTGTTCACTATGTTGGCGCTGAGGCCGAAGTTGTCGCCATTGCTGTTGATGCTTTTACGGATATCTTGCAGGGTGTCCCCAGCCTTAACATCAACCTTGAACGTCTTGTCACCCGCCTTGAAGGTCAGTTGCCCATCCTGAGTCGCCAGAGGAGTGGTCGAACTGTCGAAGATCCCCTCCTGACGGCTCGTTTGTGCCAACTTATTGACGATGATGTTGTATTGCCCATTGGAGGCGCCAGACTTGCTCTCCACCTTCAAAATGGGGTCATCTTTACTCTGGGTGATGTTGATTGCACGTTTGTTGAACGCACCTGGCGCACTCAATTTATCAAGAATGTCGGTAAAGGCAGAGATGGAGGATTTCAGCTGACCTATGCCAGACAAGGTGATCTGGGTGCTGTTTTGCTTGGTGATGATCGGTTGCTGCAACTGAGCTTTTTTGGCCTCCACACTTGCCGCGATCACGTTCTCAAGCTGAAGCCCGGACCCCGCCCCTGCTGAAGTAATTGCCATCACATCCTCCTGTCTATCGACTTAAAATATCAGGTCACACCTGGCCATCGAACAGCAGTCCAGAGAGACCGGAACCATTGCCATTCGCCTGTTCCAGGGATTGCAACCTCTTGCTTATCAAGAGCATTTCTTCACTCGGGATCTGTCGGATAACTTGTTTGGTATCCACATCAATGACCTTGATGACCGGCTGCTCCAGCTCGGGAACCAGACTGAAGTTGATCGTCCATCCCTTCATCTTGCTCAAGTTGTCCAAGCGTTCTTGCAATTCTTGGGCCTGTTTTTCTATATAGGCCTTGTCAATGCTCGGCTTGACTGCCTTGATGTGCGTCGGCGGCTCCTGCGATGCCTTGGTTGCCGACTCGACGCCTTTCTGTTCGGCCACATCATGTCCACCCGCAACGGATGAAGAAGCAGACATGGCGGCCTGAGGGCCGCCATGTTGAGTCAGCGTCGAAGAAACAGAAGGCATGGCTATCGATTCATTGGCCATCTGCTGCTCCTCATATCAATGATGTTGACGTTACGGCCCGCTTAACCCAGCAGTTGCAGTGCAGACTGCGGACGCTGGTTGGCCTGCGCCAGGATGCTGGACGCTGCCTGCTGCAGGATGTTCTGCTTGGTCATATTGGCAGTCTCGGTCGCAAAGTCCGCATCGCGGATACGAGAGCGCGCGGCACTGACGTTTTCCGAAATATTGGACTGGTTGCGAATAGTCGAATCTAACCGGTTCTGCACCGCCCCCAACTCGGCACGCTTGCCATCGACCACCTTTAACATAGCATCCGCAGCCGCCAGTACTCGCTGTGCGGTAGACTGGGTGCCAATGTTGATAGAACCAGCAGCACCACCACCGAAAATACTGCTTATCTTATGGGCAGACTGCACAGAACCATTTGGGCCAGCCGCAACACTAACAGTGCCTGAAGCGGTCGATGCAGCTGCTGCAATCCCTGAAATACTAAAACCACCAGTCTGATTCAGGTTAAAACCGATAGTTTGATCGGCATCGGCACCAACTTGGAATTTTCCCTTATAGTTGCCATCCAGCAACTTAGTACCGGCGAAAGTGGTATCTTTGGAGATGCGGTTAATTTCCGCCCCCAGTTGATCCACCTCTTTTTGCAGCGCCACGCGATCATTAGCGGAATTGGAGCCGTTGGCGGATTGCTGGGCCAAGGTACGCATGCGTTGCAGCATGCCAGTCACTTCGTCCATCGCCCCTTCTGCGGTCTGTGCCAAGGAGATACCGTCGTTGGCATTGCGGTTGCCCTGATCCAGACCGTTGATCTGGGAGGTCAGGCGGTTGGAAATCTGCAGACCCGCCGCATCGTCCTTGGCGCTGTTGATACGTAAGCCGGACGCCAGGCGAGTATAAGAGGTATCCATTGATTTGCTGGTATTCATCAAGTTGCGCTGCGCGTTCAATGATGAAGTGTTGGTATTGATAAACATGGCCATAAAAGATTTCTCCTGATGAACAAGAAACTGCAGGCTCTGTTTGCATCTATGCAGCCAGGGTCCCACCGTTCAGATGGACAGATTGAACGGTCTGTGCCATCTGGCGGGCCCTTTGTTTGAACGGACACAGGACCCGCAGTCGCGCAAATGTTGGTTTTCCGAACACCCTTCAATTTGCTTCACACTCTGTAGCGGCAGCCCCATCGGAAGCTTTAGGAAATTTATTGCCGCCCTCATCAACAAAGAGGCAAAGCCTCTCCGCCCAGAATAAGCGTTGCTGGCAATGGGACATCGTCGTTAAGTCGTAAACGAATTTAGAGAAGGGGATTTGCAACCGACGCACCATCCCAGAGAGAAATTGGCATGGTTTGTGCTGAAATTTATGTGTCGTCGATTTTCCGACGCCCATAAAAAAGGCCGACAATGTCGGCCAAAGAAGAGCTTACGCTCAGGAGAACAACCTCGAGGGTGACAGAGTGAACGATCTGCGCAACACTCGAGGGGTATACCAATAAAGAACTTCTCTTTTGATAGGACAAGGCGTAAATCCGAACACCCCATTGTTCCATCTTGTTTACCAGGGCGGCCTGAACAACCGCCCTTTTCTTTTTCTCGGCATCAGGACCTTAGCTCTGCAGCAGGGAGAGTGCAGACTGCGGACGCTGGTTGGCCTGCGCCAGGATGCTGGACGCTGCCTGCTGCAGGATGTTCTGCTTGGTCATATTGGCAGTCTCGGTCGCAAAGTCCGCATCGCGGATACGAGAGCGCGCGGCACTGACGTTTTCCGAAATATTGGACTGGTTGCGAATAGTCGAATCTAACCGGTTCTGCACCGCCCCCAACTCGGCACGCTTGCCATCGACCACCTTTAACATAGCATCCGCAGCCGCCAGTACTCGCTGTGCGGTAGACTGGGTGCCAATGTTGATAGAACCAGCAGCACCACCACCGAAAATACTGCTTATCTTATGGGCAGACTGCACGGAACCATTTGGGCCAGCCGCAACACTCACAGTGCCTGAAGCGGTCGACGCAGCTGCCGCAATCCCTGAAATACTAAAGCCACCAGTCTGATTCAGATTAAAACCGATAGTTTGATCGGCATCGGCTCCGACCTGAAATTTGCCTTTAAAAGTCCCATCTAGCAGCTTGGTGCCTGCGAAAGTCGTCGCGGTGGAGATACGATTGATCTCTGCACTCAACTGATCCACCTCTTTTTGCAGTGCAACCCGATCGCTCGTGGAGTTAGAACCGTTGGCCGATTGCTGGGCCAGGGTACGCATACGCTGCAGCATACTGGTCACTTCGTCCATGGCCCCTTCAGCAGTTTGTGCTAGGGAGATGCCGTCGTTGGCGTTGCGGTTGCCCTGATCCAGACCGTTGATCTGGGAGGTCAGACGGTTGGAGATCTGCAGACCTGCCGCATCGTCCTTGGCGCTGTTGATGCGCAGGCCGGAGGCCAGACGAGTGTAGGAGCTGTCCAGAGATTTGGTGCTGTTCATCATGTTACGCTGAGCGTTGAGCGATGAAACGTTGGTATTGATATACAGACTCATAATTTTTCTCCTAAGCTATTAAATTTTATCTTTAATTCACTCAGGCTTTATTTTGTTTTGTGCCTGATATGTTTAGTTAACGGCGCTGTTTGGTAAGACTTTAATTTCTTTTTTCTGCCTTTTTGGCAGTAATCGCCGCCTAACCTATATATCGGCCTCTATTTCCCAGCCTTGAGAAAAAAATCAGAATTTTTGTCGCAGATCCCCAACCGACCCGCAGATAGGTGGCCAGATCCCGCACCCGCTGGGTCTGTGCTGCCAGTCACCCGTCCTCCCCTGCCCCCCAGAAACCCGCTCTGGCTCCCACTTTTGCATGCCGGCATTGCTCACACGCGCCCCTTGCCCCTAAAATCGCCGCCCCATCATTTATTGGACGTGAGTTGTTCTCCATGCAGACACTGGTTGAGCAGATTGTTTACATCAGCGACATGTTTGGTACTGCGGTATTCGCGTTTTCGGGAGTATTGGTGGCAGGGCGCCTTCGAATGGACGGCTTCGGCGTCATGGTGCTGGCCGCGGTGACCGCCATCGGTGGTGGCACCATACGTGACATGATCCTGGGCGCCACCCCGGTATTCTGGGTACGCGACCCCCTCTACATCTGGGTGGTGATCGCCACGGCCCTCATCGGCATGTGGATGGTCAAGTTGCCCCGCCGCATGCCCTGGTATGTGCTGCCGGTGGCCGACGCCTTCGGGCTGGCGCTCTTTACCGTGATAGGCGCCCAGAAGGCGCTCAACTTCGGCACCTCAGGGCTGATTGCGGTGCTCATGGGCACCATGACAGGGGTTGCTGGCGGCATGATCCGGGACGTGCTGGCCCGGGAAGTGCCCATGGTGCTGCAAAAGGAGATCTATGCCACCGCCTGCATCCTGGGGGGCATCCTCTATACCCTGGCGCTGGAGGTCAACATGGACAGGGTCACCGCCATGCTCATCTGCATGACGACCGTTTTTGGCCTGCGCGTGGCGGCCATCTACTGGCACCTCTCCCTGCCGACCTTCTCGTTGCAGCGCAACTGAACCTGGGCTGGGTGGGCGAGATCCCACCCTTGCAGGGGCAAGATTGAACCAAGCCCGCTTTTCTGTTGTCATAGAGTGGTCGTTTCAAGCCGGATTACCTCATGCAAAAACTTGGGCTCATTACCACGCTGATTCTGATGATGGTGGCAGCGGCTCATGCGGGGGCACAGGCCCTGTTCGGGCGCCTGGCATCCACCCCGGTGCAGCAGTTCAACCAGCAGATCCGTCAGGCGAGCAGCAGTCAGCAGGGCTGGGTCAACGACTATCGCGAAGTGGCCCGCCGCTTCGTGGGTCATGAAGACGTGCCCACCCGCATCCATGCCCAGCAGCTGGACAACGATCTGGTGCTCTCGGTGGCCCTCGATGGCCAGAAGAGCGACATGATCTACATCCTGACCCTGTTTCGCAGCAACAACCTGTGGCAGATGCGTCAGGCAGAGATGGGCTGGCGCTGCCATGGCCAGGAGACCTTTACTCCCGTCCCCTGCCCCTGATCATCACCGAACATGTGAAATAAAAAAATCCGGCACCTTGGCCGGATTTTTTTATGGGCGCATGGGCACCGCTATCAGGGGCGGTACACCTTGACGTTGTCAAAGCCCTGCTCTTTCAGATAGAGCGCCTGCAGCTTGCTCATCACGCCGCGATCGCAATAGAGCAGGTAGGTCTGCTCTTTCGGCAGATCGCCAAAGGCGGTTGCCAGCTTGAAGAAGGGGATGTGCAGTACGTCGCGCCCTTCCACCACCAGCGGCTTCTCGTCGCGCTCATCACTGGAGCGGATGTCCAGGATGACTTCGTTGGCGGCCAGCACCTGGGTGGTCTCCACCTCCTGCACCTGGGCGGCAGTCTCTTCACCGATGCGACGGATGTCGAGATAGCGGGCTTCGCTCACCACCTTGTCCAGGATGGCGAAGTCGAAGTTGGCCTCTTCCGCCTCGATGCGGGAGAGCTCGGCCTTCACGGTCGGCTTCTTGGAGATGACGCCGCAATACTCCGGCATGGTCTCGGCGAACTCCAGGGTGCCGATGCGACGGGCTTCGCTGATGATGTCCGGCTTGTCCCAGGTGATGAGCGGGCGCAGGATCACCTTGTCGGTCACCCGATCGATGACGTTCAGGTTGGTCAGGGTCTGGCTGGAAACCTGGCCCACGCACTCGCCGGTCACCAGGGCCGGGATCTGGAAGGTGTCCGCCACCTGGCCGGCGGCGCGCATCATCATCCGTTTGAGCACCACCCCCATCTGACCGTTGTCGATCTTCTCGAGGATCTCGGCCACCACGGGCTCGAAGTCGATGGCGGTGAAACGCACCTTGTGGGAGGCACCGAACTTGTTCCACAGGTAATAGGCGACCTGCTTGACACCGATCTCGTGGGCGGCGCCCCCCAGGTTGAAGAAGCAGTAGTGCACACGGCAGCCGCGCTTGATGAACTGGTAGGAGGCCACGCCGGAGTCGAAGCCACCGGAGAGCAGGCTCAGTACGTCCTCCTGGGTCGCCATGGGGAAGCCCCCCATGCCGTGGTGGACCGCACTTATGATGTAGAGCTCGTCGTTTTCCACTTCCAGGTTGACCTGGATATCGGGTTTTTTAAGGCGCACACCGGCGGTTTCACAGTGCTGGTTGAGGCCGCCACCCACATAGCGCTCCAGCTCCAGGGAGCTGAAGTCGTGCTTGCCGACGCGACGGGCGCGCACGCAGAAGGTCTTGCCTTTCAGGCGATCGCCCCAGACGGCGCGGGTCTGCTCGAAGATGTCGTGCAGATCGGTAAAGTTGCTCAGCTTCACTTCGAGGAAGTACTGGATGCCAGGGATACAGGCCAGGGTCTCGAGATACTGGGCGTGGAACTGATCGTTGCGGGAGCTCACTACCAGCTTGTCCCAGTCCATCCGCACACGGGCGTCTTCGTCAAAGCGGCGCAACACGTTACGGATGTTGCCCTGCAGCATCTTGGTGAAACGCTGACGCACTGACTTGCTCTTGATGGTGATTTCGGGGAACAGCTTGATAATGAACTTCATGGTGTTGACTCGGGTGGCCTTGATTTAAGGGCGCGAATTATATCAGAAGTTTGGCGCCAGCGCCTACTGGCCAGGCAACGGCATATTTTCCCACGCAATGTTTGCCGCAAGGCGGCAATCTTGCGTATATTCCCGAGCCTGCGCCTTGGCCACCGGCTTGAACCCTGACGATCCGATGAAGACCTATATCTACTACCCCGGCATGGAAGTACGGGATGAACTCTGGCTCAAGTTTGCTCTTATCTATCTGGAGCGGCTCGCCTTCGTCTTCACCGTCAGCGAGAAGAGCGGCCTCACCGCCCTGCTCGATACCCTGCGCCAGCAGAGCGACCTGCTGACCGAACCGCCCGAGCCCGCCTTCTTTGCCGCCATCACGCCCCAGGTCGAGAGCCAGATTGCCGGCCTTGTCGCCCCCGACTTCGTCCGTCACAAGGTGTTTGGCAACAAGGAGCTGATCACGCGCTGGCGCCAGCGTGCCAACCACGACTGCTTCTGCCCCGCCCAGCCGGGTCTGGAGCGGCTGCACGGTTTCTGCCTGAGCCAAGGCTTTGCGACCCAGGATGATGGGGGGATAAGAATGGCGCGGCGCTTTGCCAACCTGCTCTCCATGCGCCTCGCCCGTGAGTGGGCGCTCGCCAATGAGGGGGCCCTCATCACGGATCACGACTACCTGGACCGGCTGCTTCACCTGCTCGAATCCCGCTACCACAATCGGGGCGGCCAGGACTGCTTCCACCTCGAGATCCCGTTGCAAGTGCCCACTCACCTCGCCGAGATCTCCTTTGCGGAGCTGATTGCCCTGCGCGGGCGCAGCGGTTTTCGCCAGCAGCTGGCGGCCTTCCACCAGGCTCTGGATGCCCTGCTCGCCATGCTTGGCAGCGGCTACGCCGACCCTGCGATACTGGCCCGCTTCGAGCAGGCGCAGCAGGGGCTCAACCAGCTGCTGGGCCCGCAGACCCGCAGCCTGCCACTCACCACCTTGGTCAGCTGCTCATTGCCCGCCATGGCGATGATCCACAGGCTCAAGGAGAGTCATCCCGACAGCACTCTGGTCTTCCATCCCATCAAGAAGAGCCACTTCCACCAGCGCAAGAGCCAGCACTTCTTCACCCGGCTGGGTCAGGTCAAACCCTGAGCCCGCTTAGGCACAGAGGCTGCCGTCAAAATATTGTCGCTCTGAACGGGTAGCCCCTTTGACTCGCCCCTCTCAGGAGGGGTTCTCCAATCGAAACTCGATGCGATCGCTGTTGCCCGCCTCGTCCACCACCACCAGCTGGTAGCGCCCTGCCTCGCTCAGCACCTGATCCCCGTCCCAGCGCAGCCGCTGTCCGTTGAGAAACCAGGCCGGCTTGCCGACACCGCCCAACACCTTGGGTTGCAACCGGTAACGCTGACTGCGAATAAGGTTGCCCTCCCCCAGTGCCAGGATGCGAATGGGGGCCTGCAGCTCGGCGCTTCGCCCCTCCCCCGCACAACCGCTTGCCAGCAGCGCCTGGCGCCGCTCGCCGGGTGTACGCCACGGCTCCAGCGACAGCGGCCAGAGCGCCCGAACGCCGGATTGCGCCGCATCCTGGCAGCGGGTCAGAGTCGGCTTGCCCTCCTTGGTCAACGCCACTTGCCGCAGCGGCGAGGGCCAGTCCATGGGATCCGGCAAGGTGGGCGGATCGCTCCCTTCCAGCAACCAGGCGCTCTGACGCTGCAGACAGGCCTCTGGCAGGGTCGCGCTCGCCTGGCGCCCCAGCGGCCAGCAGATCTCCACCTCGCTCACCGTATTGGGCTGCACCGGCAGAGGGCTGTTGTCCGAGAGCCGCGAGTAGACCGAGAGCAGCAGCGGCACCGCCGCGCTCTGGCCGTAAAAACCGGGCATGGGGGTGCCGTCGGGGCGTCCCAGCCAGACGCCTATGGTCCAGCGACCGGAGACCCCCATGGCCCAGCTGTCGCGATAGCCATAACTGGTGCCGGTCTTCCAGGCCAGTCGGTTGACCCGGCCGGTCGCCTCGCTGGCAAAGGGCTGATCCGCCCGTCCCTGGGCGCTCAATATTTGCCAGATGATCCAGGCCGCCCCCGGGCTCAGCAAGGGGCGTGACACCGCCTGCTGCCCCGCCAGCCAGACCGGCATGGCCACCTGCCCCTGCCGGGTCAGCGCGCTGTAGAGCGCCACCAGCTGCTCGAGCCGAATGCCTGCCGCCCCCAGCGCAATGGCCGGGTTGGGTTTGTCCGAAAGCGCGAGCCGCACCCCGGCGTTGTCGAGGCGGCTGACCAGCTTGTCGGCCCCAAGCGCCTCCAGCACCTGTACCGCTGGCACGTTGAGGGATTGCTGCAGCGCCTGAGCCAGAGTCACCGGCCCCTGAAAGGCGCCGGAGAAGTTGGCGGGTCTGTAATCCGAGCCCACCCTCGGCGCATCGGAGAGCAGGGAGGCGGAGTGCACCAACCCCTCGTCCATCGCCAGACCGTAGATAAAGGGCTTCAGCGTAGAGCCGGGAGAACGGATCGCCTGCACCATGTCGAGATAACCGTGGCGGCGCAAATTGCCATACTCGGCGCTGCCCACATAGGCGCGCACCGCCATGGTGCTGTTGTCTACCAGCAGCAGGGCGGCGGAGGTCTGCTCGGGGAAGCGGCGGATATAGCTCGCCACCCGCCCCTCCAGCCAGCGCTGCAGATCCCCGTCTATGGTGGTGTGCACCAGCGCCCCGGCCTGATTATCGGCGGCGAGACGGGCAAAGAGCGGCGCCTCCATCGGCGTGAAGTGACCGCGGGCCAGCACAGGCTCGATGCGCCCCTCCTGCCACGCCTGCTCGGGCCAGGCACCCTGCGCCACCAGTCGCTGCATCACCTTGTCCCGGGCGGCGCGGGCCCGCTCGGGATGTCGGTCCGGCCGGTTGCGGCTGGGAGCCTGCGGCAGCACTGCCAGTAGCGCAGCCTCGGCATGGGTCAGCTTGGCGGCGCTCTTGCCGAGATAAGCAAAACTTGCCGCCTGCACCCCCTCCAGGTTGCCGCCAAATGGCGCCCGGTTGAGGTAGACGGTGAGCAGGGTGCGCTTGTCATAATGCCACTCCAGCTGCAGCGCCCGCGCCATCTGGCGCAGCTTGCCGGGCACGCTCCTGTGGTAGGGCTCGATGAGGCGGGCCACCTGCATGGTGAGGGTCGAGCCCCCCGACACGGCGCGCCCATGGCGCAACCACTGCCAAACCCCGCGCACCATGGCCACCGGATTGACCCCGGGATGGCGCCAGAAATGGCGATCCTCGTAGCCCAACAGCGCCTCTATATAGCGGGGGGAGACCTGCTCCAGGGTCACGGGGTAGCGCCACACGCCGCTGGTGTCGGCAAAGGCCCGCAGCGGCCTCCCCTTCATGTCGAGCACCACCCGCGCATAGGCTGGGTCGAGTGGCGGCGGCGGGAAAATGCGATCGAGCGCCAGCAGCGCCAGAAACAGGGCTACAACCCCCAGCACCGAGCAGCGCAGCCAGGGTGGCAGACGGTCAAGCCAGCGCCAGCAAGCGCGGCCACTGCGACTCAATTTCAGCCAGCCACGCTGCCAGAAAGTGAGCGGGCGAACCCGCTCGAGGGAGGGAAGATTACTCAGAGATGATCACCTCGTGGATATCCTCACCCACTGCCCGCAGCTCAGGCCGGTACATGTCCTCCACCTGGGTCGGTGGTACCTGATAACGGCCCGGCGTCACCGCCCGCATCAGGTAGACCAGCTGCTGGTTGCCCCCCGCACTCAGATCCAGCGCCGCCGTGTAGCGGTCGTCACGAAACTCCTGATGCTTGAGGTAGTCGTTCCACTCGCTCTGCCACGCCGGTTTCCCCTCAATGGAGAGCTCTTCGAGCTTGATGCTGTTGCCAAGGGCCGGGTTCTCCAGCTCGAAGCCGGCGGGCACCATCTCCACCAGCAGGGCATCGGGCACCGCCTGCTCGCTGCTCACATTGAGCCGCACCACCACCAGATCGCCGACCCGTACCTTGGCCGGATCAAGTTGCTTGCCGTCGCTGTCGAACCAGCTGCGGGTGACGCTTATCCCCTGACTCAACCGGGCAGGAGCCTGTTCGGGGTAGCCGATCACAGTGCGCTGCACATAGAGGGATCCCTTGCCCTCGTTGGTGACCCCGCTGACTGCCAGCGCCTCGGGGGCGCCCAGCAGCAAGGCGGCCGAACCGGTCAGGGATTCACTGCCAAGGGGTGAGTCGACCCTGGCCTGCCAGTCGGCGGCAGGATCAACTTGCGCCAGCCGCAGCAATGCTAGCCGCTCCTGGGTGCTGAGCCACTGACGGTGGGCCAGGGTGTCGGCCACCTTGGCGCTGAGATCAGGCCAGCGCTCCTCGGCCAGCTTGTGCTGGCGCAGCAGGGAGAGCTCGAGGGCCTGATCGCGCAGGGGCGAGCCGTAATCCCCGAGATAGTCCTCACCGCGCTCGGTCGCCAGCGCCCGGGCAAGGGCTTTGGCGGCGTTCTGCTCATCCCCCATGGCCGAGAGGGCCAGGGAGAGGTGCAAGAGCGGCAAGCCCGAGCGGGCGTGATCCGCCTGCTGCTCCCAGATGAGGCGCAGGGTGGCGAGCGGCGCCTTGCCCACCCGGGCCAGCACATAGGCGCTGTAGGCCTGATAGGCCAGTCGGCTGTGCTCGGGGGCACTGCTCCAGCGCTCGCCGTATTGGCTGTCGGTGAGATAGCTTTGCAACCGGTTCAGGGCCTGACTGAGCATGGCCTCCGGCACCGTATCGCCCGCCTCCTTGCGCGCCAGCAGGTAGTCGGCTGCATAGGCGGTGAGCCACTGCTCCTCGTCGGAGCGACCATCCCAGAGGCCAAAGCCGCCGCTTGGCAGTTGCAACCGCTGCAGCCGTTGCAGCAGGGCGCGCTGCACATCTGCCTCGCTCGCCGGTTTTTTGCCCTCTGCGGGTTTGCTCCAGGTGGTGCGCTCATCCGCCGTGGTCAGCAAGTAAGGCCAGGCACGGGACAGGGTCTGCTCCAGACAGGCGTAGAGGTAGTCGGCCAGCGCCTGCCACTGGGCTGCCGGATCCCAGGGCGGAGTGCCGGAGAGGCTGAGCAGCCCCTGCAGGTTGGCGCGATCCAGCCCGGCCAGCTCAGCTGGCGCAAAGCTCATCTGTTGGCCGGGGGGCAGCATCTGGTAGCGCTGGCGAGTCTGGGCAGGCCAGGGGGAGCGAAGCGGCAGCGACCAGTCGCGGCTGATGGCAAAATCCTTGCCGCTGGCCGCCAGTTGCAGGCTTGCCACGCCGCTAGCCCCAGTCACTGTGAGCGGCAGAGTCAGCCACTGCTCCTCGCCGTTTTTCAGGGACAGCGTGCCGGGCAGCTCGCCATTTGCCTTGAGCCCGCCATTGAGGGTCCAAGCCAGGGAGAGGGTTTGATCCTCACCGCTCATGTTGCGCAGTTGCACCAGGGCCCGGGTCTCATCCCCTCTGGCGCCAAAGCGCGGCCAGCCGATCTCGGCCACCAGGGGCGCCACCACCTTGACGGCGCGATCGGCCTGGCCCACCTGCCGTTCGTTCCAGGCCAGCGCCATCAGTGCCAGCTCGCCGTTGAAGTTGGGCAGGTCCAACGGGATCACCGCCTTGCCCTGCTCGTCAAAACTCACCTCGCCGCTCCAGAGCGCGGCTACTTCGACCCGGCTCTCCAGCGCGCCGCCCTTTTTCAGCGGCGCCCGGTCCCCCCCGTAGTTGAGGCGAGCCTGCTTGCCATCCTGAGGCGGGATCACCTGACCGTAGTTGTCGAACAAATCTTGCGCGAAGCGCTTGCGACCGAAGAAAATCTCGAACGGGTCTAGCGGCTGGTAGTCGCTGATGTTGAGCACGCCCCGATCCACCGCCGCCAGCACCACTCGGCCCTGACTGTTGGGGGTGGAGGTCGCCGTCACCTCCAGTCGGGTCAGCGGTACCGCCTTGTCCGGCGCGCTCAGGGTGAGCGGCAGACGGCGCGCTTCCCGATCCAGGGTGAGCGGCACCAGGCCGACCGAGCGCAGGCTCGGTATTCCCTTGCTGCTCGCCGGCCTCGACTCACTGTCAGGGACGGCGATCTGGGCCGAGATATGGAGATCATGACGCTGCCACTCGGGGCTGACCGGAATCTCGAACTCGCCGCGCCCCTCCCCTTGCCCTGCACCTTCGGCGTTCAGCTCGATGCGCTGCCACCAGCGCAGGCCGTCGCCATCCTCCACCATCAGCAAGCCCTTGCCGGGGCGCGGTGCCACCAGGGTCACTTTGGCCTTGTCCCCCGCCTGATAGGCGCGCTTGTCGAGGGTGATGGCAATCTTGTCGGGCCGCGCCTGCTCGCCACCGCCGCCCCAGGCGTAACTGCCTATCTCCAGCCGCAGGCTGGATTGATGGCCCTGACTGTTCTCCACCTCCAACCGATACCAGCCCGCCGCCAGTTGCAGCGTGAGCGGGGTCGGCCCCTTGCCGTCCAGCTGCAGGGTCTGCTCCTGCTCCAGATAGGGCTGGCTGTTGAACTCGTACTTCCACCCCTCGCCGTCGGCGTAGTGCCAGTAGTAGTCGCGGTACTCGTTGATGAGGCGCACCTTCACCTCGCCCGCCACTGGCTGCCCCTTGTCGTCGAGGTTGAGGATCTGGAAGGGCAGCGGCTTGCCCCCTTCCACCCGATCAGCCACGAAATCGGCCTTGAGGGCAGGCCACTGGCTGCCCGCTGGCCAGCCATACTGGGTGCGGCTGCGATTGACGGCGCGGCCACCGGGCTCGGCGAGCGACACCCGATAGGCCACGGCCAGCGGCCCGAGGGCGCGCACCCCATCGAGCTCATCCGCCAGCGAGAAAGTCCCCTGCCCCTGTTCATTGAGGGTGATATTGAGAGGCTCCGGCTCTTTGGCCTGCTCGGCGAGCAGCACGTCCCCCAGGGTGAACTCCTGCCACTGGGTAAAGGGCATGGCGGCGCGGCTTATCTTCACCTCCGCCTTCGCCTTGGTGGCGCTCGCCGGGGCGCCGTAGAGGTAGTCCCCCTGCAGCGGCAGGGTGAGCGCGGCGTCAGGGCTCTGCAATTCCCCCTCCGGCCCCTTGCCGAGCTGCAGTTTCAGCCGCTCCGGCAGAAACTCCTCCACCAGGAAGGGCCACTCGAAACGGCTGCCTGCCGATGTCTTGAGGGTGATGGTCCAGCGCCCGAGCGGCGCATCGTCCGGCAACCGCAGGCCGTAATGGGCGGCGCCCAGGTTGTCCGGCAGCAGCCGTTTCTGCTCGAGCAGCTGGCCGTCCGGCTGTTTCACCTCCAGCTCCACCGCCATGCCGGGCAGCAGCTGGCCATCCTGCCCCTTGAGCAGGATCTCGCTGTCGAGCCGCTCGCCGGGGCGGTAGAGATCCCGCCCACTGAACAGATAAAGCTGCTGTGCCTGCCAGGGCTGGGTGCCGAGATCGAAGGTGGAGAGATCGAGGGCCGCCCCATCGAGACGCAGCACCGCCAGATGCTTGCCCTGCTCGGCCAGCAGCAGCCGGGCCCCCTGCACCTGATCGAAGCGGCGATGGCCCTGGGGATCGGTATTTTGCACCTGCAGCCGGTTGCCCTTCTCGTCGAGCAGGGAGAGCTGCACCTCCTTGAGCGGGTCGGCGCTGGCCAGGGAGCTGACGAATACCTCCAGCTGATCCCGGTAGCGGCGGGCGCTGAGCCCCATGTCGCTCACCGCGAAATAGGTGGTTTCTTTACGCCAGTCGTAGTTGCCAAGGGGAGACATCACCGCAAAGTAGACCCCGGCCTCGGCCAGCTGCGGCTCCTTCACATTGATGAGGCGGGTCTCGCGCCGGTTGGCATCGAGTTCCAGCGCATAACGACCGCTGAACACCCGCTTGGCTCGCCGGGTGACCTGCTCCAGATCCCAGTTGCCCATGCCGGCACCGGGGCGATACTCGGCCAGAAAACGAGGCAGATACTCGGCATCGACCCGGAAGAAGTCGATATTGACCTCGTCCACGTTCACCGCGCTGATGGGCAGGCGCAGCTCGTCGCGCAGGGGCAACACCATGCCGCTGGCGGTAAACGAGGCCCCCGCCTCCAGCGGCCGGGTCTTGAGAGTCCAGCTCTGGGGGGCTGGGCCCAGCCCCGCCTTGAGACTCACCTCATAGCTTTTGTCAGGCTGGACGTTCGGGAAATAGAGGGTACGGCCATCGTCGGCCAGGATCCACTCCCCCTGCACCTGCTTGCCCCCTTCGCTGACCGTGAGCCAGCTCTGCCAGTTTGCCTTGGGCGCCAAGGGGCCGGAGAAGACCAGCGCCAGCGCCGGGGCGTCTCTATACTGGCGGGCATTGGCCTGCACCACTGAGGTCGGTGCCCCGGCCTCCTGCTGCACCTCGGTTGGGGAGGATGCGGGGGCCGGGGTGTCCGGGCCGCAGCCAGCCAGCAGCAGAGCACCTACGCCCACCAGTAACGAGGCCAGCAGACGAGGGACGCGAGACACAGGAGAGGGCTTGAGGAGACGCATAGATTTTATCCCGGGTTGAGTCGCCGCCAGCGCAGCGCAGGAGCCAATAGGATAAAACGTCCCCCCCATTAACACAAAACTCAGTGCGGCGGACACATCATCCACGGCATGCCGTTGCTGGCAGCAGAAATAGCTATTTATGAGCAAACAATAATATTCCCCATTCGAAGCTCTTTTTTGGGCGGCTATTTTATATGGGAAAACTTTCCCCGTTTTCTGAACCCAAGCCAAACTGGGAACAACTGTTCGCTTGTGCGGCACGAGGGGACTCTTTATTCTCTGGCCCCGCTGAAGTTGTAGAAGCAATCAACCTAATATCAATCGGTTAAATATTTTTTTAAACATTGAGTTCCTATGCCATACATTAAATGCAGGCAAGGTCAGCGTGCCCCCCACGCGCTGAACTCAGTGTTATTTATTACTGCACAACCCATGCCTGCTGGCCCGACATCTATGTCGGGCCAGCATGGTTGTGTGCTCATCCCCCGTCGGAGTCATACCAGAATGGAAAATAACGATCTGTCCATAGTCGAAAAAAGGTTGGTTGCCAGATTCCTGGATATGTTCATCAAGTTTGGCCTTATCCTGGCACTGGGCTCTTTCTGCTTCACCGTGTTCTCTCCCTTCATGAACATGATGCTGTGGGCGCTGATCCTGGCCGTCACCCTCTATCCCCTCCACCAGCGCTTTGCCGCACGCCTGGGCGGCAAGCAGGGGCGGGCCTCCACCCTGCTGGTGCTGCTCGGCATCCTGCTCATCGTGGCCCCTACCGTGGTCATGATCAGCTCCCTGGGTGACAGCGTCAGCGCTCTGGTCGACAAGGTGGAGAACAACACCCTGGTGATCCCGGCCCCCTCCGCCGAGATCGCCGACATCCCGCTGGTGGGCGCCAAGCTCCATGCCGTCTGGCTGAAGGCCTCGGTGGACCTGCCCAGCCTCATCATCAGCTACCAGCCGCAGCTCGGGGACCTCGCCAAGAAGGTCGTCGGTATCCTGGCCAGCATGGGAGGCGGTCTGCTCGGCTTCGTCTTCTCCTTCATCGTGGCCGGCATCATCATGGCCTGGGGCGCACCGGGTGCGGTGAGCGCCGATCGCATCGCCATGCGCATCACGGATGAACGCAAGGGGCTGGCGCTGACCAAGCTGTGCACCAGCACCATACGTGCCGTCGCTCAAGGGGTCATCGGGGTCGCCTTCATCCAGGCGCTGCTGGCGGGGATCGTCATGATGCTGGCGGGGATCCCGGCTGTCGGCATCTTCTTCGTCCTGGCGCTGATCCTCGGCATCGCCCAGGTGCCCGTGATCCTGGTGACGGCTCCCGCCATCGCCTACATGTGGAGCACGGGTGATCACGGCACTGCGGTGAACATCATCTACAGCGTCCTGCTGATCGTCGCGGGCATGGCCGACAACGTGCTCAAGCCGCTGCTGCTGGGTCGCGGTGTCGATGCCCCCATGCCGGTGGTGCTGCTGGGCGCCCTTGGCGGCATGGCGACCAGTGGCATCCTCGGCATGTTCATCGGCGCCACCCTGCTCTCCATCGGCTATCGCATCTTCATGGCCTGGGTCAACGAAGGTCTGGCATCTGCGGATAAATAACCCCATGGCCGTCCAACGTCACACCATGCGCCCCCTGTTCACGGGGGGCACATGCCTGTTATTGAGTGCCTGCACAGTGCTGGGCCCCGACTATCAGGCCCCCAGAGTCGAGGAGATGGCCGGCTGGCACAGCGCCAGCGAGGGTCAGCAGGCGAGTGCAACCGCCGACTATCGCCAATGGTGGAACCGCCTCAACGACCCCGTGCTGAGTGCCCTGGTCGAGGAGTCGCTGCGCAAGAACCCGGATGTGCGGATCGCCGGCTTGCGGATCCTCGAGGCCCAGGCCCAGCTCGGCATCGCCGAGAGCCTGCTCGGCCCCCAGGCTACCGTGGGCACGGGCGAGTTCCTGCAAGCCGGGCAGACCCGGGGCGGCCACAGCAGCGCCGGCAGCAGCTATGGCGCCGGATTCAACCTCGGCTGGGAGCTCGACTTCTGGGGCAAGTTCGAACGCGGCATCGAAGCGGCGGATGCCAACTACTTCGCCACCCTGGCCCAGTATGATGACATCCAGGTGCTGATGGCCGCCCAGGTGGCCCAGCTCTATGTGAGCATCCGCACCCTGGAGGCTCGCCTCTACATAGCCCGGGAGAATGCCCGCCTCCAGCAGCGCAGCCTGGAGATCACCGAGCGGCTGTTCAAGAGCGGCAACAGCGCCGAGCTGGACGTGCAGCAGGCCAAGACCCAGTACCTCGGCACCCTGTCCGGCATTCCGCAACTCGAGACCAGCCTGCGCCAGAGCCAGAATGCCCTCTCGACCCTGATTGCCAGGCCCCCGGGCCCCCTGCCCGAGATGGCCACCAACACCGGCAAGATCCCTCAGGGCGAGCTGGCCCTGGTCACCGAGATGCCGGCCGATCTGCTGCGCCGGCGTCCCGACGTGCGGGTCGCGGAGCGGCAACTGGCCGCCCAGTCGGCCCTGATCGGCGTGGCCGAGAGCGAGCTCTACCCCTCCATCACCCTGCTTGGCACCCTGGGCATCAACGCCACCAATGGGGAGAGCGGCACCTTCTCCTGGGCCGTCGGTCCCTCGCTCAGCTGGAACCTGCTCGATCAGGGACGGCTCGGCAACCAGATCCTGGTGCAGGACGCCCGCTTCCAGCAACTGCACGAGCGCTATCGTGACAGCGTGTTCAAGGCGGCCCGCGAGGTGGATGACGCGGCCGTGGCCTACGCCAACGGCCAGGACGAGATCGTCCTGCTGACCCAGACCGGCGAGGCCGCCCGTCGCTCCCTCGAGATAGCCAACACCCAGTATCGCGAGGGGATGGCGGACTTCCAGCGGGTGCTCGACTCCCAGCGCGCCCTGTTCAACCAGCAGGAGCGCCTGGTCAACAGCCGTGGCGCCCGGATGCGGGATCTCATCACACTCTACAAGGCACTGGGTGGCGGTTGGGAACAGGGGCGCGAACGTCCCCTGGTGACCCCCGAGGTGGAGGCCCAGCTGCGCACGCGCGCCGACTGGGCGCCCCTGCTCGACGGTGGAGGCCCAGCTGCGCACGCGCGCCGACTGGGCGCCCCTGCTCGACGCAACTCACTCTCCCATGACACAGAAGGCAAGCTCCCATGACTGACAGCACTGCATCTCCCGGCCAGGCCAGCCGCCGCGCCACCCTAGGGCTGCTGGCTGCCATCCTCCTCCTGCTCATCTGGTATCTGCTGGCGGACCGGCTGACGCCATACAGCTCCCAGGCCCGGGTGCAGGCCTTCGTGGTCCCCGTCGCCGCCGAGGTGTCCGGCCAGATCAAGCGGGTCTATGTTCACGACAACCAGGACGTGGAGGCAGGCTCCCCCCTGTTCGACATCGATCCCGAGCCCTATGACATCGCCCTGGCCAAGGCCAGATCCGACTACCAGACGGTCTTGAGCGGCGTCAAGGCGAACACCGAAGGGGTCAAGGCGGCCGAGGCCTCCCTGATGGCCATGCGCGCCGCCTATGACAACGCGGCCAAGGATGCGGAGCGCCAGGAGCGGCTCTATCGCGAGGATCCGGGCGCCATCTCGGTGCGTCGCCTCGAGGTGGCCCAGGCCAGTCGCGAGACGGCCAAAAGCCAGGTGGCGGCAGCGGAGGCCGACGTCCGCCGCGCCATCGAGGCCGCCGGAGCGAGCGGCGATGACAACTCCCAGCTGCTCAGCGCCCGCTCGGCGGTCCACAAGGCGCAGCTGGATCGCCAGAACACCCGCGTGGTGGCACCGGGTCGGGGGCTCATCACCGACTTGAGCACAGATGCAGGCCAGTTCATCGGGGCCGGCGCACCGGCCATGACACTGATCGCCATCCACGACGTCTGGGTGTCGGCGGATCTGACGGAGAACAACCTCGGCAACATTCGGCCAGGGGACAAGGTCGCCATCCTGCTCGACAGCCTGCCCGGACAGCTGTTCAAGGGGGAGATCCGCAGCGTCGGCTACGGGGTGGGCGATGGCAAGAGCCAGCCCGCCGGGGCCCTGCCCACGGTGGACAACAACCGCGACTGGCTGCGTCAGGCACAGCGTTTCCCGGTCAAGGTCGCCTTCCAGAGTGACGACTTTCCGCCGGTCGAGGCGCTGCGGGTCGGCGGCCAGGCCGATGTGCTGGTCTACACCGGCGAGAGCGGGGTGATGCACTTCCTGGGGGCGCTCTATATCCGGCTGATGAGCCTCTTCTCCTTCCTCTATTGAGGCGCCATATGCATAACGCCGACAGGGCTGTACTGCGCATTGGCACCGGCATCGGGCTCGCGGCGGGGATCTGTTACGGCCTGGCCCTGCCCATGCCCCACCTCGGCGTCATCATGGCCTGGGTGGTGCTGTGCCGACCCGGGGAGGCCCTTGGCCTGAAGAAGGGGCTGGCAGGGGGGCTACTGCTGCTGGGGATCATGGCCGCCGGGGTGCTACTGGTCCCCCTGCTGACCCACTATGCCCTGGCGGCCGTGCTGCTCATCGCCCTGCTGCTCTACCTGCTGATGCAGCAGTCGATGGCCGGCAAGGGGGCCGCCGCCATGCTGCTCATCATGGCCATTACGGTGATCCCGGTGGCCGGGCTCATCGAGCAGTCCCTTGCCATCGCCATCGCCCAGATGATGGGGCTGGGGATCCTGATAGGCACCCTGGTCAACCGCATGGCCCACGCGCTCTTCCCCCCCCTGCCGGTGGCAGGGGCGGCGGCAAGGCCGGTGCCATTGCCTCCCGAACATCCCGAGCGGCTGGCGCTGCGCGCCGTCGCCATCGTGCTGCCGGTGTGGCTGCTGGCCCTCGGCAACCCGGCGTTCTACATTCCGGCGGTGATGAAGACGGTGGCGCTGGCCCAGCAGAGCACCTCCCTCAACGCCAGACAGGCGGGCCAGGAGCTGGTGCTCTCGACCCTGGCGGGCGCCCTGCTGGCATTCGCACTCTGGATGGGACTCAGCCTCTGGCCCTCGCTCCTGATGCTGGTGCTGATGCTCTCCCTGATGACCCTGTGGCTGGCGCGGCGTCTGATCCGGCTGGTGGCGGGGCGCTTCCCGCCCTCATTCTGGAGCAACGCCTGGATCACGGCGCTCATCCTGTTTGGCCCGGCCATCGAGGACAGCGCCACCGGCAAGGATGTGTGGTTGGCGGCCGCCATGCGTTGCGGCCTCTATCTGGTGGTGGCCGGCTATGGCTGGCTGTGTATCTTGCTGCTCGAGCAGTGGTGGCCGGTCGGCCGCCCGCTGACGGAATCCCAGTTAGGAGATTGATATGTTTACGATTTTTCTGGTCGGTATCCCGGTGATCCTGGTCAACATGCTGCTGCAATCCCTGGTCTCCGTCTGGTGCATCCGCTTCTATGTCAGGCGGTTCCATCGCCGCGAAGGGGCCCTGGCCGGCATGCTGGCGCTGTTTGGCATCATCACCCTGGTGATGCTGGGCAACCTGGCCCAGATCGGCGTCTGGGGAGGGCTCTTCCTGTGGCTCGGGGAGTTCGACACCCTGCAGGAGGCCGTCTACCACTCCGGGGTCAACTTCGCCACCCTGGGCTATGGCGACATCGTCATGAGCCCGCAGTGGAAGCTGCTCGGGCCACTGGAGGCGGTCAACGGCGCCCTGATGATAGGCCTCTCCGGCGCCTCCATGCTGGCGGTCTTGCAGCATCACATTCGCAAGCAGCTCAATGACGGAACCCCCTGAGCGGGCTGTGCTCATGGTGTAGAAAAGGGCAACTCCATGGAGTGGCCCTTTTTCATGCACGGCAGGGAATCGGGCCATGTCGGCCGAGCAGCACTATTCGGCGAAGGCCAGCTGCCAGGTCTTGAAGCCGCCGGAGAGGTTCTTCACCCGAAAGCCGTGCTGGCTCAGCAGGCGGCAGGCCACGTGACCGCGCAAGCCCACCTGGCAGCTGATGAGCAGCTCCTTGTCTCTTGGCAACTCATCGAGGCGGCCGCGCAGCTCGTCGAGGGGAATGTGCATCGCCCCCGGGATGCGCCCCAGCTTGTCGAGCTCGGGGCTGTTTCGCACATCCACCACCTGCTGGTGAGGGTGACGGGCCTGCACCTCTGCCGCGTGGCAGAGGATGGTGTCCCCCTTCAAGTGGTTGCTCGCCACGAAGCCCGCCATGTTGATCACATCCTTGGCCGAGCCGAAGGGCGGTGCATAGGTGAGCTCCAGATCCTGCAGGTCAAAAACGGTGAGACCGGCGCGCTGGGCCACCGCCAGCACGTCGATGCGCTTGTCGATGCCATCCTTGCCGATGGCCTGGGCGCCGTAAATCTTGCCATCCGGGGCAAACAGCAGCTTGAGGCTGACCGGATGGGCGCCGGGGTAGTAGCCGGCGTGGCTGCCCGGGTGGACATAGACCTTCTCGAACGGCAGACCCAGCTGCACCAATCGCTTCTCGTTGAGCCCAGTGCTGGCCACCGCCAAGTCGAACAGCTTGCAGATGGCGGTCCCTTGCGTCTTCTTGTAGGTTTCGCTTCGGCCCAGCATGTTGTCGGCGGCGATGCGCCCCTGCCGGTTGGCCGGGCCCGCCAGCGGGATCAGCACAGCTTCGCCGGTGACGAAGTCGGTCTCCTCCACCGCATCCCCCACCGCAAAGATAAAGGGATCCGAGGTGCGCATCCCGGCATCCACCTTGATGCCGCCACGGGGGCCCAGCGTCAGCCCCGCCTTGGCGGCGAGCAGGGTCTCCGGTTTGACGCCGATGGCGAGGATCAGCAGGCCGGTGTCGAGGTGAGTGCCGTCGCTCAGGGTCAGGCGCAGGCCGCCGCTGTTGGCGGTGGGCACGGCCGCCGTCATCTCGGCGGGCAGATCCAGACTCTCGATAGCCGATAGGCCGGTGCGCAGACGCAGATCGATCCCCTCTTCCCGGATGCGGGCGTGGAGCATGTTGGCCATCTCCTTGTCCACCGGCGCCATCACCTGATCGGAGAGCTCCAGCAGGGTGACCGCCAGCTGGCGCTGGTGCAGCGCCTCCATCATCTCCAGCCCGATAAAGCCGCCGCCCACCACGGTGACGTGGCGCGGCTTGTCGTGGTGCAGGGCCGCCAGGATGCGATCCATGTCCGGGATATTGCGCAGGGTGTACACGCCAGGGCTGTCGATGCCGGGGAAGGGAGGACGGATCGGCGCCGCCCCCGGGCTCAGCAGCAGCACGTCGTAAGGCTCGCGCCGCTCCTCGCCGGTTTGCAGGTTGCGCACCAGCAGGCTCTTGCCCGCCTTGTCTATCTCGATCACATCGTGGAAGACCCGCACATCGACATTGAAACGGCGCTTGAAACTCTGGGGCGTCTGCAGCAGCAGGGCATCCCGACTGGGGATATCCCCCCCGATATGATAGGGCAGACCGCAGTTGGCGAAGCTGACAAACTCCCCCCGCTCGAACATCACTATCTCTGCCTCTTCGCTCAACCGACGGGCGCGGGCCGCCGCCGACGCGCCCCCGGCGACGCCACCCACAATCAGGATCCGTTTCATCTGCAAGACTCCACTCAACAGGAAATGACCAATAAATTAGACCTATCTAATTTAGGTTTCAATGAAATTTTGTTTGCCGTGGATTTGCAGTATTCTTGCCCTCCGACAATTGCTCAACAGGATAGTGCCAGTTCATGTCGTCTACCGCGCTCAGTCATCTCCCGACCGCCAGCCAGGCCCCCCTGTTCTTTCGCCTGGATACCCGTAGTCAACGGCTGGTCGCCCTGACCGATGTGATGCAGACCCCGCTCCACTGGCTCGATGAGCCCCGCAGCGCCTGGCCGGCCCAGTTGCCGGATGCCCTGCGCCAGCCCATAGAGCAGCGGCTCGCCAGCGGCAAGGGGGGCAAGCTGCTGCTGCGCTTTGCCGCCCAGCAGTGGCATATCTCCCTCTCCCATGAACAGGACGCCTTCTGGCTCATCTGCCTGCAGACCCAGCCCCAGGAGAGTGCGGCCAACTTGTCGCTGCAACTGCCGCGCCTGAGCCAGATGGCCAGCCAGCAGCAGTACGCTCCCATGCTGGAGAGCCTCAGGGAGTGCCTGGGGGCCGATCGCCTCATCCTCTGGCACTACCAGGCCAACGGCCCCCTCGGTAGCGAGCAGCTGACCCCTGTCTTCACCCTGAATGCGGATTCTGTCGGCGCCATTCGCGGTGACAGCCGCTACATCCGGGCCTTGCGCACCCGGGGCGCCCTGAGCTTCTCGGAGGCCGCCCATCAGCCCATGCTGAGCCAGCACTATTATCTGGCCAATGCCAATGTCAGCTCCCGCCTGGACGGCGCCCTGCTGGAGCAGGAGAAGCTCATCGGCGTGCTCAGCCTCGAGTACGCCGAGACGACCCTGATAGGCGAAGAGACGCTGCAGCTGGTGCGCCACTGCGCCCAGTTGCTGGGTCACTGGCAGCCCGAACCCGAGGTGGTCGAGGCCTCCCCCTTCACCCTGCCAGGCGGGCTCAGTTGCAAGACCGGCAATGAGTATTGCCGCGCCCTGGTGCGCTGGGCCATGACGGCGAGCGGCGCCCGCATCGGCTGGCTCGGGGAGTTTCAGCTGCGCGGCCAGGATCTCTGGCTCATTCCCCGCTGCGTGCTGGAAGGAGAGACCTTCTCCGCGGTCAAGCCCATGCGGATGGAGATAGGCCCGGGCCGGGAGATCTTCCAGCACGGCCAGAGCCTCTACGTGGAAGACCTGCCCCTGCGCTATCCCCAGGCCACCCAGTTGCTGGCCCTCGACGCCAAGGCCTACATCGGCATCCCCCTCCAGGGCCAGGGCGGCGTTCCCCTGGGTCAGATCACCCTGCTGCTCGACGGGCCGCTGGCCGACCCCATTCCCCTGCTCGATGCCCTCCATGAGCAGCGCGAGCGGGCCGCCATCGAGCTGCAGCGCCTCGCCAACGACGATGCCCTGCGCCTCGCGGAAGTGGCCTTCAACACCCACGACGGTCTGCTGGTGATGGATCACGGCGGCATCATCCTCAAGGTCAACGACTCCTTCAGCCGCATCACCGGCTTTGCCAGCGAGGAGATGCTGGGTCAGCATATCGAGGCCCTGAGGCCCACCTACTATGGCGACAGCCTCAAGCAGGAGGTGATCGCCGCCGTCGACAAGCAGGGGTACTGGCTCGGCGAGGAGCAGTGCCTGCACAGGGACGGCCATCTCTTCCCGGTGCGGCTGATGGTGAGCGGCGTCAAGGATGAGGATGACGAGATCAGCCACTTCGTCTGCAGCTTCCACGACATCACCCAGGAGAAGGAGACGGCCCGCCACATCGAGCGGCTCGCCTATTACGACGATCTGTGCGACCTCTACAACAGGCGCAGCCTGAACGACATCATGCAGCGTACCCTGCAGAGCCCGAACGGGCAGTGGGGGGCATTGCTGCTGCTGGATCTCGACAACTTCAAGTCGATCAACGACTCCCTCGGCCACGCCTGCGGTGATCTGCTGCTCCAGGCCGTGGTGGTGCGACTCAAGTCCCTGCCCCAGGAGAACCTGGTGCTGGCCCGCACCTCGGGGGACGAGTTCGCCCTGCTGTTCACCGCGCTGGGCCAGGGTTATGTCACCGCCAAGATACTGGCGGAGCACTTCGCCCGGGAGCTGATGGGGATTTTCCGGCTCCCCTTCGACATCGGCGATCACAAGCTGCACTGCAGCGCCTCCGTGGGGATCAGCCTGTTCAGCGACGATGACAAGGATCACCTGATCCTGATGCAGCAGGCCGACACTGCCGTCCACATGGCCAAACGGGCCGGCCAGGGCAACCACATCTTCTTCAGCGAGGCCATGGCGGAGAAGGAGAAGAGCAAGCTCTCCCTGAGCAACCAGCTGCGCGATGCCCTGCGCAACAACGAGCTGGTGCTGCACTACCAGCCCCAGTACAGGGTCGACAACGGCAGCCTCTCGGGCGTGGAGGCCCTGCTGCGCTGGCAGAAGATGGACGGCACCATGATCCCCCCCGGGGACTTCATTCCCATCGCCGAAGAGACCACCCTGATCCAGGAGATAGGCTACTGGGTGATGAAGACCGCCTGCGCCCAGTACAGTTTCTGGCTCAACAACGGCCTCGCCATCCCCCACCTGTCGGTCAACGTCAGCGCCCGCCAGTTCCACACCGCCGGCTTCGTGCAGCAGGTGGAGTACGTGCTGCGCGATACCGGGGTGCCGCCGTCGCGCCTGCTGCTGGAGGTCACCGAGTCCGTGGTGCTGGAGAACCGGCTGGACAGCATCGCCAAGATCCGCCAGCTCAAGGCGCTGGGCATCCTCATCTCCATCGATGACTTCGGTACCGGCTACTCTTCTCTCGCCTATCTGCGCGATCTGCCCGCCGATGAGGTCAAACTGGATAGGAGCTTCATTCAGACGCTGGTGCACAGCGAGCAGGACAAGGCCATCGTCAAGGCCATCCTGGATCTCGCCAAGGTATTTCGCTTCACAGTGACAGCCGAAGGGGTGGAGGACGAGGAGCAGCTGGCCGTGCTCAAGGCCCTGGGATGCCAGCACTACCAAGGCTTCCTGACCAGCCGCCCGCTCCCCGTCAAGGCACTGGAGAGTCTGCTGGGTGCCACCTCGGCGGGCTAAACTGGTAGGATTTATAGGGCTTTATGTCATAAAATAACGACCGCTCGAACCCTGTCCGAACAATTGGAGTCGTCTATGTCAGTCATTAACCGGATCCCTGCCGTTGAAACCAGCGGCCCTGCCGATCAGGGCACTCAGCGGATCCCTGCCGCCACCGTTAGCGACACCAGCAATCCCGACATCATTGGCCGGATCCATTCCGTCGAGACCTGCGGCACAGTCGACGGCCCCGGCATCCGCTTCATCGTGTTCATGCAGGGCTGCCTGATGCGCTGCAAGTATTGCCACAACCGGGACACCTGGGACACCCAGGGCGGCCGCGAGGTCACGGTGCCCGAGTTGATGCAGGATCTCACCAGCTACCGCCACTTCATGAATGCCTCGGGCGGCGGCGTCACCGCCTCCGGTGGGGAAGCCATGCTGCAGCAAGAGTTCATCGCCGAGCTGTTTGCCGCCTGCAAGGCGCAAGGGATCCACACCTGCCTGGATACCAACGGCTTCGTGCGTCACTACGACGAGCTGCTCGATCGGGTGCTCGACAACACCGACCTGGTGCTGCTCGACATCAAGCAGATCAACGACGAGAAGCACATCCCCCTCACCCATGTCAGCAACAAGTACACCCTGGAGTTTGCCCGCTACCTGGCATCCCGCGGCCAGACCATGTGGATCCGCTACGTGGTGGTGCCTACCTGGTCCGACGATGACGAGAGCGCCGAAGGGCTCGGCCAGTTCATCGCCGAGCTGGGGGAGTGCGTCGAGAAGGTGGAGCTGCTGCCCTACCACGAACTCGGCAAGCACAAGTGGGACGTGCTGGGAGACACTTACGATCTGACCGGGATCAAGCCCCCCAGCAAGGAGACCATGGACAGGGTCCAGGGCATCCTCGGCAAGTACCATCCCAACGTGAAGTATTGAGACAGGAGGCCGCCCGGGACTGGGCGGCCTCTTTTTATTGCGCCGCCAGCGCCCGGGCTCATCACCGGGCAGTGAGATCCGGGGGAACAGGCCATGAGTGAAGGACAAGTCGCCGCCCTCCTGCTCTGGCTGGTGCTGCTCGCCTTCAGCCTGCGCGCCTCCCTGCTGCGCACCCTCCACGGCAACCCCCTCTATCAGCACCTCTGTCTGGGGAGCGCCATCGTCCTGGTGCCGCTCTGGACCCTGCGGGCCGGCCTCCATGAGGGGCTGGAGATCCACTTTCTCGGCCTCACCACCCTGACCCTGCTGCTGGGCTGGCGCCTCGCCCTGCTCGCCCCCTGCCTCACCCTGCTGATCCTCGGGGCCTTTGGTGTCACCGATCTGGCGCAGTTCGGCTGGCAGGCGCTCATCGGCGTCGCCCTGCCGGTGGCCACCAGCTGGCTGCTGTTTCTCGCAAGCTGGGCCTGGCTGCCCCGCCACCTCTTCGTCTACCTGTTCGTGGCCGCCTTTCTTGGGGGGGCGCTCAGCATCTCGGTCAAGATCCTCGCCAGTGCCCTGCTGATGGGGATGAGCGGCGCCTACCCCTGGCACACCATCACTGCCGACTACCTCTCCATCTGGCCGCTGCTGCTCTTCCCCGAGGCCCTGCTCAACGGAATGGCCATGACACTGCTCGCCGTCTACCGACCCCACTGGGTCAATACCTTCTTCGACAGGGAGTATCTGGGGCGCTGAGTCTGCCCCGTGATCCAAAAAAAGCCCGCGACTGCGGGCTTTTTTGTCTCTGGCTTTTGTATCAGGTCACACGCTGCGGGGGCGCAGGTGGGCGTGCCAGCGGGCCTCCCACTTCTTGAACAGCCAGACGATGGCGAAGGTGAGCAGCATGTAGAGCAGACCTGCGGTCAGGAAGGCCTCGAACGGGCTGTAGTAGCGGGAGTTGATGATCCGCGCCGCACCTGTCAGGTCGACTATGGTGATGATGCCCGCCACCGCCGAGCCCTGCAGCATGAAGATCACCTCGTTGCTGTAGGCGGGCAGCGCACGGCGAAACGAGTTGGGCAGTATGATGCGGGTGAGGGTCTGCCAGCGGCTCATGCCGAAGGCACTGGCCGCCTCAATCTGCCCCTTTGGCATGTTCAGCACGGCGCCGCGCACTATCTCGGCGGTATAGGCACCTGTGTTGAGGGTGAACGCCAGCAGGGCGCAGAACCAGGCCTCGGAGAAGAGCACCCAGGCAGGGCCGTTCTTGAGCCACTCCCACTGGGCGGCGCCGTAGTAGATGATGAACAGCTGCACCAGCAGCGGGGTGCCGCGGAAGAAGTAGATATAGGCCCAGATCGGCCCCTTGATCAGCCAGTTGCGGCTGTTGCGCAGAATGCCCATCGGCACCGCCAGCATGAGGCCGAGCATGAGGGAGGCCGCCACCAGCCAGATGGTGGTATAGAAGCCCTCCCAGTAGGTGGGCCACTCCGTGAGAATGATGGAGAAATCCATGGCTTACCTCGTCTTGATCGTGATGGAGATACGCTCGGCACTGACACCGCGACGATCACAATAAACGAATGACTGCATTGAATACGGCATGGCTTACCTCGTCTTGATGGCGTAGTGACGCTCGGCCCACTTGAGCGCCGAGGTCGAGACTGCGGTGAAGATCAGGAAGATCAACGCCACCGCCATGTAGAAGGTAAAGGGTTGCTGGGTCGAGCCCGCCGCCAGGGACGCCTTTCGCACCATGTCATCGAGCCCGATGATGGAGACCAGGGCCGTGGTTTTGAGCAATACCAGCCAGTTGTTGCCAAAGCCAGGCAGGGCGTGGCGCATCATCTGGGGGAAGAGGATCCGCACAAACACCTGGGTCGCCCGCATGCCAAAGGCGCGCGCCGCCTCGAGCTCCCCCTTGTCCACCGCCAGGATGGCGCCACGGAAGGTCTCGGTCATGTAGGCGCCGAAGATGAAGCCTATGGTGGCGACCCCGGCCGCAAAGGGGCTGATGTCGATGTAATCCGGCAGCAGGGAGACCCACTCCTGGCTCGGGTTGCTCTCCAGCAGGTAGTTGTTGTAGGCCTCGTTGACCCAGGTGCAGATCCCGTTGATCAGCACCTGGCCGCCGAAGAACAGCAACATCATCAGCACCAGATCCGGGATGCCGCGAATGACGGTGGTGTAGGCGGTCGCGATGCCGCGCGCCCACTTGTAGGGGGAGAGCTTGGCCAGCGCCCCCAGCATGCCGAGCACCAGCGCCAGCAGCAGAGAGGCCAGCGCCACCTCCAGGGTGACCCAGGCCCCCTCCAGCAGGGAGGTTTCGTATCCTTTCAAATCAAACATATGCGGCTCCATTGCAACGCATTGAGCGGGCTTGCCCGTCCCAATATCCTTTCAAACCAAACACATGCAGCTCCATTGCAACTAAGCGGGCCCATCGCTCCCTTGCGAGAGACAACGGGCCCGATGAGGACAGACGAGGGTCAACCTGTCGTGATGATCCGCCGCAATCCCTTCGGCGGCTACCAGAGTAGCGCGCCTGGGAGTTACTCGCCGTACACGTCGAAGTCGAAGTACTTGTCGTTGATTTCCTTGTACTTGCCGTTGGCGCGCAGGGCCAGGATGGCGGCATTGAATTTCTCTTTCAGATCCTTGTCAGCCTTGCGCACCGCGATGCCGGCACCCTCGCCAAACCACTTGGGATCGGTCAGCTTGGGCCCTACGAACTCGAAGGCGTCGCCGCCCTCTTTCTTCAGCAGGCCGTCGCTGATGGCGGCGGAGTCGGCCATCACATAGTCAACCCGGCCGGATTTCAGATCGAGATAGGCCTCGTCCGCGGTGCCGTAGCGCTTGATGGTGGCATTGGGGAAGTTGTCTGTGATGTAGGTGTCCATGGAGGTGGCACGCTGCACGGCGATGGTCTTGCCATCCATGAAGGCCTTGTCGAGCTGCACCTCGGTGCCTTTCTTGGCGGCGAAGCGGGCCGGAATGTGCTGGTACTTCTGGGTGAAGTCCACCTTCTTCTTGCGCTCTTCGGTGATGTCCATGGTGGCGATGATGGCGTCATACTTGCGTGACAGCAGCGCCGGAATGATGCCATCCCAATCCTGCTTGATCAGGGTGCACTTCACCTTCATCTCTTCACACAGGGCGTTGGCGATGTCGATGTCAAAGCCTTTCACCTCGCCGCTCGGCTCGGTCCAGGAGAAGGGGGGATAGGCACCTTCCACCCCGATCCGTACCTCTTTCCACTCCTTGGCCATCAGGCTACCGGAACACAGGGCCGTCATCACGGCAGTCGCCAGCATCAGCTTGTTCATGTATCTCTCCTTGATAAACACGTCGATCGTTGAAAACGCAGAATATTGAAAATACCGCTCCTCCATCAATAGATGGAAGAGATGAATTGCTTGAACCGCTCAGACTTGGGATGGGCGAAGATCTCCTTGGGATTGCCCTCCTCCTCCACCCGTCCCTGGTGCAGGAACATCACCTTGTTGGAGACGTCACGGGCGAACGACATCTCGTGGGTCACCACCAGCATGGTGCGCCCCTCTTCCGCCAGCTCGCGCATCAGGCCGAGTACCTCCCCCACCAGCTCGGGATCGAGCGCCGAGGTGGGCTCGTCGAACAGCATCACCTCGGGCTCGACCGCCAAGGCACGGGCGATGGCCGCCCGCTGCTGCTGGCCGCCGGAGAGGTGGCCTGGGTAGTAGTCGCGCCGCTCCCACAGCCCTACCCGGTTGAGCAGCTGCTCCGCCTTGGCGATGGCCTCGGCACGGGGCACCTTGAGCACCTGGATCGGGACTTCGATGATGTTCTGCATGATGGTCATGTGGGACCAGAGGTTGAAGCTTTGAAACACCATGGCCAGGCGGCTGCGAATGCGCTCCACCTGACGCATGTCCTCAGGCAGGCGTTCGCCGGCCCGATTGCTCTTCATGCGGATCAGCTCGCCATGGAGTGAGACCGTGCCGGAAGAGGGGGTTTCCAGCAGATTGATACAGCGTAGAAAGGTCGACTTCCCCGAACCCGAGGAGCCGATCAGGGAGATCACATCCCCCTTGCGGGCCGTCATATCGATGCCCTTGAGCACTTCGTGGGTGCCAAAATACTTGTGCAGTTCACGAACTTCCAGTGCGGCAACGTCGCTCATCCATTACAACCTTGTCTGTCCCTAGACGCCGCTACGGCGTGACTCCACCATCGTGAATTTAACAAAAAGTTAACCGATGGCAACCTTCAGCGAAAATATCATTCAGGTAGTTAAAAAACAATACAGAACCGAGGTATTTAGTGGTTTATCTGTATTTTTATTGGCCTTGGCGGTATTTTTCAGCACTTTGTCTGCATAAAATCCGCTTTGCACCACCTCCGGGATACCGCCTTTTTATACCCGGAACGCACCAGTAGCAAGAAGATTCAGCCATTTCAGTCAGAAGCCGTTCAGAGTCACTTTATTCACCCCGCTTCGGCTGAACAAAACGCACTTTTTTCTGAATGGAATTGATTTTATTGGCGATGACGGCCCGAGATCAGAGGGCTCCGGGAAGGCGGTCTCGCCATGGGAAAGTAACAAACCGATAAAAAAAGGGTCGAATGAGGCATACAAACTCGTGGATTTATGACTCTTGGCCAATAAGTAGTGGTAATGTGTCGTTTTCCCAGTTTTGTGACCGAGGCCCCAATGTTGCTGAATGTGTTGCTGATCCTGCTGCCGTTAGGTGTCGGCTATCTTGTCCCCCTCTCCTCCACCCGGCTCATCAAGCTGATCAATCAATCCCTCGGCAAGATGGTCTATCTCATCCTGTTCCTGATGGGGCTGGGGCTGGCCTATGTGGAGAACCTCGGCAGCAACCTGGCGGTGATCTTCAAGGTGGCCGGGGTGATGCTGGCCGCCATCACCGCCTGCAACCTGCTGGCGCTCTGGTGGCTGGACAGACGCAGTCCCCCCACCCACGAGTCGAGCGACGCCAGGATGCCGAGCAAGCTGCATCTGCTGTGGGAGTCGCTCCAGCTCTGCTTCGTGGTGCTCGGCGGCGTGCTGCTGGGGCTGCTGGTGGACTTGCGCGCCCTGCCCATCGACAAGTGGAGCGAGTGGGCCCTGATGCTGTTGCTGCTGCTCATCGGCATCCAGATGCGCAACTCCGGCATGCGGCTGCGCCAGATCCTGCTCAACCCCTGGGGCATGAAGATAGCCGCCACCGTCATCCTCAGCAGCTGGCTCGGCAGCCTGCTGGCCTCACAACTGCTGGGCATGCCCTTTGCCCATGGTCTGGCGATGAGCTCCAGCTTCGGCTGGTATTCGCTCTCCGGCATCCTGGTGGCCGACAAGCTGGGGCCTGTGCTCGGCTCCGCCGCCTTCATCAACGATCTGGGGCGCGAGCTCATCGCCATCCTGATCATTCCGGTGCTGATGCGTCGCCACCCCTCCGCCGCCATCGGTTACGGCGGTGCCACCGCGCTGGACTTCACCCTGCCGGTCATCCAGAAATCCGGCGGCATCCAGGTGGTTCCTGTGGCCATCGTCTCGGGCTTTATCCTGAGCCTGCTCGGCCCCATCCTGATCCTGGGCTTCCTCGCTATCTGAGTCTGGAGAAAGCCCCCAGGCGAACAAAAGCCCGGCAGCAGTGCCGGGCTTTTCGTTTACTGACGGGCGCACACTGGCTCAGGTTCGCCACTGGCCGCCGCTCATCACCCTCTCGATGGCGAGGTGCTCCGGTGCTATCAGCAGCAGATCCGCATCCTGCCCCACTCCGATCACCCCCTTGCCCGCCAGCCCCAGGGCCCGCGCCGGATTGGCCGTGACCACCCCGAGGGCGACCTCGAGCGACACCCCGAGGGCGCAGGCACGGACGCACTCCTGCCACAGGCTGGCAATCTGGCCGCAGCGCATCTCCACAAGGCGCCCCTCGCCGTCAAAGCGCGGCAGGCTGGCGTTGGCATCCGAGCTGAAGCTGATGCGATCGGCAGGCACCCCGGCCGCCAGCAGCGCCACCAGCGCCTCTGCCGCCAGTTGCTCCCCGTCGTCCAGCAGCTCGGGGAAGCTCGAGGTGGTGAGATCGATCCAGCCCCCCGCCCGGCCCCAGTCGATGGCCTCGGCAAAGAGCCAGGGGTTGCGGTTGCAGTGGGTGGGGTAGAGCTGGCGCAGGGGGATGTCGGTGCCATCGCGCAGGGCCCGCAGGGGTGCCAGGGCCCCGCGGCCATCCCCGACGTGGAAGAAGCTGATCCCGCTCTTGCCCGCGAGCAGCCCGGCCACCCGCGCCTCGCTCACCAGCCGCGCCAGCTCGTCATGAGTCGGCGCACTGGATCTGTGATCGCTGATGGCCAGCTCCCCCACCCCCAGCACCTCGGGGATCAGCATGATGTCCGACTCCACTCTGCCGGTGAGGGTCTTGACCGGCAGGTGATAGGAGCCGGTATACATGTAAGCGCTCACCCCGGCGGCGCGAAACTCGCGCACCTTGCCGAGTACCTGGGCCGGGGTGCGGGTCAGGCTGTCGGTGCCGAGCGCCGCCACCAGCGTGGTGACCCCGGCCTTGAGGGCCTCCCCCGCCGCGAGTTCAGGGGTACGGAAGGCAACCCCCCCCTCCCCACCGCCCCCCGTGATGTGGGCCAGGGGATCCACCAGCCCGGGCACCAGATAGCGGCCACGAGCGTCGACGCGCACCAGCGGCCAGTCAGGGGGGACCGTCAGCCCCTTGCCCAGCCAGGCGATGCGGCCGTCGGCCACCAGCAGATCCTGCTGGCCGAGCGGGGCCGGGCTATGAATTTCCGCACCCTCGATCAGGGTCAACATGGGTCATCTCCTTGCTTCATCACCACTTGCCGCGAAAAAAGAGAGGGAGCAAGCTCCCTCCCCCCATCAGCCACCATAGATATCGTACTTGAAGTACTTCTGGTTGATCTCCTGATACTTGCCATTGGCCCGCAGGGTCTTGATCGCCTCGTCCAGTTTGGCCTTGAGATCCTGATCGCCCTTGCGCACCGCAATCCCCATGCCGTCACCAAACCACTGGCGATCGGTCAGGGCCGGCCCCACATACTCGAACTTGTCCCCGCCTGCCTTGCCGAGCAGCCCCTGATCGATGGCCGAGGCATCGGCCAGCAAGGCCAGCACCCGGCCCGCCTTCAGATCGAGATAGGCCTCGTCGGCATTGCCGTAACGCACTATGGTGACATCGGAGCCAAAGTTGTCCGTCAGGTACTTGTCGTGGGTGGTGGCGCGCTGCACACCGATGCGCTTGCCTGCTATCCCCGCCGGGGTCAGCGCCAGCTCGGTGCCCTTGGCCGCCACGAAGCGGTTGGGGATATGGGCATATTTCTCGGTGAAATCCACCTTCTTGCGCCGCTCGTCGGTGATCGACATGGCGGCGATGATCGCATCGTATTTGCGCGACAGCAGGGCCGGGATCATGCCATCCCAATCCTGCGCCACCAGCTCGCACTTGACGGCCATCTGCTGGCACAGGGCATGGGCGAGATCGATGTCAAAGCCCTTGATCTCCCCCGACGCATCGGTCCAGGAGAAGGGGGGATAGGCGCCTTCCACACCGAAGCGCACGGTTTTCCACTCCTTGGCCGTGACGGGGGTGGTGAGCAGGCAGGCAGCAAACAGGGCTGACAGGGTCAGTTTGGTATTCATCATGAGTACTCCATTACAAAGCGCACAGGCGCGGTCAAGGCATCGCAAGCGTGGGCAGGCGATGGCCAACAAGCGGCAAAACGCGGATGAGCGAGATCACGCCCCCGTGGGTATCAATGATCGACAGATATCAATGATCGGTGGGCGTCAATGAGCTGCTCCGGGGCCTCGATCTATTCGTCGAACCACTCGGAGAGGTAGAAAGGCTTGAAGTAGAAGGCCAGAAAGAAACCTCTGGCTTTGCGCATCATGATGGTCTGTCGCGTCCTGTGACAAAGATGAGAGCCACCTTAGCACGCCTCAAATTTGCCCTGCAAGAGGGGCTTGTGGGGCCAACGCCACATCCTGGCCATGGTCAACAGAACCAGGATCCTCTAGGCTCTGAGCACCTTGCCATGGACCCGCACACGACCCTGATCCCATGAATTACCTGGCGCACCTCCATCTGGCGGCCCACACCCGAAGCTCCCTCACCGGCAACCTGCTGGGGGACTTCGTCAAGGGGCCCCTGCCCACAGGCCTCGCGGCCCATTTCGACGAGGGGATCTGGCTGCACCGCAAGATAGATGCCTTCACCGATGCCCACCCCGAGCACAGGGCGGCGGTCGCCTGCTTCGAGGCACCCTGGCGCCGCTTTGGCGGCATCCTGGTGGACATGCTCTACGACCACTGGCTGAGCCGCCATTGGCAACAATTTTGCCCGGATCCCCTGCCCCGCTTCCTGCGGCAGAGCTATGGCCAGCTGCTGGCGGATCACGCCCGCCTGCCGGATGGCCTGCCAATGGCCCTCAGGCGGATGGCCGAGCAGGACTGGATCGCCTCGTACCGGCATCGGGAGGGGCTGAGTCAGGCCCTCAACGGCATAGGCCGGCGCCTGCGTCGCCCCCTACTGCTGGGGGAGGCGCTCCATACCCTGGATGAGGGCCGCTGGCGCGACTGCGAACGGGGGTTTCTGCGCTTCTACCCCGAGGTGATGCGCTTTAGTGAGCGGCAACTCACCCACTACCGCAGGGGCCAGGACGAGGCAGGATCAACACAATGAAAAACGCCCCGAGCGGGGCGTTGAGAGGGCGCTATTAGCGGGCTTCATCCTTCTTCTTGCGAATGCTCAGACCCAGCTCGCGGCCGCGCAGACGGGCGTAATAGATGGTGCCGACGAAGGCCAGGGTGGTGAACACCAGCTCCACCACCGCCAGCCACCGCTCCCCCTCATCCGTGGTGATCAGGGTGAGGGCGTGGAGGAAGTAGGGCATCAGCACGAAGTTGCCCCAGGCATGGGTGTAGGGGTTGCCCTGCACTATGCCCTTGAGTGGGAAGAGCAGCGGCACAGTCCAGATCACCGGCAGCAACCAGGGGTTAAGATCCGGGTGGGGAGAGAGCCACAGATGCCAGAGGATGACCCAGGCCAGCAGGCCGAAGAAACCGACCAGGGTCAGCAGACGGGCGAAGCGGGTGCTCACTTGAGGATCTCCAGCACCTGCTCGGGCGGACGGCCGATGCGGGCCTGACCATTCCTGATGACGATGGGGCGCTCGATGAGCTTGGGATGCTGGTGCATGGCGGCGATCAGGGCATCGCCGTTCACTTCGCTGAGCCCCAGCTCCTTGTAGAGATCCTCCTTGGTGCGCATCAGCTGGCGCGGATCGGCGAACCCGAGCTGACCCAGCAGGATGCGAATATCATCCTCGCTCGGCGCCTGTTCCAGATAGAGCACCACCTCGGGGGCTATCCCCTGCTGTTCCAGCAAGGCCAGGGTTTCACGGCTCTTGGAGCAGCGCGGGTTGTGATAGATTTGGGTCTCGCTCATGGTAACTCCCTGATATTGCAAGATGGGACAACAAATGGCGCTATTGTAGGGGAAACAGATGGGCAGGGTAAGCGGGAAGGATATGGAAATGAAACGAATCTGTTGGCTGATTGTGGCCGCCCTGCTGGGAGCCTGCAGCCCGGCGCCCCAGCTCACCGACGGGACGGGCAACAACATCAGCCTGAGCGCCCTGGCGGGCAAGCCGCTGCTGGTCAACTACTTCGCCCCCTGGTGCGCCCCCTGCCTGCGGGAGATGCCCCTGCTCGCGGCGCTGCACCGGGAGGGACAGATAGGGGTCATAGCCATCAACTATGATCCCGCCTCCCCCGGCGAGCTGGCCGAGCTGGCCCGGCGCCATCAGATAGCCGTGCCCCTGATGATCCCCCTCGATGAGGCCAGCCTCCCCTTCCCAAGGCCTGGCGCGCTGCCCACCAGCTACCTGCTCGACGGCAAGGGGCAGTTGCAGCAGACCCTGGTGGGGGAGCTCGATGAGCACAAGCTCGCCGCCATCCGGGCCTGGGCCGCCACACAAGTCTCCTCGGCACGGCCCTGATGGCCCCATGACGACACGGGGTGCACCATCTCTGGTGCACCCCGTTGCATGCAGGCGCGGTGAGCCGGACTAGCCCTTCAGGCTGTCCAGATCCTTCTTCGCCCGCTCCAGCTGAGTGATGCGCGCCTCGATGCGGGCCAGGGTCAGCTTGTCGCTGGTGGTGCCACGGGCCACGATCAGCTCGTCGATGGCCGCCTGGTAGTCACCGCGCAGGGAGAGGGTCTCCGCCCGCGCCATGTGCAGATCCGTCATCCGTCCCGCCTTGCGATAGGCATCCGACAGCAGGCTCCAGGCCAGGCTGTTCTCGTCGTGCTCACGGGCGTAAGGATCCAGCAGGGCGATGGACTTCTTGTAGTTGCCCGCCTCCAGATAGGCGTTGCCGAGGTTGACCACCACCACCTCGTTGTCCGGCATCCGGGTGCGGAAGCGCTCCAGCCGGGCGATGGCCTGGGCGCTGCGCCCCTTGGCGAGATCGATGTCGGTCAGGGCATCCACCACGAAGAGATCCTCCGGATGGCGGGCGGCCAGACTCTGCATCAGGGTATCGGCCTCGTCGGTGCGCTTGAGCTGCAGCAGGGCCAGCGCCTTGCCATAGGTGGCGGCGTCTTTGAGGGGGTAGTCTCCCTTCTGCAGGCGGCTGTCGAAATAGGTGAGCAGCGCCTGGGGGCTCTCGGTGCCATAACGCACCTGGATGCGCACCTTGGCCAGCCAGAAGTCGAGGCTGGGGGGCAAGGCACGGCGGCCATAGCTGTTGGCGCGGGCGCGGGCTTCGCTGATCCGGGTCTCCGGCAGGGGGTGAGTGAGCAGCATCTCGGGCGGCTTGCTGGCGTAGCGGTACTCCGCCGCCAGTTTCTGGAAGAAGCTGGCCATGCCCATGGGATCGAAACCGGCATCATAGAGCGTCTTCATGCCGATGCGGTCCGCTTCGTACTCGTTGTCACGGGTATAGTTGATGGCCGACTGCATGGAGAGCCCGAGGGTAGTCTGCAGCGCGGCTATGCCGGCAGTGGGGTTGATCACCGCCAGCGCAATGGAGCCCACCAGACCGGCCAGGGTCATGGCCGAGCTGCTCGCCTGCGCCTCCATGTAACGGGCGATGTGGCGCTGGGTCACGTGGGTGATTTCGTGAGCCAGCACCGAGGCCAGCTCGCTCTCGTCGTCGGCGTAGAGGAAGAGGCCGGTGTGCACCTTGACCCGCCCGCCGAGGAAGGCGGCCGCGTTGATGCTGGGATCGTTGATGAGGAAGAAGGTAAAGGGGAAACGCACCCCGTCGGCATTGGTGAGCAGGCGCTGACCCAGATCGTCGATGTATTCGTTCAGCACGGGATCATCGATGATGGGCAAGCCCGCCCGGGCAAACCGCATGAAGGCATTGCCATAACGCACCTCCTGCTCGATGGGCAGGGCGGCAACCCCGGCGGTGCCGATGTCGGGCAGCTGGTTGTTCGCCTGAGCCTGAAAGGTCGCGCTCATCAGGGATGCCAGCAGGGGAAGCGATGCCATCAAGGGGGAAAAACGGGCCACAGTATTTCTATCTCCATCAGAAGGGGCTCGGGCAGAATACCCTTGCCCATCAAGGCCCACAAGCGTTGTTTCATACTGGTATCACGGCCATAATAGCCACCACGCACGCGATGGAATCCTCATGGAACAGCTCGACCTGACACCCTGGCGTTGTCCCGAGCCGCTGATCCGGCTCAAGCTCTGGTTGCGCCAGGCAAGACCCGGCCAATCCCTGCACCTCATACTGGGGGATGCAGGCTCCCGGCAGGACATTCCGGCCTACCTGCAGCGCCTGGGTCACAGCGTCCGCCCCCTGGAGGAGTCCGCCGCCCGCCTCTCCCTGCTGCTCGTGGTCGGGAGCCGGCCATCATGATGTCGCCAGACTCCGGGCTGCCCCTTTCCATCCTGATGACAAGGTAAAACCAAGGAAGCCTCGATGTTAGATGTATTGAAGCGCTGGTATCAGACCCGTTTTTCCGACCCCGATGCCGTTACCCTGTTCCTGCTGCTGGTGTTCTGCTTCGCCGTGCTCTGGCTGTTCGGCGATCTGCTGGCCCCCCTGCTGGTGGCCGTGGTGATGGCCTATCTGCTGGAGTGGCCGGTCAGCCGCCTGCAACGCACCGGGCTCTCCCGCCCCCTGGCCACCAGCCTGGTGCTGCTGCTGTTTCTCTCTGTGACCACCATGATGCTGCTGGGGCTCATCCCCACACTGGTGAGCCAGGGGGTCAACCTCGCCAAGGAGGCGCCCTCCATGCTGGCCCATGCCCAGGACGCGGTGCGCACCCTGCCGGAAAAGTACCCCGAGATCATCGACGTCAGCCTGGTCGAGACTATCATAGACAACATTCGCCAGCGCATTCTGGCCGGGGGGGAGCAGCTGGTGAGCGCCTCCCTCAGCTCCCTCATCAACGTGGTGGCCATCCTCATCTACGCCATCCTGGTGCCCCTGATGGTGTTCTTCATGCTCAAGGACAAGCAGGTGCTGATGAGCGGCCTGCGCCGCTTCCTGCCCCGCAACCGCACCCTGGTCAACCGGGTCTGGGTGGAGATGAACGACCAGATCATCAACTACATCCGCGGCAAGGTGATCGAGATCCTCATCGTCGGGGTGGCGACCTACATCCCCTTCGCCCTGATGGGGCTGCGCTACTCGGTGCTGCTGGCGGTGGCGGTCGGCTTCTCCGTGCTCATCCCCTACATAGGGGCGGTGGCGGTGACCGTGCCCGTCGCCATGGTGGCCCTGTTCCAGTGGGGACTGACCCCGGACTTCGCCTGGCTGATGGTGGCCTATCTGGTCATTCAGGCCCTCGACGGCAACCTGCTGGTGCCCCTGCTCTTCTCCGAGGCGGTCAACCTGCACCCTGTGGCCATCATCGTTGCCGTGCTGGTGTTCGGCGGGCTCTGGGGCTTCTGGGGGGTATTCTTCGCCATTCCCCTGGCGACCCTGGTGAAAGCCGTGCTCAACGCCTGGCCCAAGCGGGACGAGGCGCCCCGCCCCGCCCCCTGATGAGAAGAGAGGCTTTCGCCTCTCTTTTTTATTCCCGCGAACTCATGGTCCCCGGACTCGGTTCCCGCCTGAATCCAGGTGCGGCACAATGATGCTATCAACTTGAATTTGAAATAAAAACAGGCTTCACTGACAAGGTTGTCGGCAGTATGCTCTGCCAGCCCCGACCCATGAAGGATCACGCCATGCCCCCTGTCCGTCCCCTGCACAGCGCCGCGCTTGGCGCACTCCTGACCCTGCTGTTCGCGACCCAGGCCCGGGCCGAGGTCGATCTCGGCTCCCTCGATATCTTCGTGCAGGACAGCCCCACCAGCCCGGTGCCCAAGGGACTGGTACTGGGTGGCGCCGTCATCGGTGGCGATGCCCGCTATCAGGGCCAGGATGACACGGCCCTCGCGATACCGGGTTTCATCTACTTCGGCGAGCAGTTCATGTTCCTCGGGGACAGGGCCCGCTACTACTTTCACAAGGATGACAGCTTCGCCGCCTACGGTTACGGCAGGATGCGCTTTGGCAACCTGGATCCCGACGATGCCCCCGAGCTGGCCGGCATGGAGCAGCGCAAGTGGCAGCTGGAAGGGGGCATAGGCGCCAGCCTCATCACCCCCTATGCCCTGCTCAGCACCCGCCTCAGCACGGACGTGACCGGGCGCAGCAACGGCCAGGAGCTGCTGCTGTGGGCCGACTTCCCCATACTGCGGGACAGGCTGCTCATCATGCCCGGCATGGGGATGATGATCCGCAGCGACAAGATGGCGAACTACTACTTTGGCGGCGTCTCGGGGGGCGAGGCCACGGGGCTGCGCCCGGCTTGGGACACGGGCACCACCCTCTCCCCCATGGCGGCCATCATCACCAGCTACCGTTTCAGCCCCCACTGGATCGGCATGTTTGCCGCCAACTACGAGCGCTACGACGACGACATCGCCAACAGTCCCATAGTCCAGCACAAGGGGGAGCTCTACGCCGGCTTCGCCGTGGGCTATATCTGGTAACCCAACCGCCAACCAGCAAGAAGGGAGCCATGGGCTCCCTTCTTGTTTGATGTGACTCGCAGCCATCATGCGGCCATCACAGGGTGGCCAGGAACTCGGCCAGGGCCCGGTTGACGAACTCGGGGTTCTCCAGGGTCGAGATGTGGCCCGCCCCCGGTATCTCCCTGAAGGGGCAGGCCAGCGCCTCGGCCATCAGATACCCCTCCAGCACCGGGCGCGCCTTGTCCTCGCAGCCTGTCATCACCAGGCTCGGCATCGCCATCTCTTCGAGCCACTCGATGCGATCCTCCCGGGTCACGAAGCTGCGCCCCACCGCCACCAGACTCGCCACCTGGTCCTCTGGCCACTGGGCGAGCCGCGCCTTGAAGCCGCTCATCAGGGCGGGATCCGGCTCATGGGCAAAGAAGAGCGGAGCCACCTGCTCGATGACGGGGGCAGGAAGGGTCCCCAGCTGCTCTATCATGGCCAGCATGCCGAGGTAGCGCTCGCAGGGGATCTGGGGCTCCCAGCCAACGAAGGTATCCATCAGCACCAGCCCCTTGAGCCGCGCCGGGGCCATCCTGGCGAGCTCCACGCCCCACATGCCACCAATCGACAGCCCCACCAGCACGCACTGCTCGATGCCGAGGGCATCGAGCAGTGCCAGGTGATCCCGGGCCAGGGTTGCCAGGGTGCAGCCACCGTCAGGGAGCACGTCGGAATCACCGTGGCCCCAGAGCTCGGGGACGATGCAGCGATAGCTGCCCTTGAGCGCCTCGACTTGTGGCGCCCACATGGCACTGTCCCACAAATAGCTGTGGCCAAAGAGCAGCACAGGGCCCTGCCCCTCGTCCAGATAGGCCATGCGGCGGCCCGCTATCTCCATAAAATGCTTCATGTTATCTCCTGTTGCCAGCGGCTGCTGATGAGACAGCCGTGCAAAATCGCCATAAATGGCTTCATTTTTTCTATTGCCAGCGGTTGATGAGGCGGCAGTATCAATCGCCATACCCATACAATGGCTTCATGTTTTCTTCTGTTCTGCTGGCAGCGACGGGGCGGCAGTGTAACACGCCCCCTTGGCAGTGGCGCCTCCCTGGTGCAAGCTGGGGTGGCCCACAAAAAGGACTCGAACAGGAGAAGATCATGCCGAAGGAAAAGAGCAAGAAACGCCCGCGCCTGGACAAGAAAACCTATGAACACCACCTGGCCCAGCTGCAGGAGGAGCTGGTCAAGCTGCAGGAGTGGGTCAAGCAGGAGGGGCTCAAGGTAGTGGTGCTGTTCGAGGGGCGCGACGCCGCCGGCAAGGGGGGCGTCATCAAGGCGATCACCGAGCCCCTCAATCCCCGGGTCTGCCGGGTCACCGCCCTGCCCGCACCCTCGGACAGGGAGCGCACCCAGTGGTACTTCCAGCGCTATGCCGCCCACCTGCCGTCGGCGGGCGAGATGGTGCTGTTCGATCGCTCCTGGTACAACAGGGCCGGGGTGGAGCGGGTGATGGGCTTTTGCACCGACGCCGAATACCGCGAGTTTCTGCGTGCCTGCCCCGAGTTCGAGCGGATGCTGACTCGCTCCGGCATCACCCTCATCAAGTACTGGTTCTCGGTCAGCGACGAGGAGCAGGAGAAGCGCTTCAAGGAGCGCATCAACACCCCCATCAAGCGCTGGAAGTTCAGTCCCATGGACTTGCAGTCCCGCTCCCGCTGGGTGGAGTACTCCCGCGCCAAGGATGACATGTTCACCTACACGGATACCGAGGACTGTCCCTGGTTCGTGGTGGAGGCCGACGACAAGCGCCGCGCCCGCCTCAACTGCATCGCCCACCTGCTCGGCAAGGTGCCCTACGAGGCGATCCACTACGAGCCCATCAAGCTGCCCCCCATCAAGACCGAGGGGTATGAGCGCCCGCCCCTGACCAGCCAGACCTTCGTGCCCGACATCACCGCCGCGCTCGATACCTGATCCCCGTCACCCTGCCTGCCCGGTTGCCCGCACGGCAGGCAATAAAAAGCCGGTCATTCGACCGGCAAAAAGGCATTGAATACTACGGAAACCTGCACAACAACACCATCAGGTGCGGATATATCTGGCGGTACGGGGGAACGCCTGCTCCTTGGCATCGAACAGGTAGCAGGCCTCGGCCGGAATGCCGACGCTGTACTGCTCGCCGGTGGCCACGTCCACGTCCGAGCTGGCCTTGACGGTGAAGTCGTGACCATCCACGTCCATGTAGACGAAGGACTCGGCCCCCAGGTGTTCAGCCACCTGCACCACCCCGCTCACCCGGCTGTCGGCATGGGCATGATCCAGCGGCACCAGATGCTCGGGGCGAATGCCCAGCTCCACCTTGTCACCGACGGCGCCGCTGCGGGCATCGACCCGGGCACGCACGGTATCGCCGGAGGTCAGCTTGACCACGCACTCCTGCTCGCCGATTTCCAGCAACTCGCCTGCCAGGAAGTTCATCTTGGGAGAGCCGATAAAGCCCGCCACGAACTTGTTGTCCGGGTTGTGATAGAGCTCGAGCGGCGTGCCGAACTGCTCCAGGTTGGTGGTCGCCTCGCCCTTGAGGGGGCTCAGCACCACGATGCGGTTGGCCAAGGTCATGGCCTCCACCTGATCGTGGGTCACGTAGATGATGGTGGAGTTGAGCTCCTTGTGCAGCTTGGCGATCTCGATGCGCATCTTCACCCGCAGGGCGGCGTCCAGGTTTGACAGGGGTTCGTCAAACAGGAACACCTGGGGTTGCTGCACTATGCTGCGGCCGATGGCGACCCGCTGGCGCTGACCGCCGGAGAGCGCCTTGGGCTTTCTGTCCAGCAGGGGCTCGAGCCCCAGGATCTCGGCGGCACGCATCACCCGCTTGTGGATGTTCTCCTTGTCCATCTTCTTGAGCTTGAGGCCGAAGGCCATGTTCTCGTAGATGTTCATGTGGGGGTAGAGGGCGTAGGACTGGAACACCATGCCCACGTTGCGCTCCACCGGCGGCACGTCGTTCATGTAACGACCGCCTATGGTCAGCTCACCGCTGGTGATGTCCTCCAGCCCCGCGATCATCCGCAGCAAAGTGGACTTGCCACAGCCGGACGGGCCGACGAAGACGATGAACTCCCCTTCCTTGATGGCCAGGTTGATGTTGCGCAGCGTGTCCTTGTGGACAGCCGGATCGTAGTTTTTGCGAACGTTGTTGAGTACTACTTCAGCCATGACGAGCTCCGCTCTGAAATCTGTGCAAATCGTGATAGTCGGGGGAGCACTCCCCCGGCCATTAAAACCTTAACCTTTCACCCCACCCGCGGTGAGGCCACCCACCAGCCAGCGCTGCGCCATGAGGAAGACGACAGTGATGGGCAGGCCGGACAGCACGGCGGCGGCGGCGAAGTCACCCCACAGATAGTTCTGCGGATAGAGGTATTGCTGGGCACCGACCGCCAGGGTCAGGTTGTTCACATCCTGCAGCAGGATGGAGGCCACGGGCACCTCGGTGATGGAGCCGATGAAGGCCAGAATGAAGACCACCGCCAGGATGGGCACCGACAGGGGCAGCAGGATCAACCTGAATGCCTGCCAGGGGGTCGCACCATCGATGGCCGCCGCCTCTTCCAGGGAAGAGTCTATGGTCTCGAAGTAGCCCTTGATGGTCCAGACGTGCAGCGCTATGCCGCCCATGTAGGCCAGGATCAGGCCGCCGTGGGTGTTCAGACCCAGCCAGGGGATGTAGTCGCCAATCTTGTTGAACAGCGCATAGATGGCCACCAGTGCCAGCACCGCCGGGAACATCTGGAAGATCAGCATCCCCTGCAATATGGTCTGCTTGCCACGGAACCGCAGACGGGCAAACGCATAGGCGCAGGTGGTGGATAGCACCACTATCATCAGGGCCGTGATGCCCGCGATCTTGATGGAGTTCCACAGCCAGGTCAGCACCGGGAAGGGTGGCGGCGTGATGCTGCCATCGGCGTTGGTGATGGACATGCCGAGCGCCAGCTTCCAGTGATCCAGGGTCGGATTGGAGGGGATTATCTCCCCCACCGAGAAGTTGCCGTTACGGAACGAGATGGCGATGACCATGATCACCGGGAAGATGATCAGCGCCAGGAAGCCCCACATGACCAGGTGGGTTGCCCACACCCGGTATTTCACTGATTTGGGTTGTACGATAGCCATTGAGAAGCCTCCTTACAGCTTGTCCGCTTTGGACAATTTCAGGTTGAGCAGTGCAAGCGCGCCGACGATGAGGAAGATGGCGGTGGCGATGGCACTGGCCAGACCGTAGTCCTGACCACCCGAGCCCTGGAACGCGATCCGGTAGGTGTAGTTCACCAAGAGATCCGTGGTCCCGGCCGGGGTACTGGCCCCTATGATGTCCGGCGCCCCGTTCGTCAACAACTGGATAAGCACGAAGTTGTTGAAGTTGAAGGCAAAGGATGCAATCAACAGGGGAGTCAGCGGCTTCATCAGCAGCGGTACGGTGATCTTGAAGAAGTTCTGTACCGGACCCGCACCGTCCATGGCGGACGCCTCATAGAGATCTTCCGGGATGGCCTTGAGCAGCCCCATGCAGAGGATCATCATGTAGGGGTAGCCAAGCCAGGTGTTGACGATGAGGATCATCACCTTGGCCAGGAAGGGGGTGGTGTACCAGTCCGGCTTGATGCCGAACGCCGCTTCCAGGAACAGGTTGATCTCGCCGAAGTTCTGGTTGAACAAGCCCTTGAACACCAGGATCGAGATGAACGCCGGTATCGCATAGGGCAGGATCAGCATGACCCGGTAGAAACCGCGCCCCCTGAGCTGCTCCCACTGCACCAGACACGCCATCACCATGCCGATGGCCAGGGTGAAGGCCACCGAGCAGGCGGAGAAGATCACCGTCCAGACGAAGATCTGCATGAAGGGACCCTGGATACCCGGGTCTGTCATGATGCGGACGAAGTTCTTCCAGCCCACGCTCACCACGAAGCCAGGGGCAATGCCCTTGCCGACGAAGTGGCCATCAGCATCTATGTACTGATAGAAGCCGGTGTCACCGTTGGGCAGCATCAGCTCGCCGCTCTGGTTGTCCCGCAGCAGGTTGCCGTCCTTGATAACGACACCGGACTTGAGCACGGCCCCGTCAACCAGCTGGGTATAGAGGGGCTTTTGCGCCGCAAACTTGCGCAGGCTGCTCAGGGTCAGGTGGATGGTGCCATCGGGCAGCACCAGATCCAGGGCGCTCAGGTGAGTACGGTGATCGACGATGGCACGTATGGGTGCCGCCTGGTCGACCGCTTCCCCGTTCAGGGGTTGCAGCTGAACAACCTGTGGCTCGTCACGGACTCTGCCCTCACGGACAGTCAGTTCACGCGCCTTGTTGTTCAGCAGGGTAAGGGGTTGACTGATAAAGGATTGGTCGTCCTGTTGCAGCAGCAGCTGAAACTGATTGTTCTCACCACCCAGGAGGGTGAAATCGAATTCACCGCCGGTCACCTTATAGATTTTTTTCAGATGGAAATCCCGTGCCTGCTCGAGAGAGAGCAAGTTGGACCCCGAATAGTTGGTGAAGGCGATGCCGATCGTGTAGGCAAGAGGGAAGATGATAAAAACAACCATGCCTGCCACACCGGGGAAGATATAGCGGTGGGCATAGGTCTTCTTGTTCATGAAGACATAGAGACCGACGGAAACGACCACCAGATCGAGCAGGGCAAACACCCACTCGCCGCTGGCATACATCATCACGGCCGCATAACCATTAAGCACTGCAATCAGTGCCGCCATGGTCCACTTCAGCCAGACGTACTTGTCTTTCTTCGGACCGGCATAGGATTCGATAGAAGGTACAACTTCCATGCCAATTAACCTTTATTGCGCCAAGAGAGATTGGAGAGAGTGGGAGGCCCGAAGGCCTCCCTGGTGCTAGCTTACTGGACGATGCGCTTGGCAGCGGTATCCAGGGCTTCGTCAACGCTCTGACGGCCAGAGGTGACGTTCTTGAGGGCTGTTTCGAAGGAAGACCAGAAACGGCTCATCTCAGGCACGGACGGCATCGGCTCGCCATTCTGGGCGTTCTGCATGGTGGCCTTGATGTTGGGGTCGGTTTCCAGGGTCTTCTGGAAGGACTTCAGCGCCACGGCACCCAGCGGCTTGTCGGCGTTCACCGGCGCCAGACCGGCATCGGTCAGCAGGTAGTTTTCCAGGAACTCGATGGCCAGATCCTTGTTCGGGCTGGCGGCGTTGATGGTGGCACCCAGCACGCCGACGAAGGCCTTGGCCGGATTACCCTTCAGGGTCGGCAGCGGCGCTACGCCGTACTTGATGCCGCTCTTGTCCAGGTTGCTCCAGGCCCAGGGACCGTTGATCATCATGGCCACTTCGCCCTTGTTGAACTTGGCATCCATGACACCGTAGTCGATGCCCTTCTCCAGGTGACCGGACTTGATCATCTCGGAGATGTAGCCGACGCCGGCCTTGGCACCCGCGTTGGCCACGCCGGTGTCTTTCACGTCATAACCGGTGGCGGTCTTCTTGAAGGCATAACCACCGTTGGCAGCCACCAGGGGATAGCTGAAGTAGGGGGTGTCATAGGCCCACATGATGGCGCGCTTGCCATTTTTCTTCAGGTCTTCGTCGATCTTGGCGATCTCTTCGAAGGTCTTGGGCGGATTGGGCAACAGATCCTTGTTGTAAATCAGGCTGACGGCTTCCACCGCGACCGGGTAGCCATAGGTCTTGCCATCGACAGTCATGGCGTCCCAGGCGAACTGCTCGAACTTGGCCTTGGTGGCGGCGTTCGGAGTCACTGGCACCAGCAGACCGGCCTTGACCCACTCACCGTAACGGTCGTGAGCCCAGAAGAAGATGTCCGGGCCGTTGCCGGTGGCGGCGGCTTGCTGGAACTTCACTTCTACCTGGTCCGGGTGCGCGACGGTCACCTTGATGCCGGTCTCGGCTTCAAACTTCTTGCCTACTTCGGCCAGGCCGTTGTAGCCCTTGTCACCGTTGATCCAGATGGTCAGCTGACCTTCGTCAATCGCAGCAGTGGCTGAGCAAGCCACACCCAGGGTAGCCAGACCGATCAGGGATGACAGCAATTTCTTTTTCATGAGCCTTTCCTTGTATTAGTTCCGCGCTGTAAGAGCATTGTGTGCGAGATGAATATTATCCCAAGCCTGCAACGCCTCACATGACACGCCTCGCATTTTTGAAATGCAATTACGTATTTTCTTCCAGAAAGTTATGAAAACATTTTCTTATTTCAGCGACTTATCGGGATTTATCGCCATATTTTTGGCCTTGCATGGAAAATTAATTACCGAAAAGAAATAAATTTACACCATTGAAAGGGGTTTCACCCCATTGAAAACCCTTTCAACTCCATTATTTTGTTTAATGTGTTAACAAAAGTACCAAGCCGGATTCCAGACTCATCTCCCCCTTAAATAAAAAGGCACCGGAGCGGACTCCGGTGCCTTTTTGCCAGAAATGGTGACTGGATCACATTATGACTGGCGCAGCAGCTGATCCTTGAGGTTGGGCGGCACGCCACGGATGGTCAGGGTGTCGGTCTGGGGATCGTAGAAGACCCGGCTGTTCAGCAATTTCTGCTCGAAGCTCAGCGTCAGACCGCCACCTGAGCCGACAAACTTGGTCAGACCGCGCAGGGTGGAGCGATCTGCCGGGAAGCGATCTTCCAGCTCATATTCCTGACCGATGAAGCTGTAAAAATCGAGATCGCCGTCCCCCGGCAATTCTGCCGAGAGCTCCTTGATTTCGATCTCTTCACCGGCGCTCGCCTGCTCGGTGCAATATTTGAAGACCTGCTTCTTGTAATCATTGCGCTCGGCGGGTTCGAGCTGGCAGCTGTCGCAGTAATCGTCCACCGCCTGCAGCAAGCCTTTATTTTGTACCTTGGCATCCATGCCCTCGCGGGCACCCAGCAAGTCCATGAAAAAGTCCCCCAGCTTGCGGCCGACCCGCCCCTTGCTGAAGGTGATATAACGGCGAGAGTCCGGCTGGGTTTTCCACTCGGTCAGATCGATGCGGGCCACCAGGTTGAGTTTGCCGATATCCAGATAATGAATGTGACGCAGCTCCAGCGCCTCGCTGACGGTGACGCTCTCCTTGCCCTCCAGCAGGGCGATCATCAGATAATCGACCCCCACATAGTTGTATTTGGCAATCAGCAGCACCCCCTGCTCATCGAGGGCGTGCTCCACCAGCTGCTTGACCAGCATCTGGGTCAGGGTAATAGAGAAGGGGACGAATTCGGTCTGCTCGCCCAGCAGCTGTTCGAGGGCGATGCGAAAGGCCGGAGACGGCTGTTTGGGAGCCTCTTCACCTTCTGCCAGCTCGGCAACGTCGGCTTCGGGGTCTGCAAAGAAACCGAAGCCCTTGCCACCCTTGCCGTTGTAGATGCGATGCAGTTCTGCCATCAGCCCTTGCACCGCCTCGTCGGCAGGCAGAGTCTGACTGCGGGTATCGGCGTGAGGCTGACCGTCATTGCCGGCGCGCAGGGAGTGAAGAATGATCTTGTCGATATCGAGACTCATGTCACAAAGCCATAGTGTTAGCCGAAAGGGTGAAGTATTATAAGGCGCTTTGAACCGAGATGAACCCAAGATTATGCCCATCGTATCAAAGTACAATAACGAGCAGTTTGACGCCCTGATGAACGACCTGATCACCGCCCTGGAGAAACACAAGGCGCCGGTGGATCTCAGTCTCATGGTGCTTGGCAACCTGACCACCAACATCATCAACGGTATGGCCCCGGCCCAACGTCAGGCGATCACCGAGAAGTACATCCAGGCGCTCACCGCCTCGGTGGATCATCGCCACGATGCTCACTGAGTTTCTTCGCATTCTTTGATGTTTTTCAAGCAGATGGATCATTATGGTCGAAACCGGCAACCCCTATCGTGATAACGTTTCTCGCCTGATCACCTGGGGGCATTGGTTCTCCTTCTTCAACATCATCCTGGCCATGCTGATCGCGACCCGCTATCTGGGTTCCATCAGCTGGCCATCGACCACGCTCGGGGTCACCTATCTCATCGTCAGCTGGATAGGCCATTTCTCGTTCCTGAGCTTCGTCACCTATCTGCTGACTGTCTTCCCCTTGAGTTTCGTGCTGCCCAGGGAGAAGCCACTGCGCTTCATTTCGGCCATCATCGCCACCCTGGCGCAGGTGCTGCTGCTCATCGACACCCAGGTGTTCCAGCTATTCAAGTTCCACTTGAATGGCCAGGTGTGGCAACTGCTGCTGGATCAGGCCCAGACCGAAGAGGGCTCTATCTGGAGCATCATCTTCGTCGCCGTGCCCACCATCTTCCTGCTGCAGCTGCTGCTGTCGGCCTATGTGTGGCGCAAGATCAACAAGCGCAAGCGCCGCCAGTACGGCAATCAGGTGGGGCTGGCCCTGCTGGTCTGCTTCATGCTGACTCACCTGGTCAACAGCTGGGCCGATGCCACCCTGTATCAGCCCATCACCATGCAGCGCGCCAACTTCCCGCTCTCCTACCCCATGACAGCCCGAAGCTTCCTGGCCAAACATGGCTGGCTCGATCTCGAGCAGTATGAGAAGAAGGCCGAGAACCAGGGCAGCGCCGAGCATCGCCTGCTCTATCCCCTGCGCCCCCTCAGCGTGAGTGCCCCGAGCGAGCACAAGAACCTGCTGGTGGTGGTGGTCGACTCCCTGCGGGCCGACATGCTCAACAACATCAACATGCCCAATCTGCAGCGCTATGCGGATCAGCACCTCAACTACAGACGCCATATGAGTGGCGGCAACGATGACGCCATGGGGATGTTCGGCCTCTTCTACGGGCTGCCCGGCCACTACTATGGCGACATCCGTGCCGACAAGCGCCCGCCGGTGCTGTTTGACGAGATGCTGCGCCAGGACTACCAGTTCGGCCTGTTCGGTGCCCTGGAAGACGCCAAGCAATATCAGCAGAGCCTGCTCGCCGGCCTGCGCAAGCAGGTGTTTGTCTCCCGCCAGAGTGATGACACTCGCCTCATCGGCGACTGGCAGCAGTGGCTTGGCACGCGCACCGCGGACAGGCCCTGGTTCTCCCTGGTCTATCTCTCGAGCCCGGGAGATTATCAGGTGCCCGCCAGCCTCAAGGGCCCCTTCCAGCCCGAGCTGACCCGGTTCAACCCGGCTACCGCCTACAGACCCGAGAACCTGCAGAAGCTGGAGAATCGCTACAAGAACTCGGTGTTCTACACCGACCAGCTGCTGGAGCAGATGCTCTCCCAGCTGCAGCAGCAGGGTCTGAGCGAGCAGACCATAGTCGTCATCACCTCCAATCACGGCCAGGAGTTCAACGAAACCCAGAGCAACAGCTGGGGCTATGGCAGCAACTACTCCCCCTATCAGGTGCAGGTTCCCCTGGTCCTCGCCTGGCCCGGCGTCGAGAGCCAGCCACAGGAGCAGGCAAGCAGCCATCTGGATCTGGTGCCGACCCTGATGAAGGGCATGCTGGGGGTACGCAATCCCCCTCGCGACTACAGCACGGGGCGCAGCCTGTTCGACACCAGCCCGCGCAACTGGCTGCTGGCCGGCGATCAGAATGACTTTGCCATCTATCAGGACAACACCATCACCCAGTTCAACAAGCAGGGTGACTTCGAGCTGCTGGATCGCGCCACCTATCGCCCCATCAAGCACGGCACCCCGGACATGGGGGCAATGATCCAGGTGATGAACGAGCTCAACCGCTTCTATCGCACTCCCTAGGTGCTAGCACGGCTCCAATCAGCCCGCCTTCTCGGCGGGCTTTTTATTGCCTCAAGATCCAGGCGGAACGCTCCCTTCCCCTCCCCTGGTCAGTGCCCTTCGCAAACGTATGCCTCTGCAACTACTGATTCATCTCTCAAAAAACTCAGTCCGATCAAGATCATAAAACCAAAATGATAATGATTATCAATCGTTGAAGCGAAGGGATTCATCTGCAATAATCCGCGCCCTTCAGGCTTAAATAAAAATCATTATCAACAATGAAAACACTGCTTCACTACTGGCCCATGCTGCTGTCCGGTACAGCCCTGGCCGCCAGCGATCCCGCCGGGACAGATCCCGAACCCAGGGCCCACGAGACCATAGTGGTCAAGGGGCAGCGCATCGAGCAGAAGCTGTCCGATGTCTCAGGCTCCATCACCGTCATCACGGAGGAAGATCTGGAGCGCCAGGTCGCCACCGAGCTCACCGACGTGTTCAAGAACGAACCCGGGGTCTCGGTGACCGGCTCCGCCGGTCGGCCGCAGAACATCATCATCCGCGGCATGGGCGGCAACCGGGTGCTCATCATCAAGGATGGGGTGCGGGTCAGCGACGGCTTCGGCGCCGACGACCTCAACGACAAGGTGGGCCGTTTCAGCTTCGATCTCGATGACGTCAAGCAGATAGAGGTCGCCAAGGGGGCCGGCTCCTCCCTGCATGGCTCCGACGCCATCGGCGGCACCATAGTCATCTCCACCAAGCAGCCGGAGGACTACCTGCAGGGGCAGGATGCCTATCTCGGCAGCAAGGTGCTGCAGGACGGCAGCAGCGACAAGCAGAAGCTGAGCGCCACCGGCGCCGCCCGGATACTGGATAGCGAGCACCTGCTGCGGGTCTCCGGCTGGCAGGGGCATGAGACCGCCAACTATGACGAGAGCCGCATCCCGGCGGATCTGGACGGCCTCAGCGCCTCCACCAGCTCCCGCTTCCCGTTAAGCGATCACCACCTGCTGCGCCTGGAGCTCGACTACTTCGAGGACAATGCAGAGCGGGATCAGGGACCGCGCGAAGTGCCCCAGCCCGACGGCAAGTGGCAGGTGCGCCAATACCACGAGCAGGGCAGCCAGCGCACCCAGGGGGGCAAGCTTGGCTGGGAGGCGAGCGATCTCGGCAGTCTGCTGGCGGATCAGTTCACCTGGAGCCTCTATGGCAACCACTCCAAGAACAGCGCCAACAAGCGCAGCCTGCTGCAAAACGACCTGCTGAGCGGCTATCCCCGCTACCGCAGCGAGCGGGAGCTCTCCACCTTCACCGAAGAGAGGGTCGGCAGCGAGCTGGACGTGCGCCGGGATCTCGTCACCGGCGCCATCGCCCACAAGCTGAGCTACGGCGTCGAGCTGGAGCGTACCCGCCACGAGCGGCCGGTGGAGAAGCTGAGCCTGGAGGCGGGAGTGCCCCAGCCCAGCCAGTCCGAGCCCTTCAGCAGTGCCCGCACCGACCGGGCCGGCGTCTGGCTCGGCGACGTGGCGACCCTGGGCCGGTGGCAGTTCACCCCCACCCTGCGCATGGATCACCAGTGGCTGCGCCCGCAAGATGGCAATCAGGGCGAGAACCACAGCTGGCATCTCTCCCCGAGCCTGGCCACCAGCTACCGCGTCAACGAGCAGTGGCGCAGCTGGCTCAGCTATGCCAACGGCTTTCGGGCCCCCTCCTACGACAAGGTGTACGGCAACATTCCCCACTACTTCGCCCTGCCGCCATTCCAGATCATCGCCAACACGGATCTGAAGGAGGAGACCAGCCACAGCCTTGAGTGGGGGCTCAGCGGCGAGGGGGAGAACTGGAGCATCAAGCCGGCCCTCTTCTACAACCGCTACTACAACTTCATCGACTGGCGCGAGGTGGGGCTGCGCCTGAGTGACGGCGTCATCCTGCGCCAGTACCGCAACGTGGCCAAGGCCGAGACCTGGGGCGCGGAAATCGCCGCCAGCTACTGGCTGACCCAGGAGTGGGAGCTGGCCACCAAGCTCGGCTGGGTCGACGGGGAAGACAGCCAGGGCGAGGCACTGCGCACCCTGACCCCGCTGGAGGGCAACACTCGCCTGAGCTACCAGACCCATGACTGGAGCCTGGGGGTGCAGGCGGACTACGCCGCAGCCATGAGCCGGGTGCCCAGTTGCGGCAACAGCCTGACCAAGAGCCAGGATGCCTGCCTCACGAGCGCGGGCTGGTTCAGTCTCGCCATGACGGCGGACTGGCTGATCACCGATGCCCTCAAGGTCAACCTCAAGCTCGATAACCTGTTCGACACCCGCTACACCCGCTATCAGGACGTGGCAGGGCTGGAAGCCGGTACCGACGCCTCCCTCTTCACCCAGAGCGGCCGCACCTTGAGTGCCAGCCTGCGCTACACCTTCGTGGGGATCTGATGCACAGCCTGCTTGTACTGGCCAGCCTGCTGGCCACCCCGGCCCCTGTCGCCCCGCTTCCTGAGGCAACCCAGGAGGCAGCGCCCCTCATCCCCGAGCGTCCACAACTGATGAAGGGGGAGATAGCCCGCCTCGATCCCTATGGCGGCTGGCGTGACGACAGTCGCCGCGCCCCCGAGCTGCTGGCGCTGCTGCGCGAGCAGAATCGCTGGACCGACGAGCAACTCGCAGCCCAAAAGCCCCTCGAAACAACGCTGCAAGGGGAGTGGCAGGCCAGGGAGCGGGGCGAGCCCCTGCCAAAGGAGTGGCTGACTCAGGCGGGCAGCCAATGGCGCATGGAGGCGGACGGCAGCCTGTGGCAGCGCAGCGACGCCCGCTCCGCCCCCCGCCAGCGGCTGGCCCCCCGTCAGCCCGCCGAGGGCTACTACGAGATCGCCGCCTGGGCCCTGCACCCGGATGGCCGCCTGCTTGCCCTGGCCGAAGACAGCCGTGGGGACAGGGACTACCGCATCACAGTGCTGGATCTGGCGAGCGGCGAGACGCTCACCACCCTGGCGCACCGGGCCAGCGATCTGCTCTGGAGCCTGGATGGCAAGACCCTCTACACCATTGCCAACGAACCCCGCACCCTGCGCCCCTGGCAGCTGTGGGCCTGGCAGGCCGGCAAGGAGGCGCTGGTGCACCAGGAGGCCGATCCCGCCTGGCTGCTCAGCCTCTATCGCACCACGGACAACCGCCACCTGGTGCTGCAGAGCAACAACCACGACAGCTCGGAGCAATACCTTCTGGATGAGGGCGGCCCGACCCTGCTCAGGGCCCGTGAACATGGGCTCGAATACTACCTGGATACCCAGGGGGACAGGGTGCTTGTCAAGAGCAACCGGGACGGGGCCATGGGGCTTTATCAGGCGCCCAGCCTGACGAGCCTGGCGGCTGATCCCTGGCAGCCCCTCTGGTCCGGCGAGGGCCGGGAGCTCGAGAAGTGGCGCCTGTTTGCCCGCCACACAGTGCTGCAATACCGCAAGGCAGGGGATGACTGGCTCGATGTGCTGGACGCAGACGGCAAGCTGACCCACAACCTGGCGCTCACCGAAGGGGCCGGCACGGCCTGGATCCAGGGGGCCCATGATCCCGCCAGCCAGCAGATCCTGATCCGCCGCCAGGGCATGGCCGAGGCGCCGCACCAGCGCTGGCTGGATCTCGCCTCCGGTCAATGGCAAGCCGCTGACAAACCGGTCGCGAGCCCCCTCTATCAGAGCGAACGGCGCTGGGTCGTCGGCCGTGACGGCGTCAAGGTGCCTGTCTCCCTGGTGTGGCGCAAGGACATCCAGGCGCCCAAGGCGCTGCTGCTCTACGGCTATGGCGCCTATGGCACCCCCATGCGCCCCTACTACCAGCCTCAGGTGCTGAGCCTGCTGGATCGCGGCTTCGTCTACGCCATCGCCCATGTGCGCGGCGGGGGCCTGCTGGGGGAGGCGTGGTACAAGGAGGGTCGCGGCCAGCGCAAGCAACACAGCGTGGACGATTTCCTGGCGGTGGCAGACAGCCTGGCCCGGGATCCCGCCATCGATCCGGACCGGCTGTTCGCCATGGGGGGCAGCGCCGGCGGCCTGCTGGTGGCGGCGGCCCTCAATCAGGCGCCGACCCGCTTCGCCGGGGCCGTGTTGCAGGTTCCCTTCGTCGACCTGCTCGGCACCATGCAGGATCCCGAGCTGCCCCTCACCCGCCAGGAGTACGGGGAGTGGGGCAATCCGGCCATCCCGGCCGACTATGCGGCCATGCGCCGCCTGAGCCCCTACGACAACCTGCACGCGGCCCCCTACCCGCCCCTCTATGTGACGGCCGGGCTGCACGACAGCCAGGTGCCCTACTGGGAGCCGCTCAAGTGGCTGGCCCGCCTGCGGGCCCACAGCACAGGGGCCGGTCCCTATCTGCTGCACACCGAACTCGACGGCGGCCATCTCGCCAGTGCGGGCACCGCGCAGCAGAAGGCTGCCCGTGAATATGCCTTCCTGCTCTCCCTGGCTGGGGTCCGTCACTGATGTCCGCATTCACCTTTTCTGTTTTGGAGTCACCCATGAAACCCTCCTCCCTGGCCCTCTGGCTGGCGGCAACCCTGCTCTCCCAGCCCCTGCTGGCGGCCGAGCTGCAGTTTGTCGATGAGCCCCCCCTGACCACCACGCCCCAGGCTTGGCTGGAGCAGCGCCTCGGCGTGACGCTGGCCCCCGACTACGACAGGGCCAGCCTGCTCGGCCATCACCATAGCTTCCGCATGCTGGTCAACGGCCTGCCGGTGGCCACCACCCAGGCCGCCGTCAGCATAGACGGCGCCGGCAGACCCTGGCGCCTCTATCACAATCTGCGCCCCTTGCAGAGCGCCGCGCCCGGCTGCGATGCCAGCACCAGCCTGGATCCCCTGCTGGACCAGCTGCGCGCCGACGGCAGCCGGATAGACCCGCTGGGGCCGGTCGAAGCCTGGTACTGGCGCGACGGCGACACCCTGGTGCCGGCCCTGCGCCAGCGGGTGAGCGAGCACAAGGAGGGCAATGCCAAGGCCACCCGGATCCAGCTGTTTGCCAGTTGCGAGGGGGACCGCGAGCTCGGCCGCTGGGGCGATCAGGCGAGCACCCAGGCGCAGCGTACCCCGGATGCGGGAGATCAGCGTGTCCTGGCGCGGGTGTTCGATCCCGATCCCCGCACCCAGCTGCAAGACGCCAGCCTGGTCTGGCACGAGGCCCTGGTGCTGGCGGATGCCGCCTATCAGGACAAGGTCTCCCTGCCGGTCAGCCTGCTGGGCTCGAACTATGTGCTGAGCGGCACCCATGCCAGGGTGGTGGATGCCATCGAGCCCACCACCGCCCCCTACGGGACAGACAACCAGCAGGCCTTTCGCCTGACCCGGGACGACCCGGGCTTTGCCGACATCAACGCCTACTACCACCTGGATCTCGCCCAGCGCCACCTCAAGGCCCTCGGCTTCACCGACCTCATCCCCGGCGCCCTCGACGTCGACACGGACGCAGGCTATCAGGACAACTCTCTCTACGATCCGTTCGAGCGCAGGCTGGAGCTGGGCCGCAGCGGCGTCCCCGATGCCGAGGATCCCATGGTGATCTGGCACGAGTTCGGCCACGGGGTGCAGCACCACATAGTGCCGGATCTCGGGGAAGAGGGGGACTGGGGCGCCATCGGCGAGGGCTTCGGCGACTTCCTGGCCGCCAGCCATCGCCAGCGCAGCGAGGCGGGTCGCCAGTTCGAGCCCGCCATGGTGTTCAACTGGGATGCCCGCTTCACCGACCGCACCCCTCGCCAGCTGGACGATGCTCGGGCCCGCTACCACCCGGACTACAACTACCCGGCCCACCGCACCATCAACGGCAGCAACGGGGATCAGCTGTGGGGCACCCCGCTGTTCCAGGCCCTGCTGGCGTCCGTGGCCGAGCACGGGGAAGGGGCGCGGGACGAGTTCGATCGCCTCGTCATCGAGTCTCACTTTGGCCTGGGGCCCGCCATCCGCATGCCGCAGCTGGCCCGCATTACCGTGGACACGGCGGCGCGCCTCTATCCGGCGCGATCCTATGCTCGCCATCTGGAGCAGGCGTTTCGCCAGCACGGCCTGCTGCAGGCCCCCGTCAACGTCGCCCTGGCCGAGGGCAGCGCCCTTGCGCTGGGGCAGCGTCAGTCGGTGCAGCTGGACCTCAGCAACGCCGGCAGCAGCCCGGTGACCCTCAACGCCCTGACCCTGTCCCTGCCCGCCGGCCTGCAGGCCGATCCCCTGGCCTGGTCAGCGACCACCCTGGCGGCCGGCGCCAGCCTCACCACAACAGTGCGACTGCTGGCCGCCAGCCCGCTGGCCTGTGGCGACGAGGTGAGCCTGCCGGTGAGCCTCGCCATGAGCGGCACCAGCCCGACCGAGCGTCAGTGGCAGCAGTCCCTCACCCTGCCCATAGGCACCCCCGTCATCAGCCGGGCCAACGGCCAGCCGCTGACCCTCAAGGATGCCCAGAGCGAGGAGGTGCGCGGCATCAGCGAAACCAGCCTGGTGCTGGAGAAGAGCGACGCCCGGGTGAGCGATCGCCTGCAGCTGAACCTGGACTTGCAACACCAGGCTCTGGATGAGCTGGAGATCTGGCTCAACTCCCCCTCCGGCACCCGCATCCAGATCTGGGACAAGGGATACAGCCCGTTGCCACGGCTCAAGGGGGTCTTCCCCACCGAGCTGCTGCCCCTGCAGCCCTTCACCTCCCTGGTGGGAGAGCCGCTGGCCGGTCGCTGGACCCTGGAGGTGGTGGACAGCAAGCCGGGCCATCAGGGGCGCATCAACGGCTGGAGCATCAGCCAGCGCACCGGCGCCCAGTGTGGTGAGCCCGTCGCCCCGCCGGATGACGGCATCATCCACTTCGACACCGCGGACAGCAGCGGGGGCGGCACTGTCAACCTGCTCTGGCTGCTGCCGCTCACCCTCTGGCGCCGCCTCTGCCGTCGCGGCTGATCCATCCCCATAAAAGCAAAGAGGGGCCAAGGCCCCTCCAAGGACAAGAAATGAAGATGAGAATGACCCCGCTGGCCTGTCTGCTGGCCCCCCTGCTCAGCGCCTGTGGTGGTGGCGGATCCGACGAGGCGCCCCTGACCGCGCCGGACTACCGTCTGACGGTCAACCTGCCCGCAGCGGGCACCCTGTGCGTCAACCAGAACCAGAACGACAACTGCGAGCCAGGCGAGCCCGTGGTCAGTGGCGAGGCTGGCGCGCGCCAGTTGAGCGCCAGCGCCCCCGGCCTGCTCACCAGCCCCTTGCTGTTCCTCCCCCGGGAGCCGGACGCCCTGACCCTGACCCACCCGGCGGCGCGCCTGGACGATCAGCACCTCACCCCCACCCCCTTGAGCACGCTGCTGCAGACCCGGGTCGCGGACGGGATACCGCCTGCCCAGGCCCTGGCCGATCTGCTGCTCGCCCTTGCGCCCCTGCAACCGGATCAGGGACTCGCGGCCCTGGTGCAGCTGGAGGAGTTCAACAGGGCTCTGGAGGCGCTCGCCCTGGCGACACGGGATGACGCCGCCAGCCTGCCCGGTCTCGCCACCGGCGAGCGCCAACGCCAGATCTGGCAGGGGCTGGTCACCCTGCTGCCCGAGCTCGCCCGGCACTTTGCCGCCAGCCCCGAGCTCCTGAGCCAGCAGGCCAGACTCGCCGCCGTGCTGATGCAGCAGCAACCCCGGGCGTTGGTGACCGCCGGCGGCGTCACCACCTACATGGACGGGGTGGATTACCTGCTGACCCAGGAGCCTGCGGATCACCCGGGCCAGGAGGCGAGCCTGGGCCAGGCGCCCCTGCGCTATCGCAAGCTGGACGGCAAGGGGCAGCCCCTGGCGGACAATGCCGACGAGTGGGAATGCGTGGAGGATCTCAACACCGGCCTCGTCTGGGAGAAGAAGCTCGATGATCCGGACAGTCCGCGAGACAAGCACCGCACCTTCGCCTGGGCCCTCGGCGATTATGTGCCCACCCAGGAGGAGCTGGACTACGCCTGCCCCGAGGGGGAGGCCATCTGCACCACCGAGCAGTATCGCCAATGGCTCGATGCGCAGCAGCTGTGCGGCATCCAGGGCTGGCGTCTGCCCCACTCCCGCGAGTTGATGAGCCTGCAGCACTACGGCTCCCTCGCCCGCCAGGATGGCCAGCGGGTCAGCCTGGATGTGCGCTACTTCCCCGATGTCGGCACCACGACCAAGGATTTCAGCGGCTACTACTGGAGCCAGACCCTGACTCCGTCCCGGCGCCTCGAGAGCGCCCCCCTGAGCGCCATCGCCCATATCTTCCTCGGCGATGACGCCGGCACCGACTACGCCACCACAGTTCAAAACAGCGATGATGCCAACGGTCTGCAACTGCGCCTTGTGGCCGAGGTAACCCGATGAACAAGTATCTTCTGACCCTGCTGCTCACCCTGTGCAGCCCGCTGGCACTGGCCATCGCCATCTGCGACGACAGCCTGCCGCGCACCAGCCCAAGCTCCCGCTTCCTGGATCGCGGCAACGGCACCGTCACCGACCGGGCTTCCGGCCTCACCTGGATGCGCTGCCAGCTCGGCCAAAGCTGGCAGAATGGAAGCTGCAGCGGCGAGCCGACCCGGCTCTACTGGCAGCAGGCCCTGCTGACCGCAGAGCGGATCCGCACCGAGCCGAGCCATGCCCTCCACGGTTTCGGCGGCCACACCGATTGGCGCCTGCCCACCATCAAGGAGCTCATCAGCATACTGGAGTCCGCCTGCTACAAGCCGGCATTGAACGAGACCCTCTTCCCCCGCGCCATGGCCGGGGACAGCAAGGAGGTGAACGACGGCTATGTCTACCTCTGGTCCTCCACCCCGGTGCCCGCCAGCAAGGGCGTCGCCTATCTGGACATCACCAGTGGCGCCATCGGCATACGGGCCCCCGGCTCCTGGGCAAAGCAGGTGCTGCTGGTAAGGTGAGCAGTCCGGGCGGGGACTCCCCTGCCCGGTTTTCCCCCGAATGGCCCCTTTGGGGTGGAAGGCGTCAAAAAAGCATCAAATTACGTCACCCTGTGCCGGTTCAGGCTGGTTTTGCGCGCCGGAGCGCTGGCGTGAAACGGGCAGAGCGGTTAGTCTAGCGGCGTTGAACCAATCCCATGAGGTACAGATGAAAACCGTATTGCGTTTTAGCCTGCTGGGCGCCTTGTTACTGGGCGGCCATGCCTTCGCCGCCGAACCGAAAAAATTTGATATCAGCATGTTCCCTGCCGCCGAAGTGAACCAGGAACGTGTCGTGATCCGCCTGCCGGAAGTCGAAAACGAAGCCGACATGATGGTCGAGCTGCAAGTGGGCAAGAAGATGCTGGTGGACTGCAACCTGCCCCGCTTCGCCGGCAACCTGGAACAGCACAGCGTCAAGGGCTGGGGCTACAACTACCTGACCCTGGGCCAGGTCTCGGGTCCTGTCAGCACCCTGATGGCCTGCCCGGATGGCCAGAAGAAAGAGAGCTTCGTCCAGATCTATGGTCAGGGCTTCTTCGTGAACTACAACTCCAAGCTGCCGTTCGTCATCTATGTGCCGCAGGAGTATGAAGTGCGCTACCGTCTGTGGCGTGCCGACAACCTGGCGCAGCCAGCCATGATTGAATGAGTGCCCGACGCTCAGGTTCAGCCAATCCATGAACAAATAGAGGCGCCGTATGGCGCCTTTATTTTATTGTTTTCACCCCGCCGAGACCGGGTACAGCTGTACAAAACCTGACATAACTCCACTATTTTTCAGGCTTTTTGTGCTGTGGACCGCAAAATCCTCCCTCGGGATGAGACAAAGGCTGTTCGATAAAAGATATTTATTAACATAGTAAGAAAATTGATTTTGCACTCTGCGACGGCCTGATGATACTTGCCCGCAAAGGTCAAACTAACCAGAACAAGAGCACTATGAGCTTCGAATCAGACAAGCGTTTCAACGACTTCAAACATTTTCCCCGTGGCCTGCGTCGCAGTGGCGAATTCACCGTGGCCGAAGCGGACAGTCTGGAAAAGTACGGCACAGTGATGCTGGCGCTCTATCAGGGCAACCTGGCCCCCCGCGATGACGTAGAAAGCGCCTTCATCGAGCAGGTCAAGTCTGGCGCAGCCGGCAGCAACCCCCATGCCAAGGTATGGTTCAAGTACCTGAAGGTGATTGGTCCCAAGCGGGTGCACCGTCTGTGCACAGTCGCGGGTGGCGCCAATGAGGATGCGGGCGGCAGCTTTGAGGGCGGTGGCGGCGGTGGCAGCGACGAGTCCCTCGATTAATGGATACCGAGCTGCTTCGGACCTTCATCGAGGTCAGCAAGACCCGGCACTTTGGCCGGGCTGCCGAGAATCTCTACCTGACCCAGTCGGCGGTCAGCTTTCGGATCCGCCAGCTCGAGCAACAACTCGGGGTCAGCCTGTTTGCCCGCCATCGCAACAACATCCGTCTGACCGCCTCCGGTGAGCGTCTGCTGCCTTACGCAGACGCCATCTTGCATACCCTGGGCCGCGCCAAGCAGGACGTGGCCCTCTCCCCCGGTTTCAGTCAGCAGCTCGCCATAGGTGCACCCGCGGTGTTCTGGGAGCTCGACTTCAATGACTGGCTCAACCACGTCTATGCCCTGGCCCCCGGTCTCGCGGTGCGGCTCGAGACGGCGTCTCGCGAGCACCTGTGCCGCCAGTTGCTGGAGCGCTCCCTCGATCTCGCCCTGCTCTCCGAGCCGACCAAGATAGACGAGATAGCCCTGCACCCCATAGGCGAGCTGGTGTTCGAGCTGGTGAGCCGGGAGCCGGCCGCCAATGCGGACAGCCTGATGCAGATGCCCCATATTCACCTCGACTGGGGCACCAGTTTCGAGCCGCCCTCGAGCCGGTTGCAGAGCCTGCAGAAGACCCCGGTGCTGCACTCGAGCTCGGCCAGCATGGCGCTGCAGTTCGTGCTGGCCAACGGGGGCGCCGCCTATCTGCCGCGGCGCATGGTGAGCCCCTTCCTGGAGCAGGGACAACTGCACCTGGTGGAAGGGGGACAGGCGCTGAGCCGCCCGCTCTACCTCGCCTATCTGGAGAAATCCGATCGCCGGGAGCTCATCGATCAGCTGCTCACCCTGCCGCTGGGGTGGGATGGCGCCGATCTGCGGCTGCCATCGGCCGAGTAGCCGGGCCTCAGCCTGATCAGCATGAAAAAAGGGGCCAAGCGGCCCCTTTGTTATGGATGCGTGCCGTCAACCATGGTGACGACGGTCGTTGGCCTGGGCCAGCAGGGTGCGACTCTCGCGCAGGAACTCGTCGGCATGTTCGCCGAAGAAGCTGGAAACTTGCGAGAAGGCCTCGATGAAGCCCTCCCTGTCCCCCCGCTCAAGCAGCCCCAGCGCCTCGCCGAAGTTCTGGTAGTAGCGGCGGATCATCGCGAGGTTCTGCGGTGACGAGAGGATGATGTCGGCATAGAGGTGGGGATCCTGGGCAAACAGCCGCCCCACCATGGCGAGCTCCAGCCGGTAGATGGGGGAGCTCAAGGCAAGCAGGCGGTCGATGTTGGCCTGCTCCCGGGAGAGGTGCCAGCCGTAGGCGAAGGTGGCGAAGTGGCGCAGCGCCTGAATGAGGGTCATGGCCTCGTCGTGAGCCTTGGCCTCCACCTGTTGCAGCCGCGCGCCCCAGATGGTCATCTGATCCAGCAGCCACTGGCTGGCGGCGGGGTCGCGGCCCTGGCAGCAGACGATCACCTGCTTGGCGAGGCTCGCCACATCCGGCCCGAACATGGGGTGCAGCCCCAGCACAGGCCCCTGGTGCACCGCCAGCATGTGCTCGAGCGGCGCCGCCTTCACGCTGGTGACGTCCACCAGCAGGCAATCCGCAGGCAGCTTGCCGAGCCGGTCGATGATCTGGCAGGTGATGTCGATGGGCACCGCCACCATCACCAGCCCCGCATCGGCGAGGATCTCGTCGGCGCGCGGCCAGTCACCCTGCTCCAGGGTCTCGACCCGGTAGCCGGAGAGGCCGAACATCTGGCCGAACAGGCGGCCAAGCTGGCCCTGACCGCCGATGATGACCACCTTGCCAAGCTCCGGCTTCATGCACTTGAAGTGGTTCTCCTTTTCGCTGGCGGATTCCAGAATATAGGATTCGCGCATCACCCGGCGCAGCACATCCTCGATGAGATCCCCGGGCACCCCCAGCAGTTCGGCCTCGGCCCGGCGGCGGGCCAGCATGCTCGCCTCCCTGTCCGGTGCATAGATGGGCAGGCCGTGGCGGCTCTTCACTTCACCCACTTCCCCCACCAGGGCCAGACGGGCGGCCAGCAGATCAATCAGCTGCCTGTCCACCGCATCTATCTTGTCCCTGAGGGCATTCAACTCTTCAGCCATATCCAGTCCCTGCCGGCGCCGCAGGCGGCGGCGCCCTGTGATTCAAGAGGCAACAAGGTATCACTGCGTGGGCAGTGATACCTCTATGGTTCAATCAGTTACGACAAGATACCACGACTTACAGCGCGGTTCTGCCCTTGAGCGGCGCCGCCAGCTGGCTGTGGCAGCGGGCCAGCAGCGCATCCGTGGTCTCCCAGTCGATGCAGGCATCTGTGATGGAGACGCCGTAGCGCATCTCGCACTTGGGCTGCTCGCTGGACTGGTTGCCCTCGAACAGGTTGGATTCGAGCATCACCCCTATGATGGAGCGGTTGCCCTCCTGGATCTGGTGGATGACGTTGTCCGCCACCTTGGGCTGCAGACGGTGATCCTTGCTGGAGTTGCCGTGGCTGCAATCCACCACCAGGCCGGGCAGAAGGCCCGCCTTCTCCAGCGCCTCTTCCGCCAGCGACACATTGACAGAATCGTAGTTCGGGTGCTTGCCGCCGCGCAGGATCACGTGGCCATCCGGGTTGCCCTGGGTCTGCAACAAGGCGACCTGGCCCTGCTGGTTGATCCCCATGAAGGCGTGGGGGCTGGAGGCCGCCTGCAGCGCGTTGATGGCGGTACCCAGATTGCCGTCGGTGCCGTTCTTGAAGCCGACCGGCATGGAGAGGCCGGACGCCATCTCCCTGTGGGTCTGGGATTCTGTGGTACGGGCGCCGATGGCCGACCAGGAGAAGAGCTCCGCCAGGTATTGGGGGCTGATGGGGTCCAGCGCCTCGGTCGCCAGCGGCAACTCCAGCTCGGCGAGCCAGCAGAGCAGCTCCCGGGCGCGGTGCAGTCCCAGCTCCACGTCGAAGGTGCCGTCGAGGTTCGGATCGTTGATAAAGCCCTTCCAGCCGACCGTGGTGCGTGGCTTCTCAAAGTAGACCCGCATGACAATGTAGAGAGAGTCCTGGTAGGCATCATGCAGCGCTTTGAGTCTGGTTGCGTACTCTTTGGCGGCGTCCATGTCGTGGATGGAGCAGGGTCCACAGATCACCAGCAGGCGGTGATCCCGGCGGTGGATGATGTCGGCTATGGTATTGCGGGCCCCTTGCACGAATGCCAGCGCCTTGTCGGAGATGGGCAGCTTCTCCTTGAGCTGGGCAGGCGTGATCATCACTTGTTCGGACTGGATATGGATGTTGTTCAGGGGGTCTCTTTGCATTTTCTCATTCTCTCTACTGTATTTAAGCCAATTGCGCCAAGGTGTATTTATTTATTTACACAAGTCAGCGCTTTGTTACGCAACCGCCCTCACCTTACCAAGGAAAAACAAACAATCAAGTGAAACTAGCGGTTCAGTGCATCAATAGATGGATTAATGACCACTACCGTGACCAAAACAGCCAGAAAGTAGCGTGTGAGAGGCCCCCTGCACCACGAAAGTCGTAAACAAATAATTACACCCCAACCCTCATCACGCCCTGGCCAGCCTGCCGCCATAAAAAAGCGGGGCACCTGACCCCGCTTGCGTTCCCGTGTTGCTCTTCTTTTATTATTTGCCGTGGGCCTTGATGACAGCCACCGCCTTGTCGGGGAAGTCGCTGAACACCCCGTCCACATCCGCCTGATAGAGGAAGATGTTGAGCAAGTCGGTGAAGTCTTTCGCATAGGCCGGGATCTGCCCCTCATCCTGGCGGAAGGTATAGGGATGTACCTTGAGACCGGCGGCGTGGGCCTCCTTCACCATATTGGTGAACACCGGCTTGCCCGGGGTGCCCGGCTCGGTGACTATCATCGGCTTCCAGGGGCCTATGCCGTCGGCGTAGCCGGCTATGGTCTTCATGGCACCCGGCTTGAACATCCAGCCATAGTCGTAGGGGGTCGCCTTGCCCTTGGCGTCGTAGACCATGGTCTCGTTCCAGTCGGTCTCGGCCATCAGCTGCACCAGCTTCAAGTCCATGCCGAGGGCCGGCATCAGCTCGGTGTCGATGCGTTTGAGCTCATCCACGTCGAAGCTCTGCAGATAGACCTTGTCGCTCTTGCCGGTGTAGCTGTACTCCTTGAGCACGGTCAGCACCGCCTTGGAGATGTCCTTGCCCTCGTGGCGGAACAGCCAGGGGGCCTTGATCTCCGGATAGATGCCGATCTCTTTGCCGGTGCTCTTGTTGAGCCCCTGGATCATCTCTATCTCTTCCTGGAAGGTGTGGATCTTGAAGTCGGACTTCCACAGCGGGAAGCGGGCCGGATAGACGGGCACCTGCTTGCCCTCCACCAGCTGGAACGGCTCCGTCATGCGCAGGGAGCGCACCTCGGCCAGGGTGAAGTCCACCACATAGTAGCGGCCGTCCGGGCGGGCACGGCCGGGGAAGCGCGTCGCCACATCCGTGATGCCGTCGAGGAAGTGATCATGCATCACCACCAGCTGGTCATCCCTGGTCATCACCAGATCCTGCTCCAGATAGTCGGCCCCCATGCCATAGGCCAGCGCCTTGGACTCCAGGGTGTGCTCGGGCAGGTAGCCGGAGGCGCCGCGGTGGGCGATCACTATCTTGCCGTCATCTGCGGCCAGGGCGGGCAATGCGAGGGCAACCCCGAGGCCAAGGGCCACCAGGGAGAGGTGAGGTTGTTTCATAAGAACGGCTCTTTGTTATTGTTTATTGGATGTAGGTAGTTGTTATAGCAGAGGTTTATTGCAGTTTAACGGCGGGCGGCAAGGGCCGCCCGCTTCTTCATCAGCTTGCCTTGGGCAGGGCGTGATGGTGTTGCTCCAGCCAGGCGTGCAGTTGCTGCTGCTCGGCATCACAGAGGCGCAGCCCCAGCTTGCTGCGGCGCCACAGTATATCTTCCATCGAATGGGCCCACTCGCGGCTGATCAGATAGCGCACTTCCGACTCATACAGTCCGGCACCAAAGTGCTGGCCGCGCTCCTCGTGCAACCAGAGACGGGCATGACTGCCATAGGCCTCGGCGATGCGGCGGGCGCTGCGCTCGTCCAGCCAGTCGAATTCGAGCATGTAGGCGCGGGCCAGCTCTGTGGTGGAGCAGTCGAACTCGCCGCCGGGCAGACGGCTGGTGGCGGTCCAGTCCTCCCCCATCTGGCTGAACCAGGGTTTGAGCTTGTTGCAGGCGGCCTGGGCCAGCTTGCGATAGGTGGTGAGCTTGCCGCCAAACACCGACAAGAGCGGCGCCCCATCGGATTCGCCGGAGAGCTCAAGGGTGTAGTCGCGGGTCACCGCCTGGGGAGAGTCGGACTCGTCATCGCACAGGGGCCGCACCCCGGCATAGGTCCAGATGACCTCGGAGGGGGCAATCTGGCGGGTGAAGTGGGCGTTGACCACCTTGCACAGGTAGCTGATTTCGGCCTCGCTGATCTTCGCCTCCCGCGGGCTGCCATGGTGCTCCACGTCCGTGGTGCCGATGAGGGAGTAGTCCTGCTGGTAGGGAATGACGAAGACGATGCGGTTGTCCTCGTTTTGCAGGATATAGGCCTCTTCGCGCTCATGGATGCGCGGCACGATTATGTGGCTGCCCTTGATGAGACGAATGCCACGGGGGGATTTCTCGTGCAGGCTCTCGTCATAGAAGGTCTTGACCCAGGGGCCGGCCGCATTGACCAGGCCACGGCAGGTGACGTTGAACTGCTCGCCCCCTTCCCGCTCCAGGGTCAGGGTCCAGTGCTTGGATCCGCGCACCGCCTTGACGCAGCGGGTGCGGGTCTGCACATCGGCGCCCTTGTCCCGGGCCATCATGGCGTTGAGCACCACCAGGCGGGCGTCGTCGACCCAGGCATCCGAGTACTCGAACCCCTTGTTGATGCCGCTATTGAGGCCATCTTGCGGCAGGAAGCGCAGGCCGCAGCTCCCCTTGAGCTTGTCGCGCTTGGCCAGGTTGTCGTAGAGGAAGAGGCCGGCACGGATCATCCAGGCCGGGCGCAGGTGCGGGCGGTGCGGCAGCCGGAAGCGCATGGGACGGGCGATGTGCGGCGCCATGCCGAGCAGCACCTCCCGCTCCGCCAGCGCCTCTTTCACCAGCCTGAATTCGTAATGTTCGAGATAGCGCAAGCCGCCGTGGATCAGCTTGCTGGAGTTGGACGAGGTGGCCGAGGCGAGATCCTGTGCCTCGAACAGCGCCACCTTCAGCCCCCGCCCCGCCGCATCCGCCGCAATGCCGACCCCGTTGATGCCGCCGCCGACGACGACCAGATCATAATGTTCGCTCATGTTCACCTACTTTCTTATTTTGTGTTCGCCATGCCGGCAATGTTTGATTTCGCTCATATTAGAACATGAAAAACCAATAAACGAACATTTCGTGAGAGAAATGTGATCGCGATTGTTCTGACAATGCTAAAAATGCTGCCGGTCGGTGACAAGATGCCACCCCAAGCCCTCGCCATAGCCCCTACTGCCCGGGGCGAAGCTGCCGCAACGGATGCGGGCGCGACTGGCCGAGGCCGAAGGAGCCCGGCCCTGAAGCTGAGATTGCCCAGAGGCAAACCACCTGGGTCGAGAGGAGAGCCGTTGTTTTTAGCTCAAGCAGGCAGCGACCAGCCGAGACGGCGCCACAGGGACAGAAGGAGAGAGGTTGCAGGGGCAAGGCGCCCCGCATGGGGAAGGCCCCGTGAGAGAGCAGCAAGAAAGCGGCCGCCTGATGGCGGCCTGATGCTAGTGCGGCGTGGGGAGACTCAACAGATGTGGCAGGCGATCTGATGCTGGGACATCAGTCGCATCAGCTTCTCCGGCGGCTCCTGATCCGTGAACAGGGCGTGGATCTGGTTGAGGTTGCCGAGGTTGACCATGGCATTGCGGCCGAACTTGGTGTGGTCGGCGGCCAGGAACACCTGGCGGGAGTGGGCGATGATGGCCTGGGCTATCTTCACCTCGTGGTAGTCGAAATCGAGCAAGGAGCCGTCGTTGTCGATGCCGGAGATGCCGATGACGCCATAGTCCATGCGGAACTGGCCGATGAAGTCACGGGTCGCCTCCCCGACGATGCCGCCGTCCCGGTTGCGGATCTCGCCACCGGCGATGATGACGGTGAAGTCATCCTTGGCGGTGAGTATGCTGGCGACGTTGAGGTTGTTGGTGACCACGCGCAGCTCCCTGTGGTCCAGCAGGGCACGGGCGATGGCTTCGGTGGTAGTGCCGATGTCGATAAAGAGCGATGAGCCGTCCGGAATGTTGGCGGCCACCTCGCGGGCGATGCGCTCCTTCTCCTTGAGCTGCATCACCTTGCGGGCGCTGTAGGCGGTATTGACGGTACTCGAATGCAATGAGGCCCCGCCGTGATGGCGCCTGATCTTGTTCTGCTCGGCGAGATCGTTCAGATCCCGGCGAATGGTCTGGGGGCTGACGTCAAAATGGGTCACCAGATCGTCGGTCGAGACAAAGCCCTGCCTTGTCAGAACGTCCAGGATCTCCAGATGTCGTTGGGTTTGCTTCACGCTTGCACTCCGCTTGAGAGACGAAAAAAGGCCCCGGCATTGCGGGGCCTTTGGCAGTGTACCCTATCCCTTTTCGGACTGATAAGGGCAGGATCACGTTTTATGCCTTGTCGGCAGCGGCCTTCTTGGCAGCGACGGCGATGTTCTCGTGCTTGAGGGTCATTGCCAGCAGCACGATGGAGAGCACGCAAGATGCGGTCAGCACCATGAAACCGCCGTCCCAGCCGAAGTGGTCAACGGTGTAGCCCAGCATGGCGTTGGCCGCCACGGCGCCACCCAGATAACCGAACAGACCGGTGAAGCCCGCCGCGGTACCGGCCGCCTTCTTCGGCGCCAGCTCCAGCGCATAGAGACCTATCAGCATGACGGGGCCATAGATCAGGAAGCCGATGGCGACCAGTGCCAGCATGTCGACGGTGGGGTTGCCCGCCGGGTTGAGCCAGTAGACCAGCACCGCCAGGGTCACCAGCACCATGAACAGGATACCGGCCGGGGCGCGGCGGCCCTGGAACAGCTTGTCCGAGATCCAGCCGCACAGCAGGGTGCCCGGGATGCCCGCCCACTCATAGAGGAAGTAGGCCCAGGAGGAGTGATCCACGCTGAAGTCTTTGGCTTCTTTCAGGTAGGTCGGCGCCCAGTCCAGCACACCGTAACGAATGAGATAAACGAAGGCGTTGGCAATGGCGATGTACCACAAGAGCTTGTTGTGCAGCACGTACTTGACGAAAATCTCCTTGGCGGAAAACTCCTGCTCGTGACTCTCGTTGTAATCCTTGGGGTAGTCGTCCTTGTACTCCTCGATGGGGGGCAGACCAACGGATTGCGGGGTATCACGCATCACGAAGAAGGCGATCACCGCAATGGCGGCGGCAGCAGCAGCCGGTACATAGAAGGCACTGCGCCAGTCATTGAACCAGCCCATCCCCAGGATGAACAGCGGACCTATCATGCCGCCACCCACGTTGTGGGCCACGTTCCAGACCGCGACCACTTCGCCCCGCTCCTTCTGTGACCACCAGTGCACCATGGTGCGACCGCAGGGCGGCCAGCCCATGCCCTGAACCCAGCCGTTGAGGAACAGCAGCACGAACATGATGGCGATGCTGGAGGTAGCCCAGTGCACTGTCCCCATCATGAACATGATGCCGGCCGAGAGCAGCAGGCCGGCGGAGAGGAAGTAGCGCGCATTGGAGCGATCCGACACGTTCCCCATCAGGAATTTGGAGAGACCGTAGGCGATGGAGACGCCGGACAGGGCCAGGCCCAGATCACCGCGGGAGAAGCCCTGCTCGATGAGGTAGGGCATCGCCAGACTGAAGTTCTTGCGCACCAGGTAGTAGCCGGCATACCCGAAGAAGATCCCGAAAAACACCTGCCAGCGCATGCGTTTGTAGAAGGGATCCACCTTGTCGGCCGGTAGCCGCTCTATGTGGGGTGCAGGCCTGAAGAGACTAAGCATGTTCTGCGTCCTTATTGTTGTTATGGGCGGTTGAGGGTGCCCCGATCGTGCCTGCGACCAGATGAGTCCTTATTCGCAAGCGAGCCTATTGTGCTCATTTGTGAACATTCAATCTGTGATGAAGGCTGAATTATTGCAGTTTTATTACAAAAAATGTCACCCGATGAGTGATCGCTCATCGGCCTCCAGCCCTTGCAGGGCAAGGAATGCGGCTACCCACTAAGGAGTAATGCCACCGCTAACAGTTGCTTTTCGTCACATTTTCTTAGCAATGAATGGGATCTTGTCCACATTTCCGGTGGCGGGGGTCTGGTGAATTGGCACAGAAGGTTTATTTTCTCTCTCGTCCAAGAACGAGCGCAAACGAGCATAACGTTTGCGTCAGCTCAAATAACAAGAAGAAACGTTTTCGGACGCAAAAAATGGGAATGCAAGATAACGAAACGGAACATCAAACCTACTCTGGGTGGATATAAGGAATAACAACTATGAGCATACAAAGACCCAATACCCTGCTCGGCGAGTGCCTCGCCGAGTTTATCGGCACCGGCCTGCTGATCTTCTTCGGCGTCGGTTGCGTGGCCGCCCTGGTGCTGGCTGGCGCCAACTTCGGGCAATGGGAAATCTCCATTACCTGGGGCCTGGGGGTCGCCATCGCCATCTATGTGACCGGCGGCATCTCTGGCGCCCACCTGAACCCGGCGGTGACCCTGGCGCTGATGACCTTCTGCGGCTTCGACAAGCGCAAGGTGGTGCCCTTCATCATCGCCCAGATAGCGGGTGCCTTCGCCTCCGCCGCCCTGGTCTACTTCCTCTATGGCAACCTCTTCACCCAGTGGGAACTGACCCACAACGTGGTGCGTGGCAGCGTAGAGAGCCTCGGCACCGCCGGCATCTTCTCCACCTACCCCAATGCCCTGCTCTCCAACATGCAGGCGTTCGCGGTCGAGCTGGTGATCACCGCCGTCCTGATGCTGGGCATCATGGCGCTGGGTGACAACAACAACGGCGCCCCCAAAGGCTTCGCCGCCGCCCTGCTGATCGGCATATTGATCGCGGTGATCGGCGCCTCCCTCGGCCCCCTGACCGGTTTTGCCATGAACCCGGCCCGTGACTTTGGTCCCAAACTGTTCGCCTTCTTTGCAGGCTGGGGCGATGTGGCCCTGACCGGCGGTCGCGACAACCCCTACTTCTGGGTCCCCATTCTCGGCCCCATCGTCGGCGCCCAGCTGGGTACCGCCCTGTATGTGAAAGTGCTGGCTCCCTGCGTCCCGGGCAACCGTGTCGTGACCGAAGAAGCCGCCAAGCTGTCCAATAAAGAAGAGGCCGCCGCCTAAGAGCGGTCCCTTACGTGGAAAATAAGAACGTGGAGAACATCATGTCTGCTGAAAAGAAATTTGTCGTCGCGCTGGATCAAGGTACCACCTCCTCCCGTGCCATCGTGTTCGATCAGGACGCCAACATAGTCGCGACCTCACAGCGCGAATTCACCCAGCACTACCCGAAAGCGGGCTGGGTCGAGCACGACCCCATGGAGATCTGGGCGACCCAGTCCTCCGTCTTCACCGAGGTGCTGGCCAAGAGCGGCCTGCACAGCGAGCAGATCGCCGCCATCGGCATCACCAACCAGCGTGAAACGACAGTGGTGTGGGAGAAAGCCACCGGCAAACCCGTCTACAACGCCATCGTCTGGCAGTGCCGCCGCACCGCGGCCATCTGTGAAGAACTCAAGGCCCGCGGCCTGGAAGAGTACGTGCGGGAAAACACCGGCCTGGTGCTGGACGCCTACTTCTCCGGCACCAAGGTGAAGTGGATCCTGGACAACGTGGAAGGGGCCCGCGAGAAGGCGATGAACGGCGAGCTGCTGTTCGGCACCATAGACACCTGGCTGGTGTGGAAGATGACCAACGGCGAGGTGCACGTCACCGACCCGACCAACGCATCGCGCACCATGCTCTACAACATCCGCGATCTGAAGTGGGACGAGCGGATGCTGGACGAGCTGGGCATCCCCGCCTCCATGCTGCCCGAGGTCAAGCCCTCCTCCGAGGTCTATGGCTACACCACCCGTGGCGGCGGCTCCCGCATCCCCATCGCCGGCATCGCCGGTGACCAGCAGTCCGCCCTGTTCGGCCAGCTCTGCTTCGAGAAAGGCATGGCCAAGAACACCTATGGCACCGGCTGCTTCCTGCTGATGAACACAGGCACCGAGCCGGTTCGCTCCAGCAACGGCCTGCTGACCACGGTCGCCATCGGCCCGAAAGGGGAAGTGAACTATGCCCTCGAGGGTGCGGTGTTCATGGGCGGCGCCACCATCCAGTGGCTGCGTGACGAGCTCAAAATCATCCACGATGCCCGCGATACCGACTACTTCGCGAGCAAGGTGGGGGACACCAACGGCGTCTATCTGGTGCCGGCCTTCGTGGGTCTGGGCGCCCCCTACTGGGATCCGTACGCTCGTGGCACCATGGTCGGCCTGACCCGTGGCGCGAACCGCAACCACATCATCCGCGCCGCCCTGGAATCCATCGCCTACCAGAGCCGCGACGTGCTGGATGCCATGCAGCAGGACTCCGGCATCAAGCTGGCAGCCCTGAAGGTGGACGGTGGCGCCGTGGCCAACGACTTCCTGATGCAGTTCCAGGCCGACATGATGCACACCCCTGTGGTGCGTCCGACCCGCATCGAGACCACCGCCATGGGCGCCGCCTTCCTGGCAGGTCTGGCCGTCGGCTTCTGGAAGAGCTCCGACGAGCTGGAAGACAAGTTCAGCGTCGATCGCGAGTTCATCCCCCAGATGGACAAGGCAGATCGCGCCAAACGTTACAGCGGCTGGCAGAAGGCGGTCGAACGCTCACGCCGCTGGGCCGAAGAGGAGTGATCGGGTAACCGACACCTCCTTGAGATGAAAAAAGCAAAGAGGCCGACAGCGATGTCGGCCTCTTTTTATTGGCACTGCAAACCCCCTCGGCCCCCTCCCCTTGAGAGATGGGAGAACATGACCCCTCCCCCTCGTGGAGGGGGAGGCCGGGAGGGGGTTTGGCACTGTCGGCATGCCCTCTACAACGCCTCGGCGCCGAGCTGCTCTTTGAGGAAATCGAGCCAGACCCGCAGCCGGATGTCCCGCTGGGCATCGGAGTAGAAGACCCCGTTGATGGGACGCGAGGCGCCGCTGTTGCTGCGGGCCAGCACCTCCACCAGGGCGCCGCTCGCCCTGTCCTCCCCCGTCATGAAGTCCGACAGGCAGACGATCCCCTGCCCTCTGAGCGCCAGCTGGCGCAGGGTCTCGCCACTGCTGGCCCGCAGGGTCGGGGTGATGGCGAACCTGTCCCCCTGCTCGGCGCTCAGCAGGGGCCAGTGGTTGAGGTGATCGGGGTGCAAAAATCCGAGCAGCTCGTGGCCCGCCAGCAAGTCAGCTGGCTGGCGCGGGGTGCCGCGCTTCGCAAGATAGTCGGGGGAGGCGAGCAGCCGCAGCTTGGATCGCCCGAGCGGCAGGGCCCGCAGGGAGGAGTCCGTCAGCTCGCCGATGCGAATGGCCATGTCCACCCGCCGCTCCATCAGATTGATAAAGCCCTCTGAGCTGTGCAGTTGCAGCTCTATGCCGGGATAGCGGCGGCGAAACTCGCCGATGATGGGCACCAGCCGGTGCAGGATGAAGGGGGTGGCGGCATCGACCCTCAGCACCCCTTCGGGTTGTTCCCGGCGCATCAGCAGATGGCTCTCCGCCTCGCTCATCTCGGTCAGCACCTTCACCGCCCGCTGATAGAACCAGCTCCCCTCCTCGGTCAGGCTGACCCGCCTCGTGGTGCGGTTGAGCAGCACTGTGGCGAGCTTCTCTTCGAGGCGCTTGATGCCGCGGCTCACCACCGAGTTGTCCATGCCGAGGTTCTCCGCCGCCTGGCGAAAGCTGCCCGCCTCCACCACGGCCACAAACAGGGTCAGTTCATCGGAATGGGTCTTCATTGTTGTCATCCTGGCAAGAGTCATGGGGCTTTATAGGCGCAATGGCCGGAGGTTGGCAAGGCAGGTGTCGCTTCGTATCGTGACGCACCGCCTGTTTTATCTCCGCCCTTGCCAGTACAATGCCGCCAGATGGCACCGTATGGCGCCACATCATGACAGGGACGATCTTATGACATTCGACAACAGGCTGGCCGCAGCCCATCGGGAGCTGGCCGACATGGGCGTGCAGGAACTCAACTACAATCCGCCCCTGTGCAGACTGCTGCGCAGACTGGGCCTGCGACTCAGACCGCCCCACCATGAGCGCTTTCTGGTCAACCTGCTTCCTTTTGGTCTGCCAACAGGTGCCATCTGGGGGGTGTTGATGTGGTACCTCGGCTGGCAGCATGAGGTGAGCCCGGCCTTCGCCCTGCGCCAGAGCGCCCTGTTCGGCATAGGGTTCGGCCTGCTGATGGCGACCTGGCTCTGGTTTCGGCGCAAGCAGCTCAAGCTGACCCCCTGGGACGCCTTGCCCCACTCCACTATCCGCACGCAACAGCGCTGGCAACCGAAATAACCACCGACATGGACAAGGAGACCCTTATGACCAAGGCCCATGAAAAACTGAACTATGTGGAATTTGCGGCAAGGGATCTCGCCGCGACCAAGGCCTTCTTCACCGCCGCCTTTGGCTGGCAATTTGCCGACTACGGTCCCGATTATTGCGCCTTCGAAGGGGAAGGGCTGGATGGCGGCTTCTACCGCGCAGATATGTGCTGTCACAGCCATCAGGGGGGCGCCCTGCTGGTGTTCTACAGCGCCGACATTGCGGCAACCCAGGCCAAGGTGCAGCACCATGGCGGCATCATCAACCGCCCGCTGTTCGACTTCCCCGGCGGCCGGCGCTTCCACTTTGTCGAACCCAGCGGCAACGAGTTTGCGGTCTGGTCCGAACCGGCGGCCTGATGGCGAGGGCGTCCCGGCGCCCCCTGTTGCTTTCCCTCCCTGGCCTCCTCGCCGACACCTCGCCCAGCCCATTTATTGCTGCTCTTATCTCAATAGTGTTTTGCGACTGCTGCCCTGTTTCCCCCAGTCTGCCGGGGGCATACTGACCGTCGTATTAGCAAAGAGGTGCAGATGTCATCCCCCATCACAGTGATTGCCGAGCTTGAGGCCAAGCCTGAATTTGCCGCCGAGTGTCGTGCCGCCTTGGGCCCCTTGATAGCGGCTACCCTGCAAGAGCCCGGGTGCCTTTGCTACCAGTTGCACCAGAGCCTGGAGAGCCCCCACGGCTGGATGATCCACGAGGCGTGGGAGAGCGAGGCGGCGCTCAGCGCCCACCAGCAGCAGCCCCATTTTCTGGCCTTCGTGGCCAGCACCCGGGGCTGGTTTGCCAGCACCAGCGTTCGCCGCTATCAACTAGCCTGAATCCAGCTGCGGCCTGCCCCTGCCCGCCCTGGATGCGGGGACGGGCCGACACAATATTGAGCGTAGAAACAATAACTTGAGGAATATAATGATGAAGATGCCCAACCTGGGTCTTGGTACCTTTCGCCTGAAGGATCAGCCCCTGCGCGACTCCCTGCTGCAGGGTCTGGATCTCGGCTATCGCCATATCGATACCGCCCAGATCTATGACAACGAGGCCGAAGTGGGCCGCTTGATGAGCGAAAGCGGCGTGCCCCGCCAGGATATCTACCTGACCACCAAGGTGTGGATCAGCGAGTTCGGCCCGGGCAAGGTGATCCCGAGCCTGGAGCTGAGCCTGGAGAAACTGCGCACCGACTACCTGGATCTGGCGCTTATTCACTGGCCCTCCCCCCAGGATGAGGTGCCGATGGCGGTCTATCTGGAGCAGCTTGCCGAGGCCAAGGCCCGGGGCCTGACCCGGGAGATCGGGGTTTCCAACTTCACCGTGGCCCAGCTCAAGCAGGCTATCGAGATCCTGGGGCCGGGTGCCATCGCCCACCAGCAGGTGGAGATCCACCCCCTGCTGCAAAACCGCAAGGTGGTTGAGTTCTGCCAGGAGCACGGCATCGCCATCACCGCCTATATGCCGCTCGCCTATGGCAAGGTGCTCGCCGAGCCGCTCCTGATGGAGATCGGCAAGCGCCACGGCGTCTCGGCGGCCCAGGTATCGCTGGCCTGGCTGCTGGCCCAGGGCATGACGGTGATCCCGAGCTCCACCAAACGGGAGAATCTCGCCGCCAACCTGGCTGCGCTGAAGGTCAAACTCAGCCCCGAGGAGATGGCTCAGATTGCCACCCTGGATCGAGGTGAGCGCTGCGCCAACCCGGACTTCGCACCGGCCTGGGATTGATCCCCCTCATCCCCAGCCCTTCTCCCGCCAGGGGAGAAGGGAGCAAACAGCAGTCCGGGATCTGTCTGTGACCCCCAGCGGGAGGCATCATGCCTCCCGCTTCTTCTCGTCTTCCCCTCCCCCACCCTCACCAGGCATCTGGCGCTGGACGCCATCCAGCCCTGCGCGGCCATACTGCCGCCCGTGCTGCTCCCCCAGAGCCTTCCCTTGCCCCTTTGTCCCTTGCTTCTGTGCTCCCGGCTCGCTCTGTACGCGTTGCTGCTGCGCGCTTTGTCTCTGCCTTCCGCTACTCTGCATAGCCGCTCTTGCTGCCTCAGCCACTCCTCCTTCCACGGCACCATTGCTGCTTATTTTGCAAAAGTAATTTGATGTTGCCGTCATTTTTGCCAACAAAGCTCATCGGCATACTGGCGCCATTCTCCCGTCGGGAGCCACTATCCAAGGAGTTTGTATGCCACTGGCGTTATTTGCCCTCACCCTGAGTGCCTTTGCGATCGGCACCACCGAGTTTGTGATCGTGGGGCTGATCCCCACCATAGCCGAGCAGCTCAATGTCTCGCTCCCCTCGGCGGGCCTGCTGGTCAGCCTCTATGCCCTGGGGGTGGCCATAGGCGCCCCGATCTTAACGGCGCTCACCGGCAAGCTGCCGCGCAAGTGGCTGCTGGTGGGCCTGATGGCGCTCTTCACCGCCGGCAACCTGCTGGCCTGGCAGGCACCGGGCTACGAGAGCCTGATCGTCGCCCGCGTGCTCACCGGCCTGGCCCACGGGGTCTTCTTCTCGGTGGGCAGCACCATCGCCACCGGGCTGGTGGCCAAGGAGAAGGCGGCGAGCGCCATCGCCATCATGTTCAGCGGCCTCACGGTCGCCCTGGTGACCGGCGTGCCGCTCGGCACCTGGATTGGTCAGCAGTTCGGCTGGCGCGAGACCTTCCTGGTGGTGAGCGCACTCGGGGTCATCGCCATGGCGGGCAGCCTGCTGCTCATCCCCGGCAACCTGCCAAAAGGCGCGGCCTCCAGTATTCGTGAGCAGCTTTCTGTGCTGACCCACAAGCCCCTGCTGATGGTCTATGCCAAGACGGCCCTGGGTTACGGCGGCGCCTTCACCGCCTTTACCTTCCTCGCCCCCATACTGCAGCAGGTGAGCGGCTTCGGTGCCAATGCGGTGAGCCTGATCCTGCTGGTGTACGGGGTGTCGGTGGCCGTCGGCAATATCTGGGGCGGCAAGCTCGCGGACAAGATGGGCCCGCTGCCCGCCTTGAAGCTGATGTTTGGCGGTCTGGCGCTCATCCTGCTGATGCTCACCTTCACCGCGCCCCATCCGGTGCTGGCGGTGCTCACCGTGCTGGTGTGGGGTGCCTTCGCGTTCGGCAACGTGCCGGGACTGCAGGTACTGGTGGTGAAACAGGCCGAAATCCACACCCCCAATGCCGTGGATGTGGCCTCCGGACTCAACATCGCCGCCTTCAACGTCGGCATAGCGCTGGGATCCGTGGTGGGTGGTTTAGTGGTGGATCACCTGGGTCTGATGCACACCCCCTGGATCGGGGCCCTCATCGTGCTGCTGGCCTATGGCCTGACCCACGTCAGCGAGAGGCGCGAGGCCAAGTTGGCGCTGGCGGTTTAACCTCCCACAGACGACAAGGCCGACACCCGGTGTCGGCCTCTTTCATTGGCAAGATGGCGCGGCTCAAGACTCCTTGAGATCCTCGTCGGCGGCCCAGCGCGCCTCCAGCCAGAGCAGATTGACCAGGCCGCACAGCAGCGCAAACCCCAGCCCCAAAATCCAGGTGAAATACCACATATCGAAGACTCCTCAATTCCCGTGTCAGTAAAGGCTATGGCCCTGCTGGCGCACCTGCTCGGTACTCATCTTGCCCCGCGCCACCCAGTAGACCCAGAGGGTATAGCCGATGTTGATGGGCATCAGCACGGCGACTATGCCCAGCATGATAAGCAGCGTCCGCTCGCTGGAGGTGCCATCCCACAGGGTCAGGCTGCTCGACGGATCCAGAGAGGAGGGCAGCACGAAGGGGAAGAGCGCGATGGCCACGGTCAGCATCATGGCGGCGCAAGCACCGCCACTGGCGAGGATGGCGAGCCGCCCCCGGCCAAGGGCACTTGCCAGCGTGCTCAAGAGCGGCAGCGCGAGGCCCAGGGCAGGCACTGCCCAGAGCACAGGGTATGCCACGAAGTTGCCAAACCAGCCATCCGGCGCCGTCGTCACCTGCTTCATCAGGGGGGTCAGGGCGCTGTTGAGATCCCCTATCTCCGCTATCCGGTAACCGCGCATCTGGCTGAGCCAGAAACCACCGAGGGCAAAGAGCATACTCGCCAATGGGCCGAGCCAGCGGCTCTGGCGGGCGCAGCGCGCTGCTATCACCCCCTGGGTCTTGCACTGCAGGAAGCTACAGCCATGGAGCATCAGCAGGGCCAGCCCCGTGCCCATGCAGGTCAACAGCAGCGGCCAGTTGAAATCGAAGGCGCCGTAGTGGATGCGAAGGGCCGAGTCGAAGCGAAACGGCAAGCCTTGCAGCAAGAAGCCCAGGGTCGCGCCAAACACCAGGGTCGGCAGCAAGGCCCCCATCACCAGGGCCCGGTCCCACCAGCGGCGCCACAGGGGATCCGGCAGCTTGCTGCGATAGTCAAACCCCACCGGGCGCAGGAAGAGGCCGAACAGCAGGAACATGAAGGGCACGTAGAGCGCCGAGAAGGAGGCGGCATAGACCAGGGGCCAGGCGGCGAACAGGGTACCGGCACCGGCGATGAGCCACACCTGGTTGCCCTCCCACACCGGCCCCACGCTGTTGAGCAGCACTCGCCGCTCCTCATCGGTTTTGGCCACCACGGGGAGCAGCATGCCGACCCCGAGATCGAAGCCATCCATCACCACGAAGCCGATGAGCAGGAAGAGCACCAGCCCCCACCAGATGAGTTTCAGGGTTTCGTAATCCATCAGACGGGACTCCCGTTTTTCAATACTTCACCTTGATAACGACCCGTCTGCAGGCTGGCGGGCCCTTTGCGGATCACGTGACGCAACAAGAACAGCTCCACCACCAGCAGGCTGCTGTAGATGAGGAAGATGGAGACGAGGCTGAACCAGAGTTGCCCAGGTTGCAGCAAGGAGACGGAGGCCGACACCGGCAGCACGTCGCTGATGGTCCAGGGCTGGCGGCCGAACTCCGCCACAAACCAGCCCGCCTCGATGGCAATCCAGGGCAGCGGTATGCTCCAGAACAGCGCCTTGAGCAGGCGCGGGGATTGCACCAGCTTGCCCCGGCACAGTTGCAGGAAGGCGGCGGCAAAGAGCCCGAGCAGCACCACACCTATCCCCACCATCAGCCGGAAGCTCCAGAAGAGCGGCGCCACCTGGGGGATGGAGTCGTCGACCGCCCGGGCGATGGCCGCCTCGTCCGCCTTGCCGATATCGGCGGCGTAGGGGGTCAGCAGCAGGCCGTAGCCGAGATCCGCGCGGTGGCGCTCGAAGGTGGCGCGGGCAGCGGCATTGCTACCGTCTGAGCGCAGCGCCTCCAGGGCGTCGTGGGCAAGCATGCCGCTGCGAATGCGCACCTCGTGCTGCGCCTTCAGATCTTTCAAACCCGTCACCTGCTCATCCAGGGAGCGGGTGGCGATGATGCCCATCAGATAGGGTATCTTGACCGCGGCGTGAGTGGTCTCGGCGCTCTGATCCGGCAGGCCGAACAGGGTGAAGGAGGCGGGCGCCGGCTCTGTGTGCCACTCCGCCTCGATGGCGGCGAGCTTCACCTTCTGCACCTCGCCGGTGCGATAGCCCGACTCGTCCCCCAGCACGATGACAGAGAGGATGGCCGCCAGACCAAAGCCCGAGGCGATGGCGAAGGAGCGCAGGGCGAAGCGCACCTCCATGCGACGCAGCAGATACCAGCTGCTCACCCCCATCACGAACAGGGAGGCGGCCACATAGCCCGCCGCCACCGTGTGGACGAACTTGACCTGGGCCACCGGGTTGAAGATCACCGCCGCCACGTCCACCAGCTCCATGCGCATCGTCATGGGGTTGAACTCGGCCCCCACCGGGTTCTGCATCCAGCCGTTGGCAATGAGGATCCAGAGCGCGGAGAGGTTGGAGCCAAGCGCCACCAGCATGGTCACCAGCAGGTGCTGACCCCGGGAGAGCTTGTCCCAGCCGAAGAAGAAGAGGCCCACCAGGGTGGACTCCAGGAAGAAGGCCATCAGCCCCTCCACCGCCAGCGGGGTGCCGAAGATGTCGCCGACATAGTGGGAGTAGTAGGCCCAGTTGGTGCCAAACTGGAACTCCAGGGTGATGCCGGTGGTGACCCCCATGACGAAGTTGATACCGAACAGCTTGCCCCAGAAGCGGGTGATGTCCTTGTAGATCACCTTGCCGGTCATCACGTAGGCGGACTCGGCGATCACCAGGATCCAGGACAGCCCCAGGGTGAGGGGCACAAACAGAAAGTGGAACATCGCCGTCGCGCCGAACTGTATTCGGGAGAGGCTGACCACATCATCCAGGCTTATCATGCATGACTCTCTATGTTGCATTTAACAGGCAGGTTTTCGCCCGTTAAGTACAACACGTGCCATGACACCTATAACAGATGCAGTTATAGTGAAATCTACCTATAACAGTTAGGGCGCACCATGTCCCGTTACGGTCAGCTGGCTGCCTTGTTGCAGCAGCAGATAGAGAGCGGTCTCTGGCAGCCGGGGGAGCGCATCCCCTCCATCCGCCAGAGCTGCAAGACCCATCACTTGAGCCCCATGACGGTGCTGCAGGCCTATCAGCTGCTCGAGAGCCGCGGCCTCATCCTGGCGCGGCCCCAGTCCGGCTACTACGTCAAGGCCGCCACCTCACCGCTGCCCGCCGGCACGGCCCAGCAGGCCCGCTACAGCGGCTCGGTGGACATCAACGATCTGGTGTTCGAGGTGTTGCAGGCGAGCAAATCCCGGGAGCTGGTGCCGCTGGGGCTCGCGGTGGCGGATCCCGCCCTCTTCCCCCACCCCCAGCTCGGCCGGGCGCTGGCGAGCTGCATGCGCCGCCTCGATCCCTTCAGCACGGTGGCAGATCTGCCTCCCGGCAACGAGGCGCTGCGCCGCGCCATCGCCCAGCGTTACGCCAGCGACGGCCTGGCGGTGGACCCCCAGGAGATCATCATCACCACAGGCGCCATGGAGGCGCTCTCCTTAAGCCTGCAGGTGCTGACCGAGCCTGGGGACTGGGTGGTGGTGGAGTCCCCCACCTTCTACGGCGCCCTGCAGGCCATAGAGCGGCTCAAGCTCAACGTGGTGGAGATCCCCGTGATCTCCGGGGTGGGCATCGATCTCGCCCTGCTCACCGAGGCCCTCGCCCAGCGCCCCATCAAGGCGTGCTGGCTGATGGGCAACGTGCAGCATCCCCTCGGTCACACCATGCCGGATGGCCACAAGCAGGCACTGATGGCGCTGCTCAACGCCCATGAGGTGCCTCTGGTGGAGGACGACGTCTACGCCGAGCTCTACTTTGGCCGCGAGCGCCCCAGCCCCATCAAGCGCTGGGACGCCCGGGGCGACAGCCTGCTGTGCGGCTCCTGGACCAAGTGCCTGGCGCCGGGCTTTCGGGTCGGCTGGGTGGTGGCCGGATCCCATGCCGAGCGCATCCAGCGGCTGCAACTGATGTCGACGCTGTCCACCAATGTGCCGAGCCAGCTGGCGCTCGCCGACATGCTGCGCCAGGGCGGGGTGGATGCCCATTTTCGCCGCCTACGCCACACCCTGGCCCAGCGCCAGCAGCAGATGCGGGCGGCTCTGCTGCGCCTCTTCCAGGACGAGGTGCATATCTCGACCCCGGACGGCGGCTACTTCCTCTGGCTGACATTCGACGCGCGCCTCGACAGCCGGGCCCTCTATGCCCAGGCGCTGGCCAGCGGCTTCTCGTTGGCCCCCGGCGCCCTGTTCTCGAGCCAGGGCCAGCACAACCACTGCCTGCGCCTCAACAGCGCCCATCCCTGGAGCCCGGCGCTGGAGGCCGCCCTCACCCGGCTGGCGGCCCTGGTTCACCAGCAGCTCGCCCCCCATCGGCAGGCCAACGACAAGGCCTCATCATGACGAAGCCTTGTGGACTGGCTCGCCGCAGTAGGGGAGCCTTATCTGGCGTAAGTCTCGGACTGGCGCTTGAAGCCAAGAGACTCGTAGAGCGATCTGGCCCGCGCATTGAATGACATGACTTCCAGCTTGATCTGGCTGGCATCATGGGCCTTGGCCCAACCATCACAATGGGCGATCAGCGCCTTGCCTATGCCACGGGATCTGTGGTGTTCATCCACCACCACAGTCGTGATGCGGCAGACGGGCAGCGTGGTGAGAAACGGGACGGTTTCATTGATGTCGATCCTGGCGCTCAAAAAACCCACCACCAATCCCTCCACCAGGGCGACACAAAACAGCCGCCCCTCGCTCTGGATGGCGTCCAGCAGAAACGCCCGCTGCCGGGAAGAGGGAGGGCAGAACACCTCGGGAGCCTGCTCGAAGTGGATCTGCCCTATCTGCCGATCCAGTTCGACGATGGCGTCGAGATCCTGCTCGGTTGCCTTGCGTATTTCCAATGGGTGCTCCTTGCCTGTGGTTGATGACCTCACCCCAGCGGCCTGGGGAAAAAACCATCATAGGAGGAGTCGGCCCCAAGATGAAGCGCCGAATGTATCCCTTCATGGCAGGGGTTCACCGGGGGCACCAACGACAAGGCCCCATGACGGGGCCTTGTGAACAATCCTGATGGCAGCACGGGCTCAACCCGGTGCGCCCAGCTGGGCCACCTGGCGTTCTATGCTGGCTTTCAGGTTGTCATCGAGTTTCAGGGCTCGGGCCAGTTCGTCGAGATAGCCGCGCTCCATGAAGTGATCCACCTCGACGGCGAGCAGGGAGGTGAGATAGACCTCGGTGGCCTGCTCCATGTCGGTCACTTCCCGGGCCAGGGCTTGCGGATCCAGCGGACGGGCCAGCTCGGCGTCAATCCAGCGGGCGGCATCGGGTTGGCCCTGCTCGGTCAGGTACGCCTGGATCTTCTGGCGCTCGGCGGCGTCGATGTGGCCGTCGGCCCGGGCCGCCGCCACCATGGCGCGCACCAGCAGGCTGGCGCGGGCATCCAGTTCGGCGCCCGCCAGCTCGTTGAGGGGATGGGGCGTGCCGGTAGCAGGCGCACTCTGGTTCTGCTGCCAGTCCTGATAGAGCTTGTAGGCCAGCCCGCCGAGGGCCGCCGCCCCGCCCACCGCCGCCACCTTGGTGCCGTACTTGCGCATCTTCTTGTTGCCAAGCAGCAGCGCCATGGCCCCGGCGGCCAGCCCCCCCTGGGCCATGCCCTTCATCTGGGCCTTGCGCGTGTCGCCGCCATCGTTGAGCCAGCCCTTGCCAGCTCCCATCAATTGCTCCAGCATCTGTTTCATGGGGCCTCCTCATTTGCATGAGATGCCATGCTGGGCCGCCGCCGCTGAACTCAAGGTGAATGGATGTTCCAGCCCCGGCTGTTGCGACGGCTCCTGCTCGTGGCGGGTTCATCTGGTTGGATGAGTCCTGGTCGCTGCGGTTGTTATTGTCATCACTGGCCATTGTGGGGGCATAGCCCCGGGCATGGCGAGGCGCCCTTCGCAAGGAGACAACCCATGATGAAGCTGGTCATACTGCTGCTCGGTGGCACCCTCTGGGGCGGCCTGCTCGCCGCAACCCCTGACAGGAACACCCATCAGGCCGGGCTGGATCGGGCCTGTGCCAACGCCCGGCAACAACAGACGATTCAAGACAGGCAGCAGCGCATCGACGCCTGCGTCAGGGCGGGCGGCAAGACGACCCGCTGCCAGCAGCAGTACGCCAGCCTCGGCCAGCGTACCGGCAATGAACGCCCCTATGTGTCATCCCTGCCTCCCTGCCAGCAGGCCGAGGCCTACCGCAAGAGTGACCGGCAATGAACCGAGGAGACAATATGACCCCACCCCATGAGCTGACCCTGCAATTTCTCGCCGAACCCGCCGACGTCAACTTCGGTGGCAAGGTCCATGGCGGCATGGTGATGAAGTGGATCGATCAGGCCGGCTACGCCTGCGCCGCCGGCTGGTGTGGCGGCTATGCCGTCACCGTCTATGTGGGAGGCATCCGCTTCCTGCGCCCCATCCAGATAGGCCAGCTGGTGGAGGTGCACGCCAGGGTGATCCACACGGGCACCACCAGCATGCACCTGGCGGTGGACGTCTACAGCCGCCACCCCACTGATCCCCAGCGCCACAAGACCACCCACTGCATCATCATCTTCGTGGCCATGGACGAGCACGGCAAGCCGAGCCCGGTGCCCCAGTGGCAGCCGGTGAGCGAGCAGGAGCTGAGCCTGCAGCAGTACGCCAAGAAACTGATGGCCCTGCGCGAGGAGCTCGACAAGGAGATGCGCCAGCACATGTGAAACCCGTCAACCCCCGGGCAACCGGGGCGTGTCTTCACCGCCCGGGGCGCTATAATGGCGCACCCGCTGCCCCACGAGAAACCAAGATGTCACTGGAAACTGCACCGCCCGAGGTCAAACTCGCGGTGGATCTGATAGAACTGCTGGAAACCAACCAGATTGCCCCGGAGCTCGCCCTGGCGGCGCTCGCCATCGTCCGCCAGGACTATGAGCGCAAGCTCGAGGAAGGCCGGGCGCACTGACGCGCTCACCTCGGCGCTGTCCCTTCACCCCTTTCCCTTCAACCCTTCTCCTACAACCCGGGAGGCACCATGTCAGACCCCGTTCGCTTCGAAACCGGCAAGGCCATGCTGCTTGGCGGCCTGCGCCGCCATCACAGCTTCCAGCACGGCGACTTCGGTGGCCAGTGGCGTGACTTCAGCGCCCTTGGCCCCCTGCCGGGTCAGCTGGGGGAGCACGCCTACGGCGTCATCTGCGGCGCCGACGAGAGCGGCTGCGAATATATGTGTGCAGTTGAAGTGAGCGCCCTGGAAGTGCTGCCTCCGACCCTGGGCCGGATGCGCATCAGCCCCCAGACCTATGCGGTCTTTCGCCATCTGGGCCATGTGGATGCCCTGCCGCACACCTGGCAGCAGGCGCTGGCGTGGCTCGCGCAATCCGATTACGACTCTGCCCACAGGCCGGACTTTGAGCGCTACGGCGACGCCTTCGACCCGGATCGCGGCAGCGGCGAGGTGGAGCTCTGGCTCGCCGTGGTGCCCAGACAAGCCCTGGCCTGAGGGGCCAAGACGAGGGCGGCCTTCACAGAGCACGTCTCAACACGGCACTGCTTCGGTGCCGTGTTGTCCCTCTCAGCGCGCTACGATTGCCTCCTCCCCCATCACCTCGTCGCAGAGCGCGATCAGGGCCTCGCACAGCCGGCTGAGGGGCTCAGAGCCCCCCGTCCCCAGGTGCAGGGCCAGCTCCACCGGACGCACCGCGGGCCAGTGTGTCAGCTCCACCTGCTCCGGCTGCAGCAAGCGGGCGGGCAGCAGGCTCACCCCTATGCCCGCGCTCACCGCCCCCTGCAGGCTGGCGAGGCTGGCACTCACGTAGGCGATGCGCCAGGCAATGCCCCTGGCATCCAGGGTGTCGGTCATCTGGCGCCGATAGAGGCCTTCGCTCGGAAACACCACCAGGGGAACAGGATCCCGCTCGCTGGCTGGCCAGTCGCGGCTGTCGACCCAGGCGAGCGGCTCGCGCCAGCGGGCGATGGGCTCCCCCTGCCCGCGCCCCTGCTTGATCAGCGCCAGATCCAGCTCTCCCCCTTCGAACGCCTGCCAGATCTCGTGACTCAGCCCGCTTTGCACCTCCAGCCTCACCTCGGGGTATTGCCGGGCGAAGGCCGCCAGCACAGGGGTCATGGCGCCGGCGGCGAAATCCTCAGGCACCCCGAGGCGCAGGGGATGGCTGGCCTCCCCCACCCGCTCCCCCGCCCGGGCCAGCAGCCCCAGGATGCGGCGCGCCAGCCCCAGCAGTGTCTCCCCCTGGGCCGTGGTCACCACCTGGCGGCCGGATCGGTCGAGCAGCGGACAACCGAGCTGCTGCTCGAGGCGGCGCATCTGCTGGCTGATGGTGGACTGGGTCAGGTGCATCCGCTCGCCGGCACGGGTGAAACTGCCGGTCTCGACGATGGCGACAAAGCTCTGCAGCAGGTGGGGATCCAGCAAGGGTCGCTCCATGGGGGGATTCTCCATTTATAAAATCACTGAAAGTCATTTTATCATTTAATTTCCAAATGACTTGCGGGCTCGTTAGGCTGCCGTCACCCCCCTCTTCTCCCAGGATGAACCCATGTCACAGCCTCCCCACTCCGGCGCCCGCCCAGTGAACGCCCTCAGTGCCGTCTCCGCCCCCAGCCATCAGGGGTGGCTGGAGCAGACCCTGCAGCTGGCCCTGACCCACCGCCAGCAGGGGGGCCGCCCCTTCGCAGCCCTGCTGGTGCGAGACAACCAGCTGGTGGCGAGCGCCGTCAACCGCATGCTGGAGGCGGGGGATCCCACCCGCCATGCCGAGCTGGAGGCGCTGCGGGAGGGGAGCCGCCAGGGCCCCCTTGCGGGCGCCGTGGTCTACGCCAGCGGCCACCCCTGCCCCATGTGCCTGTGCGCCCTGGTGATGAACGGCATCAGCGCCGTCTACTACGCCTTCGACAATGAAGACGCGGCCCCCTTCGGCTTTGACAGCAGCGCCAGTTACCACAGGCTGCGACTGCCCCTCAACCCGCCGCCTCTGCCCCTCGTCAAGCTGCCGAGCCCCATCCCGGCCGCTGCCCTCTACGGCCCCCAGTCCCATGGTTAAGCGCCCGCTCCCCTCCGGCAGTGGCGCCCTGCTGGTGCTGGTGGTGCTCATTGGCATCAACCTGCGCCCCTTCCTCACCGCCATCGGCCCCCTGGCGGGGCAGATAGACGCCCAGCTGGGTCTCGGCATGGAGAGGCTGGCCTGGGTCACCCTGCTGCCGCTGCTGCTCATTGGGGTCGGCGTCCTGCTCACCCCGGCCCTGCTCGACAAGGCCGGGCCGCGCCCCCTGCTCGGTGCGGCCCTGTTGCTGCTGATGCTGGGCAGCGCCCTGCGCCTCGATCTCGCGAGCGGTACCCTGCTTATCGTCAGCGCCGCCCTGTGCGGGCTGGGGTCGGCCCTGGTGCAGGGGACACTGCCCGGCCTCATCAAGGGGACGTTCGCGGGCAAGGTGCCCCTGGTGATGGGGATCTTCTCGGCCTGCATGATGGGGGGCGGGGCGCTCGGGGCCGTGCTCACCCCCAGGCTCGCCACGCACCTCGACTGGTCCCGGGCGCTGGCCCTGTGGAGCCTGCCGGTGCTGCTGGCCCTGGTCTGGCTCGGCTGGCGGGTGCGCCTGCCCGCCGCCGCGCCTCACGCCCCCCTATCAGGGGAGCAGCGGTTGATCGCGCTGCCCCGAGCCTGGCTGCTGATCGTCTGCTTTGGCATCATCAACAGCGGCTACGGCATCGTCGTGGCCTGGCTGGCCCCCGCCTACCTGGCGCTGGGGTGGAGCCCCCAGCAGGGGGGCGAGCTGGTGGCCTGGCTGGCCCTGGCCCAGACCGCCAGCGGCCTGGGTCTGCCGCTGCTGGCGGCGCGCAAGGAGGACCGGCGCCCCTGGATGGGGCTGGCCATTGTGATGCAGGTGGCGGGCTTTGGCGGCCTCTGGCTCGCCCCAGAAGTCGCCCCCATCCTCTGGTGCCTGCTGTGCGGCGCCGGCCTTGGCGGCAGCTTCTCCCTCATCATGGTGATTGCGCTGGATCACCTGCCAGACCCCAGGCGCGCCGGTAGTCTCAGCGCCCTGATGCAGGGGGTCGGCTTCATCCTGGCGGCCACCGGCCCCTGGGTGGCGGCCCGCCTCCATCACCTGAGCGGCGACTTCGCCAGCGCCTGGCAGTGGCAACTGGGGGGGCTGGCGCTGATGAGCCTGCTGGTGCTGCGCCTGGATCCGCGCCACTACGCCCGGGCGATGGGGATCAAGGTGATGGGGCAGTCCGCCCCGCCCCTCACCCAAGGGCCCCGGACGGCACAAAGCAATACACCGGCCTAGGGCCGGTGTATCGAGCAGGTTGAAAAGCGAGTGACGGGGCGCCTTAGCGCCCCTTCTTCTGCCGTCCCCCCTGGTTGGTGCGCGGTTTGCCCGCGGTGGCAGGCTTGCCCCCCTTGGCCGGGGCCCCCTTGCCAGCAGCGCCTTTAGCAGCGGCTCCCTTGCCCACGCCGCCCTTGCCTGCGGGGCTCTTCTTCTCGAAGGCCTCCGGGCCCGGCACATTGGGGCGCCCGCCAATCTCGTGGTCGTCGTCCCGGCGCGGCTTCTTGCCCTGGGCTGGTTTGGCGGTTTGCGCCGCCGGGGTCTTGGGTTTCTCCCCCTTGGCCGGTTTCACCTCGGAGGAGGAGTCTTCAATGAGCTTGAACAGCTCGATCAGCTCGTCGTCGGTGAGATCGCGCCACTCCCCCACCGGCAGCCCCTTGAGGCTGACGTTCATGATGCGGATGCGCTCGAGCTTGGTCACCTCGAAGCCGAAGTGCTCGCACATGCGGCGGATCTGGCGATTGAGCCCCTGCACCAGGGTGATGCGAAACACGAAGGGCGCCTCTTTCTTCACCTTGCACTTCTTGGTGACGGCGCCGAGGATGGGCACCCCGGCCCCCATGCCCCGGATAAACTCGTCGGTCACCGGCTTGTCGACGGTCACCAGGTACTCTTTCTCGTGATCGTTGCCCGCCCGCAGTATCTTGTTCACCAGATCCCCGTGGTTGGTGAGGAAGATGAGCCCCTGGGAGTCCTTGTCGAGGCGCCCTATGGGGAAGATGCGGGTGCTGTGGTTGACGAAGTCGACTATGTTGTCCTTCTCCCCCGCCTCCGTGGTGGAGACGATGCCCACCGGCTTGTTCAGCACGATGAAGACCAGGCTGTCCGCCTCCCGCGCCTCTATCACCTGACCGTTGACCTTGACCAGATCCCCGGCAAACACCTGATCGCCGATCCCGGCCCGCTTGCCGTTGATGTAGACATGGCCCTGCTCGATGAAGCGATCAGCCTCGCGACGGGAGCAGATGCCGCTCTCGCTGATGTATTTGTTCAGGCGCATGGATTCATCGGCCAGCATGGGTCACCTGCCAGATAGTGGAGTTCAAAAGAAGTGTCGGCTCAGTCAGCCGGGTCATGGTCGGGTTGGTCTGCATACAGTTCCATCAACAAAAAAGAATCTACAAAAAGAATCAACAAAAAAGAATCTACAAAAAGCGCCTGCAATCAGTCTCTTCAAAAGGGCAAGCCCGCCCTTTCTTCAAAAAAACGCCGCTACAGTAGCATATTGCGCCATCCCTTGCCCCGCCCCGTGCACAGGATCCTGCCATCTGCCACGAGGAGGGCCGTCGCCCGGCGGATGCGGCCTCGCAGATAAGGCTCCCCTTGCCCATTCGCCCCGCCCTTGCCCCTGCTCTGGCCCTCCTCTCCCCTGCCCCACCTGGAGCGGCAGACCTGCGACCGCAGAGAGCCTCGAAGGATACCCATCGAGAGGGACGAACTAAAACTTGCTATTTATTGACCAAAAATGCATAAAAAGATTTTCGTCGGCGCGAATTATCACCCTGGTATCGGCCATGCAGCGGCGTCATCGCCATCATTGTCGGCAATTACCGCCACGAAACAAATTTTTATCCGTATTCACTTTCAACGTCGAATATAAAGCGGGGTGCGGCGCCGACCCTTCTCTGGCAAGAGGCCAATTTCCCTTTATTACAGGAGTTACAGATGAGTCATTCCCTCTCTCAGGAGGCATTCCTGGCCCAGGTGGCCAGCCGCAACCCCCATCAACCCGAGTTCATCCAGGCGGTGAGCGAGGTCGTCGCCTCCATCTGGCCCTATGTGGCGCGTCACCCCCGCTACCTGCAACACGGCCTGCTGGAGCGGCTGGTGGAGCCCGAGCGCCTCGTGCAGTTTCGGGTGAGCTGGGTGGATGACCAGGGCCAGGTGCAGGTGAACCGTGGCTACCGCATCCAGCACAACAGCGCCATCGGTCCCTTCAAGGGGGGCATGCGTTTCCACCCCTCGGTGGATCTCTCGGTGCTGAAATTCCTCGCCTTCGAGCAGACCTTCAAGAACGCCCTCACCACCCTGCCCATGGGCGGCGGCAAGGGGGGCAGCGATTTCGATCCCAAGGGCAAGAGCGAGGGAGAGGTGATGCGCTTCTGCCAGGCGCTGATGCTGGAGCTCTATCGCCACCTCGGGGCCAACACCGACGTGCCGGCCGGCGACATCGGGGTGGGCGGGCGCGAGGTGAGCTACATGGCGGGCATGATGAAGAAGCTCACCAACAGCGCCGAGTGCGTCTTCACCGGCAAGGGGCTCTCCTTTGGCGGCAGCCTGATCCGCCCGGAAGCCACCGGCTACGGCCTGCTCTACTTTGTGGAGGCCATGCTGGCCCACCGTGGCCAGTCCCTCGATGGCATGCGGGTCTCGGTGTCGGGCTCGGGCAACGTGGCCCAGTACGCCATCGAGAAGGCGATGGCGCTCGGCGCCCGGGTCATCACCGCCTCCGACTCCGGCGGCACCGTCTATGATCCGGACGGCTTCACCCCCCAGAAGCTGGCCCGCCTGATGGAGCTTAAAAACGAGCAGCGCAAGCGGGTGGCGGATTACGCCCATGAGCTGGGGCTGGAGTTCTTCACCGGTCGTACCCCCTGGCATCTGGTGACCGACGTCGCCCTCCCCTGCGCCACCCAGAACGAGCTGGATGCATCGGATGCCGCCGCCCTGATCGCGAACGGCGTGCAGCTGGTGGCCGAGGGGGCCAACATGCCCTCCAGCGCCGCCGCCATCCGCCTCTTCCACGAATCAAGGGTGCTGTTCGCCCCGGGCAAGGCCGCCAACGCCGGTGGGGTCGCCACCTCGGGCCTCGAGATGAGCCAGAATGCCCAGCGCCTCTGCTGGACCCGGGAGGAGGTGGACGCCCGCCTCAAGGGGATCATGACCAGCATCCACGCCACCTGCGTGCGCTACGGCCAGGTGGATCAGGGCCAGGATGACGGCCATGTGAACTACGAAAGCGGCGCCAATATCGCCGGCTTCGTCAAGGTGGCCGACGCCATGCTGGCGCAAGGGGTCTGCTAGTCACGCCACTCCCGAAACGTTCCCCAAAGCAACAGGGCAGCCCATGGCTGCCCTGTTGTGTTAGATGCGTCGAGGTGGCTTTCATCAGGGCGATCGCCTGTGATGTCGGCGCCACTTCACGCCCACTTCACCCAGCCATGGCACCCTCACTCCTCTTTGATGCGCGAACGAGGACAACCAGATGACCACGACCCTAGGCGCCCTCCTGATCCTGGCCGGGCTCGGCTGCTTTGTGGCCTTCAACCTCGCAGGCTCCACAGTGGATGCACAGGGGTTCCTGCTCGAGCCCTTTGCCCTGCTGCCCCTGGGCTATCTGCTGCTCTTCATCGGCATGGTGCTCAGCTTGCGCCCTCTGCTGCGCAGGGCCCTCGCCAAAGGGGAAGAAAACCGGCCCTGATGCGTCAGAGGCACTCAGCGATAGCGGCTGATCTCGATGAGGTTCTGATCCGGATCCAGGCAATAGACAGATTCGATGGGGCCGCAGGCACCGCTCTTCGTCACCGGCCCCTCCACTATCTCGACCCCCTGGCTCGCGAGCTGGGCCATCACCTGATCCAGGGGCCAGCGGGTGATGAGGCAGAGATCTCCCGAGCCCACCTGAGCCCGGTTGCGCGGCTCCTCCCCCAGCAACTGCAGATTGATCTTCTGGTTGCCAAAGCGCAGGGCCCGGCGCCCCGCCCCGAAGGTGATGGGCTCCATCTTGAAGGCGCGGCTGTAAAACCCCACCGCCCGCTCTATGTCGCTCACCGTCAATACCAGATGGTCGATATGGCTGATCATGCTTGCTCCCTGTGGTGGTGATTACCACCCCATCATAGCCGCCCGCCCCAACGGAAACTGTGGAATGGTGCACAAGGAGTCATCTAACTATCTATTTTATCAGGAAAAGCACATTCTCGTCCCCCGCAGGGAGACGACACAGCCAAGGGGGGGTGGGGCGACGGCCACTAGGCAAGATGAGCATCGGCACAGGTAGTGCCGTAATGGCAGATACCATTGTGGTCATACCCCTCATTTTCAAGCGGGAAAATTTGGAACCCGCCTTTGGACTGGGCGTGGGAGGGCCTTGCCATCGGGGGATAAATTCAGTGCTTTTACTCTGATCCAGGGCCCATTTTGGTACGTATTGCTGGCCGGTTTGGGGCACCTCTGGTGTACAATCCCCAGCCCGATTTTCCTCTCCAGTCCGGCCATGGCTCAGGCCGTTTTTCATCCCAGAGTGAGTGACAGTGACCGCGACCCACCCCATGCTCGACAGTTATTACAGCCAGGATCTGGTGTTTTTCTCCATCCTGGTGGCGGTGCTCGCCTCTTACACGGCGTTGAACATGACGAGCCGGGTGAGCCAGAGTCAGGGCCGGGCCGCCGCCCTCTGGCTCGCGGGGGGTGCCTTCGCCATGGGGCTGGGCATCTGGTCCATGCACTTCATCGGCATGCTCGCCTTCAACCTGCCCATAGCGCTCGGTTACGATCTGACCCTCACCGGCCTCTCCCTGGTGGCGGCCATCGGCTCCTCGGCCTTCGCGCTCTGGCTGGTGAGCCGCCCCGAGCTGCCCTGGCGCCACGTCGCGGGGGGCGCCCTGCTGATGGGGGCCGGCATCGCCACCATGCACTACATCGGCATGGCGGCCATGAAGATAGATCCCGGCATTCATTACCACCGCGGCCTCTTCGTGCTCTCCATTCTGATCGCCGTGCTCGCCTCCGGCGCCGCGCTCTGGATAGCGTTTCGCCTGCGCAACAGCACGCCGCGCGCCTTCTTTCGCAAGGCCCTCGCCTCCCTGGTGATGGGGGCTGCCATCATCGGCATGCACTACACCGGCATGGCGGCGGCCCAGTTCCCGGAAGGGAGCCTGTGCGGCGCCCTCTATACCGGCCTCGATACCCAGTGGCTAGCGACCGTGGTCATCATAGTGACCCTGGCGGTGTTCGCCATCGCCCTGGTGCTCTCCCTGCTGGATGCCCACGCCGCGCGCCTCTCGACCTCCTTGCATCTGGCCCACGACGAGCTGCTCAAGCTGGCGCTCCATGACAGCCTGACCCGGCTGCCGAACCGGTTGCTGTTTGCCGACCGGCTGGAGCAGCGCATCCAGGAGTGCCAGCACAGCCAGCGCAGCTTCTCCCTGCTGTTTCTCGATCTCGACGGCTTCAAGATCATCAACGATGCCCACGGTCACCACACGGGAGACCTGCTGCTGGCCGAGGTGGCGGCGCGGATCACCGGGCTGCTTGGGGGGAGCGACACCGCCTCGCGCTTTGGCGGCGACGAGTTCGTGCTGGCCCTGGCGCCGGGGGATATCACCCAGACCACCGCCTTCGCCGAGCGGCTGCTGGCAGCCCTGGCCCAGCCCTACCCCTGGGAGCACCACAGCCTGCACATCACCGCCAGCATCGGCATCGCCGTCTATCCCCAGGATGGCACCAGCCTGCACGAGCTGATCCTCAACGCCGATGCCGCCATGTACTACGCCAAGGAGCGGGGGCGCAACGACTACTACTACTTCGACAGCGCCATGAATGCCAACGCCCACCAGCAGTTCCTGCTGCAAAAGGAGCTGCGCCATGCCCTGGAGCGGAGGGAGCTCGCCCTGCACTATCAACCCAAGTACGACGCCCGCAGCGGCCAGGTGGTCGGCGCCGAGGCGCTGCTGCGCTGGCAGCATCCGGAACATGGTGCCATCTCCCCGGCCAGCTTCCTGCCCCTGGCGGAGAAGACCCGGCTCATCATCCCCATCGGCAACTGGGTCATCGACGAGGCGTGCCGTCAGATGAGCTCCTGGCGGGAGGCGGGTCATCACGACTGGAGTGTGGCGGTGAACCTCTCCACCATACAGCTGGCCAGCCCCGGCTTGCTGGAGGTGGTGGAGGCTGCCCTCTCCCGCCACCGGCTCGAGGCGCGCCACCTCACCCTGGAGATCACCGAATCCACCGCCATGCAGAACGCCGAGGAGAGCCTGGCCATCCTCAATCGCCTGGCAGAGCTCGGGCTCGGCATCTCCATCGATGACTTCGGCACCGGCTACTCCAGCCTGCTCTACCTCAAGCGCTTCCCCGCCAACGAGCTCAAGATAGACAAGGGCTTCGTCGCCACCCTGGAGCAGGGAGGCGACGATGCCACCATCATCGGCGCCATCATCGCCCTGGGCCAGGCCCTGGGAATGCGCATCGTGGCCGAAGGGGTAGAGACCCCGGAGCAGCGCACCCTGCTGACCCAGCTCGGCTGCGACACCCTGCAGGGCTATCTGCTGGGGCGCCCCATGGCGGGGGAGCAGTTGCTTGCCCGCTGTGCCCCCGATGCCCCCCGGCTCGCGCTGGAAGGTGTGCTCGCCTGACGAGTGGGTGAGGCGCGGCGCCCGTATGATCAGGGCAATCATCTGCCCGATTGCGCTCCTTCACGGCGCAAGGTAGTCTGCTGCAAGACTCGAATGCTCCTTTTCTTATCGGGCGCGTCGAGTGTTCCCCATAGCAGACCACCCGTTCAGAGGAGCAACACCCGATGGCCAGATACCAGTTCTTCAGCGTCCCCACCTCCCGTCGTCAGCAATACACCTATGTCGACATGGCCTCCCCCACCTTCCTCATCGAGAAGGAAGCGCTGCTGGCGCAAGGGTTCGAGGTGGAAGAGGATTTCATTGACGCGGCCACGCCCCGCGAGGCGGTGGAGAAGTACAAGTCAGACTTTCTCTATGTGGCGGACGAGATAGGCAAGTCAGACGAGAGCTATGCCGCGGCGACGGCGATGCTGGAGATGGGCAAACAGATCATTGGCCGCAAGGCGGGCTGAGCAAAGCGGGCCATCGGGGCAAGGCGCCCGATGGCCGACAGACAGTCAGCTGCGGGTCAGCTGCTGGAGCATGGCGATCAGCTCCTCTTCGCTGCCGGGCTCACAGGCCAGTTGCAGGCTGGGCGCAGCGCCCCCCATCAGCATGTAGGCGTGGGTGCTGCAGTGATCGTAGTGATACCACTTACCGTCGATACAGACGTCGGTATAGCATCTCGGGTCCTTTTTGAGTTCCATACGCACATCCTTATGTTACATCCCGACAACATCACTCCTGACCGTAAAATAACCGGCCCGAGTCCCCTTTGACCTGGATCAAGGGAGATGAGGGGCAGAGGTGGATAGTGGCCGGATCCCGGGCCTGAGCAGTCCCAGATGTCTCCTGCCAGGAGGAAGCAGCCCCCCTCTGCTCCCCGCCGTGCGAATGGCGCAACAAAAACGGCGCCCGAAGGCGCCGTTTTTCATTCCCGTCTTTTGACCGACGGGGCGAACCAGCCGCTGGCTTATTCGTCTTCCAGGTAGGCGTAGCCTTGCAGACCCAGCTCCAGCTCGTCGAGCAGGGCCTTGCGGGTCGCGTCGTCCAGTGCCGGGTGGGAGACGATACGCTGGTAGTTCTCGCGGATCACGGACGGGTCGATGTTGACGTAACGCAGCAGCTGGTCGACGGTGTCGCCGCGCACCACGTTGCGGATGTCCATCTTGCCTTCCTCGTCCAGCCACACTTCCGCGCAGTGGGTGTCACCGAACAGGTTGTGCAGATCCCCCAGGATCTCCTGGTAGGCACCCACCAGGAAGAAGCCGACGTGGCACTCTTCGTTCTCGCCATACTCCGGCATCGGCAGCGTGCTCTCGACCCCCAGACCGTCGACGTAGTGCTCCACCTGACCGTCGGAGTCACAGGTGATGTCCATCAGGATGCCGCGGCGGGTGAGCGGACGCTCGAGGCCGGTGAGCGGCATCACGGGGAACACCTGACCTATGCCCCAGGCATCGGGCAGGGACTGGAACAGGGAGAAGTTCGCGAAGCACTTGTCTGCCAGCTTCTCGGAGAGCTCGTCGGCCAGGGCGCGGTGGTTGCGGTTGACCGGGTTGAGCAGCTCCTTGAGCGCCAGGCAGGTGTTCTGGTGCAGCATCTCGGCCCAGGCGCGCTGCTCGAGGTTCAAGAGCCCCATGGTGAACTGGGCGTTCACATCCCCCAGATCCGCCACAGAGTCGTGGAAGATCTCCAGCAGGGAGGGGTCTTCACTGCGCAGGTCCAGCCAGCCTTTCCACATGTTCTGCAAAATGGTCGGGGCGTCTTCATCCGGCGCATGGATGTCGTTCACTTCCACCCCTTCGGCACCAATCAGATTGGTGACCAGCACGGCGTGGTGGGCGGTCAGGGCACGGCCGGACTCGCTGATGATGGTCGGGTGCGGCAGGTCGAACTCGCGGCACACATCGCCTATGCCCCACACCACGTTGTTGGCGTACTCGGAGAGGCTGTAGTTCGCAGAGCAGTGGCTCTGGGAGCGAGTGCCCTCATAGTCCACACCCAGGCCGCCGCCCACATCGACCACGTCGATGGGCACGCCGAGGCGACGCAGCTCGGCATAGAAGCGGCCGCACTCGCGGATGCCGCCCTGGATGTCGCGGATGTTCGCTATCTGGGAGCCCAGGTGGAAGTGCAGCAACTGCAGGCAGTCCAGCTTGCCGAGGCTGCGCAGACGCTCCACCAGCGCCAGGATCTGGGAGGCGGAGAGGCCGAACTTGGACATGGAGCCACCGCTCGATTCCCACATGCCGGAGCCGGTGGAGGCGAGCTTGGCGCGCACCCCGATGTTGGGCTTGATGTTGAGGCGAACTGACTCGTCCAGCACCATTTCCAGCTCGGAGGGTTTTTCCACCACTATGTAGACCTTGTGGCCCATCAGGTTGCCCAGAAGGGCGTGGCGGATGTATTCGCGGTCCTTGTAACCGTTGCAGACGATGACGGACCCTTGCTCATGATGATGGGACAGCACGGCCAGCAGCTCCGGTTTGGAGCCGGCCTCCAGCCCAAGCCGCGGCTTGTCGCTGTAGGACTGACTGATGGTCTCGATGACGCGACGCTGCTGGTTTACCTTGATCGGGTAAACGCACAGGTAGTCCCCTTCATAGCCTGACTTCTCGATGGCCTGACCGAAGGCGTTGAACAGCGCATCGACCCGGCTCTTGAGGATGTCGGGGAAGCGCAGCAATACCGGGGTAGTCAGTCCGGACTGGCGCAGCTGTTCGATGGCCTCGGACAGCACGATATGCGCCCCGGGACGAGACTTGTCGGGGGAGACGGTCACATGACCGGCGTCATTGATATTGAAAAAACCCGCACCCCAGTAGGGAACGTTGTAGACCTTCAAGGAGTCCTTGCTGGACCAGTTAGTCATGGGCTATGCCTCGCAAATGAGCGGCCAGAAGGCCGCCTTCGTTACCCTCAATCACATCCAGACCATCGATTGCAACATGCGGCGCGCAAGGGCTGCCTGCGGGCACCCGGTGCGTCACGGCCGGCGGCGGCAGGCGTTGTTGCCTGACCCTGGGCCTTGTCGCAGCCAGATCCTCTGTTGCACATCGCGGCAAGCCAAGGCTGCCTGGTGGATCTTGGGAAGTAACGAGTCTTGATGTGGGGCTGGTGGCTTTACATCAAGCTCAACGGTATGCGGTGCCACTGTAATGGGGCGCCGCGGTACTTTGATGACAACCGGCATCAGCCACGCCGTTCGTTCATCATTCGGCAGCCATCCCGACAGAAGGAGAGAGGTTCAAGGAAGAGAAGGGTAGACGTCAGCACGCACGCGTGTTGATGAACGACAACCACCACAGCCCGCTCAACGCCAGTGACCGCCCATGACAAGGGAAGATGATGAGCCGTTGGCCCACTCGGTCAGTAGGTGATGAGAGTCTGTTGTTCTCCCTGATACCGGAGCCTAACCGGTATTAAAGAAACCATTCCCCAGCAGTGTCTGTCGTTTCTGCGTGCCTCGCCCTATAGGCGTCTGATCCTGTCGGTGTCTGGCGGCCTCTGCCTGCTCAGGGTTACCCTCGGATCGGCGCGGAGTGTACACACTTACCGGCGCCACTGACAATAAAAAATCGTGTTAAAAAACGGGTTTTGATCGATGGGCCAAATCTTGCTGCCAGCAAGGCTGGCTCTGGGATGGCGAGGGATGAGGCCGCTCAGTATAGGCCCTGAAAATAACAGGGGAACCGGCCATTTTTCCCGACCCCTTGCCACTGCTGGGCCGGGGGGAAATTCAGCCCTTTCGCATATGCATGATGAGTTTTAAATTCGGAATTTTTATTCACCAAGCCCTCGAATTGAGCCCCCTTCCCCAGCGTCCCCCCGGGATCCGGGCCCGACAAATCCATCAAAAACTGCGCTGACGCAATAATCAGCCCGGCCGTCTTGTCCACAATGGTGCCTCTTTTGTGGTTTGAGGCCTGCCAATGGATACCCTGCTTGAGCGTTTTCTGCGTTACCTGACTTTTCATACCCGCTCCGATGCGACCAATCCTGCCTGTCCCAGCAGCGAGGGCCAGATCGTCTTCGCCCGCGCCCTCTGCGAGGAGATGACCCAGCTTGGGCTGACCCAGGTCACCCTGGATGAGCACGGCTACCTCACCGCCTGCCTGCCGGGCAACCAGCCACAGGCGCCCGCCATCGGGCTCATCGCCCACATGGATACCGCCGATTACGAGGCAGAACAGGTGGTGCCCCAGCTCATCGAGAATTATCAGGGAGGCGACATCTGTCTCGGCAAGGGGGACGAGGTGCTGGCCATTCGCCAGTACCGCTGCCTGAAAAACTACCTGGGGCAGGATCTCATCACCACGGACGGCACCACCCTGCTGGGGGCCGACGACAAGGCGGGTATCGCCGAGATCCTAACCGCCGCCCAGTACCTGCTGGCCCACCCCGAGATCCCCCGCGGAGATCTCTGGATAGGTTTCACCCCGGACGAGGAGATAGGCCGCGGCGCCGATCTGTTCCCCCTGGAGAGATTCCCGGCCAAGTGGGCCTATACCGTGGATGGCGGTGAACTCGGCGAGCTGGAGTATGAAAACTTCAACGCCGCCAGCGCCACAGTGCGCTTCATCGGCAACAACGTGCACCCCGGCACCGCCAAGGGCAGCATGATCAACAGCCAGACCCTGGCCGCCCGCTTCCACGCCGAGATGCCCCCCGAGCAGACCCCGGAGTGCACGGCAGGGTACGAAGGCTTCTTCCACCTGGCCCGGATGGAGGGCACGGTGGAGGAGAGCACCCTGCACTACCTCATCCGCGACTTCGACGACGACTGCTTCGCCGCCCGCAAGGCCCAGCTCAAGGAGCGGGTCGCCTCCCTGCAGTTGGACAACCCCAAGGCGCGCATCACCCTTGAGATAGAGGACAACTACCGCAACATGCGCAGCCAGATAGCGCCGCACATGCACATCGTCGAGCTGGCCAGGGCCGCCATGGAGGCCGCCGACGTGGTCCCCAGGATCAAGCCCATTCGCGGCGGCACCGACGGCGCCCGCCTCTCCTTCATGGGTCTGCCCTGCCCCAACCTCTTCACGGGTGGCCACAACTTCCACGGCAAGCACGAGTTCATCCCGCTGCAATCCATGGAGAAGGCGGTCGCCACCCTGGTGGCCCTGGTGCGGCTCACCTCGGCCTGGCGGGAGCATTGACGCGCTCCTGAGGGAGCCGGGTGGGAGCAATAACGGTGGTATGAGCGGGGTCCTCTGCCCCAAGTCATCAAACCGTCACGGCGCTGCCACAAAGGGGAAACCGGGGGGCGGCACCCTGAGGCAACGTTCTGCGGAGCCTTGCCCATGTTCAACGTCGATACCCTGCTGGGGCAGCATCTGCCCCGCCTCGCCACCCAACCCTTGATCCGTCCCCTGCTCCGGCAGGGGCTGAGCTGGCTGCTCAACGAGGAGGCCTTCGCCGAGTTTGCCGAGCGCCACCCTCACCTGCGCGGCCTCGACTTCGTCGAGCAGGCCCTCGGCGCCCTCGATTTTGACTACAGGGTGAGCGAGGCCGAGCTCGAGAACATCCCCGCCAGCGGCCGGGTCATGATAGTCGCGAACCACCCCATAGGATCCCTGGACGGGCTGGCCCTGCTGCGCCTGCTCGGCCGCATCCGCCCCGACGTCAAGATAGTGGCCAACCGGCTGCTGGCACAGATTGCCCCCCTGCGTCCCCTGCTGCTGCCGGTGGACAACCTGGGGGGCAAGACCGACAGACGCGCCATCCTGGCCATGGGGGAGCACCTGGCCCAGGAGGGAGCCCTCATCATCTTCCCCGCCGGCGAGGTGTCGCGCCTCGGCCCCAAGGGGGTGAAGGACGGTCCCTGGCAGGGAGGCTTCATCAAGCTGGCCAGGCGCACCCGCACGCCGCTGGTGCCCATCCATCTGGACGGGCGCAACGGCCTCCCCTTCTATCTCGCCTCCTGGCTCCACAAGCCCGCCTCCGCCCTGCTGCTGGTGCGCCAGCTATTTCGCCAGCAGGGGCGACGCATCTCCCTCACCCTGGGAGAGCGCATCCCGCCCCAGAGTCTCGGGGAGCTCGCCCCCAAGACCGCAGCCGCCCTGGTGCGCCGCCATCTCTATCGCCTCGGCAAGGGGAAGAAGGGCCCCCTGGCGACCGAGGCCCCTATCGCCCTGCCGGAGGATCGCCGCCAGCTCAAGCAGGCCATGGACGGCTGCGAGCTGCTCGGGCAGACCCCGGATGGCCAGCGCATCCTGCTCTATCGTCGCCACGAGCAGGGCCACTCTGTGATCCTGCGCGAGCTGGGGCGGCTTAGGGAGATCGCGTTTCGCGCCGTGGGGGAAGGCTCGGGCAGGCGGCGGGATCTCGATGCCTTCGACGATGACTACCACCACCTCCTCCTCTGGGATCCGGCCCGCCTCGACATCATCGGCGCCTACCGCTTCGCCCCCGTGGCCGAGCTGCTGGCGCGCAAGGGGGTGAGCGGCCTCTACAGCCACACCCTGTTCGGGTTTGAAGAGAGGCTGCTGCCCCGGCTGGAACTTGCCATCGAGCTTGGCCGCAGCTTCATCCAGCCCGCCTACTGGGGCAAGCGGGGGCTCGATTATCTCTGGTTCGGCATAGGGGCCTACCTGGCCCGCTACCCCCAGTATCGGTATCTGTTCGGACCCGTGACCCTCTCCGGCAGCCTGCCGCCGGCGGCCAAGGATCTGCTGGTGGCCTTCTACCGCCAGCACTTCGCCCCCGAGCTGGCCCTGGCCCCCTCGCGCCGCCCCTATCCCGAGACGGCGCCCCTGTTCGAGGGGCGCGATTACGGCAGCGATCTCAAGGCGCTCAAGGCCCGCCTCGACCACCTGGGCTGCGCCATCCCCACCCTCTACAAGCAATACTCCGAGCTGTGCGAGCCGGGGGGCGTGCAGTTCATGGACTTTGGCATAGACCCCGACTTCAACCACTGCATCGACGGCCTGGTGTGGGTGGACGTGAGCCGCATCAAGCCCCACAAGCGGGACCGCTATATCGGCCAACCCGCCCGGGCAGAGGCCGCAGGTTAGCCGCGATGGCAAACAAAAAGGGAGGCTGTCGCCTCCCTTTTGCGCTGTGTGGTTGCCTTATTCGGCTGCGGGTTTGCGATCGGCATGGCCGAGATCGCGCTCCGGGGCGATGACGTCCCGCACCCGCTGCTTGATCTCTTTCGCCTCGGGGAAACCCTCGTCGGCCACCCTGTCCCACACCAGGATTCCGTTGACCAGGATGCGAAACTCCCCCTTGCTGGCGGGCACCAGCGCCACCTCCCCGAGCTCGCTGTCGAAGGTGGAGAGCAGCTCCTGGGCCAGCCAGGCGGCGCGCAGCATCCAGCGGCAGAGGGTGCAGTAGCGGATCTCGATGCGCGGCTTGCTGACCGAGGTCTGTATTTCTGTCATGCGATGACTCCATGAAAATCGGTTAACCAGTGGCGGGCTATGCGCTGCATGGTGGCCTGGGGCAGCTCGAGCAGGGCGGCGGCCGGCCTCTGCCCGGCCAGCTGGTGCACCCCTTCGATGATCTCCGCCAGCACCAGATAGACGTACTCGCCGATGACGGCGCCGTGGACGAAGTTCACCGCCTCGCCGCGATTGAGCAGGAAGATGGTGCTGCCATCCGGGCGCGTGAGCGCCAGCACATGGGGGCACACCTCCTCGCTCGGCCAGGGCAGCTGGGAGAGGCAGAAGGCGAACTCGTCGTCCGCTGAGGTGACAGAGGCCACCATGGCACCGGGGCGCAGCGCCTGCAAGTCGGCGATATCCAGGGCCCCGTTGCCGGTGCAGCAGATCACCAGCTCGGCGCGGCCGAGGGCTTCGGCCTTGTTCACCAGCTTGAAGCCGTGGGAGAGCGCCTCCACCTGGCGCAGGGCATCCGTCTCCACCAGCTCCAGATGCAGGTTGCGGCAGCGCAGCTCGCGGGCGATGCTGCGCCCCACCTTGCCATAGCCAAACAGGGCGGCCTGGCAGACGTTGAAGGTACGCCTCAGGGTCCGCGCCAGGGACTCGGCGGAGTAGACCACGCTCAGGCCGATCTGGATGTCTTCCGCCTGCTTGAGGGGGCTGCGCGCCACCGAGATGACGGGGGCGGCCAGCGCCTCCTGTTCATAGCGCTGATGGCCGTTCTCCGTCATCTCCACCACCCCGAGAAAGCGCTCGCCGAAGTGCTCGAAGAGCACCGCCTGGGTCTTTGCGAAGTAGCCGCCTATGTCCAGGATAATGAGCCGCTCGTGGGGTTCCACCAGGGGGGCAATCTGGGCAATGACGCCCTCGGGATCCGAGGTCCAGTGGCGATTGAGGGGCAGCACTGGGTAGTGCTGCTGGGCCCAGGCCAGGGTAGGTCCGTGAACGGACTTGGGTTTGGGCAGGATGGCGCCGACCCGCCCCACCCGGTCGAGCACCTGGATGAAGTGGGGCCGGTCGGGAAGCAGGTGGGTCACCAGCAGAATGCAGAGATCCCCGAGGCGTCCCTGCTCGGTGAAATGGCGAAAAAACAGATGCTCAGATCCCTGACTGCGCAACTGTGGCCTCCTTAGCGTGCCGCGAGAAAGCAGGCAAACAGAACCCGGCATAGCCGGGTTCTGTGTGTGTCCAGATAATTGAAAATCCTTTTTATCTGAAAGCGCCATGGGGCTCAATCTTTATCTATGCAGACTTTGACTAACCCATCAATTTATAAGGTAATAGCCTGTTTTTCATGCAGAAATTAATAAAGTGATGCCTCTGGCCAGACCCACCACAGACTCAAACCAGCACCAATTGCCCCCACCAGGATCAGCAGACCCCAGCGAGACAACCCCGGACGCTTGCGCAGGGCCCACTCCAGCAGCGGCAGCAACCAGACCGGCAGCAGCACCAGCAGCGGGACTTCCACATACTGCCAGGCCAGCATCTGCACGAAGGCGAGCGCCAGCCCCAGGGCGGCCGGGGTCACCTTGATGCCCGCAAAGGCACCGAGCAGGGCACGGAAACCGGCGAAGGCGGCCAGGGCCCCCGCCAGCTGGGCGATCAGCAGGCTGCCATCGATGCCGATGACCAGCGCCAGCCAGATGAAGCCCAAGGCAAAGCCCAGCCCCTCCTCGCTGTCACCGCGCCAGCCCGTCCAGCCGAACCAGGCGATGGCGGGCAACAGGGCCAGCCAGATGCGCGGCTCGATGGCGAGGACCGAGGCCAGCCCCTGCCACCACACCAGGGCAGCGAGCACCGCAAACAGCGCCAGGGCGGCACGCTTGTCCTCAACCTGAGCCGCGATGGCAGGCACCAGCAGGGCCAGCGGCAGCCACTGCCACGCCTTGACCGGCAGGCCATAGGCGCCCCCCAGCAGGCAACCCACCAGCCAGAGCGCGAGCGCCCCCCACAGGGTGCCCAGCCGTGGCCAGCGCCATGACAGCAAAGCGGCCCCCAAAGGAGCCGCCAGGGTCTGTAGCAAGAGTGCTGCGCCCATTACTTGCGCACGCCTTCGACGAACAGGTTGATGCTCATCTCGTCCGGAATGCCCGGCAGCATGTAGTTCACGCCAAAGTCGCTGCGCTTGATGGTGGTGGTGGCGTTGAAGCCGCTGCGGTAGCCGCCCCAGGGATCCTTGCCTTCGCCGATGTGGACCATGTCGAAGGCCACGTCCTTGGCGACGCCGTGCAGGGTCAGGGTGCCCTTGAGCACGCCCTTGTCCTTGGTGCCTTCATAGCCGGAGCTGACGAAGGTCATCTTGGGGTACTGCTTGACGTCCAGGAAGTCGGGGCTGCGCAGGTGCTTGTCGCGGGCCTCGTGGTTGGAGTCCACGCTGGCGGCGTCGATTTCGAAGCTCGCCTTGGCGGCGGTCGGATTGGCATCATCCATGCTGAAGGTGCCGCTGAAGGTGTTGAACCGGCCGACCAGCTCGGAGAAGCCGAGGTGGCCCACCTTGAACTGGACTGTGGTGTGAGCCGCATCGACATCGTAGTCGGCCGCCATCAGGGGAGCCGCCATAAACAGGCAGGAAGCCAGCAGGGCCTTGGTCATTTTCATTCCGATCGTTCCTTCATTAGGGGGTTCACATCGATACCCGACATGCTAACCTCCGAGCAGGAATGGATAATCATCGATTTATTAAAATAATTATCAACCGAGAGTGGAATATGGATCAGATAGCCGCCATGCGCACCTTCATCAAGGTGGTGGAGTGCCAGAGCTTTACCAAGGCCGCCCATCAGCTCGGCATCTCGGTCGCCATGACCTCCAAGCTGATGCAGCAGCTCGAGGAGTCATTGTCGACCCGGCTGCTGTCACGCACGACCCGCCAGGTCAACCCCACAGAGGCGGGCCAGTTCTACTACCAGCGCTCCCTGGCCCTGCTGGCGGAGCTGGAAGAGACCCACAGCCAGCTCACCCACAACAATCAGCAGCCCCAGGGCACCCTCAAGCTCTCTGTGCCCATGGACTTTGGCTACCTGCACCTCTCCCCCGCCCTGCCGCTGTTTCGGACGCGGTTTCCCGAGCTCAAGCTGGAGATAGAGTACAGCGACCGGCGGGTGGCCCTGGTGGAGGAGGGATTCGATCTGGCGCTGCGGATCGGCAACCTGCCGGACTCCTCCCTGGTGGCCAAGCCGCTCGCCACCATGAAGCTGGTGGTGTGCGCCAGCCCGGAATACCTGGCCCGCAGGGGCACCCCAGAGACCCCGGAGGATCTCAAGCAGCACGACTGCCTCATCTACACCCTGACCCAGCCGGACTGGGTCTTCAAGCGGGATGGGGAGCAGCAAAGCGTGCGCCCCCAGGGGCCCCTTCGCGCCAACAACGGGGTGGCCCTGACCCGGGCCGCCTGCGACCACCAGGGCATCATATTGCAACCCACCTTCATCGTCGGGGATGCGCTGCGCTCAGGCGCCTTGGTGCCCCTGCTGCCGGAATGGGAGAAGGGACAGGTGGGACTCTATGCCCTCTATCCGCACCGCCGTTTCGTCTCGGCCAAGGTGCGCTGCTTCATCGAGTTCGTGCAGGAGCGCTACCTGGCTCCCCACTACTGGGACAGGGAGACCTGAGCCCGGGCCGGAGGGTGATCAGGGGGTGGTGACGACCGGCAGCTCGGCCACCAGCAGCAGACTGTGCTGGGTCAGCCGCCAGCGCGGCAGGCGCCGCGCCAGGGTGGCGAGCTGTTCCTCCCCCAGCTCATAGGGCAGGGTGATGTGCAGGCAGTGGCAATCGAGCATGGCCGCCAGTTGGAGCGTGAGCGCGAGGTTGGCCTCGTCCGTCTTGCGCTTGTTGATGCGCTTGCCGAGCTCCTGGCGAAAGTGAGTCTCGGGATCCTGGGTCATCGCCTGCCAGCCGTAGCCGAACAGCGGGATCAAGGCGCTGACGATGCCAAGGGCGGTGAGCGGCTGCTTGGGAGGGTGGTAGAGGGCATTGAGGTCCAGCAGTATGGGGCTTTGATGGGGCTCACGACTGCCGGATAAAATAGTATTACTCATTGGATAACCTTATTGATTCCTCTAGACTTCGCCGCATCTTTGACCTGACATGCCAACGAGGTGCTGATGCTAAGCGATATCGAGATCTCCCGCCAGTCCCCCCGTCTCACCATCCAGGCGCTGGCCGAACGCCTCGCCATCCCGCCCCACCAGCTCAGCCCCCAGGGCCACCACAAGGGCAAACTCAGTCTCGACCTGCTCAAGTCCCAGCCCAAGCAGAGAGGCAAGCTGGTGCTGGTGAGCGCCATCACCCCGACCCCCCTCGGCGAGGGCAAAACGGTCACCACCCTGGGGCTCTCCATGGGCCTCAACCACATAGGCCAGCCCAGCATAGCCACCATACGCCAGCCGAGTCTGGGGCCGGTGTTCGGGGTCAAGGGGGGCGCCGCCGGGGGCGGACATGCCCAGGTGGTGCCCATGGAGGAGATGAACCTGCACCTCACCGGGGACTTTCACGCCCTCAGCGCCGCCCACAACCTGGCGGCGGCGGCCCTGGATGCCCGCCTGTTCCACGAGCAGAAACTCGGCGACCAGTTCAGCGCCAGAACCGGTTTGCCGCGCCTCGAGATTGACCCGGCCAACATCCTCTGGCCGCGCACCCTGGACATGAATGACCGGGCGCTTCGCCACCTCACCCTAGGCCAGGGTGGCGCCGCCGATGGGGTGGAGCGTGCCGACCGCTTCGTCATCACCGCCGCCTCCGAGCTGATGGCCATTCTGGCGCTGGCCAGCGATCTGAAAGACTTGCGCGCCCGCATCGGCCGTATCCAGCTGGCGCTGGACAACCGCGGCAACCCCATCACCGCCGAGCAGCTGGAAGTGGCGGGGGCCATGACGGTGCTGCTCAAAGACGCCCTGCAGCCGACCCTGATGCAGACCACGGAGCAGACCCCTGTGCTGGTGCACGCAGGGCCCTTTGCCAACATCGCCCACGGCAACTCCTCCGTCATCGCCGATCGCATTGCCCTGGGCCTCACCGACTATGTGGTGACCGAGGCGGGTTTTGGCTCCGACATGGGGCTGGAGAAGTTTTTCAACATCAAGAGCCGCCAGTCCGGCATCACCCCCGCCTGCGTGGTGCTGGTGGCCACGGTGCGCGGTCTCAAGGCCAACAGCGGCCTGCTGGACATTCGCCCGGGCCAGCCGCTGCCGGCGAGCCTCCAGGGGGAAGACCTGCCCACCCTGAAAGAGGGCTGCGCCAACCTCGCCTGGCATATCAACAATGCCCGCCGTTATGGCGTGCCCGTGGTGGTCGCCATCAACCGCTTCCCCACCGACAGCCAGGCCGAGCTGGATCTGCTGGCCCGCGAGGCGCTGGCCGCCGGCGCCTGTGACGCCGCCATCTCCCACGCCTTCACCGAGGGGGGCAAGGGCGCCAGCGAGCTGGCCCGGGCCGTGGTGGCCGCCTGCGAGCAGCCGAGCCAGGTCAAACTGCTCTACCCAAACGAGATGAGCCTCGCGGCCAAGCTGGCCACCCTGGTGGAGTGCGGCTACGGCGGGCGCGGGGTGCGGCTCTCGGACAAGGCGCGCCAGCAGCTGGCCCGGCTCTCGGCCGAGGGCTGGGATCCGCTGCCCATCTGCGTGGCCAAGACGCCGCTCTCCATCAGCCATGATCCGGCCCTCAAGGGAGTACCGACGGATTTCGAGGTGCCCATCGAGGAGGTGCGCCTGTGCGCCGGCGCCGGTTTCGTCTATGCCCTGGCGGGCCCCATCATGACCATGCCTGGCCTTGGCAGCCTGCCAGCCTATCGCCATATCGACATCGACGACGACGGCGAGATAGTCGGGTTGAGCTAAATGATCGGATAAACAGTCTGGCGCCGGCCGATTACGCTGCGCTAATCGACCCTACGATCAACAAACCTGCCAGAAACAACAAGGCCCCGCCAATGGACGGGGCCTTCTGCTCTCTGCCGGGTGGCAGCAAGATTTAGAGGGTGAAGCGCTGGGTCATATGGTGCAGGTTGTTGGCCAGCTTGCTCAGCTCGACACAGGCCTGGGCGGTCTGCTGGGCCCCCTGGGCGTTCTCGTCGGCGGCATTGTGGATGTTCACTATGCTGCGGTTGAGCTCCTCGGTCACCGCGTTCTGCTCTTCGGTGGCAGTGGCGATCAGGGTGTTCATGTCGCTTATCTGGGTGACGGCGCCGTTGATGCTGTCGATGCTCTCCCCCGCTTCCCGTGCCAGCCCGACGCTCTCCTGCATCTGCTGGCGGCTCAGCTGCATGGCGTTGCCCGCTTCGGCAGTGCGCTCCTGCAACAGCTCTATCATCTTGCTGATCTCGGCGGTGGAGGCCTGGGTACGCTGGGCCAGGGAGCGCACTTCGTCCGCGACGACCGCAAAACCACGCCCCTGCTCGCCGGCCCGGGCCGCCTCTATGGCGGCGTTGAGTGCCAGCAGGTTGGTCTGCTCGGCGATGCCGCGAATGACATCCAGCACCATGCTGATGCTGGCACTGTCCGCTTCCAGCTGCGACACCACAGTGCCCGCCTGCTCAATCTGCCGGGAGACCTGCTCTATGCTGCCGATGGCGCTGCGCACCACCTGGTTGCCCTGGGTCGAGGTGCGGGAGGCATCCTTGGCCGCGCTCATGGCATCCGTGGTGTTGCGGGCCACCTCATTGACGGTGGACTGCATCTCGTTCATGGCGGTGGCCACCTGGGACACCTCGCTCTGCTGGCTGGCCATGCCCCTGGCGGACTGCTCGGAGATGGCGCTCACCTCCTCCACCGCGCTGCTGAGCTGGCTCACCGAGCCGGCTATCTCGCTCACCAGATCCGCCAGCGCCCCCTGCATGCGGTCGATGGCCGAGCCGAGCTGACCCAGCTCGTCGCGGTTGAAGCGACTGCCGCGGATCCACTCCTGCAGCTCCCCCTTGCCGAGATCGCCGCCCGCGATGCGCTGGGCCTGGCGGGCCAGCATGATGAGCGGGTCGCGGATCTGGCGGGTCAGCACCACGGAGAGGCAGACCACCAGCACCAGACCGATCAGCAGGGCCAGGGTGACGCTCAGCTTGGCGGAGTCATACGCTCCCACCACTACCTTGCGGGAGGCATCGGCATAGCCATGGTTGATGCGCACCAGGTCGCCAACCGACTTGGCCAGGTTGGTGTAGAGGGTGATCCCCTCCCCCATGAAGAGGTGCTGGGCCTCGGTCATCTGACCGGCATCCTGCATCTGCCGGATGCGCTGGTGCAGACCGAGGTATTTCTCCCAGTCCGCCTTGACGATGTCGAAGGTACGGCGCTCCTCCAGATCCTCCGCCCAGATGGTGGCATCGTGGGCCGCTATCTGCTGCCCGGCCTCCCTCAGGCTCTTCTCGCTCTCATTGCGGTAATGGGCCTGCTGCTGGGGATCGTCCGCCACCAGAAAGACATCCAGCTCGTAGCGGCGCACCGCATTGATGGTCTCGCCCAGGGTGCTGGTGCGCACCACGGCGGGCAGTATGCTGTCGGTGAATCCGATGGCGGCCCGGTTCATGGTGCTGAATTCAAACAGTGAAAAGCCGCCGATAAAGGCCATCATCAGGCCGAGTACGGCAAAGCCGGCGGAGAGTTTCTTGCCTATCGTCATGGTGTTCATGGCATGTCCTGCATATGGGTCATCAAGTGGCATTCATCGGCACCGGCCCCAAAAGGCGCGAGCACGCTAGCTGCCATCCATAGCAGTCATTCAAACCTCATCCGTATCGGCACGAACGAGGGGGCCAAACGGGTGCCAAACAGGCCATCCCGTGGCACGGAGAGCTGTATCGGCCCGCGTGGGCATCACTTTAGGATTTTTTCAGAAAAGTAACCGGAGCGGCAGACGGGAGGGGAAGGAGTCGGGGCATGTCGGTGGGACATGCCCCCGGGTGACTAGCCTTTCAGGCCACCGAGAAACTCGGCACGGGTGTCTGGCTGGGTCTTGAACACACCGCCGAGGGAGGTGGTGGTGGTATAGGAGGTCGAATCCATCACGCCACGGGCCTTCACGCAGAAGTGGGTCGCCTTGATGCTGATGGCCACGTCCCTGGTGCCGAGCAGGGTCTGCAACGCCAGCAGGATCTGCTGGGTGAGCCGCTCCTGCACCTGGGGACGGCGGGCGAAGAACTGCACTATGCGGTTGATCTTCGACAGCCCGATCACCTTGCCACGGGGGATGTAGGCCACGTGGGCCAGCCCGTCTATGGTGACGAAGTGGTGCTCACAGGTGCTGGTGAGGCTGATGTCCCGCACCATGATCATCTCGTCCACCTTCATCTTGTTCTCGATCACCGTCACCTTGGGAAAGGTGGCATAGTCGAGGCCGGAGAAGATCTCGTTCACGTACATCTTGGCGATGCGGTGCGGCGTCTCGGCCAGACTGTCATCGGCCAGATCCAGCCCCAGCGTCTCCATGATGGCGCGCATATGGCCTTCGATGTTTTCCTTCTTCTGCTGGCCGTTCAACCCATTGGCCACCAGTGGTGTCTCCAGGCCCTCGGCCTCGAGCGCTGCCCTGACCAACAGGGCTTCCTGGCTAAAGCTCGTCATCTTGTTTCTCTCCCACGCTCAGGGACTGTGCTGGCCATCGACGTGGTGCCGTGGCGCAATGTTACAGGGCGATTATTGTCATAATTCAAACTAACTCAAGCCCGGCATCTGACTTTATGCCAAACCGCCCTGTTTTACCCTCTCCCCCTCCCGTTCGGGGCGCCGGGCACAGGTCTGGCACTCCACATGCAAGCGCGCCTCTCACACCACCCACAAGGAGGTAATTCAAGGAGTTGCCTCCCCTCTCATCGCGGCAAAAATCGGCTTTCCCCCGCCTTCCTGCGCGATCCGCCTGCCCATACGGATGGATTTTTGGGATAATCCGCCCCCTATACACCAGAGAGGTCATGATGATGGGATTCGATACCGGTGCACTCCTCCCCTTGGACAAGGCCCTGCAAGGGATGCTGGAACAACTCGGCTGCCGCTGCGAGACGGAGCAGTTGCCGCTGCCCCAGGCGCTGGATCGGATACTGGCCGAGGAGATAAGCTCCCCCCTGTCGGTGCCCCCCTTCGACAACGCCGCCATGGACGGCTATGCCGTGCGCCTGGCGGATCTCGCCGCCGGCGCACCACTCCCCGTCGCGGGCAAGGCCTTCGCCGGCCAGCCCTATGAGGGGGAATGGCCGGCCGGTCACTGCATCCGCATCATGACCGGCGCCCCTGTGCCGGCGGGCACGGAGGCGGTCGTGATGCAGGAAGAAACGCAGGAAGGCGGCAACGGGATCACTTTTCTGACGACTCCCTTCCCTGGCCAGAACATCCGCCGCCGGGGCGAGGATCTGGCGCAAGGATCGCAAGTGCTGGCCAGCGGCCTGCGCCTCAGCCCCCGGGAGCTGCCGCTGCTGGCCTCCTTGGGCATCGCCACGGTGACGGTGCGCCGTCCCCTCAAGGTGGCCATCTTCAGCACGGGGGACGAGCTCAAACCCCTGGGCACGCCCCTCGCCCACGGCGACATCTATGATTCCAACCGTTACGGGGTCAAGGCCATGCTGACCCGCATGGGCATAGAGTGCCTGGATCTTGGCATCATCCCCGACGATCCGGCCGCCCTGCGCGCCGCCTTCCAGCAAGCTGACCGCGAGGCCGATGCCCTGATCACCACGGGGGGCGTCTCGGTGGGGGAAGCGGACTTCACCAAGCAGTTGCTGGAGGAGCTTGGCGAAATCGGCTTCTGGAAGCTCGCCATCAAGCCGGGCAAGCCCTTTGCCTTCGGCCGCCTGCCAAACGCCTGGTTCTTCGGGTTGCCGGGCAACCCCGTCTCCGCCATGGTCACCTTCGATCAGCTGGTGCAACCGGCGCTGGCCAGGCTGGCCGGCCACCACTTCGCGCGCCCTCTGCCGCTGCAGGCCATGGCGGCCGAGCCCCTCAAGAAGGCGCCGGGACGCCTGGACTTCCAGCGCGGCATCCTGAGCCAAGGGCCTCACGGCCTCGAGGTGCGCAGCACCGGCTCCCAGGACTCCGGGGTGTTCAGCTCCCTGTCCCGGGCCAACTGCTACATAGTGCTCGAGCAGGAACGGGGCAAGGTGGCCGCCGGTGAGACGGTCACCGTCGAGCCCTTCTCGGGGCTGCTGCTGTGAGCGAGATCCTGAGCGATGCCGAGCTGCTGCGCTACAACCGTCAGATCATTCTTAAATCTTTCGATTTCGAGGGGCAGGAGGCGCTCAAGCAGGCCCGGGTGCTGGTGATAGGCGCCGGGGGTCTGGGCTGCGCCGCCAGCCAATATCTGGCGGTGGCCGGGGTCGGCCACCTCACCCTGGTGGATTTCGATCGGGTGGAGCTCTCCAATCTGCAGCGCCAGGTGCTGCACAGCGACGAGCGCATCGGCATGCACAAGGTGGACTCCGCCGCCAAGACGCTGCGGGCCCTCAACCCCTGGCTAGAGGTGGAAACCCATGCCCTCCTCGCCGACGAGGCGCTGCTCGATGCCCTGCTGCCCGGCCACCAGCTGGTGCTTGACTGCACCGACAACGTCGCCATCCGCAATCTGCTCAACCAGCGCGCCCGCCGACACAGGGTGCCCCTGGTGTCCGGCGCAGCCATCCGGCTGGAGGGACAGCTCTGCAGCTTCACCTGGCAGGAGGACGAGCCCTGCTACGCCTGCCTGAGCGCCCTGTTTGGCGAGCAGTCCCTCACCTGTGTCGAGGCCGGGGTGCTGGCCCCCGTGGTCGGTCTGGTGGGCAGCCTGCAGGCGCTGGAGGCCATCAAGCTCTTGGCGGGCATGGGCAAAAGCCACAGCGGCCGCCTGCTGATGATCGACGGCCTGGGTGGCAGCTTTCGCGAGCTGAAGCTCCCCAAACGCCCGGACTGCCCGGTCTGCTCCCAGCCCTGAGCGGCAAACCGCGCCCACAAAAATGCCGAACCCAGGGGTTCGGCATTTTTGCATGGGGGCGCAGAGACCTAGACTCGCGCCCTAGAAGATCCCCTTGGCCTTGACCTTCTTCATGTTCGCGACCTGGCTCGAGAGATCCTCCACCAGGGGCTCAGCCTCGACGCCAGCCGGCCCCTGACGAGCCGGGGCGCTGGCCAGTCGCTGGATCAGCAGGTGTTGCTCGCGAATGAGCCGGGATTGCTCCTCCAGCTGGCGAGAGAGCAGCTGGATGCTGCTGGCAAGGGGCGCCAGATCCTGCTCGGCCGCCGCCACGGGCAGCTTGCCCGCTATGGTTTCTGCCAGCAGATCGTGATCGAGCGGGGCAGGCAGCCCCTGCCTCAGCTCATCCCACAGCTCGGTGGGCTGCTGCTCGCCGAGCCGGCTCACTATCTCGTCCACCAGATGATCCGAAGAGGGCATGGCCTGGGGCTGACCCAGGCGTTGCACTATCTCCTCCACCATGCGGGCACTGTTGTCCTGACCAAGGCGGGGGGCCAGCCTGGCCACTATCTCGTCGATCATGGTGTCGCTCACGGCAGGGGCCGTCCCCTCCCCCAGTGCGAAGCCACAGCTGGCAAAGACATGGCGCAAGGTCTCGAAATTCACCTGCTCGGGGCCGAAGGCATTGGCCACCGCCTTGCACAGACTGGGGGCCAGCACATACATGAACATGCCGGAGAGGTAGATGTCCTTGTGAAAACGACTCTTGGAGAAGTCGAACTCCTCCACATCGTCCTGGATCTTGCGCGCCCGCTGGTACCAGCTCTGCAAGACCCCGGCGGCGTAGCGATCAGACTCCAGCGCACCCGGATCCATGAAGATGGAGAAGGTCATGCGCTTGAGTTGGCTACTCATCGCCAACCTCGGCCATCACGGGCGCCTCACGGTACACCTCTTCCTCTTCCGTGGTGTAGAGGCAGATCTCCCGGGCCAGGGCGGACTGGGCATCGTCCAGCAGCTCGACCCGCTCACCCAGGGTCGGGTAGGCGGCCTTGATGGCCTCAAAGATCAGCGACGCCCCACCGCCGACCAGATAGACCCGGTTCGGGTTCTTGGCGAACTTCTTCGCCTCGTGGGCCACCTGGGAGCCCAGCTCGTCGATCTTGTTCTGCATCTTCTCGAGGATCTTGGGGATCTGGCTCTCGTCGTTGACCACGTCCCGCACGAAGCTCATGTCGTGGCGACGCTTGATGAACTCGTTGGCCACCAGATAGCTCGAATCGCTGTCCGCCGCCGCCAGCGCCTTGCGAGTGGCGTCTGTCACCATGGAGACGCCGATCTCGTTGTTGCCATACACATCGGAGACGTCGTCAAACTCGCCGACGATGATCCCCATGTCCAGGGTGGTGCCACCGCAGTCGATCACCAGCGTCTTGGTGAACTCGTTGCAGCCCGAGCCAATCAGGCGGGAGAGTGCCGCAGGCAGGCTCTCCGGCATCACCTCCACGCTGACGATGTTGAACAGCTCACCCTTGTTGAGGCTGATGGCCCGCATCAGGTTGCGCCGCTTCTTCTCTATCTTCTCTTCGTTGCGCTGGCAATCGTCCGGGCTGTAGAACTCGGTGATGGGCAGGGTCACTGTGATGGCCACATCGCAAGGGGTCACGCCGGTCTGCAGCAAGGCATGGTGCACGGAGAGCAGGTTGAGATCGTCGTACTGGTACTCCACATGGGTGGTGGCCAGGGACTTGTCCGAGGTGGCGTCATAGGTGTACTTGGTGTTGCCTATTTCGTAGTTGTAGATCTTCTTGTCCTTGCGCAAGGCGGCGCTCTTCCAATCCTTGCGAAAGGAGTTGGGGGAGATGATGGTCTTGAGCACCTTGTTCTCGATCCAGCTCACCTTGACGTTGGTGGAGCCATCATCGATGGCCATTTTCATTACTTCAGACATGAGGAAATACCTGTTCAATAGGGCAGACGGGTCCGATTGCCTTGCCTTGTGCCATTGGCAAGGCGATCGGACCAATACATACACGGGGAATTAAGGCTAAAGGGCGACAAGTCTAATGGGTTTCTAAAATCCGGTGAAGCAAATGATTGAACCCGGCGGGATCTTCCGCGGGCCAGGCGTGATGGCCCTCTGGGGTATGGATGCTGGCGTTGGGCAGGGAGGCGAACTGCTCCACCCGTTTGGCGAGCGGCAGGTAGTCGTGACTGGTGGAGATGATGGCCACCGGCTGCCAGAGGCTGCCGAGCCGGGCGCGCACCGACCAGCCGGGCAGCGCCTCCAGCAGTGCCTTGTAGGTCTTTTTCTTGTTGCTGCGCACGAAGCGCAGCCGGAAGGTGTGGCGCACCTGGGCAAGCTCGGGACCGGGGAAGAGTTCGCGCCCCAGCCACCAGGCGAGCGGCCGCATGCCAAACCAGCGCAGCCACTTGAGGCGCATGGCATGGCGCTCCTGCTCCCTTGGCGTCTCCAGCAGAAACTCGCTGAAACCGTTGACCAGCACCAGCCCCCGCACCTTGTGGGGCAGTCGCAGCGCCAGCTCCAGCGCCACCATGGCCCCGAGAGAGAGCCCCACCACCCAGGCGGGTTCCGGCTGCTCCTCGAGCCAGCGGGCCACGTCCGCCGCCAGGGTGGGCACATCGAAGGGCCCCTCCTGCATGCTCTGGCCGTGGCCGCGCAGATCCAGCGCCACCACCCGGTAGTGCTGGGAGAAGTGCTCGATCTGGGCCTGCCAGTCGAGGCTGGAGGAGCCAAGGCCGTGCAGCAGGAGCAGCAAGGGGCCCTCCCCCGCGCTGCGCAGGGCCAATCCATGGGATTTCATTACCTGGTTGCGACGCACCCGTGCTCTCCCTCTCGACTCGATAGCGGCCATCGACGGCCTTGCTGCCCATGCTGTGGCGACACGCCCCTCAGCCCTCTCCCACCAGGCTCACCGCCTTGATGTAGGCGTAGAGGCGCTGCCCCGGCACCAGCGCCAGCCGCTTAGCGGAGCGGCTGGTGATCCGGGCCAGCAGTATCTGCTGCCCCAGCGCCAACTGCAACAGGGTTTGCCCCGGCCTCAGCTCCCGCGCCTCCAGCAGTCGGGTCTCGAGGCAGTTGGAGAGGCTGGAGTGCGCTATGGGGGCGGTGGCGATCACCAGATCCCGCCCCGCCACCTTGATCTGCAACTCCCCTGTCTCGTCGGGGGCATGCTCCATGGTGACCATCAGGCTCTGATCCCCGAGTTGCAGGGTCGCCATCTGCTCGGCGTCGTCGTAGTGGGCCAGGGTTGCCGTCAGCATGACACCAGCATCGTCGCGACTGGCGAGGGAGAGGTCGGTGCGGGCGAAGATCTCGCTCGGCCTGCCCTGCGCCTCCAGCCTGCCATCAGCCAGCAGCACCAGCTGATCGCAGAGCAGGCTCACCTCCTCCATGGCGTGGCTCACGAAGATCATGGGGATGCCGCTTTCGCGCTGCAACCCCTTGAGCACATGGGCCTGATGGATGCGGCTGCGGCTGTCCAGCGCCGAGAAGGGCTCATCGAGCAGCAGCAGATCCGGCTCTGCCAGCAGGGCCCGCCCCAGGGCCACCCGCTGGCGCTGGCCGCCGGAGAGGCCGTGGGCGGGCTGCCCCAGCAGATCCGCAAAACCGAGCCGCTCCGCCAGCGCCTCGGGCTGCCAGCGCCCTCGCCCCTTGCCCGCCGCCAGCTGCAGGTTGCCGAGCACCGTCATATGGGGAAAGAGCCGGGAGTCCTGGAACACCAGCCCGATGCGGCGCGCCTCCGGCAGCAGGGCCGCCAGCTCCCGTCCCTGCCAGCACAGGACATCCGAGGGGGCACGGTCCAGCCCGGCGATGATGCGCAGCAAGGTGCTCTTGCCACAGCCGGAGGGGCCAAAGAGGCCGAGAATGCCGCCAAGGGGCAGCGCCAGATCGCACGCCAGGGTGAAGGCGCCGAACGCACGGCTGGCCTTGAGGTGCAGGCTCATCCGAACAACCTCCGCTGCCGGCGCTGCAAGACGCCATAGACCAGCACCAGCATCACCAGGGAGAAACCCATCAGGCCGCCCGCCAGGTAGTGGGCGTGCCGATAATCCATGGCTTCCACGTGATCAAACAGGGCGATGGAGAGCACCTGGGTCTCGCCGGGGATGTTGCCCCCTATCATCAGCACCACGCCAAACTCCCCCAGGGTGTGGGCAAAGCCCAGCGCTGCCGCCATCACGAAGCTCGGCAGCGTCATCGGCAAGATGATCTGAAAGAAGCGCTCAAGGGGCCCCAGCCCCAGGGTGGCGGCGGCCTCCAGCTCCTTGTTGCCCATGTTGACGAAGGCGGAGGTGAGCGGCTGCACCACGAAGGGGAGCGAATAGAGGATGGAGGCAAACAGCAGGCCGAGGAAGCTGAAGGCGAGCGGGGTCCCGAAGGTCTCCCGCCACCAGGCGCCGAGGCCGTACTCCGGCGAGAAGGCGAGCAGCAGATAGAAGCCAAGCACGGTTGGCGGCAGCACCAGGGGCAGCGCCACCAGGGCCTCCACCAGCGGCCGCAGCCGGTGCTGGCTGCGCGACAGCCACCAGGCGAGCGGCGGCGACAGCAGCAGCAGGATGGCGGTGGTGCTGGCCGCCAGCTTCAAGGTGAGCCAGACCGCCAGCAGATCCCCTTCACTCATTGCCGACCTCCCGGTTGATAAATGCCTCCAGCGGCATGGTATCCATCCCCATTGCAAAGAGTGGCCGACCCGAAGGCCGACCACTCAGGGTATCGCATCTGAACCATCCCCTTATCGGGGCAGGGCATAGCCTGCGGCCTTGATCTGCGCCTGACCGGGGCCCTTGAGCCAGGCGACCAGGGCATCCACCGCCGCCCCTTTCTTCAGGATCAGCCCCTGCTGCTCTATGGGGGGGTAGAAGCTGGCCGGCACCGCCCAGGCTTCGCCGGTCTTGCCCGCTTCCACCAGGTTGGCCCAGGCGACGAAGCCCAGCTTCGCATTGCCGGTGTCGACGAACTGCCAGGTCTGGCTGATGTTGGTGCCGGTCAGCACCCTGTATTGCTTGGGATCGAGCTTGAGGTGGGCCAGGGTTGCCATGGCCGCGGCGCCATAGGGGGCGGTCTTCGGGTTGGCGATGGCCAGCTCCCCCTGCCAGTTGCGCAAGGTGGCCTCGTCGGGGGCTGGCCCCCCCTTCTGCCACAGGCCGAGCTGGCCGATGGCGTAGGTGAAGCGACCGCTCCCCTTGCCCTCCGCCTCCAGTTTTTCAGGGGTGGCCACGTCGGCGGAGAGGAAGAGATCGAAGGGGGCGCCGTGGGTGATCTGGGTGTAGAGCACCCCGGTGGCCGCCGAGCTGATGACGACGCTGTGGCCTGTCTTGGCGGTGAACTCCTTGCCGATGCGCTCTAGGGTGCCCTTGAAGTTGGCGGCCACCGCCACCCTGACTTCATCGGCCCGAGCGGCCCCGCTGTGCAAGGCGCCAGCCACGAGGCCGAGCAACACCACGGACAACTGTTTCTTCATTCCCTGTCTCCTTGAGGCTCCGGCGCACCCGAAGCAAGTGGTGGCGAGCGCCAGCTGGCACTCCCCTGTCATCGAACCGGGCTGGCTAGGGCGCTTGCCGCCAGCGGGCGGCGGCGGCATCATCGCTCGCCTTGGCCTCGACCCAGCGTTGAATCCCCTCGGCGGTCAGCTCTTTTTTCCAGAACGGTGCCCGGGTCTTCAAAAAATCCATGATGAAGTGGCAGGCCTCGAATGCCGCGTCCCTGTGGGCGCTGCTCACCGCCACCAGCACGATTTGATCCCCGAGCAGCAGATCGCCGATGCGGTGGATCAGGGTGCACTCCTGCAGCGGCCAGCGGCCACGGGCCTCTGTGACTATGTCCGTCAGGGCCTTCTCGGTCATGCCGGGGTAGTGCTCGAGGGAGAGCCCCCTCACCGCATCCCCCTGATTGAAGTCACGCACCTTGCCGACGAAGGTGACGATGGCGCCGCTGTCATGGCGGGCGGCGAGGCGCTCATACTCCTCCCCCAGGGAGAAGTCGGCCCGCTGCACCAGGATGCGATCCGTCATGGTTGCCTCGCTCATTCTCAGCCTCCGGTCACGGGGGGGAAGAAGGCGACTTCATCGCCATCATTGAGCAGCGTATCGAGCGGCACCAGGGTCTGGTTGACCGCCACCAGCAGCTTGCCCGATTCGAGCGCCAGGGCCCACTTGTCGCCGCGCTCGCACAAGGCCGCACGAAGCGCTTCGGCCGTGGGATAGTCGCTGGGCAGGCAGAGCTCGTCGCAGCCCACCAGCTCCCTTACTTGCGCAAAAAACAGTACCTTGATCATGCCTTCTCTCCTGCCTGGGAGCCCAGCTGGAAGTGGCCGGACTTGCCGCCCTTCTTCTCCACCAGCCTGACGTGCTCGATCACCATGTCCTTTTGCACCGCCTTGCACATGTCGTAGATGGTCAGCGCCGCCACGGACGCCGCGGTGAGCGCCTCCATCTCCACCCCTGTCTTGCCGGACAGCTTGCAGAGGGTACGGATATGGACCCTATTGTGCTCGGGCTGGGCCTCGATCTCTACCTCCACCCGGGTCAGGGCCAGAGGGTGGCAGAGGGGAATGAGATCGGCGGTCTTCTTGGCCGCCATGATGCCGGCGATACGGGCGGTGGCGAACACGTCCCCCTTGTGGTGCTGACCGCCGAGGATCAGGGCCAGGGTCGCGGGGGCCATGGTCACGAAGGCCTCGGCGCGGGCCTCCCGCTGGGTGACCTGCTTGTCGGTGACATCCACCATGTGGGCTTCGCCGCTCTGGTTGAGATGGGTCAGGTTCATCTATTCCCCTATCGAAAAACAAGATGGATGATCGAGAGAAACTCCCGAGATCATAGATGGGACACGAAGTTGCACGGCCTGGTGCGGGCGTCCAGCTGATCCCGAATGAGCTGCTCCCAGCCGAGCTGGCAGGCGCCGGTGGAACCCGGCAGGCAGCAGATCAGGGTGCGATTGGCGAGCCCCGCCAGGGCGCGGCTCTGCATGGCCGAGCCCTTTATCTCGGCGAAGGAGAGCTGGCGGAACATCTCGCCAAAGCCCTGTACAGTGCGCTCGAACAGCACCCCTACCGCTTCCGGCACCCGGTTCTGTTCATTGAAGCCGGTGCCGCCGTTGATCAGCACCACCTGCACCGCCTCGTCGACGATCCACTGGCTCACCTGGGCCCGGATCCGGAACAGGTTGTCGGCGCACAGGGCCCGATCCGCGAGTTGGTGCCCCGCCTGGGTCAGAGCCGATACCAGATAATCCCCCGAGCTGTCGTCGGCGGCGGTGCGGCTGTCGGAGACCGTCAGCACGGCAATCTTGAGAGGGATGAATTCGCTGTTTTTGGGTGCCATGTTTCTGGATGCCATAGGACAAATCCTGTCAATCATTCATTGACCACGAGAGGAAGAAGAGGGGTACGCGTCGCCCGGCCATGCCGGTCGGTGAATGCGCGCCGACAGGGGCGCCCCGTTGCCGGGAAGGGATTCTATCAAAAGATGTCTGGCGCAGGGGTTAAAAGGCCCATAAAAATCAAAGGCCATCGAAGCGGCGCTATCCGCTTCGATGGCCAGGCGCCTTAGAACCCTTCCACGCCCTTCATGTCAGGCAGCTGATGCGCTATCCCCTTGTGGCAGTCGATGCAGGTATTCTGACCGCTTGCCAGGTTGGTGGAGTGCATCTGGGCCGCCCGCCGCCCCTGCAGGGAGAAATCCATGTACTCGAAGTTGTGGCAGTTGCGGCACTCGCGGGAATCCGTCTCCTTCATCCGCTGCCACTCCCGCTCCGCCATCTCCCGGCGGTGGGATTCAAACTTCTCGCGGGTATCCACCTTGCCGGTCAGCATGCCCCACAGCTCCTTGGATGCCTGTACCTTGCGAATGATCTTGTAGGTCCATTCGTGGGGCACGTGGCAATCGGGGCAACTGGCGCGCACCCCGGAGCGGTTCGCATAGTGGATGGTGTCGCGGTACTCCACGAAGACGTTGTCCTTCATCTCGTGGCAGCCGGTGCAGAACTTCTCGGTGTTGGAGGCCTCCATGGCGGTGTTGAAGCCGCCCCAGAAGATGACACCGCCGAAGAAGCCCATCAGCAGCAGCACCCAGAGGGCCGCCTTCGAGGGGGACTTGAAGGTGGTCCACAGACGCTGGATAAAGCCGGGTAATTTCATCTGGGGGTCCCTCAGTTCAGCGCTTCAACTGGTTTAAACGTATTTTCCACCAGCGGCTTGGCATCCGCTTGCGGCACGTGGCACTGCAGGCAGAAGTAGCGACGGGGGGACACTTCGCCAAGGGTCATGCCGTCGCGGGTCTCGAAGTGCGTCGGGCTTATCTTGGGCGCCTTCATCTTGCTGGCGTTCTTGAAGCTGTGGCAGGCCAGGCACTTGTTGACCTTGTTGTCCACCTCGTAGTTGCGGGTATCGTGGGGGATCAGCGGCGGCTGATGCATGTACTGGCGATCATAGAGATCCCCATCCTTGCGGTAGTTCTTGAGCGGGGCGGCATCCGCCTCGGTCACCAGATCCGTGCTCCCCCGCTCCGACTTGATCCCCCCCGTGCTGTTGGTGATCTCGGGGGTGGCTGCCATCAAGGAGCCCGCCATCAGGCAAGCCAGCATTGCTCCAATCAGCTTTTTCATTATTTGTTCTCCGACGTTTTCTCTGCCTTGACGGCAAAACCTGTAGTGATTTCGAAAACTTGCTCCGCGCAGACATCGATGCAACGGCCGCAGTTGGTACACTCCTGAGCCACAATCAAGGGCCCGTGACCGCGCCTGGCCCCGTGAACCGGGCCGCGCAGGATGGGACGCTCCGGGCAGACCGCATAACAATCCATGCAGTTGCTGCACCGCTCACGCCCCCTGGCAGAAATCTTGATAAACCCGACCCGGTTGACCAGGGCATAGAAGGCCCCCACCGGACAGAGATGACCACACCAGCCCCGCTCCACCACGAACAGATCGAACAGGAACAGGGCCACCAGCAGACCCCAGCCCGCCCCCATGCCAAACAGCAGGCCGCGCATGGCCAAGGAGACCGGATTGACCAGCTCCCACACCAGCACGCCGGTGATGGCGGGCGCCACCAGCACCATGGCCAGCAGCCAGTAGCGGGTGTTGCGGCTGAACTGGCCGTTGCCCTTGAGCCCGAGCCGGGCCCTGAGCCAGGCGGCGGCGTCCGTGACCAGGTTGACCGGGCAGACCCAGGAGCAGAACACCCGCCCCCCGACCAGCCAGTAACCGGCCAGCACTACTACAGCCCCGAGCCACAGGGTGGTGATGGGCCAATGGCCCGCCGCCACCGACTGCAGCAGGGTGAGCGGATCCGTGAGGGGCACCGTCTCCAGCAGCAGGGAGCTGGAGAGGTTGCCCTTGAGGATCCAGACCCCAGCGAGCGGCCCCAGCAGGAAGAGCCCCAGCACGCCGAACTGGCAGAGACGGCGCAGCAGCAGGAAGCGGTGGGCGCGCCACCACCCCAGCCTGGCGCTGGCCTCGGCCCCCGGATAACGACTCATAGCCCCTCCGGTTTGCGGGTCGGCAGGGTGAGTCGCTCACCGATGAGGGACTTGCCCGCCTTGGCCTTCTCTTCCCAGCCGAGCCGGTAGTGATGACCGAGCTCCCCCTTGGCAAGCCCGCGGGGCACCACCTTGATGGCCGCCGTCTCCAGCACGCAGGCGTGCTCGCACTTGCCGCAGCCGGTGCACAGATCGCTGTGTACCGTGGGCAGGAACATGGCGTGCTTGCCGGTGCGCGGATTGCGTTGCAGTTCTAGGGTGATCGCCTTGTCTATCAGCGGACAGAGCCGATAGCAGACATCGCAGCGCAGGCCCAGGTAGTTGAGGCAGGTCTCGTGATCGATGAGCACCGCCACCCCCATCCGCGCCTGATCGATGTTCGTCATCCCCTGATCCAGCGCCCCGCTCGGGCAGGCCGCCACGCAGGGGATGTCGTCACACATCTCGCAGGGAACGGCGCGGGCCTCGAAATAGGGGGTGCCCGTGGTCACGGGATCCAGCAGCCGGGCGAGCTTGAGGGTGTCGTAGGGGCAGGCCAGGGCGCAGAGCCCGCAGCGCACGCAGGCACCGAGGAAGTCAGCCTCCCCCAGTGCCGCCGGCGGCCGCAGTGCCTGGGCGGGCACCGCCTGCGCCTGCTGGCGGGCCACCGAGCCCAGACCCACACCCAGCAGGCCCACGGAGCAGGCCCCCTTGGCAAGGTCGGCCAGGAACTGGCGACGGCTGCGACTCATCCCCCCGGCCCCGCCTTACGCCTTCATGACCTTGACGGCGCACTTCTTGTAATCCGTCTCTTTGGAGAGGGGATCCGTGGCGTCCAGGGTCAGCTTGTTGACCAGCTGGCTCGCATCGAAGAAGGGCATGAACACCAGGCCTTTGGGCGGACGGTTGCGGCCGCGGGTCTCGACCCGGGTCTTCACCTCGCCACGGCGGGAGGCGACGATCACCTCTTCACCACGGCGCACGCCGCGGGCCTTGGCATCTTCCGGGTGCATGAAGAGCACCGCATCCGGGAAGGCGCGATAGAGCTCGGGGACCCGGCGGGTCATGGTGCCGGTGTGCCAGTGCTCCAGTACGCGACCGGTGGAGAGCCACATGTCGTACTCTTTATCCGGTGCTTCGGCGGCAGGCTCATAGGGCAGCGCGAAGATGACCGCCTTGCCGTCCGGCTTGCCGTAGAATTTCACCCCCTCCCCCGCCTTCACATAGGGGTCGAACCCTTCGCGATAGCGCCACAGGGTCTCCTTGCCGTCCACCACGGGCCAGCGCAGGCCACGGGCCTCGTGGTACTGATCGAAGGGCGCCAGATCGTGACCGTGGCCGCGACCGAAGGAGGCGTACTCCTCGAACAACCCCTTCTGGACGTAGAAGCCGAAGTGCTCCGCCTCGTCGTTCAGCGCCCCCTTGCTCTGCTCTTTCGGGAACTGGTTGACCTGACCGTTGGCGTAGAGCACCTCGAACAGGGTCTTGCCCTTCACTTCCGGCATCTTGGCGATAAGCTCAGCTGGCCACACCTCTTCCACGGTGAAACGCTTGGAGAACTCCATCAGCTGCCACAGGTCGGATTTGGCCCCTTCCGGCGCCTTCACCTGCTGGTGCCAGAACTGGGTGCGGCGCTCGGCGTTGCCATAGGCCCCCTCTTTCTCCACCCACATGGCGGTGGGCAGGATGAGGTCAGCCGCCTGCGCCGTGACGGTCGGGTAAGGGTCGGAGACCACGATGAAGTTGGCCGGGTTACGGTAACCGGGCAGCCCCTCCTCGTTCATGTTGGGACCGGCCTGCATGTTGTTGTTGCACATCACCCAGTAGGCGTTGAGCTTGCCGTCTTTGAGCATGCGGTTTTGCAGCACGGCGTGATAACCCACCTGCTCGGGAATGGTGCCTTCCGGCAGCTTCCAGATCTTCTCGGCGATGGCGCGGTGCTTGGGGTCGGTGACCACCATGTCGGCGGGCAGGCGGTGGGCGAAGGTGCCCACTTCCCGCGCGGTGCCGCAGGCGGAGGGCTGGCCGGTCAGGGAGAAGGGACCCGAGCCCGGGGTAGAGATCTTGCCGGTCAGCAGGTGGATGTTGTAGCAGAGGTTGTTCGCCCAGACGCCACGGGTGTGCTGGTTGAAGCCCATGGTCCAGTAGGAGACCACCTTCTTGTCCGGATCCGCATAGATCTGGGCCAGTTTTTCCAGCTTCTCCTTGGAGACGCCGGAGAGCTTGGCCACGGAGTCGACGTCGTAATCCGCCACGAACTTCGCGAAGTCGTCGAAGCTCATGGGGGTGGAGTCGCCGCTGTCGGGGTTCTTGGCCTTCTGCTGCGTCGGGTGAGTCGGGCGCAGGCCGTAGCCGATGTCGGTGACGCCCTTGCGGAACTGGGTGTGCTTGTTGACGAAGTCCCAGTTCACCTTGTCGTTCTGGATGATGTAGTTGGCGATGTAGTTGAGGATCGCCAAGTCGGTCTGGGGCGTGAACACCATGCCGTTGTCCGCCAGCTCGAAGCTGCGGTGCTCGAAGGTGGAGAGCACGTGCACCTGCACATCCGGGTTGGAGAGGCGGCGATCGGACATCCGCGACCAGAGGATGGGGTGCATCTCGGCCATGTTGGAGCCCCAGAGCACGAAGGCGTCGGCCTGCTCGATGTCGTCGTAGCAGCCCATGGGCTCATCCATGCCGAAGGTACGCATGAAACCGACCACGGCAGAGGCCATGCAGTGACGGGCGTTGGGATCCAGGTTGTTGGTGCGCAGGCCCGCCTTCATCAGCTTGGCGGCGGCATAGCCTTCCCAGACGGTCCACTGGCCGGAGCCGAACATGCCCACCGCGGTCGGTCCCTTCTCTTTAAGGGTGGCCTTGAACTTCTCGGCCATGATGTCGAACGCCTGATCCCAGCTGATGGGGGCGAAGTCGCCATTCTTGTCGAACTTGCCATTGGTCATGCGCAGCATGGGCTGGGTCAGGCGATCCTCGCCGTACATGATCTTGGAGAGGAAGTAGCCCTTGATGCAGTTGAGGCCACGGTTGACCGGCGCATCGGGATCGCCCTGGGTCGCCACGACGCGGCCGGCCTGGGAGCCCACCAGCACGGAGCAGCCGGTGCCGCAGAAGCGGCAGGGCGCCTTGTCCCAGGTGATGGCAGTCTTGTCGGTGCTGGTAATAAGGTTAGCCGCCAGGGTGGGGGCACTGACTCCGGCCACGGCAGCGGCTGCCGCCACCGCATTGGCCTTCATAAAGTCGCGTCGACTCAGCTTCATGACATATCCTCGCATTGCTTAATCACATCAATGACAGCCATTGTCACGAGCCGCGCTGGCTCAGCGTCATGGCGCTTTATTGCTATACATCGGGCATCGCGAACCGCGCGGCCCAGCCTAGTGGCGCTATTCCCTGCCCTCGGCTTCGACTTCATCAAACTGGTGGTAGATCAGGGCGGCGGAGAGTACGCCCGGCATGGCATTGATCGCATCGATGGCCGCCATGATGGGGCGCTGGCTGGGCCCTTCCAGGGTCACCACCAGCTTGCCTTCGTCGCTGACGGCATGGATCTCGGCCCCGTCCAGGGCCGCAATCTGCTCTGCGAGCCGGTGGCGCAAGGGGGGCTGGGTCAGTACCACCAGGCTGGATACATGGAACTCTTCTCGGGTCATATGGTTGTTTTCCAACTTGCTCATCCCTTGCTTCATGTGGCCGACCCCTCATGGGGGGCGCCCACCCTGATACTGCCGACCGGACAATCCGCCACGCAGGCACCACAGCCATTGCACGACTCGGTATGGATGCTGGGGGTGGGTACTCGCCCCAGCTGAGGAGAAAAACGGATGGCCTGCTGCTCGCAGCTGTCCTGACAGCGCTGGCAGAAGACCTGGGCACTGGCCAGGCAACCGGCTTCGATGTGAGCCACATAGTCCCAGGGCGCCTGGGTCGTCGGCCTGAACACAGGTGCCTGACAGGCGCTGACGCATTCGCCACAGAAGGTGCACTCGCCACGCTGGAAATCCACCGTCGGGAAGCCGCCGTCCCCCTTGATCAGGATCTGCTCCGGGCAGGCCGTCAGGCAGTCGCCACACCGGGTGCAATCGGCCACGAAGTCGGCCCAGGAGACGGACCAGGGCAGTTGCACCTCGGGTCTGGGCGCGCTCAGTCGTCCTCGAAACAGACTGCGGCGGGACAGATTGACCCCATCAGGCATATCAATTCCTCTTCACAGGACAGAATTCGAGCGCGGAACCAGTGACTGGCATTTTCAATACCAATTATAAGCGTGGGTGTATATTGCGACTCTCACAAGTCCAGTGATATACCACCAGGGAGATAAACAGGGGGGATTATTGCGCTGGATCAAACCCTTGGCGCAATAAGGCAGCAGAGGGGCAAGGTAAATTACCCCTATGTGAGGATTGCTTATTAATCGATGGCTATTTTGCTCTGACGGCCGGCACTCAGCCGCCGATGGAGGCGAGATGGGGGGTCATGCCGGCATTGCCCTCGTGCAGACGATGGGTGGCAGCCTTGCCGGTGAGCGCCTGGCGGATCCGCAGTTGCAGGGCCTCCTGCTGACTGTCGTCACTGAGCAGATCCCGCAGCTCCACCCCGTTGTCACCGAACAGACAGAGGTGCAGCTTGCCCACGGAGGAGACCCTCAGCCGATTGCAACCAGCGCAGAAGTCCTTGCTGTAGGGCATGATGAGCCCGACGCCCCCCTGTGATTCGGGGTGCATGAACACCTGGGCCGGGCCGTCGTCCACCGCGCGCAATTGCTGGATCCAGCCATTGCCAAGCAGTTGCGCCTTGATGAGCTCGCCGCTGGTGTGGTGGTCGCGAAACAGGTTGTCCATCTCCCCGGTCTGCATCAGCTCGATGAAGCGCAGCTCGATGGGCTTGTGCCTGATCCAGGCCAGAAACTGATCCAGTTGCTGGTCGTTGAGCCCCTTGAGCAGCACCGCATTGATCTTCACCGACTTGAAGCCGGCGGCCAGTGCCGCCTCTATCCCCTCCATCACCTCCGCCAGCTTGTTCTCGCCGGTGATCTGGTGAAACTGGCGTGGATCCAGGCTGTCGACACTGACATTGAGGGCATTGAGCCCGGCATCGAACCACTCCCGGGCACGCTCCTTCAAGCGGTAGCCATTGGTGGTCATGGCCACCTTCTCGATGCCGGGGGTATTGGCCACCGTCTCTATGATGGCGGTAAAGTCACGGCGCAGGGAGGGCTCCCCCCCGGTCAGGCGCACCTTGCGGGTACCCATGGCGGCGAAACCCGAAACGATGCGGCGGATCTCCTCCAGGGAGAGAAACGACTTGCGCCCCTCCCTGCTTCCATCCGGGGGGCGATAACCGTCCGGCAAACAGTAGGTACAACGGAAATTGCACACATCGGTAATCGACAGGCGCAAATAGTAAAAACGACGGGAAAAACCATCTTCAAGTGGCAACATAAACACCTTTCCAAATACGGGAGGCCAGGGCATTTCTTTCCTGACCCTTTCAGCTCGAACGACGGCTGACGGCGTTTTCCCCCTATCTCAATGACTTAGGCAAAAACGCTCGGAGTTCATCTAGTTTTTCGATGCTAGCACATGTTGGAGTACACTCCCATGCTACTTTGTGGGGTCTTTGTCTGATCTGAAGGAAGCCAATCGGCATGGGAAAGTGGTTCAAAGTACACTCGGTCAGCAGCGCCATCGGCCGCTCCATGGTGCTGATCCTGTTCATGGCCAGCCTGATCGCCGTGGTGGCCATGGTCACTCTCTTCTACTCGGTACCCGACGCCAAGGCGATCAACCTGTCGGGCTCATTGCGGATGCAGGCCTATCGCATGGCCTACGAGATCGAGAAGGATCAGGCCGTCCTCGGCCGGCTCGACCAGTTCGAGCAGACACTGCACGCCTCCGAGTTGCAGGAGACCCAGCGCTGGATCACCCCCGCCTCCCTGCGCCGCACCTATGGCGAGGTGCTGCTGCAATGGCAGATGATGCGCGAGCACATCGAGAACGCGACCCCCAGCCGCTACACCGACAACACGGAACAGTTCGTCGCCGCCATCGATGACTTCGTCAACCAGATGCAGTATCACGTGGAGTTCAAGGTGCGCATGCTGGCCCTGGCGGAGGGGCTGGGCTTGCTCTCCATCATCACCATCGCCTGGTTCACGGTGCGTTTCACCCGCCAGCAGGTGGTCGCCCCCCTCAATCAGCTGGTCCATTGCGCCCGCCAGATCCAGCGCCAGGAGTTCGACCTGACCCTGCCCCCCCACTGCGAAAACGAGTTGGGGGAACTGTCCGGCGCCTTCGCCACCATGGCGGACGAGCTCGGCAAGCTCTATCGGGAGCTGGAGAGCAAGGTGGAAGAGAAAACCGCCAAGCTGCAGCAGGCGAACGACACCCTCTCCTTCCTCTATTCCACCGCCCAGAAGCTGCACGCGGCGCCACTGAGCCGGCGCACCCTGCAGAAATTGCTGGAGCGGGCCGCCGCCCATCAGCACATCGACCATATCCGCCTGACCCGCTTCGAGCACAACGCCATGCCGGTCTACATCACAGGGCGCACCGGCTGGCCGGGAGATCTGGAGGCCGTGGTGAGCTTCTATCTGCAGATGGATGAGGAGGAGTACGGTAGGCTCGACATGATAAGCGCGCACCCCATCGACGAGCGGCTGATGAAGAACTTCTCCATGTTGCTGGCCCAGGTGCTGCACAAGGATCAGACCCTGCTGCAACACCAGCGCCTGCTCTTGATGGAGGAGCGGGCCGTCATCGCCCGCGAGCTGCACGACTCGCTGGCGCAGGCGCTCTCCTACCTCAAGATCCAGTCCACCCTGCTCAAGCGCTCCGTCGCCAAGGGGGATAATGGCAAGGCCAAGGCCGCCATGGAGCAGATAGACGAAGGGCTCAGCAATGCCTACACCCAGTTGCGCGAGCTGCTCGGCACCTTCCGCCTCAGCATCGGCGACGCCAACCTCGGCGAAGCCATCGGCGTCATGCTGGAGCAGCTCAAGCCTCAGACCCGGGCCGAGATCAGGCTCCAATACGGGCTGACCGATACGGATCTCGAGGCGGGGCAGCACATTCACATCCTGCAACTGATCCGTGAGGCAGTGCTCAATGCCATCAAACATGCCTGCGCCCAGCGCATTGACGTTAGCTGTGAGACCCTGGCTGATGGTAACATCCAGGTTCAGATTGCAGATGATGGTGTCGGAATAGGGGGCGCAAGCTCGGCGGTGAATCACTACGGTCTCAGCATCATGAACGAGCGTGCCAGCAAGTTGCACGGTCAGTTGACCATCAGCGAACCGCCCTCCGGGGGCACCCGTGTACACCTGACCTTTCCCACCAGCCTAACAAGAGACGCCTGATGGACGAGATGAAATATAGTGTTCTGGTCGTAGATGACCATCCCCTGATGCGCAAAGGCATTGTGCAACTGCTGGAGCTGGAAGATAACATCGAAGTGATAGGCGAGGCTTCTAACGGCACTGACGCTGTGGCCATGGCCAAGGAGTCGGAGCCGGACCTCATCCTGCTCGATCTCAACATGAAGGGCTTGTCCGGCCTCGATACCCTCAAGGCCCTGCGCGCCGAAGAGATCACCTCCCGGGTGGTGATCCTGACCGTTTCCGATGCCCGCCAGGACGTGGTTGCCCTGCTCAAGGCCGGCGCCGATGGCTACCTGCTCAAGGACACCGAGCCCGACATGCTACTGGGCCAGCTGGCCGATGTCATGACCGGCAAGCAGATCCTGAGCGAGCCGCTGCGCCCCTACCTCGAGAACATCTACGAGCTGGATCACCTGCAGCAGAAGCTGGAAAGCTTGACCCGCCGCGAGATGCAGATCATGCGCGAGATTGCCAAGGGTCTCTCCAACAAACAGGTCGCCTCCGTGCTCCACATCTCGGAAGGCACCGTCAAGGTGCACGTCAAGAGCCTGCTGAAAAAGCTCGAGGCCCAGAGCCGGGTGGAAGCCGCCGTCATGTACCTGGAGCAGCGCAACTAAGCTCCCGTTGCCTGCCCCTTCCCATGTCAGCCAGGGCCCCGTCATCGCGGGGCCTTTTGCTGGCTGCCTCCCTCGCCTCACAAGACATCACAGACCCCGCATCTTATTGAGCAAATGAATTATTATGTTCAGGAGAGGGCACATGGAGGGCACAGGGCATGACATCCGAACAGATCGAGCTGGTACAGAGGGCCTGGGGCAGGGTCACCGCCCTGAACAACACCTATGTCCAGGAGGTATATGCGGAGCTGTTCCGACTCTCGCCTGAATTGATCGACCTCTTTCCCGATCCTGCGGGAATGCCGGTCGCCAAGGTATCGGATACCCTGAACACCGTGATCACCAGCCTGGAGCAGCTGGATGCCTTGAGCTTCATCATCCGGGATCTCGGCAGGCGGCATCAAAAATTCAAGGTGCAGTCACACCAGTTAGCCCTGTTGAAACAGGCATTGACCCTGGTGCTGGCTCGGCGACTGGGGGAGCACTTCACGCCAGCGCTCTCCGATGCCTGGTCACAGATGTACGACGAGGTAGCCGCCCTGATGCTGGAAGGGCTCAGTCAGCCTACCGAATCCGTCGCCTAGCCCCCTCAGCCATCACGCCCGAGAGAGACTGCCGCTTAAGATGGTCGGCAGATACCCATTTTGCAGGGGAATCATTTGCATTATGCGAACGCAGCCCCATTCTGCAGATGGGGCATGTACGAGCCCCTGCAAAGCCACCTGAATCCCTTCCTGATCTATCCTCTTCCTGCCCTTGAATCAAATCTTAATAGCTTGATTACTAATGGATATTTAAATTATCGGCATCATTTTCCTGCTTTTCCCCGAGCTCTGGCACAGTCACTGCATTGTCATATCCAGATGCAACTTATCGGAGGATGGAACATGAAACTTCAACACCTGGCACTGTTCCCCTTGCCCTCACACATACTGCCGGGCGGGAAACTCCCCTTGCGTCTGTTTGAGCCTCGCCACCTGCAGATGCTCAAGGAGTCCTTCATCGAAGATCGCGGCTTTGGCATCGTGATGGAAGAGACCACCAGCACGGGCACCTGCGGACGCATACTGCCGGTCGGCACTCGCGTCAAGGTGACTGATTTCTATACCCTCAACGATGGCCTGCTCGGGGTCACCGTGCTCGGTCTGGAACGATTCTGCATTCATGAGCTGGAAACGGATGAATCCGGATTGCGCCACGCTCAGGTGGAAACCCTGCCCAACTGGCCGAGCGCCCACTCGGACTTCAGCGACAAGCAGCTGGTCAGCAGACTGCAGGAAGTATTTGAACAATATCCGGAACTGGATGAGCTCTACCCGGACAAGCAGTTCGACGACGCGGCCTGGCTCTGTCAGCGCTGGCTCGAAATCCTGCCCATGCCGATCTATGAGAAACAGATGTTGATTGCCAAACAAAACAGTGAAGCGGCGCGCCAGTTCCTGCGCCGACTGATCGCACAGTGAGTCAGAGAGTGAGTCAAGACGTGGTTTGCAAAACGCGAATATCCTGACCGGAAATTCTTACAATGAAAAGATGGAATTCGCAATTTGCAATCACCGGTAGCGATAACAACAGATAACTCCGCTACCAGCCGCAAATAACAGGTCATGAAAAGTTGGCACGACTTTTTCATATAATACCGTACAACCCGATTTATCCCGTGCTCTCTTCAGTATTTGCTGAAGAATTGGTCAACCACCAGGTTGACCATTTTTTTTACCCAAAATCGGGCTACGGGAGCCGGCAATGGCGCAGCAAACAGCTTCGCAGCCGGGCCAGGCTGATGGGCTTGGCCAGAAAATCGTTCATCCCCTGGGCCAGACAACGCGCCCTGTCCTCCGTCATGGCATTGGCCGTCAGCGCCACTATGGGAACCTCGCACCCCATGGCACGCAAACGGCGGGTGGCCTCCAGCCCATCCATCTGCGGCATCCGCATATCCATCAGGATGAGATCCGGTCGCCGCTCGCCGACCTGGGCCAGCGCCTCCAGGCCATTGCTTGCAAGCCTCACCCGGCACACCAGCTTTTGCAGCATGAGTGACACCACCAGCTGATTGACCGGGCTGTCCTCCACCACCAGCACATCCAGATCCAGCATGGTGAGCCCCTCGATGGCGGGGCTGGTCGACGCGATGCAGGGTGAGGCCATCCCGGGCAACTCGAACCAGAAGCAGCTGCCCTGCCCGGGGGAGCTCTGCAGACGGATCTCCCCCCCCATGAGTTGCACCAGCCGCCGGCAGATGGCGAGCCCAAGCCCGGAGCCGGAGAAGCGACGGGTGGCCGAGCTGTCGACCTGATAGAACGGCTCGAACAGCAGCGCCTGATCCTCGGGGGATATGCCAATCCCGGTGTCGCTGACCGACACCCTCAGCCGTTCATCCTGCCATTCCAGCGCGAGCCGCACGCTACCGGCGGCGGTAAATTTCACCGCATTGCCGAGCAGGTTGCCGATCACCTGGGACAGGCGGACCGCGTCCCCCTGCAGATGAGACGGCACTTGCTCATCCAGCTGCCAATGCAGCGCTATGCCCTTGGCGCAGGCCTGCGCCTGCAGCGGCTCCACCAGGGCCCGGCACAGCTCGGCGGGTTGGAATTGCTCGCAGTGCAGGGCCAGGGTATGGGATTCAATCTTCGAGAAGTCGAGCACATCGTCGATGATGGTCTGCAGCAGATGGGCAGAGTGGGTGGCGTGACCGAGCAGGGTCTGTTGCGGGGTCTCGAGCCGACCATGTTGCAGCAGATCCAGCATCCCCAGCACCGCATTCATGGGGGAGCGGATCTCGTGGGTCATCATGGCCAGGAACTGGGACTTGGCGCGGTTGGCACTCTCGGCCTCATCCCGCGCCCGCGCCAGCTCCTGCTCGCGGCGGATCTGGCTGCCAATCTCCCGCGCCGTGCCCCGATAACCGATGAAGGCGCAGCTGGCGTCATGGCAAGGCTCGGCATTGATCTCCATCCAGCAGGGGCCGCTCGCCAGCGTCACCTGGGCGCGCATCGCCCGCACCGGCAGATGGCGCGCTATCTGGTGCTGATACTTGCACCAGGCGGGATCCTCCTTGTCGTGGGCAAAGTCATAGAGGCTGCGCCCCGCCTGGCGAACCAGCGCCTCCCCCTGGTAGCCGGGGGCGGAGACATAGCTCAGCCTGTGCTCGGGATCCGTCTCCCAGAACCAGTCGGACGCCATGGCGGCAAAGCTGCGAAAGCGTTGCTCGCTCGCTTGCAGCGCCAGGGTCTTGAGGTCGACCTGCTCCTGCAGGCGCGCCCGATAGGCGATGTTGACCAGCGCCTGGGAGATGAGCGGGCGACAACGCTGCATCGCCGCCTTGCTCTGGAGATCGAAGGTGCCCGCGGCACTGTGCCGGCAGATGAGCACCCCGGAGAAACCCGGCGCCTGCAACCCCGTCATCATGACGCTGGCCCAGCCCGCCGCCCCCGCCAGGGAGGCCAGCTCGGGCAACTGGGCCGGATCATAGATGACCAGGGTGTCACCTGCGATGGCGCGGGAGAAGAGCGGCGTCAGTGGCCAGGTGCGACCGACCTCCCCGGGTTGGGTGCTCAGATGGGTGCCGCCCCGCCCCCCATCCCAGGCAACCACATCAGCCTGTTCGAAGCCGATGAAGGGCTTGAGCGCCAGAATGAGGCTGTCCAGCACCTGCTCCAGGCTCTTGGCCTGTGCCAACGTCGCCACCCCGCACAGCAGGGCCTGTGACTCCTGACGGTATCTGGCCTCCCGCTCCCGGCAACGCATCAGCTCCACCAGCGTGGTTTGCAGCTTGTCGCCCAGGGTTTCGAGTTCGCTATTGCCTATCATCTTGTGTCCAGCACCTTGTCAGCTCTCGAGGAAGATTACGCTCGATACCATGAGGTTGCCATGCGCCAGCTCACCGTGGGGCAATCGCCCCTGCTCGCCGAAGGTAAATGGCGTGATAAAGGGGATCTCCCCCAGCCGTTGGCTGAAATGGCCGACGACATCGCTGAGCGCGTCTCCCAGCGCCAGACGGCAGCCCGCGCAGAACACCACCAGGGCGCCGATGGGCTGCAGGTTCCCCGCCATGCCATATTCGGGTTCGATGCGTACCGCATTCAGGCTGCGCTGAAGCAGGCCCTCCTGACTGCTGTACATGAGTTGCAGGCGCTCCCCCAACCGGGTTTCGGTAAAGAGGCGCAACCCTTCCCGCTCCGTCACCGCCTCGGGGTGGGAGAGTTTGTAATAAGGCATCTCATCCAGGGTTCCGACCTGGCGGGCCAGCGGGGAGAGGGTCGTCTCCCGCAGAATGGGGCCCACAGCCCAGGGGAGCTGACGCTCTGTCCAGCGGGCATAGACCCGGGCCGCAGGTTCATTGTCTATGGTCAGCACCTCGCGGCCATCCAGCGCGGTAATGGTGCCATGGCGCTCGGTGGGCACATAACCCGAGTGGAACTGGAAAGCCAGCTGGCAATCGGGATAGAGCACCGCCACCACGCAGCCCTGGCGCCCCTCCCCCTCATCCCAGCACAGCTGCCACTCGCCGGTGACACCGTCGTCCGCCGCCGACCCGCCGACGACGGGAACCGTCGCCCCGAACTCGGCATCGATGCCCGCCAGCACAGCCTCTTCCTGCCCGGGGCTGGTGTGCAGCAGGATGAGTTGCGGCAACTCGCCGGGACGCCCGCCATCGGCGATGGCGCGGCGCAGCAACTGGCGCACATCCAGCTCGTCCCCTGCCTGACCGGCCACGCCGTAGGCTCCCTTGTCGTCATAGAGGGCCGCCACTGCCAGACTCCAGCCCAGCCGGCCATGATGGCCAGCCTGGGTCAGGATACCGCCACAGGAGCTGCACCCGATGAGCCGGGTTTGGGGAAAACGGGCCTTGAGCGCACGGCGCAGTACCGCGGCATCGTGTGCTTGGGTAAAATAGACCAGCAACAACGACGGGGAATGAGGTGATTGAGCGAGCAACCGTTCAGCTATCTGTTGGGCGGCCAGCGGGGTCGTCTCGGCAAGAGAGTGAGCCGTCAGGAAGTTCAACACCATCTCCTAGTGGTATGTGATGCCGGGTCATCAAGCAAAAATCATACCTTTATCAAACAATTACCTGGCCAGGCGGACTAAACTGATGCGCACTGGCCTCCCACAGGATGACTGCATGTGGCAGAAAAATATCAATGACTTTGACCGGGTGGTCGCCATCGGCGGTGGTCACGGCATGGGTCGGGTGCTCTCTTCCCTCTCGTTTTTAGGCACTCGGCTGACCGGCATAGTCACCACGACGGATGATGGCGGCTCCACCGGGCGCCTGCGCAAGAGCCAGGAGTGCATCGCCTGGGGAGATCTGCGCAACTGCCTCAATCAGCTGGTGACCGAACCCAGCATCGGCAGCCAGCTGTTCGAATACCGCTTCACGGGTCGCGGCGAGCTGGCGGGTCACAACCTCGGCAACCTGATGCTGCTGGCCCTCGACAACCTCTGTGTCCGCCCCCTGGATGCCATCCGGCTCATCAGCGACATGTTGCACATAGCGCCCAGCCTGCTGCCCATGTCCGAGCACCCCACGGATCTGTGTGCCCACACCGTCTGTGGCGATCAGATCCTGGGGGAAGTCTCCATCGATCAGCTCACCACGCCGCCACGGGCCCTGAGCCTGAACCCGGTCGTACCCGCCACCCGCGAGGCGATCGACGCCCTGAGCCAGGCCGACATGATCATTCTGGGGCCAGGCAGCTTCCTCACCTCCATCATGCCGCCCCTGTTGCTGAGCGAGGTCGCCGAGGCGATCCGCGGCAGCGGCGCCATCGTCGTCTTCATCAGCAATCTGGTGGCCGAAAACGGGCCGGCTGGCAAGCTGACGCTGTCCCACCAGCATCGCTGGCTGGAAGAGCGGATCGGTCAGGGCCGGATCGATGCCATCCTGGCCCCCGAAGGCCATGGCGCTCCCGAGCTGCAGCATTGCCTGGTTCAGGCCAGTCTGGGTGAGGCGGCCCTGCCCCATCGCCACGATCGCCTCAAGCTTCGACAGGCGCTGGATGCGGTGATACTGAGCTGGTACGCAGAGCGTGACAAGGCGGGCTAATCCGCCAATGCGACCTAGTGATACTGGGCCAGGTGGGAGAAGACCTGCGGCAGGGAGTGCTCGAGCTGTTCGAGCAGGCGAGCGGCCTCCTCCACATCCTCCCGGCGACAGGCAAGCTCCAGCGCCATCACCTGCTGGTAGCTGGGCTCGGCACCGTAACTGCCACAGGAGGACTTCATGCTGTGGGCGAGGCGGGCCAGGGCGGTCCAGTCCCGCTGATCAAAGAGCGGCCTGAGCTGGGCGAGCTGCCCGCCCACCTCTTCGACGAACACCGAAATGACGACCGGCATCATGTCATGACCTATGTCATCTGCCAGTTGTCGCAGCACTTTCTGATCCAGCCACTCCATCTTCTCTTCCCTATGATGGTATTCAAACAGACCACAATATAGCCGACCCGCACACCGGCTGTCACCCGCGCTGCGACGAGAGTCGGTTGAAGCGGCTTGCCGCCATCAGAATGTGAGCCAGTTCAAGTTATCAACACGCAGTCCCAGGCAGGAAAGAGATAAACGTTGTCACAAAATTAACAATGACATAACAATACAGGCCATGAGAATGATGCGGCTCAGCAACACCTCTCTCATCCCTTTTGCCTGTATGGCTGCTGCGAAGAACCAGGGTAGGATTCTACCCTGGTATTTTTTTATTGGCGGGTCAGCAGCCTGGCTGCATTGCCATATTCCAGCTCACCCAGCCTGAACAGGCAGAACTCCCCGGGCGCCATCTTCACCCAGCTCTCATTGCCGGTGAGCGGGCGGGTGGCTATCAGCGTCACCACGTCATTCGGGGTGGTCTCGCTCTGGAAGTCGATGGCCACGTCTTCATCCAGCAGACGGGCTTCGCCAAAGGGGGCCCTGCGGGTCAGCCAGTAGAGGTTGTTGCTGCAATAGGTCATCACGAACTCCCCGTCCGACAGCAACATGTTGAATACCCCGAGTCCGCGCAGCTCGTCGCACAGGGTCGCGAGATAACGGAACATGGCGGGGAAGTTCGCCGGACGCTTGGGGTATTTCTGCTCCAGCCTGTCGAGCAGCCAGCAGAAGGCGTGCTCGCTGTCGGTGTCCCCCACAGGACGGTGGCGCCCGGTCCGCAACCCCTTGTAGCCGGTCAGCTGGCCGTTGTGGGCAAAGGTCCAGTAGCGTCCCCACAGCTCGCGGGTGAAGGGGTGGGTGTTCTCCAGCGACACGCACCCCCGGTTGGCCTGCCGGATATGGCTGACCACGGCGCGGCTCTTGATGGGCAACGCCTGCACCAGCTTGGCGATGGGTGACTTGGCACTGGGTTCGGGATCCTTGAAGGTGCGAAAACCCCGCCCCTCGTAGAAGGTGATCCCCCAGCCATCCTTGTGGGGGCCCGTCTTGCCGCCCCGCAGCATCAGCCCGGTAAAGCTGAAGCAGATGTCGGTCGGCACATTGGCGCTCATGCCGAGCAGTTCGCACATGTCCAGTCCACTCCCTGAATTAATTGATCATCTCTGCGTCAATCAGCGAACTCAAGCTGGATGCGAGGCGCCAGGATCGGTCATCTGCCCCCCCGGCTGCCCCACCCGCCCTCTCTGATTACTTGGCCATCTCTTTTTCGACCAGCTGGATCAGGATGTGAATGACCTTGATGTGCACTTCCTGGATGCGGTCGGCATAGCCGAAGTGCGGCACCCGGATCTCGACATCGGCCAGGCCCGCCATCTTGCCACCGTCCTTGCCGGTCAGGGCGATCACTTTCATGCCTTTGGCGCGGGCAGCCTCGATGGCTTTGAGGATATTGCCGGAATTGCCGCTGGTGGAGATGCCAAGCAGCACGTCGCCACGACGGCCGACCGCTTCCACGTAGCGGGAGAAGACATAGTCATAGCCGAAGTCGTTGGAGACGCAGGAGAGGTGGCTGGGATCGGAAATGGCGATGCCGGCATAGCCAGGGCGGTTCTCGCGATAGCGGCCGGTCAGCTCCTCGGCAAAGTGCATGGCGTCGCAGTGGGAGCCGCCGTTGCCGCAGGAGAGCACCTTGCCCTCCTCCTTGAAAGAGTCAGCCAGCAGTTTGGCGGCCGCCTCTATGTTCTTCAGATTTTGCTCATCGGCCAGAAAGGCCTGGAGCACGCCGGCAGCTTCGGTCAATTCATTGCGGATAAGTTCTTGGTACATGGCGTCTGATGTCTCTTTGTATCGTCCAACATAGGGTTCCGCATTGTCGCACAAGCCAAGCCAATCGTCGCCCCCCCGCCCGCCAAGATGCGGCCCCGCCACGTTAGGCCGATCACGGTGTCAAGGTAACGAGCTTGTAAACATCTTGATAATTTTGTGCACATGAATTACAACAGGGGCCATATCCAACAGGTCAGACCTCTGGATCAGTTAACCCACGTTTCCCAACTTCGGCAACTCATGCAAGGAGCGAAAAATGACGACGACCCTCACTCTGTTCGGGGTGATCCTGGTGATCGGCGCCATGGCTTACCGCCGGGCGTCACTGTTCACCTCCACGCTTGCCACGGCCGCCGCCCTGGTCGCCGGCGCCCTCTATGGCCATGTGCCCCTGCTGGTGTGGGTGCTGTTCGCGGTGATCGCCATCCCGCTCAACCTGGTGGAGTTTCGTCGCAACCAGCTGACCAAACCCCTGTTCAAGATCTACAAATCCATCATGCCGGAGATGTCCCGCACCGAGAAGGAAGCCATAGAGGCGGGCACCACCTGGTGGGAAGCGGATCTCTTTGCCGGCAACCCGAACTGGAAGAAGCTGCACGCCATCCCGGTCAGCACCCTCTCCGCCGAAGAGCAGGCCTTCATGGACGGCCCGGTTGAAGACGTGTGCCGCATGGTCAACGACTGGGAAGTGACCCACGAGCGGGCCGATCTCTCCCCCGAGGTGTGGCAATACCTGAAGGACCACAAGTTCTTCGCCATGATCATCAAGAAGAAGTACGGTGGCCTGGAGTTCTCCGCCTACGCCCAGTCCTGCGTGCTGCAAAAACTGTGCGGCGCCAGCGCCGTGCTCGCCTCCACCGTCGGCGTGCCCAACTCCCTGGGCCCGGGCGAGTTGCTGCAACACTACGGCACCGAAGAGCAGAAAGACCACTACCTGCCGCGCCTGGCCGTCGGCAAGGAGATCCCCTGCTTCGCCCTGACCAGCCCGGAAGCGGGCTCGGATGCGGGCTCCATTCCCGACTTCGGCGTCGTCTGCAAGGGCGAATGGGAAGGGGAAGAGGTGCTCGGCATGCGCCTGACCTGGAACAAGCGCTACATCACGCTCGCCCCCATCGCCACCGTGCTGGGGCTGGCCTTCAAGCTGCGCGACCCGGATCACCTGCTGGGTGAGGAAGAGGAGCTTGGCATCACCTGTGCCCTGATCCCCACCGACATCAAGGGCGTCGAGATAGGCCGCCGTCACTTCCCCCTCAACGTGCCGTTCCAGAACGGGCCGACCAGGGGGAACGATGTGTTTGTGCCGCTGGACTTCATCATCGGCGGCCCGGCCATGGCCGGTCAGGGCTGGCGCATGCTGGTGGAGTGCCTCTCCGTCGGTCGCGGCATCACCCTGCCCTCCAACAGCACGGGCGGCGTCAAGATGCTGGCCCTGGCCACCGGCGCCTACAGCCGCATCCGTCGCCAGTTCAAGCTGCCCATCGGCAAGATGGAAGGCATCGAAGAGCCGCTGGCACGCCTGGGCGGCAACGCCTACATCATGGGCGCCGCCGCCAAGCTGACGGTGACCGGCATCGATCTCGGCGAGAAGCCGTCCGTCATCTCCGCCATCGTCAAGTACCACCTCACCGACCGTGCCCAGAAGTGCATCATAGATGCCATGGACATCCACGGCGGCAAGGCCATCTGCATGGGCCCGAACAACTACCTGGCCCGCGGCTATCAGGGTGCGCCCATCGCGGTGACCGTTGAGGGTGCCAACATCCTGACCCGCAGCATGATCATCTACGGTCAGGGTGCCATCCGCTGCCACCCCTACGTGCTGCCGGAGATGCTGGCGGCCAGCCACCCGGACAAGGAGCAGGCGCTGAAGGATTTCGACAAGGCGGTGTTCAGCCACGTGGGCTTTGCCATCAGCAACCTGGTGCGCAGTTTCTGGCTGGGCCTGACCGGCGCCCGCTTCGCTGCTGCTCCTTACAAGGATCAGACCAAGGGCTACTACCAGCAGCTCTCCCGCCTCAGTGCCAACCTGGCGTTCCTGTCCGACATGGCCATGGGCACCCTGGGTGGCGAGCTCAAGCGCAAGGAGCGGGTCTCCGCCCGCCTCGGCGACGTGCTGAGCCAGCTCTATCTTGCCTCCAGCGCCCTCAAGCGCTATCAGGACGAGGGGCGCCAGCAGGCCGACCTGCCGCTGCTGCACTGGGCGCTGCAAGACGCCATGTTCAAGGCACAGGAAGCCATCGACGAGTTGCTGCGCAACTTCCCGAATCGCTGGATTGGCCTGGCCCTGCGCGTCATCGTGTTGCCGCTGGGTCGCGACCTGAAGCGTCCTTCCGACAAGCTGGACAGCCAGGTGGCCCGTCTGCTGCAGACCCCGAGTGCCACCCGCGACCGTCTGGCCGAAGGGCAGTACCTCACCCGCGAGGAGGGCAACCCCTTCGGGTTGCTGGAACAGGCCCTCGATGACGTGCTGACCGCCGAGCCGCTGTTTGACAAGGTGTGCAAGGCAGAGGGTCGCAAGCGTCCCTTCACCCAGCTGGACAAGGTGGCAGACGCCGGCCTGGCCCTGGGGGTCATCAACCAGACCGAGGCCGACCTGCTGCGCCGTGCCGAAGAGAGCCGCCTGCGCACCATCAACGTCGATGACTTCGACCCCATCGATCTGGTGGCCAACAAGGCGCTGTTTGAAGCGTCGGCCTATCACAGGGCAGCCTGATGCCATGAATGCCAAAACGCCTCCTTCATGGAGGCGTTTTTCATGCTGGCATCTGCCCGGCAACCCCGGAGGCAGAAAGAGCGATCGGCTGGATCATATTTTGGATATCAATCCGTTTCCTATCTTGAATGAAGCGGTTAAGGTAAGCACAGGATCACAAACAGGATTGCGTAATGGATGATCAAATCCTGATTATTGACGATGAAGAGCTGCCCCAGACAGCACCGCGACCCGCCGGCTGGAAGGTGATGATAGTGGACGATGAGCCCGAGGTGCATCGCATCACCAAGATTACCCTGAGCAAGTTTGAGTTCGACGGCAAGCCCATCGATTTTCTGCACGCCTATTCGGCCGCCGAGGCCAAGTCCCTGCTCGCCACCACCCCGGATGTCGCCCTGCTGCTGCTCGATGTGGTCATGGAAGCGGATCACGCCGGTCTGGAGGTGGTCAAGTTCGTGCGCGACGAGCTGCAAAACAAGATGGTGCGCATAGTGCTGCGCACCGGCCAACCCGGTCAGGCACCGGAAGATGACGTCGTCACCAACTACGACATCAACGACTACAAGGACAAGACGGAACTCACCTCCCAGAAGCTGCGCACCCTGCTGCGCGCCAGCCTGCGCTCCTACCGGGACATTCGCACCCTGGAGAGCAATCGCCAGGGGCTGGAGAAGGTCATCGAGGCCTCCAAGGGGATCTTCGAGCAGCGGGCACTGCGGCAGTTCGTCGAAGGGGCCCAGACCCAGCTCAGCGCCCTGCTCAACCTGGAAGAGTCCCAGATCTATGATGTGAAGCATCTGGCCTACGAGGTGCGGGATCAGGTGCTGGAGCCCCTGCTCAGCGACGGCCCGGCCCTGCGCCTCAGTGAAGCGCCGGCCATACTGCGCTGCGCCATGGACAAGGGCGCCAACGTCTACGACGGCAACCAGCTGGTGCTCTATTGCCAGAACCCCCGTCATCACCTGCTGTTCCACATCGAGACCACCCGCCCCCTCAGCCAGATGGATACCGGCCTGCTGAGCCTGTTCACCGAGAACATCATAGTGGCGCTGGAGAACATCCGGCTCAACGAGGTCATCGGCGACAACCAGCGCGAGATCATCTACCGCATCGGCGAGCTGGTGGAGAGCCGCTCCAAGGAGTCCGGCCTGCACGTCAAGCGGGTGGCGCTCTACACCGAGCTGTTCTGCCAGCTGCTGGGCATGAACGAAGACAGGTGCGAGCTCATCAAGCGCGCCTCTCCCCTGCACGACATCGGCAAGGTGGGGATCCCGGATGCCATCCTGCACAAGCCGGGCAAACTCACCCCAGAGGAGTGGGAGATCATGAAGACCCACGCCCAGCTGGGACAGGACATGCTCTCCGGCAGCGATCTCGCGCTGTTCCAGATAGGCGCCACCATAGCCGGGAACCATCACGAGAAGTGGAACGGCAACGGCTACCCCCGCGGGCTAAAGGGAGAGGCCATCCCGCTGGAGGGGCGCATAGTCGCGCTGGCGGACGTGTTCGATGCCCTGGGGTCGGATCGCTGCTACAAGCAGGCCTGGCCACTTGATGAGGTGCTGGCGCTGATCAGGGCAGAGAAGGGAGAGCACTTCGATCCCCTGCTGGTGGACCTGATGCTGACCAACCTCGAGAAGTTCCTCGAGATCCGCGAACAGTACAAGGACGTCTATATCGGCGCCCACTGAGACAGGGGTCCTGCGAGCTGCCACCTCGCCATCATGCAGAAGCCGCCCACAGGGCGGCTTCTTTGCTTTGCATTGAGCGCGTGCTACTGCTCCGGCAGATTGAGATCCAGCTTGGGCTCCGCCGCCGGGGTCGCGGCCTCGCTTTGTGCCTTCTGGGCCGCCATCGCCTTGTGCAGGGTGCGGCGCTTTTGCAGCAGGATGAAGCCACCCGCTCCCAGCAGGAGCAGCAGCAGGCCGCCACCTCCCAGGGCCCAGGGCAACCAGACCGGGCTCTCCCGCTCCTCAAACCTGGCCTGGGCCGGGACCGCCGCCGAGGTGGGAGACGCCGCTGAAGGAGTGGGCGCCGGTGGCGGCATGATGGTGAACGACTTGACCGGCAGCTGCAGTTGCACCTCGCGGCCGAGCCGGGTGGTGCCAAACAGGGTCGCTTCCACCCTGTACTGGCCTGCCGCCTTGAGGGCGGAGAGATCGACGCCAAGACGGGGCTCGGTTGCCATCGCATTGAAGGCCATGCTGACCCCTGCGCTGTCGATGGCCTTGCCCTGGATCACCACTGAGGCCGGATCCAGCTCGTCGGCATCGATGAGCAAGGAGAGCCTGGCCCCGGTGTCGCCGGAAGGGGCATCCAGGGTGTAGCTCAGCGGCCAGGGGAAGAGCAGCACCTGCTGGAACTCGGCACGGGAGAACACCTGGTTGCCGGTGCTGTAGAGGGCGCGATACTTGCCTGCCGGCACATCCAGCACCGCCTCGGCGGTCAGCACGCCATCCCCGGGCACCTCGTCGAGCCCCTTGCCATCATCCAGGTAGTGTCCGAGGGTCTCCTCGACGATGGGCTCCCCGCTCTGGGCCGCATCGTTGAACTGCTGCAGCTTCACCGTCATGCCGAGATCGGAGAGGTAGTAGTCCGCCCCCGGCGCCGCCCCGTCGATCAGCAGCCTGGATTGCAGCTTGACCCGCTCCCCCTGATAGAGGCGGGTCGGCAACGGCTCGCTCTCGAGCCGGATATCGGTGAGCAGGCGCACCCTGTTGTCGGGATCCACCTCGCCGATGGCCTGCCAGGGGCCCGGCATGGGGTTGCGCACCGTGATGAGATCCTGATCCTGCTGCGTCAGCCAGCCCACATCCGGCGGCGTGACCTTGCCCACATAGAGCTTGCTGCCATCCGGCCGCACCAGGATCACCGACGGCGTGCCCGGCTTGCGCTTGATGATGAAGGTGATCTCCTTGACCCCGTAATCGATGCGAAAGCGGTTGTCGAGCAGCGGAATGTCGGAGGGGGCAAACACCTCGTTGGCCATGCCGGAGAGGGAGGTCAGCAGCAGCACGCCTCCCCAGAGCGAACTCATTGCCGCCACAGGCAGGCTCCCCCTTTCTTCTGCACCAGATCCAGCCTGGCCTCATGGGCGGCGACCACCTCGTCGCTGGCGCGCACCACCTTGAGGGGGGCGCGGTTGCTCTCCAGCCGGCGGATCCCGGTGTCCTGGCTGCTGTCATTCTCGTTGCTCTCGCTGGCCAGATTGAGCTTGGTCTGGCCACCCGTCATCAGCAGGTAGACGTCCGCCAGGATCTCCGCATCAAGCAAGGCCCCGTGCAGGGTACGGTGGGAGTTGTCGATGCCGTAGCGATCGCACAGCACATCCAGGTTGTTGCGCTTGCCGGGGAAAAGGTCCCGCGCCATCGCCAGGGTATCCGTGATGCCGCAGATGTCCGCCGTCTTGAAGTCGAGGCCGAGCTTGCTGAACTCATAGTCCATGAAGCTCACGTCAAAGGGCGCGTTGTGGGCGATGAGCTCGGCACCGCGGATGAAGGCGATGAAGTCGTCGGCTATCTGGCTGAAGGAGGGCTTGTCCGCCAGGAAGGCATCGGTGATGCCGTGCACGGCGATGGCCTCGGGGTCCACCAGCCGATCCGGCTTGATGTAGACATGGAAATGGTTGCCGGTCAGTTTGCGGTTGATCACCTCCACACAGCCGATCTCGACGATGCGGTGCCCGAGGTAGGCGGGGCCGCCTGCCGTGTTCATGCCTGTGGTTTCAGTATCCAGAATGATCTGGCGATTCAGTTGGGGTGTGCTCATGATCGAATCCATGTCAAACTTCGGTTTTATTCGCTAGTTTACCCCAAGACACATGCTAAAAAAGATTGATTTGTATACGGATGGTTCCTGCCTCGGCAATCCGGGCCCCGGCGGCTATGGCGCCGTCATGGTCTATGGCAAGCACCGCAAGGAGTTGGCAGGAGGCTATCGGCTGACCACCAACAACCGGATGGAGCTGATGGCCGCCATCATGGGGCTACGCACCCTGAACGAACCCTGCCAGGTTCGCCTGACCACAGACAGCCAATATGTGCGCCAGGGCATCACTCAGTGGATCATCGGCTGGAAGAAGAAAGGCTGGATGACATCCAACCGCCAACCGGTCAAGAACGTCGATCTCTGGCAGGCGCTGGACGCGGAAGTGGCGCGCCATCAGATCGAATGGCTCTGGGTCAAGGGCCACTCCGGTCACCCGGAAAACGAACGCTGTGACGTGCTGGCCCGGGATGCCGCCAGCGGCAAGCAGCTCGCCGAAGACACGGGTTACCAGCCCTGAGATGCCGAAGCGTCTCTATCAATGAAGGAAACAGCCAGCGGTCTGTCGTGGCATCCTCGTCACCAGCCCTGGCGCGCCATGCCAGGCGCCGCCATCGACTCCGGCAGGCGCCAGCGACGGCGCACCGGGGTGACGGGGAAACGCCGCTTGCGGGCGGCTATCACATAGACAGAGGCAAAGGCCCTGCAGTAATCCCGCCCCAGGCTCTCCCGCCACCAGCCGATCCGGCTCTGCTTCCCCATGAAGGAGAAACCGAAGCGCTCGTCAAACATCACCTCGCACCCCAGCAGTTGCAACCAGTCGGTCACCCGGGCCGGGGTGAACATGCGGGCCGACCAGGGCAGGTGCTGTCGCATGAAGGGCAGGTAATGACCCAGGCCGACCAGGCTGGTGGGGTTGTAGCCGCTGACGATGAGCCAGCCGTCATCGGTCAGCACCCGCTCAGCCTCGCGCAGCACCTGGTGGGGATCCGGTGAAAAGTCGAGGCAGTGGGCGAGCAGGCAGGCATCCACGCTGGCGGTGCGGATCGGCAAGGCAAGGGGATCCCCCTTGATATCCAGCAGGCGCCCGCCGGGGGCGACACCTAGCTGGTGGCGAATGGTGGAGCTGCCGCAGGAGAGCTCGGCGCTCAGGGCGCCAATTTTCAGCAGATGGTAGCCAAACAGATGAGGGCACCAGTTGTCGAGCCGCTCCTGGAGCTCGGCCGCCACCCAGTCCCCCATGGGCAGTGCCGACCAGCTGGTCGGGATCGCGATCTGTTGTTCGGTACGTGCCAGCTGCATAATGGGACCAATCCGGGGTGCGAATGCCATCTTGTTATATAAGATCCCTTCTACAAAGAGAACACAAAGAGAAGCCGACCCATGTATACCGTCATCACAGTTCCCGCCTTCAGCGACAATTACATCTGGTTGATCCGACACGAAAATCACTGCCTGGTCGTGGATCCGGGCGAGGCGGCCCCCGTGCTGGAGCGGCTCGAGACCCTCGGGCTTGAGCTCGATGCCATCCTGCTGACCCACCATCATCGCGACCATGTGGGCGGCGTCACGGATCTGCTCCACCATTTCCCCCATGCCCGCCTCTATGGCCCCAAGCATGATCCCATGCCGGATCACCACGGCCAGTGGCTCGATGACGGGGATCAGATCAACTGGCACGGCCTGAGCCTGGATGTCCTCCACATCCCCGGCCATACCCTGGGCCACATCGCCTATCACGGCCATGGCATGCTGTTTTGTGGCGACACCCTCTTCAGTGCCGGCTGTGGCCGCCTGTTCGAAGGCAGCCCAGCCCAGATGTATGGATCCCTGCAGCGGCTCGCGGCCCTGCCCGATGACACCCTCCTTTATTGTGCCCATGAATACACCCTCTCCAACCTGCGTTTCGCCCATGCGGTCGAGCCGGACAACCTGGCGATCCAGCGCCGGATCGGGGTGATCAGCAAGCTGCGTCAGCAGGGCCTGCCGAGTCTCCCCTCACGCCTGGGGGATGAGCGGCATTTCAATGTTTTTCTGCGCTGCAATGAGGACTCAGTGAAATTTTCTGCTGAGAAATACGCCCTTAAATGCTTGGAAAATCCAGAGGATACCTTCACCGTGCTGAGGGGCTGGAAGGACGTTTTTTGAACAAACCTTGATCAGGGGGCCATTGCCCCTTATGATGCGAGCTGTTTTTCAAGAGATGACCTGAGCGAGATGAAGCTACGAACGGCCTTATTGGCGGCGCTGTTTCTCAGCGGCTGTCAAAACCTGAGCCATCAGGATGACCGGGCGGTAACGGCAATCGAGCCGATCAAATCCCCCCAAGTCAGCAAGAAAACATACAAAAAACATTCGGCACGCTTCCTGTTCGGCGATGAACAGATTGAAGAGCTGGATGACACGGATAACCTGTGGGTGCGTATCAGCGATGATATGCAGCTGGACTCGCACGAAAATGCTCGTGTCCGCCAGCAACGTGATTGGTTACTGCGTAATGATAAGCATATGGCGACCATTGCCAGCCGGGCTGAGCCCTACCTGTATCTGATGGTAGAGGAAATCGAACGGCGTGAGCTGCCAATGGAGCTTATTACCATCCCCATGATCGAGAGCATGTTCGATCCCAATGCCCGCTCCCGCAGCAATGCGGTGGGTCTTTGGCAGTTCGTGCCTGCGACCGGCAAGAACTTCGGCCTGCGCCACGACAACTGGTATGACGGCCGCCGCGATGTATTGGCGTCCACCAATGCCGCACTGGACTACCTGGAGTACCTGAACCGTTTCTTCGACGGCGACTGGCTGCAGACCCTGGCCGCTTACAATGCCGGTGAAGGCCGGGTACGCAACGCCATCATCCGCAATCAGAAGGCCGGTCGGCCGACCGATTACTGGTCGCTGGACCTGCCCCGCGAGACCCGGATGTATGTGCCCAAGATCCTGGCCATGGCCGACATGATCCGCAATGCGGACAAATACAATGTCACCCTGCCGGTGCTGGCCAACAAGCCGCAGCTGCGGACCATCAACACAGGTGGCCAGATCGATCTGAACGTGGCGGCCCAGCTGGCAGGCGTCTCCGCCTCCCAGCTCAAGGCCCTCAATCCGGCACTCAAGCGTGGCATGACCTCGCCGCGAGGCCCCTACAACCTGTTGGTACCCATCGAGTACGCCGACACCCTGGAGCTGGCCCTGGCCGATCTGCCCCAGCGTGAACGTACCCGTGGCGTGCGCTCCTATCAGGTCACCAGCGGCGATACCCTCTCCCGCATCGCCCAGAACCACGGGGTGAGCGTGCAGCAGCTCAAGCTGGCCAACAATCTGCGCGGCAACAATCTGCGCCGTGGCCAGAGCCTGGTGATCCCCAACGGCGGCACCGCGAGCCAGGTCACCCGCAGCAAGCCTCAGCAACTGGCCAGCCGCAGTGGCAGCAAGATCCAGTATCAGGTGCGCTCCGGTGACAATCTGTGGAGCATCAGCCAGGCCCACGGGGTGACCCACGCCGATCTGGCCAAGTGGAACGGCCTGAGCGCCAAGTCAGCCCTGAAACCGGGCATGAAGCTGGTGGTCTGGCCCAAGCAGGGCAAGGGCAGCAACAAATCCATGGTCTATCAGGTGCGTCGCGGGGATTCCCTCTCCTCCATCGCCGCCCGCTTCCAGGTCGCCGTCAACGACGTGATGCGCTGGAACCAGCTCGGCAAGAGCGACTACCTCAAGCCGGGGCAGGAGCTGACCCTGTTCGTGAAAAACAACAGCTGATTGCTTCTCACCGAATAAAAAAATACCCCGCGAGTGCGGGGTATTTTTTTGTCTGCATAAACCAGCCGAAGCCAATCCCCCTTGTTGGGCGTCAGACTCAGGGAGTGATGGCCTGGGCTGCGAAGCGCGCCATGATGGGATTGTGATCCGAGGCATCGGTGGCCGGTGAGCTCACCTCCACCAGGTCCAGGTTGCGGTAGTAGAGGTGATCCAGCGGACGGCCGAAGGCAGTACGGCGCAAGTCGGGCACGGGGATGGCCTCCTGCAGGCCGAGCTCGCCGACCAGCTTGTTCAGCCAGAACTCGCGCTTGTCGCTCCAGGTGTTGAAGTCTCCCCCCAGGATGACAGGGCCCTGATGGCGATGGATCAAGGCGGTCAGATCGTTGAGCTGTTCGCGGAAGGTGGCCATCCCCAGCTCGAAGTTGACCGCATGCAGGTTGACCACCAGCACGCCGTCAGGATCCCCCTGCAAGGGGTAGAGACTCACCAGACCGGACTTGGGGATGCGCAGCAACGGCTCGGGGGAGCGCACGCCACAGACGAAGGCCTGCGGCGTCTTGGCCACCGTCATGACACCGAAGGAGACGCCGCCCTGGGTGAACGCCTGCAACTGCTGCCACTGGAAGTCGCCAGCACGCAGCCATTGCAGCATCTCGGGCCGGGTCGCAGACTCCTGCAACAGCACCAGATCCTGGGACTTGGCATATTCATCCAGCCCTTCGCGCCAGTTCTTGCGCTGCCCCTTGTAGAGATTCCAGACGGTGATGCCAAACTCGCGGGGCAAGGCGGTGGAGGCCAGCGCCACCAGGGGGGGCTTCTGGCAATCAACGCCGGGCACTATGCCCGCCGCCGTGACCAGGTGATCCTGATCCGGCACCTCGAAACAGCCAACCAGTCCCAGCGTCAGCAGGGAAGTCCCCAGAATCCGATAACTATTTTTCATTGGCTAACAATCACCTGCCTCTGCAAGGCGCCATGATCCTCACAGAGGTCATGGACGCCGACTAGTCTCATTATTCGTGTCCGGCCCGACTCATCCATGAGGGATCCCGCAATGGCGAGACAGCACCAGTACCGCGTGACATTTTATGATCAACAAGGAACCTGTCATCAAGTGGAGCTTTCCACCGTCTATCAGATCAGACGGGATCCCCAGTGCGATCTCTGCCTGTTCGACACGGATCAGTGCGTCGGCTCGGAAGAGATGCTGGAACGCATGATACGGCAAAAAACCGGGCTTGAGCAGGAAATATCCATCATCAACGCCCGGCTCATCTGAGCAGGTTCAGACCGGAACGGGACGGGATTTGCCCTGATCGTCGATGGCCACGTAGGTAAAGACCCCTTCCGTCACGCAGTAACGCTGGGCCTCATTCTCCCGCAGCACCGGCTTGACCCAGACCTCCAGCTTGAGGCGCATGGAGCTGCGCCCGACCTTCAGGCAGCGACCATAGCAACACACCACGTCGCCCACCTTGACCGGACTGTGGAAGGTCATGCCTTCCACCGAGACGGTACAGATGCGTCCTTTTGCCAGCTCCTTGGCCATGATGCCCCCACCTATATCCATCTGGGACATGATCCACCCCCCGAAGATATCGCCATTGGGGTTGGTATCGGCTGGCATCGCCAGGGTTCTCAGCAACAGCTCCCCATCGGGATGACGCTTTGTCTCTTCCATCATTACCGCTCTCTCTATATGGATGGCGGCATGATAGGGGGCGATCCCGCCCTTGGCAAACCTCAATTGCCGCGCGGGGCTCCCGTGCCCCACCACATGCAAAGAAGACCAGGTTGAAACCCATCCTGACTCAGCCTTGCAAGGACGCCTGGGCGGCAAACCAGTGGGCCGGATCCGGCCAGCGGTAGACGAAACCCAGTCGCTGGCAGATGCGCTCTCCCTCGATGGGGGAAAAGTCCCCCGCCGGCTCGATGAACTGCGGGGGCGCCAGCCCGAGCAGACGGCTCGCGAAGGGATAGAGCTGCTCCCGGCGCGGGTGGACCGGGGCACTCAGGTTATAGGCGTCCCCCTCCTGCCCCGCCGCCAGCATCAGCTGGCAGGCCGCCACCACATCGTCCAGATGCACCAGGTTCACCGCCTGCCCTCCCCCTGCCAGCGTCTTGCCCGCGAGGAAGCGCCCGGGGTGTCTGTCCGGACCGTACAGACCGGCCGGGCGCAGCACCATGGCGCAGGCAAAGCCTCCCTCCTGGACAGCCAGTTCTGCCGCCCGCATCCGCTCTCCCCTGGCGCTGGCCGGACTCGGGGTCTCATCCTCCCCCTGCCCTGGCGCCCACACCGAGGTCGCGCTGATAAAGAGCACCTTGCCAGCGCCGGCCTCCCTGGCCAGCTGGCACAGCCGTGCCACCGATGCCGGGTAGTCTTCGGTCTTGCTGGGGGGGACGCAGATCACCAGATCGCGGCAGCGAAACGGCAGCGGGCCCGCCATGTCCGGGGCCAGCAGCAGCGGCCAGGCCGCGATGCCCCCGTCACGCAACCGGGTCGCCTTCTCGAGGGAACTGACCGTCACGGCGACGGACTGACCCTGCCCCTGCAACGCCCTGGCCAGCGGCAACCCCAGCCAGCCTGCTCCCACTATTCCCGTCTGATACTCGTGTTCGGTCGTCATTGGCAAAATCTCGGCAAAAAAAAACGGCCATCCATGATGACCGTCGAAAGTAACGAAGGAAATAGCCGGATGAACCGGTTACCTCCCACAGCGGGAAAATCGGGAGCGCACGCTCCTAATTCGTGGGCCTATCCTAGTGGCAGCGCGGTCAAAAAGCTTTGAAGCGGATCACAGTTGAAAAGGATTTCTGAAAGCGCTTTCACCGTTTGATGAAAAAGCTGGCCCGCATGGGGCCAACTTCATGGCTCAGGCCACGGACTCCCGACGCACCAGCTCAGCTTCAAACTTGAGCGCCAGACCCTCTACCGGCTTGTGATCCAGCAGGCGCAGGGCCAGCTCGGCGGCCCGCTCTCCCATCTCCTCGATGGGGTAGCGCACCGTGGTGAGCTTGGGATAGATGTAACGGGCATAGGGTATGTCGTCGAAGCCGACCACCGAGACCTGCTGCGGTATCTTGTAGCCCCGCTCCAGCAGGCAGGAGATGGCTCCCGCCACCATGGCATCGTTGAAGCCCAGCACGGCCGTGAAGGGAACGCCGCGCTCCAGCAGCTCGCTCATGGCCACATAGCCCCCCTTCTCGTCGGCGAAGGCGCGACCGATGAGGGCAGGATCCAGCTCGATGCCGGCCCGTTGCAGGGCGACACGATAGCCGGCCATCCGCTGCTGGCCATCGACGAACTCCTCGTCATCCGAGGTGATGAAGGCGATCCGGCTGTGCCCCGCGTCCAGCAGGTGCTGACAGGCCGTGGTGATGCCCGCCTGGTTGTCGAGCCAGACGCAGCGCTCCTCGCAGCCCGGCACCTGGCGATTGATGAAGACGATGGGGGTGGAACCCGACGCCAGCTCGCTCAGCTCTTCGTCCGGCAGCGCCTTGCTGTGCAGGATCAGGGCGTCGCACTGGCGTTGCAGCAGCGCCTGGATGGCGTGACGCTCCCGGGCCGCGTCGTGGTTGCCGGAGACCACTATGGTGAACTTGTTCGCCTTGTCGACCATGCTCTCGATGCCACGCATCATCTGGGCGAAGAAGGGGCCACCACAGAGATCCCCAACCAGGACACCGATGCAGTTGGAACGCTTGCTTACCAGGGCCTGGGCGAAGCTGTTTGGACGAAAACTCAGCTCCTTCATGGCCGCGAGCACGGCCTCGCGCTTCTCGGGTGCAACCTGCGCCGTGTTGTTGATGACTCGCGACACCGTCGAAATGGACACATTCGCCAGCTGAGATACGTCTTTGATCGTTGCCACTCTCAATTCCTTTGTTGGGGAGCCTGTCTGTGTTGATCGGGCATTATATCGAACCAGTCAGACCAAGACGCGGCGCCCGATCACCTGACAGGTTTCCTTTTGTAACAAAGCTTAAGGGATAATAACCATTCTGAGGCAAGAATGGGAGGCAGTCGCTGACGCGACTGCCTCGGTTCTCAATAGGCGTGATTGAGCTCGCGTTCCGACATGAAACGCAGGGGCTGCTGCAGCTTGTGCTGGTAGATGAGATCGAAGGAGAGCACGTTCTGGACGTAGTTGCGCGTCTCTTTATAGGGGATGCTCTCCACCCAGACATCCATCGGCTTGTTGGTGCTCTGATCCCGCCAGCGCTTGACCCTGCCGGGGCCCGCATTGTAGGCCGCCGCCGCCAGGATCCGGTTGCCGTCATAGACGTCCAGCAGCCGCTTGAGGTAGGCGCTGCCGAGGCGGATGTTCATGGCGGGATCGAACAGCTGCTGCTCGTTGCGATAGGGTACTCCCAGCTTGCTGGCGGTCTCCCTCGCGGTGGCCGGCATCAGCTGCATCAGGCCACGCGCCCCGACCGGCGACTGCGCCAGCGGATAGAGGGCGCTCTCCTGACGGGAGATGGCGTAGAGCAGGCTGGTGTTCATGGTGCGCTCCTGCGCCATCTGGGAGAAGGTACGCTTGAGGGGCAAGGGGAAGCGCAAGTCGATCGCATCCCAGGCCTCGGCCCGGATGCTGGAGAGGATCGCCAGCTCGTGCCAGCCCTGGTTGAGGGCGATATGACCGAACTCCAGGCGCTGGGCCACGGGGTTGCGATCCATGTTGTGGATCCACTCAGAGCGCGCCGCCGTGATCTCGTTCATCGCCAGCAGCTCGCGCACCCGCACCAGGAAAGGCCAGCGGCTGCTGGCGGTGCGCCAGTCCGGCACCTTGTGCCCCACGCTCTGGTTCTTGATGCGATAGGGCACACCGGTGCGCTGCGCCGCCATGAAGCCATAGAAGCCGCGCAGATTGGCGGTCTCGAGATAGAGCTCCCGCGCCGGTTTTTGCCGACCCTGCACCTCCAGTGAGCGTGCCAGCCAGTAGCGCCAGCGATCCTCCTTCTGCAGTGCCATGGGCATCCGCTTGACCCAGCCTTCGAGGCCGCGCCAATCCTGCTCCCAGATGGCGAGGCGTGCCCGCAGCTCCACCAGCTCGGCATCCTTCATCCGCACCAGGGTCGCATCCAGCCAGCTGCGCTGGGCGAGGGAGCGATCGAGCAGCAGGCGGCGGGCGGCGGCGCGCTCCACCCGAGCAACCTCGGCCTGGTTCAGGCCGAAGCGGCGCTTCATCTCCCCCAGCTGGCGCAGGGCGGGCTCGGGTTGCTCGTTGGCATAGCGGGCCAGCCCGAGGGAGAGCAGCTGCCTCGACTGCGGCGCCGTCGAGAAGGAGGCCGGGTTCATCGCCCTGGCCGGTTGATCAAACAGGGCTATCATCTGATCCCCATAGGGTTTCAGACTGCCCCCCAGCTGGGCGCCGAGGTGGCGGATGAGATTGGGGTTCTGCGCCTCGAAGGCCAGGTTCATCCGCTGCCAGATCTTCTCCTGGGTGCGCAGGCCCGCCTGCTGCCAGAGCTGGAACAGGAGATCGCAGGCATCGGGTCTGGACTGGCCGCTCAGCCAGAGCTTGCCCGCTTCCTGCAGGGCCTCGCTCTTGTGGCCGGTGTAATAGCGGGCCTGGTAGTGCATGCAGAGCAGATCGGTAGAGTTCGGCTTGGCCGGGTAGAAGCGCAGGAACTGGGACCACTGCTGGCTCTGGGCCAGGTAGGTGAGGTAAGCGCGCTCCAGACGGTTGGACTGGGGGGTATCCCCGTGCTGGCGGATGAAGCGGGTCACGTCGTCGTAGTCTGCCGCCCCGGGCCGGAACGCCAGTTGGTAGTAATCCAGATAGGGCAGCAGCGGATAGTGGTTGAGACGGGCGCGGATCTGCTGGAAGCGCTCCTGATCATTGGCACGCACGGCGTCATAACCCTCGCGATAGAGGGACTGCTCCATGGTTTGCGCAAAGACGGGGGCCACTAGCCCTGGCACACACAACGCCGAAAAGATGATTCCCTGCACGGCTTTCACGAAAGGCATTCTCCCTAAAGAAGAGGCATAACCACCGCCCGCTGGCGGTGGTGAGATACCTTCATTCTACCCGTTAAAGAGGGGCGCTACGCCACACTATTTTTGTCGGCAGGGGCGGCGCGATCATGGCGGCTCAGGCGGCTGATGTAGCGCTCCAGATAGGGCACGGGCAGCGGCTTGGAGGCGAGATAGCCCTGGAAGAAATGGCAGCCCTGCGCCTGCAGGAACTCCAGCTGCTGGCGGGACTCCACCCCCTCGGCCGTCACGTTGAATCCCATGTGACGGGCCATGGCGATCACCGCCTCCACTATGGCCATGTTGTCGCCATCCTTGGGGATGTCCTGGATGAAGGAGCGGTCGATCTTGAGTTCATCGGCGGGCAACCGCTTGAGGTAGCTCAGGGAGGAGTAGCCGGCGCCGAAATCGTCGATGGCGAAGCTGATGCCAAGGGTCTTGAGCTCGGCCATCTTGCTGATGGTGTCCTCCGCATGACCGAGCACCACGGACTCGGTGATCTCCAGGTTCAGGCAGGAGGGATCCATGCCGGTGGCGGCCAGCACATCGTGGATCCGATCGACGAAATCGTGGGCATGGAACTGCTTGGCACTGACGTTGACCGACAGCTGGGGCACGTGGATCCCGTTCTCCTCCCAGGAGACATACTGGGTACAGGCCTCATGCAACACCCAGTTGCCGATGTCGACGATGAGATCCGTCTCCTCGGCGATGGGGATGAACTCGGCGGGAGAGACCAGGGCACGGCCAGGCGGCTGCCAGCGGATCAGCGCCTCCACCCCTATGATGTCCCCCCCTTCGACCATGTGCTGGGGCTGATAGTGAAGGGTCAGCTCCTGATTGTTGAGGGCGCTGCGCAGCTCGTTGTGAATGAGCAGACGCCGGTCCGCCTGCAACTGCATGGAGGCATCGAAGAAACGCCGGGTCTTGCGACCCGCCGACTTGGCCTGGTACATGGCGGTGTCGGCCTGCTTGAGCAGATCCCCGGCCTCCTGCTCCCTTCCGGGGAAGAGCGTGATGCCGACGCTGGCCCCGATGTGCAGCACCTGGCCTCCGTGACTGTAGGGGGCGGCAATCTCGCCGATGAGCCGCTCGGCGATGAGATCGGCCTGCATCTCCGCCTGGGGCGGACTGATGGAGAGGCCAGGCAGCAGCAACACGAACTCGTCGCCGCCGAGCCGGGCCAGACAATCCCCCTGCCGCACCAGCCGCTTGAGGCGGTTCGCCACCTCCTTGAGCAGCCAGTCGCCGGTGGCATGACCGAGGGAGTCGTTGATGGTCTTGAAGTGATCGAGATCGATGAACAGCAGGGCGCCGATCAGGTGCTCGCGGCTCGCCTCGCTGAACGCCTGGGCCAGGGTCTCGTGGAGCTGGCGACGATTGGGCAAACCGGTCAGCTCGTCGTAATAGGCGAGATCCTGGATGCGGCGCTCCGCCGCCTTACGCTCGGAGATGTCTTCGAAGAAGATGACGTAGTGGCTGATGCCCCCCTTGTCATCCTGCACCGGCGTGACGATCTCCCACTGGGGGTAGACATGGCCGTCGGCGTGCAGGCGCAACGTCTCTCCCTGCCAGCGATCCAGGGCGTTGAGCTCATAGCCGAGCCCCCCGAGCCCGGACCAGAGGTCGTTGCCAAGGTGCAGGCCTATCACCCCCTGGCTGTCGAAGCCGGTGATCTGGCTGAAGGCGTAGTTGACCCGCAGGATCTTGAAGTCCGGATCCGTGATGATGATGCCTTCATGGGTTTCGAACGCCACCGCAGAGAGTCGCATCAGGGCGTCGCTCTGCAGACGCTCCAGCTCCGCCACCATGCGCACCGAGAAGATGGTCAGCACGGATCCCAGATCGGCGGTCTGGGTCTGGTTCGGGAACAGCAGGGCGAGATGGCCCAGGATCTGGCCACTGCGATCCAGCAGAGGCTGCGCATAGTAGTGCTGGCCAGGGGGCAGGCAGGTGCAGCCGGTCAGGGGCTCGCTGATGGGGGTCGCACTGGCGGCGCCCCGATAGAGCTGCTGACAGGGCATGTCCGCCAGGGCGTACTCCTTGAAGTCGATGCCGTGGCTCGCCAGCACCCTGAGCCGGTCAAGGCCCACCCGCTCCGTCAGCCAGACCGCGTTGGCTCCCAGAATGTGAGCCAGCTCGTTGACCAGGGTATGGCAGAAATCGAGGCCAGTCCTCGCGGAGAGCGCCTGCGCCAGCTGGGCCAGCAAGGGGGCTTGCAGCAGGGGAAGCGGCGGGGCCAGACTGGCGGGCGGCTCGGCGCGGCTGGCGGCGTTGTGAGCCATCTCCAGGGGCGCCAGCCAGCCGCAGCAGAGCTGCTGGGCAGGCACATACTGGCCGTACCAGAGCACGTGATGCACTGTGCCTGCCTCATCGCTGAGGTGACCGATGAACTGGCCGGGCTGGCCCGAATGGTGGAGTCTTGCGAGAAAATCGGCGAAACCGGATTCATCTTCTGGCGCCAGCTGGCTGGCCCAGGGATGAGCCCCCTCCCCTTGCCAGGGCTGGCAAGAGAGATGATCGGACAGACTCCACTGCTCATACTGTCGATCATAAAACCACATCATCTGGGTGGCTTGTTGCTTCATTTACAACTCCAACACTACAACCACATTATCCACCCCGACACATGCAGAAAAGCATATCCGTTTGTGCGCATATCTCCACCGGCGCATGGCAATCCTTTTGCGATGCGATAAACGATGTGGGTAGAGAAAATGCGAGACTGAGCGGTGAAAACCAGACATCGGGTCGACACAAGGCGCTGCCAAGGGGGGACAGAAACGATCCTATTCGCGCATACTGCCTGCCCGTTTCGCTGAGCTCAAGCGGTTTTTGGCATGAAACGGGAAAAGCTCACAATTTAGGGATTGCCGGATCACCAAGGGGATATTTTGTGATGCAGATCACATTTTGATTCAGCCACATGGGTAATCTGAGGGTGAAGACACAAGCAAGACGACCCGAAGGGGGCCAATATGAAAATCGAAATGACCAGTAAAATCATCGACATTACCCCAGCCATCCGCGAGCGCATTGAATCCCGTTTTGAAAAGCTCGAGCGTCTTCAGGTGCCTCTTATCACACCCCATGTGATCATCTCCAAAGAGCGTTTGATGTATATCGTCGAAGCCACCGCCGGCATTCCCAACGGCAAGTTGTTTGCGCAGGCAGAGCACGAGGATCTGTATGCCGCCATCACGGATCTGGGCCAGAAGCTGGAGCGCCAGCTCAATCGTCATATCGAGAAACCCCTCGCCCGCCGCGCGGCAGTCGCAGGCAAGGACGTTCCCGAGGTGGATGAAGCCGACGCCTAATCCCGGTTATCCCATCCATTGCGCAAGAAGGCGGGTCATCCCGCCTTTTTGCATCTTCTCCCTGCGCCTCTGGCATCAGGCCAGCCAGCGCAAGCGAGCATCCACCCCCCGCGTCAGATCATCCAGCAACGGCAGCATCAGCAAGGGATCCTCCCCCCTGGGCTCGGAGGCGAGCTTGCCCTGCCAGCGTTCCCGCCCGAGAGCAGACAGATTGTCATACACGGCGGGATCCAGCGCCGGTGTCCGGTTGACCAGCGGGGGAGATCGCAGCGCCAGCCAGAGCCGCACATCGGCCATGCAGCCCCCCTGCTGCAGGCGCTCGTTGAGTGCCCAGGCGCCGGATTCCCCCGGCTCGCCCGCCAAGGCGGCCTCGGGCATCAAACCGAAACGGGTGCGCCATGTCTGCTCTTGCGGCGCCGCCGTCGGGGCGGACCCAAACCAGGGTTGCTCCTCGACCGCATCGGTCAGCAGCGCCAGGTGCAGCCTGAAGTCGGCCCTGTCTCCCTGACGGAGATCCTGGTTGAGCCGCTGGCCCAACTGGGCTTCATCGACGAGCAGGCGATCACGAATGGCACTGGGCAGCATGGGATAAATCTTGGAAATAAGGGTTTCATTGCTTATCGGCCGTCAACCCAATCCTTTAAGCATTAAAAATCCCTGCCAAGGGGTTCACAAGCGCGACAGATCTGTTAGTATGCGCCTCGCACTTGGGGAGGGGTTCCCGAGCGGCCAAAGGGATCAGACTGTAAATCTGACGGCTCTGCCTTCGAAGGTTCGAATCCTTCTCCCTCCACCATTCAAGTGCCACAATCAGGTCATGCCCCGTGGAGGGGTTCCCGAGCGGCCAAAGGGATCAGACTGTAAATCTGACGGCTCTGCCTTCGAAGGTTCGAATCCTTCTCCCTCCACCACTCTTCTGAAGACCCGGCCTGGCGCCGGGTTTTTGCTTTTTCGGGCATCCCAATCCTGCCCTGCCCTGCCCTGCCCTGCCCTGCCCTGCCAGAATGCACCATGAAAAACGGGAGGCCAAGGCCTCCCGTTTTCGTGCTCATCCCCTTCACAGGGTGAAGCGATAGAAGATGTCTACCGCCTGGGCCACCCCGCTCATGGCCTGCAGATAGAGTCTGGGCATCAGCTCGTAGCGCAGCTTGAACTCGGCGATGGGGCTGAACACCCCGACGCCGTACTGGAACTGCAAGCCGGGCAGCAGGTAGGCAGACAGGGTCACCTGGGTATCGTCACCGCTCCCTGCGGTGTCGAGTGCCACATCGCTCATGCCCAGCGACTCCCCGATGCTGGAGACCACCCCACTCGCCTGGCTCACCGCCCCCGCCACCAGCAGGCCGTTGAAGCCGCCATCCTCGCCACTGGTCTGCAGCCCCTTGCCGCGCAGCAGGTAGGAGAGCTGCTCGGACTGCGCCATCTGCGGCTCGGAATAGACGGTGATCTTCGGCTTGGCCGCCGGCCCCGTCACCCGGACCCCGACGGTGACGTTGTCCTCTATGGTGTCGGGATCCCGGTAGGTCTCTATGTTGAGATAGGGCTGATCGATGGGGCCAGAGAAGAGGATCCGCCCCTCCTTGATGATGAGGTTCTGACCGTAGGCCTTGAAGCGTCCATCTTTCAGCTCCAGCTGACCGTTGCCCGACATGGGCTTGGATGGATCCTGGCGAATGCCGAGCGCCCCCGTCACCTTGGTCTTGAGCCCCATGGCCTCCAGCCGGACATCGTCACCGAGCCGGATGGCGAGCTTGATCTCCATCGGCAGGGGCTCTGCCTTGGGCACCGGCGGCAGATCGTCATAGATGACGGTCACGTCATCCGAGACCGCCACCGCACTCTCCGGCAAGGTCTTGACCAGGATGCGCGACCAGGGGATGTCCACCTGACCGCTGACCCTGGTCTCCTCCCCCAGGGAGATGGCGATGTCAGGCGTTACCCTGACCCGACCCATGCCCGGGTACTGGGCTTCCAGATCCTTGCCCTTGATGGTGAGGCTGCCGGTCACCGGCAGCCTGGCCCAGCTCAGCCAGCCCCCCAGCACGAGCGGCCCCTTGCCCACCAGCATGGATCCGTCGAGTTCGGCCCGGTTGCCGTCTATCTTGAGGCGGGTCACCAGCCTGGAGAGGGTCACCATGTCGGAGTGGGTCTGCACCTCCCCCTCCAGCAGGTTCAGCTCACCGTACAGCAGGGGCGCCGCCAGGGTGCCATCGAAGCGGGCATCCGCCGAGATGAAGCCTTGCAGGGAGCGCACCTCGGGGATGAGGGGGGCAAAGGTCGCCAGCTTGAGGTCGTCAAACTTGAGCTGACCCGACAGCTGGCCACGGCCAGCGGGCTCCTTTATCAGCAGATCCGTGTCTATGTTGCCTATCTGTCTGGAGGCGAAATCGAGCCGGATGGCGGCCTGCTGGCGTTCGAAATCGACCCCGAGCTCGAGGCGCTGGTACTCGGTCTTGATCTCGTCGGCCACCAATGTACCCGGCGTGGTGCGCACTGTGGCGTGCAGGGTCGGCTGGCTGCCGCGCCAGCTGGCGCGCCCGTCCGCCGACAGCACCGCCTGCCAGCGGAAGTTGTCCGGCAACCAGGGGCGCAGCCGCTTGAGGTCGAACTCGCTCAGGGCAAACTCCAGGCTGCCCTGGGCGGCCGAGATCTGGCTGCCCTTGACGCAGAGGCTGGCCTTCTGGGAGCCCAGGCAGAGGTCCCCCATGGTCAGCTGTTGTCTGGGCAAGTCCAGATCCAGGGACCAGGGGGCGGTCAGGGACCAGCGCTTGAGCGGGGTCTTCACCTTGAGCTCGGAGAGGGTGCCGCGCCAGCGATCCCCGCGCAGGCTGCCACTCAGACGCAGGTCCGCAGCCACCGGATCCCCCTTCATGGTCAAGGTGAGACCGTGGCGGTCGAGATCGCCACTCAGGTTCAGGGCTATCTTGGAGAGCGCCGTCGTCCCCTGCACCAGACTCGCCACCGTCAGGGCCAGCTCGCCGGCCGGTTTGTCCCCCACCAGGGCGTTGCCCTTGATGACAGTCTCTTTCAGCACGGTCCCGGCATAGGAGAGGCGGCTCGAGACCAGATCCGCATTCACCCTCGGCACCTGCTGGCTGCCGGTGACGCGCACCTGTCCCTTGAGGTCGCCCCCAAGGCCGGGGTAGATGCCGCCGAGCTTGGGGGCATCTATCTGGGCATCCAGCTTCCAGGCCTGGGCGGTGAGCGCCCCCTTGGCCTGCAACTGGTTGGGACCGCTTTGCAGCGCCAGGGCCGGTATGGTCCACTCCATCTTGTCGTTGCCGCTGAGGGCGCCCTTGAGCGCTAGCGGATACTGGTTGAGCTTGCCGTCCACCTTGAGCTCGGGCAGGGCCAGCTGCCAGTGGCCCGCCTCGTCAAGCTCGAAGCGGCTCGCTATCTTGCCCGCCAGCGTCCCCTTGATCTCGGGCATCAGCTCGGCCGGATTGATCCCCTTGAATTCGGTGGTCCCCTGCCACTGGACGCCCTTGCGCCAGGCGAGCTTGCCATCGAGCCTGAGCTCCCCCTTCAGGGCGCCCAGCAGCAACTTTATCTGGCTCAGCTGCTCCAGATCCCCCTTGCCCGAGAGCGCCAGCTTGAAGGGGGGCACGTCCGTACCCTTGCCGGCGGTGTCGAGCGCAAACTGATAGCCAGAGAGCTTGCCCTTGGCGCTCAGGCTGCCCTTGTCCAGCCGATAGCTCGGCTCATCTTTGGCCGGTTTGTGCAGCGGCCAGCCGAGGCTCTTCCAGTCCAGCGCCAGATCGAAGGGCAAGTCGGGATCCAGCGTCGCCAGCGTCCCCTTGAGGTTGGCCGCGATCGGTCCCTTGGCCTTGAGCGCCAGCCCCAGCTTGCCCACGGAGCCATCCAGGGTCAGGTTCGCCTGCTCGGTGTCGAGCTCCCACTGCTTGAGCCCCTTGCGGGCCTTGGCATCCAGGGTCAGGGCGAGGGGATAATCCGAGGTCAGGCTGACATGGCCCTTGAGCGCCAGATCCGCCATGGCGTGGCGCAAGGAGAGCTCCCGCACCTCGATGCGCGCATCCTGGGCCTTGGCCGACAGCAGCAGCTTGTCGAGCCCCTCGACGAGCTCCCCCTGCTGGTAGCGCACCCGGGTCGCCGCCAGGCCTTCCAGCTGGATGGGGAATGGCAGGCGGATCTCGGGCAGCTGGATGGGGGCGGTCGCCTCTGGCTTCGCCTTGGCGGTCGCGGTCTCCTTGGGCTTGGCCTTGGCCGTCTTGCTGGCGGCCGGCTTGGCCGCCTCGTCGGCAGGAGGGGCCTCGGCCAGGGTCAGGTTCAGGCCATCGAGCACGGGCCCGCGCACTATGAGCCCCTTGCGATCCAGGGTGGCGCCGATGTCGAGGGCGGCCAGGGTCACCCCAACACCGGGGACGGCCAAGTCCAGATCCGTCACCTTGAGGCTGTCCACCTGGATGCGCAGTGGCAGCGGGCGCCAGACGAAGGGCTCGGTGGGCTCTTCCGGCACAGGCTCAGCGTCGGCGACCTTCACCATAGGGTGGGTGACCGTCAGGGATTTTATCCAGAGCTTGCCCTGCAGCAGCTTGCCGAGATCCCAGTCCAGCACGGCCCGCTCGACGGTGACGTCCACCAGCTCGTCCTGCCAACCGACCCCTTCCAGGGTCCAGCCATAGCCGAGTTGGCCCGCCACCAGCTCCCCCTTGAGGGAGGGCAGCGCCCCCCTCGCCTGCTGCCACAGCCACTTGTTGCCCTGATGGGTGAAGCCCAGCAGGCTGACGCCGATGAGCAGCAGGAAGACGAGCCCCATGAGCCACAAGAAAATACGCTTTACCCAGATCACAGCGCAGACCCCCGAGAAAGAGGCAGCCGCAGCGGCCAGGAGAGAGAAGAGAGAGGATGAGTGGGTTCAAACCGGATCATAATTCGGGCCCCAGCGCGAAATGCAGCCGCAACGGCTTGTCCTCCTCGGAGATGGCCACCGCCAGATCCAGCCTAACCTGGCCGATGGGCGTCACCCAGCGCACCCCGACCCCGGTGCCTATCTTCCAGGCCTCGCTGTAGTCCACGGTAGCCGTGCCGCCATCCACGAACAGGGCGCCGAGCCACTTGTCGCTGAAGCGGTAGTTGTACTCCAGGCTGCCCACGCTGGTGTAGCGCCCGCCGGTGAGCTTGCCATCCTCGTCCTTCGGCGAGACGGTCTCATAGCCGTAGCCACGTATGGTCTGATCGCCGCCGGTGAAGAAACGCAGGGAGGGGGGCACCAGGGAGAAGTCATCCCCTATGATGGCCCCCTGCTCGACCCGCATCAGGAAGCGGTGATCCTCCCCCAGGGTGCGCAGCCACTTGCTGCGCCCCCACACCCGCATGAAGTTGATGTCCGAACCCCAGTAGGGGCTGGAGAATTCCGTCGTCAGTTGCTGACGATCCCCCCACTCCGGCACCAGGCCGCCGCGCACCCGCAACCGTGACCAGGAGACCCCAGGGATCAGCAGCAGACTGTTCCCCTCGTCGTTGCCCTGCACGTAGCGCTCGTTCTCCAGCCGGATGAAGACGTCCCTGTCCCAGCTCTCCGGTCGCCGCTTCCAGCGGTGCACGCCGAAGGTGGCCAGATCGGAGCGGGTATCGTTGTTGTCTGTGTACTGGTAGCCGGCCTGCAGGGAGTAGTAGTCCCGCAGCGGGTTGCCGACCGGGATCTGGTAGTCGAAACTGAGCTCCGCCTCCGGGGCCGAGATCTTGGCGGTGCTGGAGAGGCTGTGACCGTAGCGGTTGACCCAGGGCTTCTCCCAGGTGGCACTCAGGCGCGGCCCCACGTCAGTGGCATAGCCGATACCGGTTTCGATCTCGTGGTCGACCCGGTTCGAGAGGGTCACCTGCACCGGCACCCGATTGCCCTCGGCCTGGCTGATCATGGGCTTGATGTCCACCTGCTTGAACAGCTTGGTGGAGGAGACGTCCTGGGACATCTCGGCCAGCCGGATCGCCAGATAGGGGTCGCCACTCTTGATGTTGATGAGCGGCCGGATGAGGCGCAGGGCCTCCGGCGTCGCATCGTAATTGATCTCGCCGAAGTGATAGCGGGGACCGGAGCGGAACAGGATATAGATCTCGGCCTTGCCCTGATCCGGGAAGACCTTCACCTGGCTCTTGCTGATCTTGGCGTCAAAGTAGCCCCGCGCCAGCCCCAGGCTGCCGAGATCCGCCTTGATGGACTCGTACTTGCCGTGGTTGAGGGGATCCCCCTCCTTCAGGGGCAACTTGTCCAGCAGCTCGCTGTAGACCTCGTCGCTGCCCGCCTCCCCTTCCAGCAGAATGTCGAGGCGCGAGATGAGCACTGGCTCCCCCCGTGCTATCTCGATCACCACCCTGGCGGGGGATTTCTTGTCGCGAGCGAGGGTGATCTTCGGCTGGTAGTAGCCATAGACCTGCAGGGCTTTCTGCACGCTCTCGGTGATCTTGGCGCGGGCGGGACGGTACTGACGCTCCTGGTAGACCGGCAGGGCATTGAGATAGGCCTCGACGTTATCCTTCTGCTCCCCCTTGATGCCCTTGATCTGATAGGTCAGCTTGGCCGCCATGGCGGGGGTCACCAGCAGCCACAGAGAGAGGGCGAGCAGCAAGGTGCCGAGCCCGGGGCGACGGGTTCGCCCGGGTGAGGTGAACCCGGCAGGCAAAATAGGATGGCATCCTGTCAAACGTCAATTTCCCCGAATAACATAAGTAAAAAACTGTTCGATTTAGAATGATAATGGGGCCCACCCCAGGCGAGCGCGGCTCATCCTAGCATAACCGCAGTCGCGAAATCCCCCTCTCCCCCGGGGCTGGCATCCTCTTCCGGGGCCGGCTTTCACCGGGAACTGAGAGGGAAAACCGCCCGTCAGCGGGGAAAGTGCGCACTCTCCCGGCAAGGGTCGTACAAAAAAACGGCACCCACGCCCGATGCCGGCAGCGCCTTCCCGTCGCCGCCCGTGGCGCAGCTGCGCTCGCCACGCGACAACCCCTGTCGGACTACCCCGGACCTTGAGACCCAGGATCCCCTGGCAGGGTTGACATCACCGTCTGGCGCCCCCATTGCCATATCCTGCTATTGAACAGGAAAATAAGTTTAAATCAACAACTTGAATAGGTGGCACTAAAGCTTCGTTCAATCCAATCGATTTATCCCGCTGCCACTGCCACCTTCCCTGCCCCACACTGATGTCATCAAATCGCAGGAGAGATCCCATGCACTTACGTAGCGAACAACTGGCTGACTACATAGCCGACCGACTCGAATTCGTCACCTTCCTGGCCTGTTGCAGTGCCCTGCTGGCCCTGTTGACCGGCATGAACGGTCAGCAGGCCCTGGCCTTCACCGCCCTCAACCTGCCCTTCGGTCTCGCCCTGCTGCTGGGGCTGGCCATGCTGGCACCGCTGCCGGTCCACTGGCGCCTGCCCGGGATAGCCCTGCTGCTGGTCGGCGGCGCCCTGCTCACCCTGCAGCTCGGTGGCGACTGGCTCAATCCCCTGGCCATCTGGAGCCTCTACGCCCTGCTGGGGCTGGAGATCCTCTGGCAGTCTCGCCCCAGGGCACGTCTGGCGACCCATCCCCGCGGCTGATGTGCCGCCGGCGGGGCTGACGCGCGCGCCGAATTGGAGTACCCTTGCGCCCCCTTTACCCTCGCCGAGGAGCGTTCCGATGAAAAAAGCCTGTGCCCAGCACATCCTGGTCAAGACCGAAAAAGAGTGTCTCGAGATCAAGGAAAAACTCGCCAAGGGTGCCGACTTCGGCCAGATGGCCAAGCGCTTCTCCACCTGCGCCTCCGCCAAGCGCAGCGGCGATCTGGGGGAGTTCTCCAAGGGGGACATGGTCAAGGCCTTTGACGATGCCGTCTTCAAGGGGGAACTCCTGACCGTGCTGGGGCCGGTGCGCACCAAGTTCGGCTTCCACCTCATCAAGGTGCTCTACCGCAACTGAGAGCCCTCCCCGCGCCCCAGCCCTGACAAGGGCTCGGCCGGCTTCCTGCCCGGCCGACTCCTGGCCACCGCCCTGCAGCCCCTGCGCCCAGGGCGGTAAAAAGCGCCAAGATAAAGATAATTTACTAACGTTATCAGATAATTAAGTTTATCCTTCTGGGCATTGCTCCATCATAACCAGTGGATCCTGCATATGCACAGCTATTTGTGGTGGCCCCTGCTGGCCTGGTTGCTGCCCCTGGGGGGCGCCCTCGGCAGCCGGGCCCATCTCTGGCCCTGGTGGCTCGGTTTCGCCCTCTGCCTCGCGAGCGCCCTGATCAGCCTCTGGCTCCTGCTGCGCCTGCCCTGGCGCTACCGCAGCTCCCCCTGTCTGTGGGCCGATGCCTGGGGCATAGCCCCCCTGCTGCTGCCCCTGCTGTTTGTCGTTCAGGCGCTGCGCTCACCGCTCACCAACGACGTCAGCACGGATCCCCATCATCCGCCCCGTCTGCTGTGGGCCGAGCAGCTGAGAACGGCTGAGGATCTCCCCGTCAATGCCCCCCCCTTGCAAGTTTTCCCCGGCAACCCCGGTCCTCTCTATACCCGAGCCTCCCCGGCCGAGGTGATCGCCGAAGCGGACGAGCTGATGACGGAGCTCGGCTGGCGGGTGCGCCCGAGCCCGGACGGCCTCGATGCCGTGGTCACCACCGGCTGGTTCGGCTTTGAGGATGACGTGGCGCTACGGGTCTTCGCCGGGCCGAAAGAGACCCGGGTCGACATGCGCTCCGCCTCCCGTCAGGGGCGCAGCGATCTGGGGGTCAACCGGGCACGGATCCAGAACTTCCTGACCCGGCTCAACGAGCGGCTGGGGGGCGCCTACAAACCCAAGATGCAGAAAATGGAACAAGAGGAATAACATGCGCGTTGAGGTCAAGCCTGATCGGGAATATGCCTGGTTTATCCGCCCCTTTTTCTGGCTGCAGCAACGCAACTACGGTCAGGTACTGATCCCGGGCAAGTGCTGGGGTCGCTCGCCGCGCCTGTTTGCCGCCGTCGCCACCCTCTACGGCGTCATCAACCGCAAGCGCTCCCCCATAGACCCCGTGCTGCGCTCCCTGGTGACGGTGCGGGTCTCCCAGCTCAACTGGTGCCGCTTCTGCGTCGACATCAACGCCATGACCCTCATCAAGCGCGCCGGCTCAAGCGACAAGGTGGAGGCGCTGGCCCAGTGGCGCCAAAGCACCCTGTTCGATGAGCGCGAGCGGGCGGTGCTCGACTACACCGAGGCCATGACGGGGCTGGACGGGGTGAGCGACCAGCAGGCCGCGCGGCTCAAGCCCTGGTTCGATGACGATGCCCTGGTGGAGCTCACCGGCCTCATCGCCTTCCAGAACATGTCGGCCAAGTTCAATGCCGCCCTCGACATCGCTCCCCAGGGCTTCTGCCAGTTGCCGGTGCAGCCCGAGCGCCCGGCGCCCTCCGACAGGGACGGCCAATGAGCCGGGGCCGCCTGCTGTTGTTGCTGGTGATGGGATGCCTGAGCGGCGCCTTCTTCGCCTTCGATCTCGATGCCTATTTCAGCCTCCCCCGGTTGCAGGCCCACCAGGAGCAAGCCTCGGCCTGGGTGCAGGCGCACTTCGGCCAGGCGGCCCTGCTGTTCACGCTCCTCTACGTGGCAACCACTGCCCTCTCCCTGCCCGGCGCCGCCCTGCTGACCCTGGGGGGCAGCGCCCTGTTCGGCGTCGGCTGGGGGCTGCTGCTGGTCTCCTTTGCCAGCACCCTGGGGGCCACGCTGGCCTTTCTCAGCGCCCGCTTCCTGCTGCGCGACTGGGTGAGCCGCCGCTTCGGCGACAAGCTGGCCACCTTTGAAGCCGGCATGGCGAAGGATGGGGCCTTCTACCTGCTGAGCCTGCGCCTCATCCCCCTCTTCCCCTTCTTTCTGGTCAACCTGCTGATGGGGCTCACCCCCATCAGAGTCAGTACCTACTACTGGGTCAGCCAGCTCGGCATGCTGCCGGGCACCTTCGTCTATGTGCTGGCGGGCAGCGAGCTCGCCACCCTCACCAGCACGGGCAAGATCCTCTCCCCTAGCCTGGTGGCGGCCCTGACCCTGCTCGGCCTGATGCCCTTGCTGATGCGCTGGCTGCAACGCAGGCTCGCCCTGCGCCGCCTGCACGCCCCCTATCGCAAGCCGGCTCGCTTCGACTACAACCTGCTGGTGATAGGCGCCGGTGCCGGAGGCCTGGTCACCAGCTACATCGCAGCCGCGGTCAAGGCCAGGGTGGCGCTGATCGAACAGCACAAGATGGGGGGGGATTGCCTCAACACCGGCTGCGTTCCCTCCAAGGCGCTGATCCGAAGCGCCCGCTTCGCCGTTGAACAGCGCAAGGCCGGCGAGCTTGGCTTCAGCCCCAGTCAATCACAGGCCGATTTTGCCGCCGTGATGGCACGGGTGGCGACGGTGATCAAGGAGGTCGAGCCCCACGACTCGGTTGAACGCTATCAGGGGCTGGGGGTGGAGTGCATCCAGGGCCGGGCCCGCCTCGTCTCCCCCTGGGAGCTGGAGGTGGACGGCAGACGCCTGAGCAGCCGCCACATCGTCATCGCCACCGGCGCCAGGCCCCTGGTGCCCAGGCTGCCGGGTCTCGAGCAGGTGCCCTACCTCACCTCGGACAGCCTCTGGCAACTGCGCGAACCGCCCCGCCACCTGCTGGTGCTCGGCGGCGGCCCCATCGGCTGCGAGCTGGCCCAGAGCCTGTCCCTGCTCGGCATTCCCGTCACCCTGGTGGAGCTCGCCGATCAGCTGCTGCCCCGGGAAGAGCGGGAGGTGGCCGAGGCGCTGGCCGAGCAGATGAGCCGCGACGGCGTGCGGCTGCTCACCGGCTGGCGGGCGGAGCGCGCCGACTACGAGCCCGCGGCCGAGGGCATTCTGCCTGTCCGGCTGCAACTGCGTCGGGGGGAGGAAACGCAACTGGTGGAAGGGGATCAGCTGCTGCTGGCCCTGGGCCGGGTCGCCAACGTGAGCGGCTTCGGGCTCGAAGAGCTGGGGGTGGAGCTGGCCCCCCGTGGCACAGTCAAGGTCGACGGCTTCCTCGCCACCAACTACCCCAGCATACTGGCGGTGGGAGACGTAGCAGGCCCTTACCAGTTCACCCACTTCGCAGCCCATCAGGCCTGGTATGCGGCGGTCAACGCCCTCTTTGGCCAGTTCAGACGCGTCAAGGCGGACTATCGCGTGATCCCGGCGGCCACCTACACCAGCCCCGAGATTGCCCGGGTCGGCCTCAATCGCAAGGAGGCCAAGGCCCAAGGCATTCCCTTCGAGGTGACCCGTTTCGAGCTGGCCGAGCTGGATCGCGCCATCGCCGACGGGGAGCGCCACGGCTTTATCGAGGTGCTGACGGTGCCGGGCAAGGAGAGGATCCTCGGCGCCACCATAGTGGGCACTCACGCCGGCGAGCGGATCGCCGAGTTTGTGCTCGCCATGCGCCACCGCCTGGGGCTTGGCAAGATCCTGGGCACCATCCACGCCTATCCCACCCTGATGGAGGGGAACAAGTACCTGGCCGGCGAGTGGAAGCGGGCCCACCAGCCCACCCGCCTGCTGGCCCTGCTGGCCCGTTATCACAGTTGGCGCCGCGGCGCCTGAGCCCACGAGACCCTCACCATGTTCAAGACCCGAGTTCGCACCCTGCTCCGTCCCCTGCTCGCCGCTCCCCTGCTGCTGGCGACCCAGCTCCACGCCGCCGAGACCACCTGGCAACAGACCCTCGCCGAGGCGAAGGGCCAGCGCGTCTATTTCAATGCCTGGGGCGGCAGCCCGGAGATCAACGCCTACCTGGGGTGGGCGGGTCAGGAGATTGAGCACCAGTACGGGGTCACCCTGGTGCAGGTGAAGGTGGATGACATAGCCCAGAGCGTCAGCCAGCTGCTGGCCAGCAAGCAGGCGGGCAAGACGTCGGGCGGCCCCATCGACCTGCTCTGGGTCAATGGGGAGAACTTCAAGGCCCTCAAGGAGCAGGGGCTGATGGGGGCACCCTTCACCCAGGATCTGCCGAACATGGCACTGGTGGACACCAAGCTGCCGGTGCACGAGGACTTCACCCTGCCGGTCGCCGGGCTAGAGGCCCCCTGGGGCATAGGCCAGCTCAATCTGATGGTCGACACGGAGGAAGTCACCACAGTGCCCACCTCGGCGGCCGAGCTGCTCGCCTGGGCCAAGGCCAACCCTGGCCGCTTCACCTACCCCAAGCCGCCCCAGTTTCATGGCTCGAGCTTCCTCAAGCAGATCTTGCTGGAGCTGACGCCGGACCCAACGCCACTCTATCGGGAGGCGAGCGACGCCGACTTTGCCCGCCTCACGGCCCCGCTCTGGGGCTGGCTCGATCAGCTGCACCCCGTGCTCTGGCGCAAGGGCAAGCTGTTCCCCACCAGCGCCGCCGAGACCAAACAGTTGCTCGATGACGGCGAGCTGGCCATGGCCATCAGCTTCAACCCTGGCGAGGCCCAGAGTTCGGTGCAAAACGGCACCCTGCCCCCTGCGGTGAAGGCCGTTGCCATGGCCAAGGGGGCCCTGACCAACAGCCACTTCCTCGCCATCCCCTTCAACGCCAGCGCCCGGGCCGGTGCCAAGGTGGTGGCCAACTTCCTGCTGAGCCCCACCGCCCAGGCCCGCAAGGCGGACCCCGCGTTCTGGGGGGACCCCAGCGTGCTGCGCCAGGATGCCCTGCCGGGGAACCGTCAACCGGCCCTGCGCTTCAAGGCGGTGGCCGAACCCCATCCCAGCTGGCAGACTCGGCTGGAAGCGGCCTGGGCCGAACGCTACGGCCACTAGACCATGAGCATCCGGCCCTGGCGCCTCCTCTTTCTCCTGCTGTGCGCCCTGTCGCTGGCCGCGCCTGTCGCCGGCGGTCTGCTGCTCCTGCTGCTTGAAGGCCTGGCCAAAGGCCATGTCAGCCTGCTGCTCGCCCAGCCCGGGCTCTGGCACTCGCTGGGCCTGAGCCTCTGGGTGGCGGGGGCCTCCACCCTGGGGGCCCTGCTCTTCACCGCCCTGCTGCTCGCCCGGGGGGAGGGGCGACCCTGGATGCGCAGGCTGCGCCGCCTGCTCTCCCCCCTGCTGGCCCTGCCCCACGTCGCCTTCGCCATCGGCGTGGCCTTCCTGCTCGCCCCCTCCGGCTGGTTGCTGCGCCTGATCTCCCCCACCCTCACCGGCTTTGACTTACCGCCCGACTGGCAGACCCTGAGAGATCCCTGGGGGCTCGGCCTCATTCTGGCGCTCATCTTGAAAGAGACCCCCTTTCTGCTGCTGATGGCGCTCTCGGCCCTCGACCCCGTCCGAGTCAGCCGCCAGCAGTGGCTTGGGCAAACCATGGGCTTCAGCGGGCCGCAGATCTGGTGGCGCCTGCTGCTGCCCGCGCTCTGGCCCGCCCTGCGCCTGCCCCTCTATGCGGTGGCGGCCTATGGCATGGGGGTGGTGGATCTCGCCCTGCTGCTGGGGCCAGATGCCCCTGCCCCCCTGGCGGTGCGGCTCTGGCTCTGGTATCAGGACCCGGACCTCCAGTGGCGCGGGGCCAGCGCCAGCGGCGCCCTGCTGCTGCTGGCGCTCAACCTCTTGCTGCTCGCCGCCCTGCGGCTGCTGGAGTGGAGCCACAGGGCGCTTGGCAAGGCCCGCTGGCTGGACGGCAGGCGCAGCCTCCCCTCGCCCTGGCCCGAGCGCCTCACCCGGGCAGGGGTCTGGGTCCTGCTCGCCATCAACCTGCTGGTGCTGGCCTCCCTGCTGCTCTGGTCCCTGGCCCGGCGCTGGTCCTTCCCCGCGCTCTGGCCCAGCGAATGGAGCGGCCGCCACTGGCTGGAGCTGCTGCCCACCCTGGGACCCCTGCTGTGGCAGAGCCTGTGGCTGGCCCTGCTCTGCGCCGGCCTCTCGCTACTGCTGGCGGTGCTCGCCCTGGAGGCCCAGCAGGGCCGCCGTCCCCACCACAGCCAGTGGCCGCTCTGGCTCATCTGCCTGCCGCTGCTGCTGCCCCAGGCCAGCCTGCTGTTCGGACTGCGCCTGCAGATCGACTGGCTCGGCGGCGTCGACGGCATAGGACCGGGCTGGGTGCTCTGGAGCCAGCTGCTGTTCGTCTTCCCATACGTCTATCTCTGCCTGCACGGCCCCTATCACCAGTTCGACGATCGCCTGACCCGGGCGGCACTCTCCCTCGGGGCCAGCCCCTGGCGCGCCTGGTGGCAGGTGAAGGGGCCGCTGCTGGCGCGACCGCTGCTGTTCGCCTTCGGGGTCGGGGCGGCGGTGAGCCTGGCCCAATACCTGCCCACCCTGCTGTTTGGCGCGGGCCGCGTGGTCACCATCACCACCGAGGCGGTGGCCATAGGCAGCGGCCTCAACCGGCGACTGGCTGGCCTCTATGGCCTGCTGCAACTGCTGTTGCCACTCTTCATCTACGGCCTGGTGCTCTGGCTGCCCCGCCGTATCAACCCCGCACTGAGGCATTGATCATGCTGCATACCACCGAGCTCACCCTCTACCTGGATGACCAGCCCCTGCTGACGCTGCCCCCCCTGACGGTGGCCCACGGCGAGGTGCTGACCCTGATGGGCCCGAGCGGCTGCGGCAAGAGCTCTCTGCTGGCGGCCCTCGCGGGGGTGCTGCCCCCCGGGCCTATCCGGCTGACGGGGGAGATAGGGCTCGGCGAGCGGCTGCTCACCCCCCTTGCACCCCAGGCGCGGCGCATCGGCATGCTGTTTCAGGACGATCTGCTGTTTGCCCATCTGACGGTGGCAGAGAACCTGATGTTCGGCATGCCGGCACATCTCGGGGGGATGGGGGCGAGACGGGCCCGCGCCCTCGAGGCGCTGGCAGAGGTGGGGCTGGAGGGGCAGGCGGACAAGCTCCCTGGCCAGCTCTCCGGCGGTCAGAAGGCGCGCGTCGGCCTGCTGCGGGCCCTGCTGGCAGAGCCAGAGGCCCTGCTGCTGGACGAGCCCTTCTCCCGGCTGGACAAGCCGCTGCGCGCGGCCTTCAGAACCCTGGTGTTCGAGCGGCTCAAGGCGCTCGGCATACCCGCCCTGCTGGTCACCCACGACGAGGAGGATGCCCCCGGGGCTATCCTGACACTCACCACTCCCTGCTTGACCAAAGAGGAGACCGACCTTGTTTGATCGCCACCTGATCCCCCTCATTCGCCGCCCCCTCCAGCTGCTGGCCGCCCCCCTGTGCCGGGCCAGGATCAGCGCCAACCAGATAAGCCTCACCGGCTTTGCCGTCGGCATGCTGGCCTTGCCGCTGCTGGCACTGGGCTGGCACGGCTGGGCCCTCGCCGCCATCCTGTTCAACCGGCTGCTGGACGGCCTGGATGGGGCCGTGGCGCGCCAGACCGGGATCACCGACTGCGGCGGCTTCCTCGACATCAGCCTCGACTTCATCTTCTATGCCGCCGTGGTGCTGGGCTTTGCCCTTGCCGCCCCCGCCAACGCCCTGCCCGCCGCCACCCTGCTGTTCGCCTTCATGGGCACGGGCTCGAGCTTCCTCGCCTTTGCCATCATGGCGGGCAAGCGCGGCATCGAGAATCCGGTCTACCACCACAAGTCCCTCTACTATCTGGGCGGCCTCACCGAGGGGAGCGAGACCATAGCCCTGTTCGTGCTGATGTGCCTGTGGCCCGCCGCCTTCGCCCCGCTCGCCTATGGCTTTGCCCTGCTCTGCGCCATCACCACCCTGACCCGGCTCTGGAGCGGCTACCACACCCTGCGATGAGAGGAGAGGGGCCTGTCGGCGAATTCAGCGGCGGATGAATATGGGCCCCAGGCCCTGCACTGAGCACTTGCGCATGGACGCCAATGTTTTACCATGACGACACTCTTTTTCAGGCTCACGAGAACCATATGCGTCGCCTTCTCCTCACCCTCTCCCTGTTCCCTCTGCTGTATGGCTGCAGCAGCACACCGGCCCCCAAGCCCGTGGTCAAGCCGCAGCCCCAGAGCGCCTTCATCAATCAGACGCCGCCGAGCAAACCTTTCTACCAGCAGGGGGTCAGCAAGGGAGACTTCGCCAACCGCAGCAACGTGGATCAGTTCGTGCAGCGCATGGTCGACAAGCACGGCTTCAACGGCGCCGAGCTGCACAGGGTGCTGGCCCAGGCCGAACGCTACGACTGGATCATCCGGCTGATGGACGCCCAGGCGCCCACCACCACGCCCCCCACAGGGCCGACCGGCGCCTGGAATCGCTACCGCGCCAAGTTCATCACCCCGGACAATGTGCAAAACGGCGTCAGCTTCTGGCGTGAGTACGAGAGCGAGCTCAATCGGGCGCAGCAGATCTACGGGGTGCCTCCCGAGATCATCGTCGGCATCATAGGGGTGGAGACCCGCTGGGGCCGGGTGATGGGCAAGACCCGCATCCTGGATGCCCTGGCGACCCTGGCGTTCGACTATCCGCGCCGGGCGACCTTCTTCACCGGCGAGCTGGAGGCCTTCCTGGTGATGACCCGGGATGAGGGCATGGATCCCACCGAACCCAAGGGCTCCTACGCCGGCGCCATGGGCTATGGCCAGTTCATGCCATCGAGCTTCCGCAGCTATGCGGTGGACTTCAACGGCAATGGCCACACCAATCTGTGGGATCCGGTGGATGCCATCGGCAGCGTGGCCAACTACTTCAAGGCCCATGGCTGGGAGAAGGGGCAACCGGTGGCGGTGCGCGGTCAGGGCCAGCTGCCCGGCTATGAGCACGGCTTCCAGACCCGCTACCCGGTCGCCACCCTGCGCGGGGCAGGGCTGGCCCCCACAGCGTCGCTCGGCAACCACAAGGAGGCGAGCCTGCTGCGCCTGGACGTGGGCACCGGCTATCAGTACTGGTACGGCCTGCCGAACTTCTACGCCATCACCCGCTACAACCACAGCACCCACTACGCCATGGCGGTGTGGCAACTGGGTCTGGCGGTCAGGGATGCCAGAGGCGGTTATTGAAACCGCACCTTGCCAATGCAAAACGGGCCCATCGGGCCCGTTTTGCTATTCGTTTTCCAGCAGCCAGCGCTTGAGCAGAGCGGCCAGTTGCCCTTGCTCCTCGTTCGTCAGCGGGGCCAGCAGGCGCCGCTCGTTCGCCACGTGGCGCTCCACCGCCTGGTCGACCAGCTCCCGCCCCGGCTCCGTCAGGCAGACCAAGAGGCTTCGCCTGTCATCGGGGGAGGCTTCACGTCTTATCAGGCCACGCTGCTCCAGCTTGTCGAGCCTGGCCGTCATGGCCCCCGAGCTCAGCATGGCAGACTGGTAGAGGGCGGTCGGGGTCAGCGGCTCGCCGGCCCGGCGCAGGGTCGCCAGGATGTCGAAGTCTGAGCCCAGCAGGCCGCACCCCTTGAGCTCTTCACTCACCTCGCGCCCGGCGATGGCCGCCATGCGCGCCACCCGCCCCAGCACCCCCATGGGGGAGCAGTCGAGATCCGGTCGCTGCCGCGCCCACTGGGCCAGCAGCAGGTCTACATGATCACTATCCATTCCGGCTCCATTATCTTTTCGAAAAGATACTTGATAATAAACTAACTCGCGGCTAATTTATCTTTACTTCAAGATACTTCATTACGAGACAACCATGCCACTGCTGATTGCCCTGCTCGCCCCCCTGCTCTGGGGCAGTACCTATGCCGTCGTCAGCCTCTACCTGACCGACTACTCCCCCTACTGGGTGGCCGTGTGGCGGGCGCTGCCGGCCGGCGTACTGTTGTTGCTGCTCCATCCCCGCCGGCCACCGCTCACCTGGAACCGGCAGTTCCTGCTGGCGTTTTGCAACATCACCGCCTTCTTCGCCCTGCTGTTCGTGGCGGCCTATCGCCTGCCGGGGGCGGTGGCGGGCACCCTGGGCGCCACCCTGCCCCTCATTCTGATGGGGCTGGCCTGGTGGCAGGACGGCAAGCGACCCAGCCTGAAGTGGCTGCTGCTGGGCCTGATGGGGCTCGCGGGTGTGCTCCTGCTGCTCAATCCCTCCGCCAACCTGGATCCCGTCGGCGTGGCGTGCGCCCTGCTGGCCACCCTGCTCATCGGCCAGTCCAGCCGCTGGATGCAGCGCTGGCCGGTGAGCGATCTGCTGGCGCTGACCGCCTGGCAACTGCTGCTCGGGGGCCTGATGCTGATCCCGCTCGCCTGGTGGCTGGCGGGCCCCATGCCGTTGCCCCAGCCGGCGAGTGCCCCTGGGCTCATCTGGCTTATTCTGCTCAACACGGCACTGGCCTACTGGGCCTGGCTGTGGGGGCTCAAGCGCCACGGTCCCGAGGTGATGGGCATGCTGGCCCTCACCAACCCCATGGTGGCGGTCTCCTTCGGCGTGCTGCTGGTGGGAGAGACCCTGGACGGCCGCCAGTGGCTCGGCATCGCGGTGATCCTGCTCTCCCTGTTCCTGATGAAGCTGCCGACCCGCCCCCTCTTCAAGGGCGGGCAGGCTGCCAAGGCTTGCCCAGACCAGCCGGGAAATGGCTGATCGGGCACCAGATCCCCACCTGGCACACAGCAAAAAGGAGCCGATATGGCTCCTTTTTATGCGCTTCAGTGACTGGCTTCAGGCTCAGACGCCGGCCTTGGCCAGGGCCGCGGAGACGATCTGCTGGGCCTCCTGCTGAATCAGGTCCAGGTGCGCCTCGCCCTTGAAGCTCTCCATGTAGATCTTGTAGATGGACTCGGTGCCGGAGGGGCGCGCCGCGAACCAGCCGTTCTCGGTCACCACCTTGAGGCCGCCGATGGCGGCGTCGTTGCCGGGGGCCTTGGTCAGCTTGGCAAGGATGGGCTCGCCGGCCAGGGTCGAGGCTTCCACCAGCGCCGGATCCAGCTTGGAGAGCACCGCCTTCTGGGCGCTGTTGGCGGGAGCGTCGATGCGGCGGTAGCTGGAGCGACCGAACTTCGCTTCCAGGGCATCGTAGTGGGCCTGGGGATCCTTGCCGGTGACGGCCAGGATCTCGGCGGCCAGCAGCGCCAGGATGAAGCCATCCTTGTCGGTGGTCCAGACGCTGCCGTCCTTGCGCAGGAAGGAGGCGCCCGCGCTCTCCTCGCCGCCGAAGCCGAACTCGCCGCTGAAAAGACCATCCACGAACCACTTGAAGCCGACCGGCACCTCTTTCAGGGTGCGGCCGATCTCGCCGGCGACCCGGTCGATCATGGACGAGGAGACCAGCGTCTTGCCGACCGCCGCCGTCTTGGGCCAGCCGGTTCTGTGGGTGAACAGATACTGGATGGCCACCGCCAGATAGTGGTTCGGGTTCATCAGCCCCGCCTTGGTGACGATGCCGTGACGGTCGTAGTCAGGGTCGTTGCCAAGGGCGATGTCGAACTTGTCTTTCAGGGCAATCAGGCCCGCCATGGCGAAGGGGCTGGAGCAGTCCATCCGGATCTTGCCGTCCTTGTCCAGGGTCATAAAGGAGAAGGTCGGATCGACGCGATAGTTGACCACCTCTATGTCCAGATCGTAGCGCTTGGCGATCACGTCCCAATAGGCGACGCCGGAGCCCCCCAGCGGATCCACACCGATCTTGATGCCGGCGCGCTTGATGGCGGCCAGATCCAGCACGTTTTCGAGATCGTCCACATAGGGGGTGACATAGTCGTGCTCGACCACGAACTCACTGGCCAGGGCCTCGGCGAACGGCATCCGCTTCACGCCGGCCAGACCGGCTTCCAGAATGGCGTTGGCGCGGTCTTCCACCCACTTGGTGATCTCCCCTTCGGCAGGACCGCCGTGGGGGGGGTTGTACTTGAAGCCACCGTCTTCCGGCGGGTTGTGGGACGGGGTGATCACCACGCCGTCAGCCAGGGCCGCCGGCTTGCCGGCGTTGTGGCGCAGGATGGCGTGGGAGATGACCGGGGTCGGCGTGAAGCCGAGGCCTGCCTGAATGCGGGTCTCGACGCCATTGGCCGCCAGCACTTCCACCGCGCTGGAGAAGGCGGATTCAGAGAGGGCGTGAGTGTCCATGCCCACAAACAGCGGGCCCGTGATGCCGGCCTGCTGGCGATACTCCACCAGCGCCTGGGTCACCGCCAGGATGTGGGATTCGGTGAAGGCGTTGTGCAGGGCGCTGCCGCGGTGGCCGGAGGTGCCAAAGGCTACCCGCTGCTCGGGGCGGCTCATGTCCGGCTTGTTGAGGTAGTAGGCGCTGACCAGACGGGGAATGTTGGTCAGATCGCTTAAACGGGCCGGCTGACCGGCGTGGGGATGCTGTGCCATGGCGTTTTCCTTGAGCAGAAGCCTTGCCCGGCAAGGCCTTGAGTCGTTGATGCGTTAAACGGTGCCGCACACCCGAGCCGTCAGAGCCTCGTCATAACCCATGCTGGTCATCAGCTGGGCCACCATGTTCTGCTTGCGACTGGTGTTGGTGTTGGTGATGACCCAGAACGGGGTATCCGGCACCTGCTTGGGCTTGGTGGTGCTGCCACTGGCACGCAGCGCTTCGGGATCCCGGGAGAAATAGACACGCTTGCGCCCCTTGATCTCGGTCGCCTGAGTGAAGCTCTCCGGGTTGTCTCGGTACAGGGTGCTGAGCACCAGCATGAAGCGGTTGATGGACTTCTCTTCTTTTTGCAGCTCGCCGGAATCGAGCAGGGCTTCCAGTCCCATGGCATCGGCCAGGGGCTGAGGCTGGACCACAGGCGCGGCCGGCACTGTCGTCCCCGCCTTGACGGGCTGTTCCAGCAGACGGCGCAGGATATCGGAAGCACTCTCGCCGATGTGCCGGGTCTGGCTGGCGATAAAGAAGTAGAGATCGTCATCAAGCTCGATGGTTTTCATAGGGATGCGCTGGACTCGTCGAAATTCGGATGCGGCGATTATACATAGGCAGACCCGGCAGCCCAAGGGAGGGGCTGGCAGATGTGCATGAATCTCGGTGAGAATACGGCATAATGGCGAGCCAAGTGTGTGATCCCCCGCACTGATAACCGATCCCGGGCCGTTTTTTTGGAAAAAAACCACAAAAAAATGCCCCCCAAGGAATGAAATCCTTTTCTTTCAGTGTGTTAAAAATCTGGCGAAACAGCCCACGACCGACAAGGTGTCATTTTGCAACAAAACTCATTATTGAATTTCAAGGATCAGGGACAAGGCCCTGTCGTCGTGCTGATCCACGGCCTGTTCGGCAGCCTGGACAACCTCGGCCTGCTGGCCCGCCCCCTGAGCGAGCAATACAGGGTCATCAGCGTCGATCTGCGCAACCACGGCGCCTCCTTTCACTCCGATGAGATGAGCTACCCGCAGCAGGGGGTGGATGTGATCGCCCTGCTGGATCGGCTCGGGCTTGAGCAGGTATCCCTGGTCGGTCACTCCATGGGGGGCAAGGTCGCCATGCAGGTCGCCAAGCTGGCCCCTGCCCGGGTCGACCGGCTGGTGGTGGCCGACATAGCCCCGGTCGCCTATCCCCATGCCCGCCACCAGAATGTGTTCGCCGGTCTCAACGCCACGCTCACGCGCCCCCCCCAAAGCCGCAGCGAGGCGGAAGCCATCCTGGCCGAACATATCGAGATCGCCGGCGTGCGCCAGTTCCTGCTCAAGTCCTTCGCCAAAACCGAGGCGGGCTGGGGCTGGCGTTTCAATGTGCCGGCCCTTGAGCGCAACTACGCCAACATCATGGGCTGGCCCGACGACCAGACCCGCTTCGAGGGGCCGACCCTGTTCATCAAGGGGGGGGATTCCGACTATGTGCAGCCTCAGTATACCGAGACAGTGATGGCACAATTCCCGGCCGCCAAGGCCCGTGTCATCGCCGGAACCGGTCACTGGCTGCACGCCGAAAAGCCGGTTTTGTTCAATAAACTGGTTGTGGATTTCCTGTCGACAGGCGGTTAACAGTTTCAAATCCTTTGTGATATAGTGCGCCCGTCATAAGGAGTGTGCGCAATCCATGCTGTATGAACATATCGATCTGATCGAGAGTCTGGGCCTGAAGCTGTTCTTCGTGGCCATCTTCCTGCTGATTGGTCTGGCCATTCACGACGTGCTCAAACGCGGCAACGTGCCCCGTTTCGGCCGCTTTATCGTCTGGCTGGTTCTGTTTCTGGGTTGCGCGGGTTTTGTCGCCAAGGGGCTGATCGAAATGGGCTGGGAAGGCTCTGGGATCGGCTAACTACTTTTCATCTGTGATGTATGGCCAAACAGCAAACTGATCGAACAACACTGGATCTGTTCGCAACTGAGAAGCGCCCCGGCAGGCCAAAGACCAATCCACTCCCCCGTGAGACCCAACTCAAGATCAACAAGCGCAACCAGCTCAAGCGCGATCGGGAGAACGGCCTGAAGCGGGTCGAGTTAAAGGTGGAGGCCGAATTGCTGGAGCGCCTGAACCAACTTGCGCTACAACAGAACGTCAGCCGAGCCGAGCTGATCCAATCTATCCTGAAGCAACAGATTGAGTCTGCGCATGCAGCAGGCATCGCAATCTGAACCGTTAAGCATTAACCAGATACGGGTAACTAAACACTATGGCTAGTGTAGGTCTGTTTTTCGGCAGCGATACCGGTAATACCGAAGCTGTCGCCAAGATGATCCAGAAAGAACTGGGCAAACAACTGATTGAAGTCCGTGACATTGCCAAGAGCAGCAAGGCCGACATCGACAGCTTCGATCTGCTGATGTTCGGTATCCCGACTTGGTACTACGGCGAAGCCCAGGCCGATTGGGATGACTTCTTCCCCGAGCTCGAAGAGATCGACTTCAACAACAAGCTGGTCGCCATCTTCGGCTGCGGCGATCAGGAAGACTATTCCGAGTATTTCCTCGACGCCATGGGCACCCTGCGTGACATCGTCGAAGCCAAAGGTGCCATCATCATCGGCCACTGGCCAACCGCGAGCTACGAGTTCGAGGCCTCCAAGGCACTGGTGGATGACAAGCACTTCGTCGGTCTGGGGATCGATGAGGATCGCCAGCCGGAGCTGACCGCCGAGCGCGTCAAGGGCTGGTGCAAGCAGTTGCACGAAGAGATGTGCCTGAGCGAGCTGGAGTGATCTCCCTCCTCTGACAACAAGGGCCCCGTCGGGGCCCTTGTTGTTTCTACTCCTTCATGGCTGGCGCAGCCAGGCTCTGGGTTCTGTGTTCCGGCTTGGGTTTCACATACAGGGTGCGCCTGACCTGGGCCACCAGCTCGCCCCGCTTGTCCTGCACCTGCACCTCGAACTCGGGGAAATGCTTGTTGCCCCCCTCGGTCGCCGCCACTATGGATGCCAGCTTGGCGTCGGTCAGATTGAACTCCGCCACCAGCATCCCCTTGCCAGGCTTGATGAAATTGATGCTGCCCGCCTTGTCCCAGACGTAATAACGGTTCTTGAAATGGCCCATCAGCATCAGCGGATAGATGGGGTCCGTCATGGCGAACATGCTGCCGCCAAACTGGGTCCGGTTGGCGTTCTTGTTCCACCAGCGGGACTTGAGGGTGACCCGACAGAAGCGAAAATCGGGGCTCAATGTTTCTATCTTGATGCCCGCACCCCAGAACGGGGGCCAGGCGTTGAGGGCGTGGCGCACCCAGGCCGCGTTGCCAAAAAGCCAATCCATGGATCTCATCCGACCAGACTATAGAGAAGTGACATAGTATCAACATTCCCTCGCGGAGCAAGCCCGGTCCGGGCTGGCCAGATTAATCTTCCACAGAGGGGAAATGTGCTAAACCCCTTGAATTACTGGGTTTATTTTTGACTTGGCTACGACCTATAATGTCAGGCCATACGAGTTCGTGGTTGCCATTCCTTCGGCAGTCAATCAGAATAACCACACCTTCGAGAATGCGAATAAATAGAATATGGCAGACAACAACCAAGCGTTAAAAAAGGCCGGGCTCAAGATCACCTTGCCCCGCGTCAAGATCCTGGAAATCCTGCAACAGCCGGACTGCCAGCACACCAGTGCGGAAGATCTGTACAAACGGCTGATCGACCAGGGTGAGGAGATTGGTCTCGCTACCGTCTATCGCGTTCTCAACCAGTTTGATGATGCCGGTATCGTCACCCGCCATCACTTCGAAGGGGGCAAGTCGGTGTTCGAGCTGGCCACCCAGGAACATCACGACCATCTGGTCTGCCTCGATTGTGGCAAGGTGATCGAGTTCTCCGACGAGGTGATCGAGCAGCGTCAGCGTGACATCGCCAAGCACCACAACATCCGCCTGACCAACCACAGCCTCTATCTCTATGGTCACTGCGTGAACGGTGACTGCAAGCACGACGAATAACGCCGTCGGCCGCGAGCAGCCATGAAAAAGCCAGCATCACGCTGGCTTTTTTTGTGTCCGCAATCCGGACCAGAGTGGCAGGGTCTCCCCTGCCCTCTGCCTGTCAGACGGCAGCGATCAGGCCTCGGCCTTGCCCCAGACGTCACGCAGGGCCACGGTGCGGTTGAACACCAGATGCTCGGCACTGGAGAGCTTGTTGTCGGCGCAGAAGTAGCCTTCGCGCTCGAACTGGTAAGCAAACTCCGGCTTGGCGTCCTTGAGGGAGGCCTCGACCCGGGCGCCCTGGATGATCACCAGGGAGTCCGGGTTGAGCGCCGCCTCGAAGTCGTCCTCGGCACCCGGGTTAGGCATCTTGAACAGACGATCGTAGAGACGGATCTCGGCCGGCAGGGAGTGAGTGGCGCTGACCCAGTGGATCACCCCCTTCACCTTGCGGCCATCGGCCGGATCCTTGCCCAGGGTCTCGGGATCGTAGGAGCAATAGATGCAGGTGACCTTGCCGTCCGCATCCTTCTCGACCCGCTCGGCCTTGATGACATAGGCGTTGCGCAGGCGCACTTCCTTGCCCAGCACCAGACGCTTGAACTGCTTGTTCGCCTCTTCTTTGAAGTCCGCCTCGTCGATGAAGATCTCGCGGGTGAAAGTCAGTTCACGGCTGCCCATCTCCGGCTTGTTCGGGTGAGCCGGTGCGGTCAGCACCTCGTCGGCGGCCAGGTTCTCGATGACCACTTTCACCGGATGCAACACCGCCATGGCACGGGGGGCGTTCTCGTTGAGATCGTCGCGGATGCAGGCTTCCAGCATGCTCATCTCGACGATGTTGTCCTGCTTGGTCACGCCGATGCGCTGGCAGAACTCGCGGATGGAGGCCGGAGTGTAACCACGGCGACGCAGCCCGGAGACGGTCAGCATGCGCGGATCGTCCCAACCGCTGACGTGCCCCTCGGTCACCAGCAGGTTCAGCTTGCGCTTGGACATGACGGTGTATTCGAGGTTCAGACGGGAGAACTCGTACTGACGGGGATGGCAGTCGATGCTGATGTTGTCCAGCACCCAGTCATAGAGGCGACGGTTGTCCTGGAACTCCAGGGTGCACAGGGAGTGGGTGATCCCCTCCAGGGCGTCCGAGATACAGTGGGTGAAGTCGTACATGGGGTAGATGCACCACTTGTCACCTGTCTGGTGGTGGTGGGCAAACTTGATGCGATAGATGACGGGATCACGCATCACCATGAAGGGGGATGCCATGTCGATCTTGGCGCGCAGGCAGGCGCTGCCTTCGGCCAGCTCGCCGCTCTTCATCTTGGCGAACAGCGCCAGGTTCTCTTCCACGCTGCGATCGCGGAACGGGCTGTTCTTGCCAGGGGCGGTCAGGGTGCCGCGGTATTCGCGCATCTGCTCGGGGGAGAGCTCGTCCACATAGGCCAGACCCTTCTCGATGAGCTCGATGGCATAGCCGTGCAGCTTGTCGAAATAGTCGGAGGAGTAGCAGATCTCGCCGCTCCACTGGAAGCCGAGCCACTGCACGTCCTGCTTGATGGACTCCACGAACTCGATGTCTTCCTTCGCCGGGTTGGTGTCATCGAAGCGCAGGTTGCACTGGCCCTGATAGTCACGGGCGATGCCGAAGTTCAGGCAGATGGACTTGGCGTGGCCGATATGGAGATAACCGTTCGGCTCCGGCGGAAAACGGGTATGCACGCTCTTGTGCTTACCGCTGGCCAGATCTTCATCGATGATCTGACGGATAAAGTTGGTTGGGCTGCTCGCCTCGCTCATGAATTCACCTCGAATGTCTCAGCTCATGGGGCAACCGCGCGCCCCCGCTTAGAAACCGACAATGATCCACTATTCATCCATGAGGCTCAACAGGAATTTGCCGCCGCGCCCTGGCTGCCGTCACGCCAGACGCCATTTGCCTCCGGGCAGGGTCGCTTCCCGGCCACAGGCATCCTTTATTTCGCCGAGATCGGCTCTCGGGCAAGCCACTTCCCCACACAGAGAGCGGGCTGAACGAGGCTGGCATAAAGGGCTTCCTGCGGGCACAACCACATGGCTGCTTGATATTGCGGCGAGATCACACTTCAATGTCTTGAAACAATTTAGCAACATCTGGCCCGTCACATCGCCAAGCTGAACAGAGCTGGAACCAACAAGAACCAGACATTTTCCAAACTGCATCATCCTAGTATCCTATTTACAACTTTGTCATTTTGCTGCGACATCAGGGAAGATGGTCGACAACACCTGTCCCCTCCCTTTCCCCCGAGCCACTCGCCTCATCCTCACACAGGTAGCTGAGCCATGTCCTACTCCGTATCAAGACGTGATTTCATCAAGCAGTGCGTCATAGCCGGCATCGCCGTCTACAGCGCCCCCTCCTCGCCAACCTCTCCCTGTCCGGCATGGAAGACGAGGTCTTCGATCCCGCCTTGCTCGGCCAGTGGAAGCAGGGGGGCAAGGTCAAGTTCCGCAGCGATGGCCTGGCCAAGGTTACCGGCCAGAAGATCTACAGCCGGGACTATCGCGCCCAGGATCTGGCTGGCTGGCCGTCCCAGCAGCAACATGCGCTGCTGATCCGGCTCGACAAGGCGGATCGCGTCTATCTGGGGCTGGATCTCTCCATGCTGCCCGCCAATGCCCAGCCCCGCCGGGTGATCACGGCCGCCGACCTGGTGCGCGACGGCGTCGAGCTGCCTGCCTTCTACGGCGTCAACATGATGGTGAGCGAAGGAGCCACCCCGGACTATCTGGGCCATGCGGCCGCCATGCTGATCTTCGCCGACTTCGCCACCTTCAACCGGGCCAAGCAGATCCTGCAGTTCAACGGCAAGGTGGTGCGCTACGGAGATGTGACCCCCCTGGTCGCCACCACCCGGGATCCCTGGGCCTGCTGGCGCATCATCCGGATCGAGGGCAAGCTCGGCAGGGAGGATCAATACAGCACCTTGAAGAACGGCCTCTTCTTCCCGGCCATCGTCAACCACCAGCCGGTCTGGCCGACGGCCAACGCCGATGGCAACGCCGGCGAACAGGGGATGTATCAGGCCGGACTGGTGCACAAGGAGCTGGAGGCCGAGGACGCCCTGGTGCTGGATCGCACCTACCAGACCCAGTTCATCGAGCCCATGATGATGGAGCCGGAAAACTTCAACGGCTGGTTCGACGCCAAGGCGCGCACCATGCACCTGGTGCTGAGCACCCAGTCCCCTCACGACTTCTACTACGAGGCCGCCGAGATGCTCGCCAAGGGGCCGCTGGCCGGCAAGGTCGACAAGCTGGTGGTGCACTCCCCCTTCATCGGGGGCGGCTTCGGGGCCAAGGATCACACCATATTCCCCTTCTATGGCCTGCTCGCGACCCTTTATGGCGAGGGGCCGGTGCGCCTGGCCAACGATCGTTTCGAACAGTTCCAGGGTGGCCTCAAGCGTCATCCGTTCAACATGCACAACAGGCTGGTGCTCGACAAGCAGAGCGGCCAGTTCCGCGCCCTGATCAGCGCCATGACAGTGGACGGCGGCGGTCGCCTGAACTTCACCGGCTCGGTGGCCAGCGTGGGGGCCAGCGCCATCCAGGGGGTCTACTACCTCCCCAAGAACGACATCACCGCGGTCGCCCTGCCCTCCGAGAACCCGGATTGCGGCTCCATGCGGGGATACGGTTCCCTGCAAACCATGGCGGCCATGGAGATGATGGTCAACGAGGCCGCCGCCCTGCTGAAGATGGATCCGCTGGAGCTGCGGCGCCGCAACCTGATCAGGCCCGGCCAACCCAATACCCAGGGGGCCATTCCCGAGGGCAACAACCGTTACCCCGAGATCCTGGCCATGACCGAACAGCACGAGATCTGGGCCCAGCGCCAGGCCAGGAAGCAGGCTTACGAGAGCCAGCATCCGGATCGCCTGCACGGCACGGGCTTTGGCATCACCACCAAGGACTATGGCACCGGCGCCGTGGCCCCCTCCGCCTGCGTCGAGCTGACAAGCAAGGGGGAGATACTGCTGAAAATCAGCGGCATGGAGATGGGCACCGGGATCCAGACCTCCCAGGCCGAGATCGTCAGCCGCTACCTGGGCCAACCGGCCGACACCATAGCGCTCGCCGAAATCGCCCTCTGGGATAGCTTCAAGCTGGTCTCGACCGACAACCCCTACACCATCTCGCAGGCGCGCCAGGACGAGATGCAGAAGAACCCGCGCTGGACCCTGGCCATTCCGCAGGCCTCCTCGGCCTCCATCTCCTCCTATTTCCAGAGTCATGCCACCGTCACCGCGGCCCGCATCCTGTTCGAGCAGACGCTCTGGCCGGCGGCGACCGCCATCTGGCGCAAGCAGTACTTCGTCGGCCAGGCAGGCCTGGATCTCGGCCCCGCCAGCGAGGCGAGCTGGACCCCGGCTGGCCTCACGACCCGTGGCATGCCGCCGCTGCCGCTCGCCCTGCTGGCGGCCCATGCTCACGCCAACGGCCTCATCACAGGCGCCATGGTGCACTGCTTCAACCGCTGGGCCTGGGCCGAGTGCGACTTCACCATAGAGGGTCAGAGCCAGCGCCTGCCCATAGATGCGCTGGCGTTGCGCTACGGCGAGGGCGCCAGCAGCGAGAAACGGGCACAGGCGGATGGCAACGGCTACCAGCTGCTCGACCGCACCCAGGCCCACTACCCCAGCACCAGCCTGAACAATGCCATGGTGACCTACTACGCCCCCTGCGCCACCCTGGTCGAAATAGCCCTGGAGAAGGGCTCGGGCAAGGTGCACATACTGTCTGCCCACAGCTGGCTGGACGCCGGCCGTGTCATCGTCCCCGAGCTGGTGGAAGGGCAGATCCAGGGCGGCCTGGCCATGGGGGTCGGTCACGCCTTGTATGAATACCTACCCGCCGGACAGGACGGGCCGGGCAACGGCACCTGGAACCTGAACCGCTACCAGGTCCCCCTGGCGAACCAGCTGCCGGTCTGGAACCTGACCCACACCCTGCTCGATCCCCTCTCGCCGACCGATGCCACCAAGGGCATAGGCGAAGTGGTGATGATCCCCGTGGTCGCCGCCCTGGTCGAAGCCATCTATCAGGCGACCGGCACCCGTTTCTATCATCTTCCCGTCACTGCAACCGACATTCAGAAGGCCATCCAATGATCACCGTAAACATGACCATCAACGACCGTCTCATTGGCCCGATCGACGTGGATGACAACACCATGATGATCGACTTCCTGCACGAGTATGTGAACCTGACCGGCACCAAGTTCGGCTGCGGCGTCGGCGTCTGCCATGCCTGCACCATAGTGGTCGACGGGGCGGACGGCAGCAGCGAGAGCGTGCGCACCTGCATCAACGGGGTGGGCCGCTTCAACGGCCAGCGCATCCGCACCGTGGAAGGCCACGCGACACGCAACAAGCTGGGCAAGATCATCGCCCTGAGCCCGGTGCAGAAGACCTTCCTAGATCACTTCTCCTTCCAATGCGGCTGGTGTACCTCGGGTTTTGTCAACGAGACCACAGTGCTGCTGGAGCGGCTGCGCAAAGCGCCGGTGGCCATGGCCGATCTCGAATCCACCATAGAGGAGGCACTCAAGGATCACGTCTGCCGCTGCACCGGTTACAAGAAGTACTACGAGGGGGTCAAGGCCATGCTGATCTCGGAGGGGGTAGTCCGCACATGATGCTCTCCAGACTCACATTCGCGCTCCTGCTGGGCGCAGGCGCCGTCTCCGCGGCCGACACCCGGGATCCGCTGGTGGCACAGGGGGAATACCTCGCCAAGGTGGGTGACTGCGCCGCCTGCCACACCGCCGAGGGGGGTCAGAAATACGCAGGCGGGCTGGGGTTCAAGACGCCTTTTGGCGTCATCTACTCCACCAACATCAGCTCCGACAAGAACCAGGGGATAGGCAGCTACAGCTATGAGGATTTCTACGAGGTGATGCAGAACGGCAACGCCCCCAAGGGACGCCTCTATCCCGCCATGCCCTACACCTCCTATCACCTGGTCACGGATGAGGACATGAAGGCACTCTACGCCTACTTCATGCAGACCAAACCGGCCGCCACCGTGAACCGCGACAACGAGGTCGGCTTCCCCTTCAACGTGCGCACCGGCCTGATGGCCTGGAACCTGGTGGCCCATGAGGACAGCGCCTTCCAGCTGGATCCGGCCAAGAGCAGCAACTGGAACCGTGGCCGCTACCTGGTGGACGGGCTGGGACACTGCGGCGAGTGCCACACGCCGCGGGATCTGTTCATGGCGATGGACGGCTCACGCTACCTGAAAGGGGCCATGATAGAGGGGGTGATGGCCCCGGAGATCACCGCCACCGAGCTCAGGCGCCAGGGCTGGACCCATGACTCCCTGACCCGGCTGCTGCGCAAGGGCTACTCGGTCAAGGGGGGCGTCTTCGCCGGCATGTATCCCGTGGTCGAGAAGAGCTTCGCCTACCTGACCGACGAGGACATGCATGCCGTCACCAGCTACCTGCTCGGCAGCGACACCCCGTTGCCGGAGCCTGCGCCCAGGCCGGTCACTCTGGACGCATCGCACCCGGGTTACGGGCTCTACCGGGACTACTGCGCCGGCTGTCACGGTCAGCAGGGTCAGGGCAAGCCGAACGTAACCCCCTCCATGTACGCCAACGCCACCCTGGATCAGGCGACCGCGACCAACACCCTGGCGGTGCTGCTGCGCGGGATCCCGGCCCAGAGTTACAGCCAGACCGAGCGCTTCGCCCCCATGCCCGGCTACGCCAGGGAGCTCAACGACCAGCAACTGGCGGATCTGGTGAACTTCCTGCGCCAGACCTGGGCCCATCAGGCCTCCACCCTGAGTGCCGACGACATCAGTACGCTCAAGAAGGAGATCGTCGAGGCGCACGATGAGTGACGCTCAGCTGGAGGTGCTGCGTCAGAGCCTCGCCTGGCTGGCCCAGGGGAAAGGCATCTGGCTGTGCAGCATAGTGGCGACCTACGGCTCGGCCCCCCGCCCCAAGGGGGCCCTGTTCGCCACCGATGGCCTCCGCCGCAGCGGCTCCATCTCGGGGGGCTGCATCGAGGATGCCTTCGTCGCCATGCTGGCCAGGGGGGAGCATGACGCCCCCCTGAGCCTGCTGGATTATGGCGCCCACCTGGCCCCCGATGGCAGTGGGTTCGAGCTGCCGTGCGGTGGCCGCATCCGGCTGCTGGTGGAGCGCCTCGAAGGGGACGCGGCCAGCGCGGATCTCGACGAGTGGCTCACCCGGCTGCAAGGGGGCCGCCCCTTCGTGCGGGAGGTGCTGCTCGAGCAGGGGACACGCCGCTATCTGTCCGGGGAGACGACGGATCCCTGCGAGCAAGAGACGCCAGGCCGGGTACGCCTGAGCTATGCCCAGCGCTGGTGCCTGCTGCTGCTCGGCATCAGCCAGGTGAGCGAGCAGGTGGCCAGGCTCGGTCAGGCCGCCGGTTTCGAGGTGCGGCTGTGCGATACCCGCGAGCCGTACCGCCGCGACTGGCACTGGGGGCCGGAGCAAGGGGGCATAGCGGTGGAGTGGTGCGATCCCGAACGCTTCGTCGAGCGCCATGCCACGGCCCAGAGCGCCGTGCTGGCCCTGGCCCACGACCCCAGGATCGACGATGCCGGGCTGATGGCGGGGCTCGAATCCGACGCCTTCTACCTCGGTGCCATGGGGTCGGTACGCACCAGCGCCCGTCGGCTGGAGCGGCTGCAGCGAATTGCCGAGGCGAGTCAGGCCCAGCTTGCGCGGATCCACGCCCCCATCGGGCTGCCCATCGGCAGCAAGACCCCCATGGAGATCGCCATCGCCGTGCTGGCCGAGGTGATCGCCGTGCGCCAGGGCATCCGATTGAGAGAGGCCACAGATGCAACCTGAGCGCGTCGCCCTGCTGCTGGCGGCCGGCTTCTCCCGTCGCTACGGCAGCGACAAGCGTCTCGCGGGCTCACCGCCTCTGATCCTGCGCACCCTGGCCACCCTGCTCCCCTGTCATGACAGCGTACTGGTGGTGCTCAGGCAGCGAGACGAGGCAATGCGCCGCCTGCTGGCGGACTCCGGCGCCGAGCTGACCCAGGTGCCACGGGACGGCGGCCTGGGGGACAGCCTGGCCACGGGGTGCGTACCCTGCTGGGAAGCGGCCGCCCCATCCACAGCCTGCTCATCGCCCTGGCCGACATGCCCCGCCTCTCCCCCGCCAGCCTGCGGGCGCTGCAAGCCGCCCAGACTGGCAGGGAGATAGTGCGCCCCCTCCATCAGGGGCAGCCGGGCCATCCCGTCAGCTTCCCCGCCGATCTGCTCCCCGAGCTGGCGAGCCTGGCGGGGGAACAGGGCGCGCAAGGCGTACTGCTGCGCCATCGGGGGCGTCTGCGCACCCTGCCCCTTGACGATCCCGGCTGCGTGCAAGACATCGACTGGCCAGAGGATCCGCTCTGAGGCGCCAGCCCCATCCGACCCGCCTCTCCCCGCACAGCCCACCATATGCCGTTCACGGCATGCCTGATCGCCGGGCAAAAAAAGCCCCGCACGAGGCGGGGTCACAAGTGATGAAAAACAGACAATACACACACAACAAAGGTTCACACGCACAGTCAACCTTTCCCAAGCCCGATGACATATCGGCCTTGGGAAAGGCGGGTCTTGCGACCCGCCCTGTGTCAGTGACGATACGCTATCAGTTCAGCTCGGTGACGCGGCTGGTGCGCTTGCCATCGAAGCTGGTGGTACGCAGCCAGACCTTGCCGTTGACGCTCGGCTTGGCGGCGGCGTCATAGGCGGTCCAGTTGGTGCCGTCCAGGCTGTACTGGATGGGCAGACCCGGCAGATCCACGTTCGCTTCCAGCTTGCCGTTCACCACCTTGGCACCCGGTACCGAGAGGCGGTATTCCACACCGGCCTGATCGAGTTTCGGCAGCACGCGCTGACCCAGCAGGTTCGCGAACTGGTTCCACTCCTTGCTCAGGGTGGCCTTGTTGACGTGCTTGGTGGTACCGGAGAACTCGCGACCCTTCACGTAGTCGAGCTCGAAGCCACCCTTGTGCCAGGCGCGCTCGGCCACGGAGAAGATCCGCGGGTAGACCATGTACTCGTACTGGGCGTCGGTGCGCACTGTCTCGCTCCACTGCTGACCGGAGATCCCCTTGAACTTGACCGGATCCTGGTCACCCTTGGCCACGAAGGCGTTGCCGTCGCGGTCAACCGAGGTCTCGGCGTTCTGCGGCAGGTTTTCCGGGGCGAAGGCGAACACCTTGCGGGTGTCGTTGAAGCGGGTCGCCCAGTAGTAGCCGCGCTCGGCCGGGTGTACTTCGTTCGGGAAGTCGAAGTAGAGGTAGTCCGGGTTGGAGAGCACCACGTCATAGCCCTTGTGCGCCCACTTCATCGCCTCGTTGAAGCCACCCCAGTAGAGGGTTTCCCAGAAGTTGACCCGGGTCTTCTCGGTGGCGAACACGCTGGCGTCCGTGGCGTACTTCAGACCATCTTCCCACGCCTGCAGGGTGGAGAAGCCATGGCCCTTGACCATCTCGCTCACTTCCTTGGCGAAGTGGACAGGCAGCTCGGCCACGTCCTTGATCTTGCCATCGTCGATCATCTTCTGGCACATGGGGGACTTGCCGAACGGCTTGTCCTGCTTGCTGGAGTCGACGTTGCCCTTCCAGGCCACCAGCTCCTCTTTCTTGGTGACGGCCGGGTCCTGGTAACCGCCGCCCTGCATGATGTTCTTCGCCTCGTCACCACCGTAGTGCCAGGCGGTCAGGGGCTGGCCGGCGGCCTGGTGCATCTGGGCCACTTCATCCATCACCTTGGCCACGAAGGTGGCGGCGCCCGGCTGGCAGGGGTTGATGAAGGACATCTTGTCGTAGAACTGCACCGAAGTGACGTTGGAGGTGTCATCCGGGTCAGTCAGACGGAACTGGTTCGCTTCCGCCTCCTTGCCTTCCGCCAGCAGACGCTTGTAGCGCGCCTCCATGGAGACCACGGCGGCACGGGCGTGGGCCGGCATGTTGATCTCGGGGATCACGGTCACGCCGCGGGCCTTGGCATAGCGCACCAGGTCGATGTAGTCGGCCTTGCTGTAGAAGCCGGAGCCCTGGTTGTCGCTGGTGGGGCCTGAGCCGAGCTGCGGCATCAGGCACTTGGTTTCGGACTCGTCGTGGCAACGCTGGCTGCCGACCTCGGTCAGCTCCGGCAGGCCCGGGATCTCGATGCGCCAGCCTTCATCATTGGTCAGGCCAAGGTGCAGCACGTTGAGCTTCATGGCAGACATCTGGTCAACCAGCTTCTTCATGGTCTCCGGGCTTCTGAAGTGGCGGGCCACGTCGGTCTGCATACCGCGGTATTCGAAGCGCGGAGCATCCTCGACGCTCATCTGGCTCACCAGCTTGTCGTCAACCCCCAAGAGGGAGATCAGGGACTGGGCGCCCCAGAAGGCCCCGTCGATGTCATGACCCTGCACCACAGTGCCTTTGGCGCCTATGGTCATGTCATAGCCTTCGGCCTGCTTGAGCTTGCTGCCGAGCTTGATGGTCACTGGGTAGCCGGTGTCGGAGAGGGTAACACCCAGCTTGGTCAGTTGAGCCTTCAGGGCCTCGGCGCGATCGCTTGGCAGATCCAGGGCATTGAGCTTGATGGTGGAGAAGTCGACCTGGGGACCGGCCTTGACCACCTGCTTCATCGGGGTCGGCAGGATCTGGTCGTCAATCTTGCCGGCAGGCAGCAAGGTGCTGGTCTGGTTGGCGGCAAAACGGGTCTCGCTGTTCATCAGGATGTTGTTGTCATCCTTGGTGCGCTTCCAGCCGTCGGCCGGCATCGGCTTCTCATAGGTGGTGGCATCGTCGATGTTGCTCATGCTGGCCAGCACTTTTGGTTCGGCCCCTTCGCTGGCCACGTACCAGTTCGGCATGATGTCAGATTCGAACAATACCCAGTATTCCACCACCAGGGGCACTTCGACCGTGGCGTCCTTGGCAAAGCCCTGGAACTTCTCGGTTGGCGTCAAACGATAGAGGTCGCCGGTCAGGTGGGTGATGGTGAACTGGTCGTTGTCCACCCGCTGGATGCGGCGGATGGAGGAGACATAGATGCTCCAGTCCTTGGAGGTGACGTCGGCACCGGTATTGGTCAGGTGCAGCTTGGCAACGCCGCAGCTCGCCCACTCGGAGCCCAGTGCCTGGCAATCGAGGCCGGCGCCGGCACCGTCGTTGGTGACGACTTCGTACTTGACGACCAGGTTGCTGGCGAGGGAATCGACCACGGCTTGCTTGGCGGCATCGGCTGCCTGTACCTGGGCGGCACAAACGGTAGACATGGCAATGGCTAACAGAGAATGTTTCAAGTTCATAACTGCTGCTCTCGTTTGAAGTAAAGGTTGGATTTTCTTGGCTTTTTTTATATGGGGCCCCTAAGCGGGGCCCTTAGTTATGTCAACAATGGACTTAGACTTGAGGTGAGCGGGTCGCTCGATTAACGCAGGGCTTTCATCTCACCGGCGATGATCTCGGCCAAGGGGCCCAGAATCACCTGCAGGTTCTGCTCACCGAGCTTGACCACACCGGCCGCACCCAGGGCTTTGAGCTTGCGCTCGTCGACGATGCTGCGATCTTTCAGGGTCAGACGCAGACGGGTGATGCAGGCATCTATGGTCACCAGGTTGTCCTGGCCACCCAGCACTTCCAGATACTGGCGAGCCAGCTCGGTGCGGTCAGTGGTCTGGGCCTGTACCGGCACGGCTTCGTCATCTTCACGACCCGGAGTCTTCAGGTTGAACTTGACGATCACGGCACGGAAGATGGCGTAGTAGAGACCGAAGAACACCAGGCCTTGTACCAGCAGCATGTACCACTGGGTTGCCAGCGGGTTGCGCGATTGGATGAACATATCGACGAAACCGGCGCTGAAGCCGAAGCCTGAGATCCAGTGCATGCTGGCGGCGATGAACACGGACAGGCCGGTCAGCAGGGCGTGGATGACGTACAGTACCGGCGCCACAAACATGAAGGAGAACTCGAGCGGCTCGGTCACCCCGGTGAAGAAGGCGGCAAAGGCGGCTGCGATCATGATGGAGGCAACTTTCTCTTTGTTCTCTTTCTTCGCGCTGTGGTAGATGGCCAGTGCCGCACCCGGCAGACCGAACATCATGATGGGGAAGAAGCCAGCCTGGTACATGCCGGTCACGCCCACGACAGCCTTGCCGGCGTCGATGGAGGATTGGCCACCCAGGAAGTTCGGGATGTCGTTGATGCCGGCCACGTCGAACCAGAACACCGAGTTCAGGGCGTGGTGCAGACCGACCGGGATCAGCAGACGGTTGAAGAAGGCGTAGATGCCGGCACCGGTGGAGCCCATGCTGACGATGGATTCACCGAAGGAGACCAGGCCACCATAGATGATGGGCCAGACGGCCATCAGGATGAAGGAGACCACGATCATGACAACGGAGGTCACGATCGGCACCAGACGACGGCCGGAGAAGAAGGCCAGGGCCTTGTGCAGCTCGACGCCACTGAAGCGGTTGTACAGCTCGGCAGCGATGACACCGGTCAAGATACCGATGAACTGGTTCTCAATCTTGCCGAAGGCGGCAGGGACCTGGTCCAGCGGGATTTGCTGGATCTGAGAGACCGCGCCCGGGCTCAGCAGGGTGGTGACCACCAGGTAACCGACCAGACCGGCCAGCGCGGCGGAACCGTCTTTATCCTTGGACATGCCATAGGCGACACCCACGGCAAACAGAATGGCCATCTTGTCGATGATGGCGGCACCCGCCTTGATCAGGAAGGCCGCCAGCGCGCTTTCGCCACCCCAGCCGTTCGGGTCAATCCAATAGCCAATCCCCATCAGGATCGCTGCGGCAGGCAATACCGCTACCGGCACCATCAGGGCACGGCCGATCTTTTGCAAATAACCGAGAATGTTCACGGTTCCTCTCCTTAGTTGATGTTTTTCTAGAAATTAAGTGCTTATCACGTTCGACGCATAAGCCATCAAGGCTTGATTGGCAGTCTATGTGTTTTATTTCGCTGCGCAAATTAATAAACCAGCTTTCGTGATCATTATCACTCAACAGAGATAAAGGTAGCGGATAGATGTGGCTTAGTTCGCAATCTTTATTTACGCTATAAAACAACTTGAATCCGTGTTTGGTCCCTTGCCGTCAATCCTGTGCGGCAACCGTACTGAGGTATAGAAAATGCGCCTGATCCCGTTGAAGTCTGCCAGCCAGGTGGGTCTCTGGTCTGCCCGTTACATCGTTGACCGCATCAATGCGTTCAAACCGACAGCCGACCGCCCCTTCGTACTGGGCCTGCCCACCGGAGGTACGCCGCTGACGACCTACAAGCGCCTGATCGAGCTGCACAAGGCCGGCGAGGTGAGCTTCCTGCACGTGGTGACCTTCAACATGGACGAGTACGTGGGGCTGCCCAAAGAGCACCCGGAGAGCTACCACAGCTTCATGTACAACAACTTCTTCAACCACGTGGACATTCGCCCGGAAAACATCAACATCCTCAACGGCAACGCCGAGGATCTGGTGGCCGAGTGCAAGCGCTACGAGGACAAGATCAAGTCCTACGGCAGGATCAACCTCTTCATGGGCGGCGTGGGTAACGACGGTCACATCGCCTTCAACGAGCCGGCCTCTTCCCTGGCCTCCCGTACCCGGGTCAAGACCCTGACCGAGGATACCCGCATCGCCAACTCCCGCTTCTTCGGTGGCGACATGGAGCAGGTGCCCAAGCTGGCGCTGACCGTGGGCGTGGGCACCCTGATGGATGCCGAAGAGATCATGATCCTGGTGACCGGTCACGCCAAGGCCCTGGCCCTGCAGGCCGCGGTGGAAGGCTGCGTCAACCACATGTGGACCATCTCCACCCTGCAACTGCATCCCAAGGGCATGATGGTGTGCGACGAGCCCTCCACCATGGAGCTGAAGGTCAAGACGGTCCGTTACTTCCAGCAGCTGGAAGCCGCCAACATCGACCGTCTGTAAGGAGCCGTCATGTACGCACTGACTAATTGCACCCTCTATACCGGCAGCTGCGTGCTGACCGGCCACGGCGTACTGATCGAAGGCGACAGGATTGTCGCCATCTCCCACCTGGCCGAGCTGCCCGCCGGCATCGAGCAAATTGATCTCAAGGGCGCCAACCTCAGCGCCGGCTTCATCGACGTGCAGCTCAATGGCTGCGGCGGTGTCATGTTCAACGGTCATATCACCACCGAGACCCTGGCCACCATGCAGGCGGCCAACCTCAAGTCCGGTACCACCAGCTTCCTGCCGACCCTGATCACCAGTCCGGATGCGGACATGAAGCTGGCGGTGGCGGTGACCCGCGACTACATGGCCGCCCGTCCGAACGAGGTGCTGGGGGTCCATCTTGAGGGGCCCTACACCAACCTCAAGCGCAAGGGGATCCACCCGGCCGAGCAGATCCGTCAGCCCGTCGATGAGATGATCGACTTCTTCTGCGCCAACGCGGACGCCATCGCCAAGATCACCCTGGCGCCGGAGCGCAACAAGCCGGAGCACATCCGCCGTCTGGTGGAGGCCGGCATCCTGGTCTCCGCCGGTCACACCGCTGCCAGCTATGACCAGGCCATGGCCGGGTTTGACAACGGCATGCGCTTTGCCACCCACCTCTACAACGCCATGACCCCGACCCTGAACGGTCGCGAGCCTGGGGTGGTAGGCGCCATCTACGATCGCAAGGATGTCTACGCCGGCATCATAGTCGACGGTCACCACGTGCACTGGGCCAACGTGCGCCTGGCACACAGGATCCTCGGCGAGAAACTGGTGCTGGTCACCGATGCCACCGCCGCGGCCGGGGCACCGGAAGGCTTTGAGCAGTTTGATTTTTGTGGCGCAACCGTCTATTTCCGCGATGGTCAGTGCGTCGATGAGAATGGTACACTCGGCGGCTCTGCCCTCACCATGATTGAAGGGGTGGAGAATCTGGTCAAACAGGTCGGATTACCGCTCGATGAAGCACTGAGAATGGCCACCCTTTACCCCGCTCGCGCCATTGGATGGGACTCACGTCTCGGTAGTATCCAGGTCGGAAAAATTGCCAACCTCACCGTCTTTGATCAGGCCTTCACGGTCTGCGGGACCGTGGTTAACGGACACTACACAACACAGTGACACTATGACTGGCGGACAAATAGCAAACGTAGATCTTATCAAGCAGGTGAACAGTGCCGTCGTCTATCGACTCATTGACCTGCAGGGGCCCATCTCGCGGGTCAAAATTGCCGAGTTGAGTCAGCTGGCCCCGGCCAGCGTGACCAAGATAACCCGGCAACTGATCGAGCATGGGCTGATCAGGGAGACGTCGCCCCAGGCGTCAACCGGCGGACGACGTGCCATCTCCCTGACCACCATCAAGCATCGCTTTCAGTTTGTCTCCGCCAAGCTTGGCCGCGGCTATCTGCAGCTCTCCCTGTATGATCTCGACGGCAAGGAGCTCGATCAGCACATCACCCAGGTGACCGAGATCGAGCAACAGCCCGTGGTGGACATGCTGCTGCGGGAGATTGGCGCCTTCATCGACGCCAATACCGAGCGCAGCCGCAACCTCATCAGCATCGCGCTGACCATGCCGGGTCTGGTCAATCCGGAATCCGGCATGGTCATCTATACCCCCACCTACCAGATCCGCAACCTGGGGCTCGCCAAGCTGCTGGAGCACCATTTCAACCTCCCCTGCTACGTGGGCAACGACACCCGCTCCCTGGCGCTCGCGGAGCACTTCTTCGGCGAGTCCCGCGACTGCATGGACTCCATCCTGGTGAGCGTGCACCAGGGCACCGGCTCCGGCATCATCACCAAGGGGCAGGTGTTCCTCGGTCATAACCGCAACGTCGGTGAGATCGGCCACATCCAGGTCGAGCCCCTCGGCAAGCGCTGCCACTGCGGCAACTTCGGCTGCCTCGAGACCATCGCCTCCAACGAGGCCATCGTCGACAAGGTGAAGGAGCTCATCAGCCGCGGCCACCTGAGCTCGCTGCAGGAGAAGCACATCACCATCCAGGAGGTGTGCAAGGCCGCCGTGGCGGGGGACGAACTGGCCCGCAGCGTGATCGAGAACGTGGGGGAACATCTGGGCCGGGCCATCGCCATCACGGTCAACCTGTTCAACCCCCAGAAGGTGCTGATCGCCGGCGAAATCACCGCCGCCGAGGAGATCCTGATCCCGGCCATCCGTCGCTGCGTCGAGCACCAGTCCCTGCCGAGCTTCCACCGTGGCCTGCCCATCGTGAAGGCGCGCTTCCAGAACCAGCCCACCATAGGGGGTTTCGCCCTGGTGAAGCGCTCCCTGCTGGAGGGTGATCTGCTGCAGATCATCATGGAGCAGAAGTAAGGCCAACGCCTTCGGATACGAAAACGGCAGCCAGTGGCTGCCGTTTTTTATGGTCGGCTTTCGCCGGTTTACCCCGCCCTACACGGCTTGAACAGAGCCCAGGTTCGATTAGCCCCGTAGCGGCGTAATCGGACGCCGTGGTTTACCCCGCTCGGCACGGCTTGAACAGATCCAGCGCACCGTCATAGACCTGGGTCTGCACGTCCATGATACCCAGCATCGAGTGGAACAGGTTGTCGTGGGAGAAGCGCTTGCTGCCCGCCTCCTGGCGCAGGCAATCCTGATTGAGCCCGCGATCCCGCTGCAACTCGGGAGAGAACCAGGTCAGCAAGGGCACCCGGGTCTGATCGTCCGGGGCGAACTTGTAGGGGGTGCCGTGCAGGTAGAGCCCCAGCGCGCCGAGGGATTCCCCGTGATCCGACAGGTAGACCAGCCCCACGTTGTACTGGCTCTCCAGGGTCTTGAGCTTGGCGATGAGCTGGGACAGCACCTTGTCGGTGTAGCGGATGGTGTTGTCATAGGTGTTGACCAGCTCCTCGTTGCTGCAGTTCTCGATGTCGCTGCGCGGGCAGTCCGGCAGGAAGACGCGATCGGCGGCCGGGTAGCGGCGATAGTAGGTCGGGCCATGGCTGCCCATCAGGTGGAAGGCCACCAGCTTGCTGCCCTGCCTGCCCTTCATCCCGGCGATCTGCTGATCCAGCCCCTGCAGCAAGACCTCGTCATAGCAGGAATCCCCTTCACAGTATTCGGGGAAGGCCTTGGGCTCGATCTCCAGGGTGGGCACGTGCTTGCACACCCCCTTGCAGCCGCCGTCGTTCTCCTTCCACAGCACGGAGACACCGGCGTGCTGCAGCACGTCCAGCAGGCCGTCCCTGGACTTGGCCAGGGTCTCGTCATAACCACGGCGTGTGAGGTTGGAGAACATGCAGGGCACCGAGACCGCGGTGGCGGTGCCACAGGAGCGCACGTCCCTGAAGGAGACCAGATCCGGCTCCTTCATGGTGAAGCCGTTGGTCTCCTTCTGGTAGCCGTTGAGGGAGTAGTTCTGGCTGCGGGCCGTCTCCCCCACCACCAGGAACATCAGGGTCGGCTTGTCGCTCTTGGCGACCACCCTGGCATCTGTGCCTATCGGCTGATAAGGGACAGGGGTGGCGAAGAGAATATCCCGGGCGTAGCGATAGAGGCCGCGCACATAGTTGGAGGGGACTATCTCTTTGACGATGGTGTGGTTGTTGCGCCCGACCGAGGCGTAGTCCTGGTAATAGAGCGCGGCGACGCCGGCCAGGAACAGCAGGGAGAGGGCGATACCCGCCAGACGCTGGGCCAGCCCCTTGTACCAGGGAGTGGGGTATTCGATCTTCAGCCACAAGAGGGCAAGCACCGGCAGCACGGCGGTCAGCAGGAACCAGAGCACCACTGAACCATTGAGGTAGGAGCTCGCCTCCCCGCTGTTGGTCTCGAGTATGTTCTGCACCATGCCCACATCGAAGATGATGCCGTATTTGAGCATGGCGTAGCTGACCAGGGAGGCGGTGACGATCAGGAAGGTGAAGAAGGGCTTGAGCAGATAGCGGAAGGTGAACGGCAGGAAGACCGCATTGAGGGCGGCAATCAGCACCAGGGGGATGGAGAGGGCAAACCCCGCCTTGACGTGCTCGAGGGCGCTGAGAATACGGTAAAAGTGCAGGAAAATGGGCCAGTTGAACACCAGTGCAAACAGCAGCACCAGCAACAGGTTGACCTTCATCACTCCCAGGGTGAGACGCATAACGATACTCCGACAAGCCAGTGTTCTGGAGACCCTGCATGGGGGCTCCGTTGTGGGCATCCCTGTCACCCGTCTCTCTTCCCGAGCAGACAACGCGGTGATGGGCACCGCGGCCCGGATGCAAGGAGAGAGTAGGAAGGCAAACTTAAGCGGGCATTAAGGGAGGCACAGCGAAGGAAATGGCGCCAGAGAGGAGTCTGGGAGATAAAAAAACGGCAGCCTTAGGCTGCCGTCTGGTCGGAGGTGACACCCTTGTGGTGCCTCCTGCCGCTAGTGTCTATTTCTGATGGCGATTAGAGCAGAGCAGCCACTTCGTCGGAGATGGAGCCGTTGTGGTAGACCTCTTGCACGTCGTCCAGATCTTCCAGCATGTCGATGAGACGCATCAGCTTGGGGGCGGTGTCGGCGTCCAGCTCGGCTTCGGTGGAAGCTATCATGGTCACTTCGGCGCTCTGGGGCTTGAAGCCGGCGGCTTCCAGGGCGTCCAGCACTGTGCCGAAGTCGTTCGGGGTGGTGTAGACCTCGATGGAGCCATCCTCTTCGGTGACAACATCATCGGCGCCCGCTTCCAGGGCCGCGTCCATCAGGGCATCTTCGTCCACGCCCACGAAGGTCAGCAGACCCTTCTTGCTGAACAGGTAGGCCACTGAGCCGTCGGTGCCCAGGTTGCCACCGCACTTGCTGAAGGCGTGACGCACTTCGGCCACGGTGCGATTGCGGTTGTCGGTCAGGCACTCCACCATGACGGCGGAGCCCGCCGGACCGTAACCTTCGTAGACGATGGTTTCCAGCTGCTCGCCATCGCCACCACCGGCGCCGCGCTGGATGGCACGGTTGATGGTGTCACGGGTCATGTTGCCGGTCAGGGCAGCCGCTACCGCCGCGCGCAGGCGCGGGTTGTTGGCGGGATCCGCGTCACCGAGGCGAGCCGAGGTGGTGATTTCGCGGATCAGCTTGGTGAAGATCTTGCCACGCTTGGCGTCTTGCGCCGCCTTGCGGTGTTTGATGTTGGCCCATTTGCTGTGACCTGCCATAAAAACTCTCCGTTATAATGTGAAATCAATGGGATACGGGTCGCATGGCGACCCGTTCTTCAATCTTCTCAGGCGTCAGCCTTGGCATCGGCCTTGGCAACGGTGGCGATGGCCAGCTCGGTCAGCTGGGCCTGGTTGGCGAAGCTGGGAGCATCCGTCATCAGGCAGGCCGCTGCCGTGGTTTTCGGGAAGGCGATCACGTCCCGGATGTTGTCGGTACCGGTCAGCAGCATGCTGAGGCGGTCCAGACCGAAGGCCAGACCGGCGTGGGGCGGGGTACCGTACTTCAGGGCATCCAGCAGGAAGCCGAACTTCAGGCGCTGCTCGTCCGGGGTGATCCCCAGGATGTCGAACACGGTGGACTGCATCTCGCTGTTGTGGATACGCACAGAGCCGCCACCCACTTCGTAGCCGTTGATCACCATGTCGTAGGCGTTGGCATAGGCACCCAGGGGGTTGGCCTTGAGCTCGTCCGGGCCCAGGTTGCTCGGCGCAGTGAAGGGGTGGTGCATGGCAGCCAGGCCGCCTTCGCCATCTTCCTCGAACATGGGGAAGTCGATGACCCAGAGCGGCTTCCAGACGTTCTCCACCAGACCCAGATCGCGGCCCACCTTCAGGCGCAGGGCGCCCATGGCGTCGCACACCACCTTCTTGGAGTCGGCGCCGAAGAAGAGGATGTCGCCGTCGGCGGCGCCGGTACGGGCCAGGATCTCGCGCACTATCTCGTCGGTGAGGAACTTGGCCACCGGGGACTGCACGCCCTCGAGGCCATTAGCGGCTTCGTTGACCTTCATCCAGGCCAGGCCCTTGGCACCATAGATGCCGACGAACTTGGTGTACTCGTCGATCTGCTTGCGGGAGAGCTCGGCGCCGCCCGGGACTTTCAGGGCTGCCACACGGCCTTTCGGATCGTTGGCGGGGCCGGCGAACACGGCGAACTCCACCGCGGTCAGCAGGTCGGCCACATCCACCAGCTCCATGGGCAGACGCAGGTCCGGCTTGTCGGAGCCGAAGCGGCGCATGGCCTCGTCGAAGGTCATGATGGGGAAGTCGCCGAGATCCACGTTCAGGATGTGCAGCCACAGCTTGCGGATCATCTCTTCCATGATTTCACGCACCTGGGGCGCGGTCATGAAGGAGGTCTCCACGTCGATCTGGGTGAATTCCGGCTGGCGGTCGGCACGCAGGTCTTCATCGCGGAAGCACTTGACGATCTGGTAGTAGCGATCGAAGCCGGACATCATCAGCAACTGCTTGAACAGCTGCGGGGACTGCGGCAGGGCGTAGAACTTGCCCTTGTGCACCCGGCTCGGCACCAGGTAGTCACGGGCCCCTTCCGGGGTCGCCTTGGTCAGCATGGGGGTCTCGATGTCGAGGAAGCCCTGCTCGTCCATGAAGCGGCGCACGAAGGCGCTGGCCTTGGCACGGGTCTTCAGGTACCTGGCCATCTCGGGGCGACGCAGGTCCAGGTAGCGATACTTGAGGCTGATCTCTTCGCTGTTGACCTGGTTGAAGTCAAGGGGCAGCGGCTCGGCACGGTTGATGATGGTGAGCTCGTGGGCGAACACTTCGATGGCACCGGTGGCCATGTCGCTGTTGCGCTGGGAGTCCGGACGGGTACGCACCACGCCGGTCACCTGGATGCAGAACTCGCCGCGCAGCTCGGAGGCCAGGGCGAAGGCGTCCGGCTTGTCCGGGTCGAAGAAGACTTGCACGATCCCTTCCCGGTCGCGCATGTCGATAAAGATGAGGCCGCCGAGATCGCGACGACGGTGGACCCAACCGCACAATGTAATGGTCTGCCCGGCATGGGCCTCATTGACCTGTCCGCAATAGATAGAGCGCATGGACTTCTTCCTTCGAAATGGTAGAGAGACGGTTCACCTTGGGTCGCCGGGCACGACTGGCAAGCACCGTCTGTCTCACAGCTGGCCAGATCCTGGTTCTTACCCGGTTTGAAATCAGTCTCATATCATCCGGCTCCCCGAGCCGGATACTTGCCGCCAATGCCGGCTCGCGCCGAGTGCCCCGTCGAGGGGGCGACGCGCGAGGCGAGAACATCGGCAAGCGTCGTTGTCTGGCAACCTTGTGACCTAGGTCATCGCCACCTTAGGCGCACAACCCCGTGAGTCACAACGATTTGGCAAACAAAAGGGCTGGCATTATAGAGGAAAACCCCCATTTGGGTAAAATGGCCCGCAGCCTCCTTTGCCCTGTTTTTTGTTGTCCTGGCGCAAAAAGGGGAGCAAAACAGCATAAATCCGCAGACAGGAACCGACATGAGCCTCTATTTGGGTCTGCCCCAGTGGTCACACCCGGCCTGGCCCGGCCAGTTGCTGGGGGTGGGCGCCAGGCCCGCCGAGCACCTCGCCCACTATGCCCGGGTGTTCAATACTGTGGAGGGCAACACCACCTTCTACGCCTCCCCCACCCCGGACACGGTGCGCCGCTGGGCCGATGCGGTGCCGCCCCAGTTTCGTTTCAGCTTCAAGTTTCCGAAAGAGATCAGCCACCAGAACGATCTGGTGAGCGCCGGCAAGCAGGTGGCGGCCTTCATCGCCCTGCTGGCGCCCCTGCACGGGCAACTGGGGCTGCTCAAGCTGCAACTGCCCGCCCGCTTCGGCCCCGCCGGCCTGCCGCGCCTCGCCGCCTTCTTCGAGAGCCTGCCGCCGGATTTCACCTATGCCCTCGAGGTGCGCCACCCCGACTTCTTCGCCAAGGGGGAGGCGGAGCGGGCCCTGAACCGCCTGCTGATGGACAGGGGCATCAACCGCATCATGCTCGACAGCCGGCCGCTCTTCTCGGTGCCCGCCACCACGGCCGCCATGATCGATGCCCAGGGCAAGAAGCCCAGGCTCCCGGTGCACCTGCTCGCCACCGCCAACAGCCCAGTGGTGCGCCTCATCGGCCTTCCTCAAATCGAGGACAATTACCCCTTTTTGCCATCCTGGTTGCCCCGTTGGAAACAATGGCTGGCAGAGGGGAAGGATCTCTACCTCTTTATCCATACCGCCGACAACGTCCGGGCCCCCGAACTGGCCCGTCAGGTCAGTCGGCTGCTCGGTCAGGAGATGGCCCCCTGGCCGGGGGAAAACGATCGCGCGCGCCAGGGCGTGCTGCCCTTTTAGCCACTCCCTTCCCCGCCCCTGTTTCACCGCTAAAAAAAGCCGTTTTTTTGTGGCCCCACTGGGTTCGGCGTCAAGACAAACGCCCGCCTTTCCTCTACACTACCGCCCCAAGCAAGGACCCGGACGCCCGCCATGGCACAGTGTTGCAGGCGACCGTCCGGCTCCCGGGAAAGGGCTCTGACCGCTGTCCATGGCAACACCTGCCGCAGACGGCTCATCCCCATAAAGGACCAGGATGATGGTCCATTGCGAACAGGGCGGGCCCGAAGGATCACAAGGCCAGCCACCCCGTTCGTAAACCGGTGACGACCCGGACGGGCGTCACCCAACGACTCCATTGAACACACAGTCGGTTCGCGCACCGGCTGTCAGGTTGCGCCAGCATGCACGATCAGATTTTTGCCGCCCCCATCGCCCAATTGGGGGATTTTTGCTTTGACGAACAGGTCGTCGATGTCTTCCCCGACATGATCCAGCGCTCTGTGCCGGGTTACAGCAACATCATCTCCGCCATCGGCATGATGGCCGCCCGCTACGCCCAGCCCCAGAGCCGCCTGTACGATCTCGGCTGCTCCCTCGGCGCCGCCACCCAGGCGATGCGCCGCCATGTCAACCAGCCGGGCTGCCAGATCACGGCGGTGGATCTCTCCCACCCCATGATAGAGCGCGCCCGCGCCCACCTCTCGGGCTTCAAGTCCGAGGTGCCGGTGGAACTGGTGGAGGCGGACATCTGCGACATCGCCATCGAGAACGCCTCCGTGGTGGTGCTCAACTTCACCCTGCAGTTCGTCGAACCCGAGAAGCGGGCCGCCCTCATCGCGCGCATCCATGACGGTCTGCGCCCCGGCGGCATCCTCATCCTGAGCGAGAAGTTCCGCTTCGAGGACGAGCAGGTCAACGCGCTGCTCATCGACTTGCACCTCGATTTCAAGCGGGCCAACGGCTACAGCGAGCTGGAGATCAGCCAAAAGCGCACGGCGCTGGAGAACGTGATGCGCACCGACAGCCTGGAAATCCACCGTGCCCGCCTGCGGGACGCCGGTTTCACCCATCAGGATCTCTGGTTCCAGTGCTTCAACTTCGGCTCCATGATTGCCATCAAATCAAGCGACGCCCAGCCATGATCGATTTCGCCAACTTTTATCAACTGATCGCCAAGAACCGGCTGAGCCACTGGCTGCACACCCTGCCCGCCCAGCTGCACGCCTGGCAGCACGACAACCTGCACGGGGACCTGCCGCGCTGGAACCGGGCCCTCAACAAGCTGCCGCAGGTGGCCCCCGGCAACGTCGAGCTGAAAAACCGGGTCGCGGTAGGCAGCCTTGAGAGCATGAACGAGGGGGAGCGCAAGAAGACCGAGAGCCTGCTGCGCCAGTTCATGCCCTGGCGCAAGGGGCCTTTTACCGTGCACGGCATCCACATCGACACCGAGTGGCGCTCCGACTGGAAGTGGGATCGGGTGCTGCCCCATATCAGCCCGCTCGCAGGGCGTTACGTGCTGGACGTGGGCTGCGGCAGCGGCTACCACCTCTGGCGCATGGTGGGGGAAGGGGCCAAACTCGCGGTCGGCATAGACCCGAGTCCGCTCTTCCTCTGCCAGTTCGAGGCCATTCGCCACTTCGCAGGCAATGATCAGCGCGCCCACCTGCTGCCGCTCGGCATCCAGGAGCTCCCTGAGCTGCGGGCCTTTGACACCGTCTTCTCCATGGGGGTGCTCTATCATCGCAAGTCCCCCATCGAGCACATCGAACAGCTGCGCAACCAGCTCAAAGACGATGGGGAGCTGGTGCTGGAGACGCTGGTGATCGACGGCGGTGTCAACGACGTGCTGGTGCCCACCGATCGCTACGGCAAGATGCGCAACGTCTGGTTCATCCCCTCGAGCGCGGCCCTCAAGCTGTGGGTCGAGCGCTGCGGGTTCAGGGACGTGCGGATAGTGGACGAGAATATGACCAGCACCGACGAACAGCGTCGTACCGACTGGATGATTAACGAGTCCCTGAGTGACTATCTGGATCCCACCGATCCCGCACTCACGGTCGAAGGATACCCGGCACCCAAGCGTGCCGTACTGATCGCCAGAAAGGCCAAAGACTAGCCGATGGCGGCTGTGGAAGTTACACTGACCCAATTCCAGGAAGCACAGTTAAATGAATGACATGAAAAGCAAATTAAAAGGAATGACCCTGCTCTCCCTGCTCAGTCTCGGCGGGTGTGTCAGTATGGAAAAAGCGCCCCCTGTCCCGACCCTGACGCTGGCGGAGCTGCGCAACGAGATCTCGTTGAGCGAGCAACGCCTGCAAACATCCATGGAACAGCAACAGAAGCAGTATGTGCAGCAACAGCACCTGCTGGTTCAGCTCAACACCGATGTCACCAACATGAAAGAGTCCGTGAAGAAAGTCGACAGCAAGCTGGCTACCCTGCCACCCGAGCCCCCCAAACCCATGGCCATTCCCACCGAGAAGTGCCCGGCTCCGAGCCAGGGCCACACGGTCGACGGCAAGCTGCTGGTGGGTGAAGCGGAGTGGATCTGGGTCGATGCCGCCAACGATGCCTTCCAGGCACGGGTCGATACCGGCGCCACCACCTCCTCCATCAGCGCCCAGGAGATCACCATCTTCGAGCGCAACGGCAAGAACTGGGTGCGTTTCTTCCTGAGCCACCAGGAGATGGACGACAAGATCCAGATCGAGGCGCCCCTGGTGCGTCACGTGCGGGTGCGTCAGGCCTCTGCCGACGACCTCGACCGCCGTCCCGTGGTGCGCCTCACAGTGCGCATCGGCGACATGACGGAGAAGGCCGAATTTACCCTGAAGGATCGCAGCGACATGACCTTCCCCGTGCTGCTGGGCCGTGAATTCTTGAAAGACATCGCCGTGGTCGACGTGGCCCGCGAGTATATCCAACCAAAACCCAAGCTCAAGGATGTAAAATAATCCATGGTTTCCCGTAAGCCGTTCTATCTGCTGGTCGCCCTGCTGTTCATTGTCGGCCTGGGAATGACGTTTTATCACCATGTCGCCCTGGACGTGCCCCTCACGCCCGGTGAAAAACGTCAGATCTGGTCTATCGAAGCCAAGCTCGAGTTCGAGGCCACCGGCGAGCCGGTGATCGCCTCCCTGGCCATTCCGGGCACCCAGCCCGGCTTCACCCTGATGAACGAGAATGCCGCGAGCCCGGGCTACGGCCTGTCGTTCGTGGAAAAAGACGGGGATGCCCGCGCCGAGTGGTCCATTCGCAGCGCCTCCGGCCGCCAGGAGCTCTACTACCGGGTCGACATGATGGCGGATGCCCATGCCAAGCCCGCCGCCAACCCCCTGCCACCCGCCATCGAGAAGCAGATCGAGAGTGAGCCCTACGCCACCGCGATGAAGCAGATCCTCGAGCGCGCCCAGGAGCGTTCCGCCGACGGCTACACCCTGACCCGCGAGATCATCAAGGAGATCGAGAAGCAGGAACAGAACGCCGAGCTGCTCAAATCCCACAAGAGCCGCGCCAGCCTGATCGCCGAGCTGCTTAACAACGCCGAGGTGCCGGCACGGGTGGTGCACGCCCTGAGCCTGGAAGATGGTCGCCGTCGTCAGGAGCTGGTGGACTACCTGCAGGTGTTCAACAGCCCGACCGACTACAAGCTGTTCAACCCGCAAACCGGCGAACAGGGACAACCGGGCAACCTGCTGCTGTGGGAATACAACTCCGGCGCCCTCCTGGACGTCACCGGCGGTCACAACTCCCGCGTCACCTTCTCGATGATCGAGCAGGAGCAACCGGTCAACGTGGCCCTGGCGCAGAAGTTCGAGAAGTCCGAGATGATGAACTTCTCCATCCACAGCCTGCCGCTGGAAGAGCAGGCCCTGTTCAAGGGTCTGCTGCTGATCCCCATCGGCGTGCTCATGGTGGTGTTCCTGCGGGTCATCGTCGGTATCAAGACCTCGGGCACCTTCATGCCGGTGCTGATCGCGGTCGCCTTCATCCAGACCTCGCTGGTCACCGGTCTCATCGGCTTCCTGCTGATCGTCGGCACCGGCCTGGTGATCCGCTCCTACCTCTCAAGGCTCAACCTGCTGCTGGTGGCGCGAATATCGGCGATCATCATCATGGTGATCTCGATGATCGGCATCTTCTCGGCCTTTGCCTTCAAGCTGGGGCTGACCGACGGCATGAAGATCACCTTCTTCCCGATGATCATCCTCTCCTGGACCATTGAGCGGATGTCCATCCTGTGGGAAGAAGAGGGTCCGAAAGAGGTGGTACGCCAGGGTGGCGGCTCCCTGCTGGTGGCGGTCATCGCCTACCTGGCCATGGACAACGAGCTCATTCGTCACCTCACCTTCAACTTCCTCGGCCTGCAACTGGTGCTGATGGCGACCGTGCTGGTAATGGGTAACTACACCGGCTACAAGCTGAGCGAGCTCAAGCGCTTCAAGCCGCTGGTGGACGAGATGAAGTCCGGTGCCACCCCGGGTAAGGACAAGTAACAGATGTGGTTCTGGCAGAAATACACCAGCCCGTGGAGCCTGTCGCAAGCAGGCATCCTCGGCATGAACAAACGCAACCACTCCTACATCAGCCGCTACAACCCGCGTCGTCTCTACCCGTTGGTGGATGACAAGCTCAAGACCAAGCGCATCGCGCTGGACGCGGGGGTGACGGTGCCCGAACTCATCGGCACCATCCGCGAGCAGCACGACGTGACCCGCATCACCGAGCTGGTGAAGGATTGGCCGGGCTTCTGCATCAAGCCGGCCCGCGGCTCCGGCGGCAAGGGGATCCTGGTGATCCTGCGCCAGGAAGAGGGCAGCTTCTACAAGCCCAACGGCAGCGCCTGCAACGGCCAGGATCTGGAGCGCCATGTCTCCAACATACTGGCGGGCCTCTATTCCCTGGGCGGCAAGCCCGACGTGGCGCTGGTGGAAGGCCTCATCAACTTCGATGACGTGTTCGACGGCTACTCCTTCGAAGGGGTCCCCGATGCCCGGGTGATCATCTTCAAGGGCTTCCCCGTGATGGCCATGATGCGCCTCTCCACCTCGGCCTCGGACGGCAAGGCGAACCTGCACCAGGGCGCCGTGGGGGTGGGTCTGTGCCTGCGCACCGGTCGCGCCCTGCGGGCGGTGCAGTTTGGCAACCCCCTGCGCCACCACCCGGACACCGGCCTCGATCTCTACGATCTCAAGGTGCCCCACTGGGATACCCTGCTGACGCTCGCGGCCTCCTGCTACGAGATGTCGGGGCTTGGCTACATCGGGACCGACATGGTGCTGGACAAGTTCCGCGGCCCCATGCTGCTGGAGCTCAACGCCCGTCCCGGCCTCGCCATCCAGATCGCCAACGGTCGCGGCCTGGTGCCCAACCTCAAGACCATAGAGAAGCTGGGTCAGGTCAAGATGAACGTGGAGCAGCGGGTCAACTTCGCCAAGGATCACTTCGGTATCTTCGACGAATAGCCTGCCTCGCACCTGCAAAAACGCGCCAACAGGCGCGTTTTTTTATGGCCGGCCATGGGCGGCCCCGCAAGACCCCGGGGAAGGCCGATCCCCGTCACATCCCATGGCAACCCCCCTTCAACGGGCTGGCACAAGGGGATAAGCTCCCATGGCAGTAGTTGCCGCGACGGGCATGGACTGGCGGGCTTATCCCCCCATCCGCTGGCCCCGCGATGCACGGACCCTGCCAGGAGGGCGCCTAATCTCGGCGACAAAGCAGTCTCTCGATGGTAGATTAATCAAATCAAATAGATAGCATCGATCGGGTTTCCCCTATGCAACGTTGGCCCAGCCTGAAACAGCTGCAGTATCTGGTCGCTCTGGACGAGCACAAGAATTTCAATCGCGCCGCCAAGGCATGTCATGTCAGCCAGTCCACCCTGAGTACCGGGATCCAGACCCTGGAGGACATGATGAACCTGCAACTGGTGGAGCGTGACCACAAGAGCTTCATCATGACGCCGGTCGGCATGGAGATAGTCGCGCGGGCGCGCAACCTGCTCTCCGACGCCCGGGATCTGATGGAGCTCGGCCAGCAGCAGGGGGGCGTCATGCACGGCACCGTCCGCCTGGGTTGCATCCCCACCATAGCCCCCTTCCTGCTGAGCAAGCTGCTGCAGCGGTGCGGCAAGGCCTATCCGGAGCTGGAGCTGCTGCTGCGGGAAGACACCACCACCAACCTGCTCAAGCAGCTGGAGCAGGGTCAGCTCGACCTGCTGATCCTGGCCCTGCCGGTGGAGATAGGGGGCTTTCACAGCAAGACGGTGGGGCAGGATCCCTTCCACATGGTGATGCCCTCCCACATGGCGGCGGGGCTGCACATGCCGTTCGACTACAAGGAGCTGCCCAACCAGAGCATCTTCCTGCTGGAGCGGGAGCACTGCCTGACGGAGCACGCGGTGAGCGCCTGCCGGCTGAGGGACAAGAGCAAGATCAACCCCTTCGCCGCCACCAGCCTGCACACCCTGGTGCAGATGGTGGGGGCCGGCCTTGGCACCACCTTCCTGCCCCAGATGGCCATAGATGCGGGCATCCTCGACAACTCGGATCTGGTGGCCATCCCCCTGCCCGGGGAGAAGCCCTATCGGGAGATTGGCCTGGTGTGGCGCCCCAGCACCACCCGGGTGCAGACCTTCTACAAGATTGCCGAGCTGCTCACGCCGCTGATAACTCCCAAGGCGGCGGAGTGACGACTGGCTTGCCGGGGGCTGGTCTTCTGCCCTTGGCAAGCATTTATGCAATCGCTGTTCAGCTTCCAGGCAGGAACATCGTCTATGATGAATCCCGTGCCCTATCAAGGAGTTGAGATGTTTCGCACCCTGCTGCTGCCCCTGCTGGCCCTGCTTGTCGTCGCCTGCTCCAGTACTCCGGAGCCGCCACCGCCTGCCCGCCAGGCCAGTGCCTTCGACGGCTTCTATCAGCAGTGGCGCGGCGTCCCCTACCGCATGGGCGGCACCGGTCGCGCCGGCCTCGACTGCTCCGCCTTCACCCAGCTTGCCTACCAGCAGGTGCTGGGCTTCACCCTGCCCCGCACCACGGAATCCCAGGCCAGTCTCGGCAGGCCGGTGGACAGATACCGGCTGCAGCACGGGGATCTGGTGTTCTTCAAGACCGGCTGGCAGCAGTACCACGTCGGTGTCTACACCGGCGCCGGGGAGTTCATTCACGCCTCCACCAGCAAGGGGGTGATCCGCTCGCGCCTCGACAACGTCTACTGGAACAGCCGCTACTGGCAGGCCCGCCGCCTGACCCAGTAGCCGCCACCAACGAACCGAAATGAAGAAGGCCCCGAGGGGCCTTCTTCTTTTGTGCCGCGCAGAGGCTCAGTGCTTGCGGTGCCAGCGGGGCGAGGTGGCCCGCTCCCCCCAGGGGGTGACGCAGGGCAGCAGGGCTCCCTCGATCAGCCCATCGCTGGCTGCCAGGGCCTCGGCAATCTTCTCGTGGAGCAGGCGCAGCAGGTTCTTCTCCTGCTCCGCCAGGGAGTGGCCCGCGGCGAAATACTCCCGCTGATGTTGCAGCGCCAGCTTCTGGGCAAATTCATAGGTGTTGAAACTGTCCGGCATCCGCTCGATCACATCGTCCAGCCGGGCCAGCAGGCTGTGCAATTCCCTGGTCATGTGCTGCTCTCCATTTGAGTTGATGAGCAAAAACTACCCCTTATTGGATAATTCACCAATCGAGATCCCCCAAAACTGTGGGGCCGAGCACAGTTCCGGCGGACAGGGCCCCCCAGCCGCCCTCGCTCCGGCACGCCCCTGTTTACAAGCTGGCAACAAGGCGCTAGGCTTGGACCGACTAATCAGTCGGTCAGTTTTTGTGCGGAGCAAACCATGGAAGCCATACCAACAGAGTCCCCAGACAAGTTCTCCCTGCCCGAGCAGTTGCACCGCCTCAAGCAGGCCTGCCAGGCCCATCCCATGCCGAGCCTGGCACAGCGCCGCAACCGGCTGATCGCACTCAAGGAGGCCCTGCTCGCCCACAAGCAACCCCTGTGCGACGCCCTGGCCCTGGACTACGGCCAGCGCAGCGACTACGACTCCCTGGTCGCCGACATCCTGCCCTGCGTCATGCAGATCAACTACAGCCTGAAACGGCTCAAGGGGTGGATGAGGCCGGCGCGGCGTCATCCCGGCCTGCTGCTGGCCCCCGCCAGGGTCGAGGTGCACTATCAGCCGCTGGGCGTCATCGGCATCATGGTGCCCTGGAACTTCCCTGTGATGCTGAGCCTGGGGCCCCTCATCGGCGCCATCGCCGCCGGCAACCGCGCCATGATCAAGCTCTCCGAGTTCACCCCTCACACCAACGCCGTGCTGCGCACCCTGCTGGCCCAGGTGTTTGACGACGACGAGGTGGTGGTCATCGAGGGGGACGCGGGACTCGCGGCCGCCTTCAGCACCCTCCCCTTCGATCATCTGCTGTTCACCGGCTCCACTGCGGTGGGCAGGCGGGTGATGGCCGCCGCCGCCCCCCAGCTCACGCCGCTGACCCTGGAGCTCGGTGGCAAGAGCCCCTGCCTCATCGCCCCCGACATGCCCCTGGCCCTGGCGGTGGAGCGGATGATCTTCGGCAAGAGCCTCAACGCCGGCCAGATCTGCGTGGCCCCGGACTATGTGCTGCTGCCGCGAGGGCAGGAGCAGGCCTTTATCGAGGCCTATCAGGCACACTTTCGCCGCCTCTATCCCAAGGGGCTGGATAGCCCGGATTACGGCTCCATCATCAACGGGGCCCAGTATGAGCGGCTCACCGCCTGGCTGGCGGAGGCGAAACAGGCGGGCGCCGAGGTGCACCCTTGCGCCTCGCCGGCCCGGGATGACGGCACCCGCCGCCTGGTGCCCCACCTGCTGACCGAGGTGCCCGGCCACTGCCAGCTGATGCAGCAGGAGATCTTCGGCCCCCTGCTGCCCCTGGTGCCCTATGACAGCATCGAGGAGGCCATTGCCTATGTGGCGGCCCGGCCACGCCCGCTGGCGCTCTATCTGATGAGCCTGGATCCGGCGCTGCAGCACCGACTCATCCGGGAGACCCACGCCGGTGGCATGGCCATCAACGAGTGCCTGTTCCAGGTGGCGGCGGACGACGCCCCCTTCGGCGGCATAGGCCCCTCCGGCATGGGTCACTACCACGGCCACGAGGGCTTTCTCACCTTCTCCAAGGCGAAAACCGTGCTGCGCCGCGGCCGTTTCAGCGCCGGGACCCTGATCCATCCCCCTTATCGGCGCTGGTACCAGCGGCTGATGATGGCCCTGTTCCTGCGCTAGGAGGCTGCATGAGCGATCCCATGACAGACAAACGCCGCCAGATCCTGGATGCCGCCCTTGCCCTGTGCGCCGAGGATGGCCTGCAGGGGGCCGCCACCGCCCGCATCGCCCGGGCGGCCGGGGTGGCCAACGGCACCCTGTTCCACCACTTTCCCAGCAAGGAGCTGCTGATCCAACAGCTCTACCAGGACGTCAAGCTGCGCCTTGGCGCCGCCATCAGCGAGGCGGATCCGGCCCTGCCCCTCAGGGAGCAGGCGCGCCACTACTGGTGTCAGGCGATGCGCTGGATGCAGGCCCATCCCCACGAGCTCAAGTTCGTGCTGGGCTTCTTCCACTCCCCCCTGCTGGCCAGATCCCTGCGCAGCCAGATCCTGGGGGAGACACTGCGCTTCCTGCCGCGCCTGCTCGCCCAGGGTCAGGCCAGCGGCGAGCTGATGCAGGCGCCCCCCGTCCTGATGCTGGAGGTGTGCCAGAGCCAGTTTCTGGCCTGCGCCTCCCTCTTTGTCGACCAGCCCGAGCTCGGGGAGGACCCCCACTGGCAGGCCAGCGCCTTCGCCCTCTTCTGGTCCGCCATCGCAGGAGGCCTTGATGACGCTTGATCCTTGGCTTGCCACCGGCAGGCGCCTCTGGATAGGGGGCCTGCTCTGGGTCATCGGCCGCACCCTGTGCCGCGCCGCCCGGGTCGACGAGGCGGTGCGCCGCGAGCTCGCCCCCCTGCCGGAGGGGCTCTGCATCCGGCTGGAGGTGAGCGGCATAAAACGGGGGCTGACCCTGTACAAGTCAGGGAGCCGCTGGCGCTGCGGCGCGGCGCCCGATCCCGGCGGCCTGCACCCGCTGCGGGTGCGTTTCAAACACCCCGCCATCGCCTTTCGCGCCCTCAGCTTTCGCCTCGGCATCAATCAGGCCTTCTGCGAGAACCGGCTGCTGGTGGAGGGGGATCTCGGGGCGGCCATGCACCTGGTGCGAGCGCTGGAGCAGCTGCAAGCACTGATCCTGCCTGCCTTCATCGCGCGGCCCCTGCTGCGCCACTACCCGAGCCCGCGCCACAAGCTCGCGCGAGCCTGCCACATCTACCTGGGTCTGCTGACCGGTTGAAGAGAAGGATGAACACCATGAGCCGTTATTACGATTTCTTCTGTCCGGTCAGATTGATGGCGGGGGAGCAGGCGCTGGAGCAGCTTCCGGACGAGCTGATGGCACTGGGGGCACGCCGTCCGCTGCTGCTCACCGACAAGGGGGTCGGCGGCAGCGGGCTCGCCACCCTGCTGGCCAATGTGCTGGCGGAGGGGGGCCTGCCGGTGGCCGCCATCTGGGACGAGATCCCCGCCGACTCCTCCACCGCCGTGGTGGAGCGCATCGCCGCCCGCTGGCGGGAGCTGGGCTGTGACAGCATGGTGGCCCTGGGGGGCGGCTCCGTCATCGATACCGCCAAGGCGGTCAACATCCTGGTCACCCTGGGCGGGGAGCGACTGCTGGATCACGCAGGGGCAGGCTGCCTGACCCGACCCCTCAAGCCGCTGGCTGTGGTGCCCACCACGGCGGGCACCGGCTCGGAGGTGACCCTGGTGGCGGTGATCCGGGACGAGGGGAGCGGGCGCAAGGTGCCCTTCACCTCCCCCTTCCTGCTGCCCCAGCTGGCGGTGCTGGATCCGCGCCTCACCCAGGGGCTGCCGCTGCCCATCACGGCTGCCACCGCCATGGACGCCATGACCCACGCCATCGAGGCCTTCATCGGCAACGGCAAGAACCCGGTCAGCGACGCCCTGGCCCTGATGGCGGTGGAGAAGATAGCCGATGCCCTGCCCAGGGTGCTGCTGGCCCCCGAGGACAAGCGCCTGCGACTGCAGCTGGCGGAGGGCTCCACCCTGGCGGGCATGGCGTTTTCCAACTCCATGGTGGGGCTGGTACACGCCCTCGGCCACAGCCTGGGGGCCCGCTGCCACCTGCCCCACGGCCTGTGCATGAACCTCTTCCTGCCCACTGTGCTCGACTACAACAGGCCGCAGATAGACCCTGAGCTGGCCCGTCTGCTGCTGCCGCTGGCGGGGCCTGAGCGCTTCGCGGCCACCCCACAGGCACTGCGACCCCAGGCCACCCTGGATGCACTCTGCGCCCTGCGCGACACCCTGTGGGAGGCGGTGCGGCTGCCGCGCACCCTGGCGGAAGCCGGGGTGACGGACAGAGCCCTGCTCAAGGATATCCGGGATCTCGCCATCAACGACGGCGCCCTGCTCTACAACCGCAAGGATGCGGACAGGGAACAGCTGCTGGCCCTGCTGGAGCAGGTGTGGGAATGACCCCCAAGCCAGCCCGCAGAGGGCCGGGGGAGCAGGATTAGATGGGCGGCGTGAAGACCCCGGTGGAGAGGTAGCGATCCCCCCGATCGCAGATGATGGCCACCACCACCCCCTGCTTGATCTCGGCCGCCACCCGCAGGGCGCCGGCCACGGCGCCCCCCGAGCTGACCCCGCAGCAGATCCCCTCTTCCCGCGCCAGCCGGCGCATGGTGGCGAGCGCCTCCTCCTGGGTCACATCCAGCACCCGATCGACCCGCTCTGGCTCGAAGATGGCGGGCATATAGGCGGCGGGCCAGCGGCGAATGCCGGGGATCTGGCTCCCCTCTGCCGGTTGCAGGCCTATCACCTGCACCGCCGGGTTCTGCTCCTTGAGGTAGCGGGAGACCCCCATGATGGTGCCCGTGGTGCCCATGGCCGAGACGAAGTGAGTGATTGCCCCCGCGCTCTGGCGCCAGATCTCGGGGCCGGTGGAGAGGTAGTGGGCATCCGGGTTGGCCGGGTTGTTGAACTGATCGAGCACCAGCCCCTCGCCTCGGGCCTGCATGGCCAGCGCCAGATCCCGAGCTTCTTCCATGCCGTTTTCCACCAGCACCAGCTCGGCGCCGTAGGCCTGCATGGCGTCGCGCCGCTCCTGGCTCATGGTACTGGGCATGACGAGGCGCATCCGGTATCCCCGGGCCGCCGCCACCATGGCCAGCGCTATGCCGGTATTGCCCGAGGTGGCCTCGATGAGTCGTGCTCCTGGCCCTAAGTGACCGCTCGCCTCCGCCGCCCGGATGAGGTTCAGGGCCGGCCTGTCCTTGACCGAGCCGGCGGGGTTGTTGCCCTCCAGCTTCACCAGCAGGGTCACGTCGGGACAGGGGTTGATGCGCCGCAGGCGCAGCAACGGGGTATTGCCAATCAGATCTTCCAGGGTGGCGAAGGCCATAACGGGATCCATCCTCTGCTAACTGTTCTATACCTTGCCTAGCGAGCCGCTCGCAGGCCGGTCAGTGTAAGCGAGCCTCCTCGGCCCGCAAAGAGCACGGTTGGCAAAGTCCGGCCAGCATGCTCTGATACCCCTTCCCCACCCTTTGAGGAGCCTCCATGAGCGACATTCTTCATCAGGCCGACCAGCAGCAGTTCATCTGCGTGGTGGACGGCAAGACCTCTCGCCTCAGCTACCGCATGCTGGACGCAACTACGGTGGACGCCTGCAGCACCCAGGTGCCGTCCGAGCTGAGGGGACAGGGCATTGCCGACAGGCTGGCGCGCCGCTTCTACGACTGGACCCGGGCAGAGGGGCTCACCATAGTGCCGAGCTGCAGCTACATGGACGTCTGGCTGCGCCGTCATGCCGGTTGAGGCACAAGCCCCCCGGGAGGCGCAGCTGCAAGCCCACACCGAGGTCCTGCTGCGGGCCGATCCCCTGCGCATGGCCTGCCTCTGGGCAGCGCGGGAGCTGGCCCTGCCGGACTGGGCGCTGGGGGCGGGCTTTGTGCGCAACCTCATCTGGGATCATCTCCATCACAAGGCCGAGCCCACCCCTCTCAACGACATAGATCTTGTCTATCTGGATCCGAGCGATCCGGAAGGTGCCGCCGAGCGGGAGCACGAAGCCTGGCTGGCGGAGCGTCTGCCCGGCCAGCGCTGGGAGGTGCGTAACCAGGCCCGCATGCATGTGCGCCAGCAAGTGGCCCCCTTTGCCAGCTCGCTGGCGGCGCTCGGCCACTGGGTGGAGGTGCCCACCTGCATCGGGGTCCGCCTGCTGGAAAACGATGAGTTCCAGTGGCTGGCTCCCTACGGCTTTGGCCCCAACTGGTCCCTGCAGGTGAGCCCCAATCCCCGCTGCCGGCAGGAGAGCCGGATCTTCATCGACAGGATCAGGGACAAACAGTGGCAGCGCATCTGGCCTGATCTGGTGGTGAACTGGCCATGACCGGATTGCAATGGGCCGACAACCTTGGGCACACTAAGAAAAAGATGTTTGTAACTCAATGGGTTAAATAATGCGCGACTTCTTCTCACTCGAACGCTGGCTGCCGGGCCTCGCCGCCCTGCTGCAATATCAGCGGGCCTGGCTGATGCCGGATCTTCGCGCTGGACTCTCGGTGGCGGCCGTGGCCCTGCCCGTGGCCATCGCCTATGCGGAGCTCGCCGGGGTAGGCGCCATCGTCGGCCTCTACTCCTGCATCCTGCCCATGGTGGTCTACGCCCTCTTTGGCACCTCCCGCCAGCTCATCGTCGGCCCGGACGCCGCCACCTGCGCCGTCATCGCCGCCGTGGTGACGCCGCTCGCCGCCGGGGATCCCACCCGCCAGTGGCAACTGGTGATGACCATGACCGCCATGACCGGCTTCTGGTGCCTCATCGCCAGCCGCTTCAAGCTGGGGGTGCTGGCGGACTTTCTCTCCCGCCCCATCCTGATGGGGCTGCTCAACGGGGTGGCCATCACCATCATGGTGGGTCAGCTCTCCAAGATCTTCGGCTTCACCTTCAGCGAGCGCTATCTCATCGAGCGGATCCTGAATGGCACCGACTACATTACCCAGACCCATCTGCCCACCCTGGCCATGAGCCTGACCGCCCTGCTCACCCTGTTGCTGGCCAAGCGCTACAAGCCATCCTGGCCCTCCTCCATGGTGGCCATGGTGGTGACGGCGGCCCTGGTGTGGGCCCTCAATCTCGGCCAGTTCGATATCGCCACCCTGGGGGCCGTGGGCTCGGGCCTGCCCGCCTTCCAGATGCCGGAATTCCCCCCCGGCCTGATGCGCGAGCTGGTGCTGCCGGCGCTCAACCTCGCCATGGTGAGCTTCGTCTCCATGATGCTCACCGCCCGCAGCTTCGCCGCCAAGAACGGCTACGAGATCGACGCGGACAAGGAGTTCAGGGCGCTGGGCATGGCGAACCTCGCCTCTGCTGTCTCCCAGGGGTTTGCCATCAGCGGGGCGGATTCACGCACCGCGGTCAACGACGCCAACGGCGGCAAGAGCCAGCTGGTCTCCATCATAGCGGCCGCAGTGATCGCCCTCATCACCTTCTACCTGACGGCGCCGCTTAAATTCATCCCCACCGCCGCCCTCGGGGTGGTGCTGGTGATGGCCTCCCTGTCGCTCACCGATTTTCGCGGCCTCTGGGCCCTGCGCGACTCGGACCGCGCCGCCTTCTGGCTGGCCCTCATCACCTTCGTCAGCGTGCTGACCATGGGGGTCATTCCGGGGATCACCCTGGCGGTCCTGCTGGGCCTGTTCCAGTTCCTGCGCAACGTGATGCGTCCCACCGATCAGCTGCTCGGCATGGACGACGAGGGGGTGGTGCGCACCCTGGGGGACAACGAGCAGGCCAAGGCGATTCCCGGCATCCTGGTCTATCGCTTCAACTCGCCGCTGACCTACTTCAACGCCCCCTACTTCAAGCGGCGGGTGCTGGCGCTGCTGGTGCAGGATCCCCACAATCCCAAGTGCCTGGTGGTGGACGCGGTGGCCTGCTTCACCCATCAGGACATCAGCGTGATGAGCATGGTGGGGGAGCTGCACAAGGAGCTCAGGCGCCGTGGCATCCACATGGTGATGGCCGGTCGCCACGGCCAGATGACCCAGTGGCTCAAGCAGGCGGGGATCCGGATAGGCGACGAGGGGGTCATCCTCAGCCCCGACATGTATCAGGCCCTGCGCATGACCCGCTGCTATCGGGAGCCTGTGTTCAAGGATGACGAGGTGGTGGAGAGCACCACGGATACCCTGCTCTCCCGCTGGCCCCAGGACGACGAGCTGCCGGACTCGGCGCACCTCACCCGGCCCTGCGAGCAGGAAGCGGGCGCCACCCCGGTCTGACGGCGCCACCCAGCGAGAGGGTGCCGGGCCGGCCCGTCCCCCTCTTTGCTCAGGGCAGGATTGCACCCCGCACCCGCTTGGTGTTAAATGCCCGTCCAGATGGCGCTGACGAGGGCCATCCCCAGTATTTGGACATCCCATGCAGACTCAATCCCACGCGGGCCCGGGCTCCCTCTTCGCCCTGACCTGGCCACTGTTCATCGATCTCGCCCTGCACTTCCTGACCGGGGCCCTCAACACCTTCATGGTGGGCCACGTCTCCTACCAGGGGGTGGCGGCGCTGGCGGTGGGCAACCAGGTGTTCGATCTCGCCATCACCCTGTTCAGCTTTGTCAGCATAGGCACCAGCGTGGTGATCACCCAGTACCTGGGAGCGGGGGATAGGGAGAAGGCGCGCGTGGTCATCCACACCGCCATCGGCTTCAACCTGCTGGTGGGGCTGGTGGCCGCAGTCGGGGTCATGGCCGGTGCCAGCACCATGCTGGCGCTGATGAACCTGCCCGCCCACCTGATGGGGGATGCCACCCTTTACCTGCAGATCATCGGGCTCTGCCTGCTGCCGGAGGCGGCGGCGCTCTGCCTGGCCGCCACCCTGCGCGCCCATGGCCACACCCGTCAGGCCATGTACGTGACCCTCATCGTCAACCTCATCACCTTCGTCGGCAACCTGCTGCTGCTCTATGGCTGGTTCGGCCTGCCCCAGCTCGGGGTCGCCGGGGTCGCCATCAGCACTGTTGCCGGGCGCATCGTCGGCGTGGTGCTACTGGTGTGGCTGGTGGCGCGCAAGACCGGCATACGGCTGCGACTGCCGGAGATCCTCCGGCCAAGCAAGGTCATGCTGGACAAGGTGCTGCACATCGGCCTGCCGGCGGCGGGGGAGAACCTCTCCTGGATGCTGCAGTTCATGGTGGTGACCGCCTTCGTCGGCCTGCTCGGCGACAAGGCGCTGGCGACCCAGTCCTACTTCTTCCAGATCTGCCTGTTCATCCTGCTGTTCGGCCTCTCCATCGGCCTTGGCAACGAGATCATCATCGGCCATCTGGCGGGGGCCCGTCGCTTCGAGCAGGCCTATCGCCAGCTCATCAAGAGCCTCAAGCTCGGCCTCATCGTCACCAGCCTGATTGCCATCGCCGCGGCCCTGAACGGACGCGCCATCATCAGCCTGTTCACCGACGACGCCGACATCATCACCCAGGTGGCGCAGCTGTTCCTCATCAGCCTCATCCTCGAACCCGGCCGCACCTTCAACCTGGTGGTGATCAACGCCCTGCGCGCCACCGGGGATGCCCGTTTCCCGCTCTACATGGCGCTCGTCTCCATGTGGGGCATTGCCGTTCCCCTCGCCTATTTCCTTGGTATCATGCAGGGCTATGGCCTGGTAGGCATCTGGTTGGCGCTGGCCTGCGACGAGTGGGTTCGCGGTCTGGCCATGTTCTGGCGCTGGCGCAGTCGTCGCTGGCAAAACAAAATTCTTGTCGAAACATAAGCGGAATCACAATGAAGAAAATCGGACTCTTGTTGGCGGCCATCCTGCTCAGCCCGCTCGCCATGGCACAAACCGCTCCGGCGGCCCCCAAGGCGCAAGCCCCCCAGACCTGGTACGTGGCCCCCATCGTCATCGACCAGACCAGCGAGGCGCAGAAGGCCCTGACCAAGGACTTCATGGCCCAGATGATCAAGACCATCAAGATCAACGAGTACCAGACCGGCAAGGCGGTGGGCAAGCACAAGGATCCCAAGTGGCTGATCCGCACCAAGCTGGTGCCCGCAAGCACCGAACCCCTGGTCGGCAAGAAACATGCCCAGGGGCTGACCTACGGCAAGGGCATCCCCACCCAGGAGATAGTCGGCGAGCTCATCATGAACGGCACCCTGGTGGCCCATGTGGGCCAGGGCTGGCGTGAGCCCATAGTGCCGGGCACCCCGGTGGCCGAGAAGATCACCATAGCCAACTACCAGTACGCCATCGGCAACGAGGCCAAGGCCCCGGATCTGGAAGAGCTGGCGGCCCAGATAGGCTTCGAGGTGGGCAAGGTGATTGCCCGAGGCGGTCAGCCCCTGCCCGAGAAGAAAAAGAAAAAAGAGTAAACGCCACACCTGTTACCAAGAAGGGGCCCTGCGCCCCTTCTTGCTGCCCGCCCGGCGGCCCTTGGCTGTCATCGAAGGGTCACGACTGTGAACGGGATCCCGATTCCCGCCTCTCTGTCCTCCTTATAAATCACTTATCTTCTTGTGATTCAATCAGTTAAAAATCATCCGCCAGATGCAGCAAACCCATTGCCCCAAATTCGATCGGGATCACATTTATCTCCCGGGGTAAGGGGTAGTTTGAAGGTCAAGGCACAATCAAACGACACCAAGGAGGCTTCATTACATGTTCCCGGAGTACAGAGATCTCATCTCGAAACTGAAGAGCAGTGATGTCCATTTCCAAAAGAAGTTTGACTTGCACAACGACCTGGATGCGGAGATCAGGAAGCTGGAAAAACATCACGCCAGCGATTACAGCTCCGAGGTGAAGGATCTGAAAAAACAGAAACTTAAACTGAAAGAGGAGATATACGACATCCTCAAACAACATCCACACTAGACGCCTCGACGAATACCCGGATAAGCAACTTATCCCCCAGCCCGGCTTAAAGCCGGGCTTTTTATTGGCCGCCTCAAGACACGGCGACTGCCATATCCGGCCGCCAGTGTCGGAACTTCCAGGGGGTCAGGCCTGTGTCAGGGGATAACTAGAGCTCTATGTTTTGAAGTTGTGCCATAGCCCCCAAGAAACTTTCATTACGTTCACGCTTAAGTGATGACATTTCTACTTCAATACCCAAGCCATACTCATTACATAGCTTCTGAATGCAATCTTTAAACCATGAATCTGAATTTGGAGAGACCACAACTCTATCTATTAGCTTAGGAAGGGAATGAATTCTTATGTTTACGCCAGCCTTTTCATTTTGTTCAACTCTTGCCAAATCAGTCTTCGAGTCGAAAGCTACAATACGCAGCTCTTTTTCAAAACTGAATGGCAAGGATTTTGACAGGAATGGATCAAGACAATTAGAGCCGAACTGAGCCTTTGCATGATCAATATAGTTGACATCTTCAAGCTTTAGATTATCAAGCAACTCATTATGAATGATTTGCTGTTCTAGTTTTTCAATCGAGGTAAAAATACAGACTGAGTTTTTCTCAGCACCATACAATAGCCACATGGCACTACATTCAAAATAAGATCGATGCCAACAGCTTACATAGAGATACTCGCGACACTTTGGAAAAACAGTCTGAGTGTCACTTTTCAGGTATTCACCAAATGGAGTCATGAATTTTGCATTATCTAGTTTCTGCTTAGAAAACTCATTGACATTTAATCTTTTTTCCCTTTGCTCTGCTGACTCACCATATACTGGAAGAAAATTCATAGTAAGTTCAAGAATGCCTGGTTCATTAGACTTATTTAAATAGTCAGTTGCCGTCAACCCACCTTCGAGTTGGTCATCAAAAATAGACATTTTAGGCAAAAACAAGGTGCTATTTTGCAAGAGATATAGGAATTTCGATAGATTCATATATCGTTGGATAACGTTTTTTGGTTCCATTAAGTTTCCACACCATGAAGATATAACAAAGGTTGATTATGCATGGAGCATCTGCATTAAAATATATTGTGATGTATATCCTGCCCGGATTTCCCTAGCATATCAACCCATCATTATGGTGCGGAAAATATTTCACCACTACAGTAATGGTACTTGATCTCAGAGATCAGAAATAGAATATCCATCACTATCCAATACAAAGAAGCGGGCCAATGGCCCGCTTCTCTATACAGAATTAACCCCATCATCAAACCGGCGGATGGAAATGGCTGGCCTCGCGGGTGGCCATCTCCTCGTAGGTGGTCCACCTCTGCCAGACCACCTGCTGCGCCACCTGCATCAGCCGCTCCGCCTCCTCCGAATGGCTCTGGGCCAGCACCTGGAAGCGGTTCTCCTCCTGCCGGTACTCGGCGAGCGGGATGGAGGGGCGCAGGCTGTCGAGGCTGAAGGGATTCTGCCCGGCGCTGCGCAGTACCGGGTTGTAGCGCATCAGCGGCCAGTGACCGGAGGCGACGGCGCGTTTCTGCTGGGTCAGACCAAACTCCATGTCGATGCCGTGGGCGATGCAGTGGCTGTAGGCGATGATAAGCGACGGCCCCGGATAGGCCTCGGCCTCACGCAAGGCCTGCAGCGCCTGCTGCGGGTTGGCACCAAAGGCGATGCGGGCAACATAGACGTTGCCGTAGGAGATGGCCTGCAAGGCCACATCCTTCTTGGCCAGCGTCTTGCCCCCCGCCGCGAACTTGGCGACGGCACCGAGCGGGGTCGACTTCGACATCTGGCCGCCGGTGTTGGAGTAGACCTCGGTATCCATCACCAGCACGTTCACATCGCGCCCGGAGGCGAGCACGTGATCGAGCCCCGATGAGCCGATGTCATAGGCCCAGCCATCGCCCCCCACTATCCAGACCGAGCGGCGCACCAGCTGATCGATGAGTGACAGCAGCTCGCGGGCCTTGCCGGATTTAACCTCTTCCAGCCGCTCGCGCACTTGTGCGACCCGATTTCGCTGGGCGCGGATCTCCGACTCCAGCCGCTGCGGGGCCTTGATAAGCGACTCGACCAATGCCTCACCCAGCTCCCCCTTCATCGCCTGCAAGGCCGCTACCGCCTGGGCGTGGTGCTGATCAGCGGTGAGACGAAAACCAAAGCCGAACTCGGCGTTGTCCTCGAACAATGAGTTGGACCAGGCCGGCCCCTTCCCTTCCGCGTTCTTGGCCCAGGGGGTGGTCGGCAGGTTGCCGCCATAGATGGAGGAGCAGCCGGTGGCGTTGGCCACCAGCATGCGATCGCCAAACAGCTGGGTCAGCAGCTTGAGGTACGGGGTCTCGCCACAACCGGCGCAGGCACCGGAGAACTCGAACAGGGGTTCGAGGAACTGGGCACCGCGCACGGTGGAGAAGTCCACCCGCTCGCGGGCAGGCCATGGCAGGCTCTCGAACCAGCGCAGCGCCTGTTTCTGGCCCGCCAGATGCGGCGCCTTGTCCATCATGGTGATGGCGCGTTCGCCTTCGTGTTCCTCATCCGCCCCGACCCGCACCGGACAGGCCTGCACACACTGGCCGCAGCCGGTGCAATCTTCCGGATAGAGCTGCAGGGTGTAGCGGCTGTCGGGGAAGCCCTTGGCGGTGACGGGCACCGACTGGGCCGCCTCGGGGGAGGTTGCCAGCCAATCCTGATGGTAGAACTTGGCCCGCAGCGCCGCGTGGGGGCAGACGAAGACGCAGTTGCCGCACTGGATGCAGATATCGGAGTGCCAAATCGGGATCTCGCGGGCGATATCCCGCTTCTCGAAGCGGCTGGTGGCGGTGGGGTAAGTGCCATCCACCGGCAGCATGGAGACGGGGATCAAATCGCCGCGCCCCGCCAGCATCGGGCCTGTGACCCGCTGGACAAACTCGCTGCCCCCCGGTGCCAATGGCAGCGGATAGTCGCTGATCTGCTCGTCACCGGCCGGGATCGCCACCTTGCTCAAGTGAGCCAGGGTATCGTCCACCGCCGCGAAGTTGCGCGCCACCACCTCGGGTCCCTTGCGGGCATAACTCTTCTCGATGCTCTCCTTGATCAGCGCAATCGCCTCATCCCGTGGCAACACCCCGGCCAGCGCGAAGAAGCAGGTCTGCATGATGGTGTTGATGCGATTGCCCATGCCGTTTTGCTCGGCCACCCGATCCCCGTCGATGCAGTAGAGCTGGATATTGAGGGCGCGGATGCGGGCACGCAGCCGCTCGGACAGCTGGCTCCACACCTGGTCAGCCTCGTAGGGAGCGTTAAGCAGCAGGGTCGCCCCTTCGGCGGCGTGCTCCAGCAAGTCCACCGATTCGGTGAAGCTCCACTGGTGACAACCGATAAAGCTCGCCTGCTCGATGAGCCAGGGCGCGTCTATGGGCTCGGGGCCAAAGCGCAGGTGGGAGACAGTGCGCGAGCCCGACTTCTTGGAGTCGTAGACAAAGTAGCCCTGGGCGTGGAAGCCATCCAGCTCGCCGATGATCTTGATGCTGTTCTTGTTGGCGCCAACCGTACCGTCTGCACCCAGGCCGAAGAAGAGCGCCCGCACCCGGCTGGCGGGCTCCAGATCGCCGATGGGGTGCCAGGCCAGACTGAGGCCCGATACGTCATCGACAATCCCCACGGTAAAGCGCGGGCGCGGTGCATCGGAGGAGAGCTCCTCGAACACAGCCGCACACATGGCGGGAGTGAACTCCTTGGAGGAGAGGCCGTAACGGCCACCACTGAGCCACGGCAGGCGCTTGATAAGACCGCGCTGCAAGCCATCGATCAGCGCACTCTGCACATCCAGCAGCAGCGGCTCGCCGCCCGCCCCCGGCTCCTTGGTGCGATCCAGCACGGCGATGCGGCGCACGCTGGCGGGCAGGGCATCGAGCAGCGCCTGTACCGGGAAGGGGCGATAGAGACGCACCACCAGCACCCCGGTCTTGCGATCCTGCCGGTTGAGCCAATCGACCGTGGTGCGGGCGGTGGCCGCCCCCGAGCCCATCAGCACGATGACATCGGTGGCATCCGGTGCGCCGTGATACTCCACCAGATGGTAGTGGCGGCCGGTCAGCTTGCCGAGGCTCTCCATGCACTGCTGCACCCGTGCCGGTACGGCTTCGTAGAAGGGGTTGACGCTCTCGCGGGACTGGAAATAGGTATCCGGATTCTGGGCGGTGCCGCGCATCACCGGATGATCCGGGTTAAGCGCCCGCGCACGGTGGGCGCGCACCCAGTCGTTGTCGATAAGGGCCCGGATCTCGTCCCGATGCAGGGCCGTGATCTTGTTCACCTCGTGGGAGGTGCGAAAGCCGTCGAAGAAGTGGATAAAGGGCACCCGACACTGCAGGGTGACGCTGTGGGCGACCAAGGCCAGGTCCTGCGCCTCCTGCACCGAGCCGGAGGCGAGCATGGCAAAACCTGTGCTGCGCGCCGCCATCACGTCCTGATGGTCGCCAAAAATCGACAGCCCCTGGGCGGCCAGCGAACGGGCCGCCACATGGAACACAGCCGAGGTCAGCTCGCCGGCAATCTTGTACATGTTGGGCAGCATCAGCATCAGCCCCTGACTGGCGGTGAAGGTGGTGGCGAGCGCCCCCGCCTGCAGGGCGCCGTGTACCGTACCGGCCGCCCCCCCTTCGCTCTGCATCTCCACCACTGTGGGGATATTGCCCCACAGGTTGGTCAGCCCCTCCGCCGCCCAGGCATCGGCCAGCTCCGCCATAGTCGAGGAGGGGGTGATGGGGTAGATGGCACAGACTTCGCTCAGCTGGTACGCCACCCGGGCCGCGGCTTCGTTGCCATCGACCATGATCAGTTCATGTTTCATTGGGACTCCTCCGGTTGGCGCAGCTCGATAGCGTGACAAGGGCACTGGTCATGACAGGCACCGCAGCCGGTGCAGCGCTCGGCATCCACCTGATAGCCTTTGCCCGGCCCCAGCTTGACGATGGCCTGCTCGGGGCAGCTGCCGTAGCAGCCGTCGCACTCGAAGCAGTTGCCGCAGGAGTAGCAACGCGCCGCCTCGTAGCGGGCGGCCACCTCATCCAGCCCACCTATGATCTCGCCAAAGTCATCCCGCGCCCACGCCGGTTTGATCGGCTGACTGCTGGCGGGCGCATGGGTCTGGAACCAGAGCTGCAACTGCTCCGGCCCCACCAATGAATAGGAAAGTGGTTTGTGGTAGTGGCGACCGCGCAGCCAGGCATCCATATGGCGCGCCGCCTTCTTGCCGTGGCCGGTGGCGATGGTGACGGTGCGCTCGGAGGGCACCATGTCGCCGCCGGCAAACAGACCCGGCACATCCGTCATCAGGTTACCCGCCACCTGCACCACCCCCTCCTTGTTGACCCGCACGCCGGGAATGCTCTCCAGCACCGAGAGGTCGACCTCCTGACCGAGCGCCAGAATGAGGGAGTCCGCTTCAAGGGTTTCAAACTGGCCGGTGGGCACCGGCTTGCCCTGCTCATCCAGCGCCATCACCTCCACTTCGATATTGGTGTTGTCGAGCTGGCGGATGCTGCGCAGCCAGTTGATCTTGATCCCCTCCTCCTCGGCTTCAAGGGCCTCGAAGGCGTGGGCAGGCATATGATCCCGGTCGCGGCGGTAGATGATCATCGCCTCTTCCACACCGAGGCGACGGGCGGTACGGGCTGCGTCCATGGCGGTATTGCCGCCGCCGTAGATGGCCACCCGCCGTCCCAGTCTGGGGGGCGGCAAACCCTGCTCTTCGGCCAGACTCGCCTGCTCGAGGAAGCTCACCGCATCGAGGATCTTGCCCGCCTCCCGGGCCGGAATATCGACCCGCTTGGCCAGATGGGCACCGATGGCCATAAAGACGGCGTCAAAGCCCCCCTCGTCGCGCTCCCACAGCACATCCTCCACCTTGTGGTTGAGGGTCAGGGTCACCCCGGCCGCCAGGATGCGGGCCACCTCCCTGTCCAGCACATCGCGGGGCAGACGGTAGGCGGGAATGCCGAAACGCAGCATGCCGCCCGCCAGTGGCCCCGCCTCGCGGATCTCCACCTGATGGCCGAGCCGGTTGAGGTGCCAGGCACAGGAGAGGCCGGAGGGACCGGCACCGATCACCAGCACCTTCTTGCCGCTGGCGGGCGCGGGGGGCGAAGGCTGCCAGCCTTTGGCCAGCGCTTCGTCACCGAGGAAGCGCTCGATGGCGTGAATGGAGACGGCCTCGTCCACCTGGGCCCGGTTGCAGGCGCTTTCGCAGGGGTGATAACAGACCCGGCCGTGGACGGCGGGCAGGGGATTTTCTTCGATGAGTCGCTGCCAGGCCGCTTCAAAGCGGCCAGCTTCGGCCAGGGCAAGCCAGGCCTGGATATTTTCTCCGGCCGGGCAGGCATGATTGCAGGGTGGCAGGGCCGGCCGCCAAACGGGTAGCCGGGTACGGACCGGGCCTGTTCCCGTTTTCTGGGAGAGATCCGGCTGTGGGGTCATATCCAGTTGTTTGCTCATACATTGCTTTCTTCTTGTTGGGTAACAGGCCCGCTCCGATGGCGCTTGATACCGTTTTGCCTGGGCAGACGGTGGCCGGAGGGGGAAGAAGCGAAAGCGTTAGAAACTGGAAGCTGGCTCGATGATGGGCCGTTTTTTGTACGACATGGTGGATCAGGATCAATAAATGTTGCGTTTTATGGGGTGTTTCCCCCGGGATCCGACCCCGATCACATGGCGCCGTTGGACTGCACCAATCAGGCGCCTCCTCTCTTGCCCCCCATGATGGGGGGCAAGAGAGGATTGCCGCACGGGGCAGGAATCGTTATCTTGCCCTCTTCACTGGAATCGCCACAGCACAAGGACCCTGACATGCCCAGCCTCGCCAGCATACATCTCTACCCCATCAAATCGACGGCGGGCATGCCGCTGACCCGCGCCCGGGTGACCGAGGAGGGGCTGCTGGGGGATCGCCGCTACATGGTGGTCAAGCCGGACGGCACCTTCATCACAGCCCGCACCCATCCCCAGCTGCAACTGGTGACTGCCACCCCGGTGGAGGGCGGCCTGCAACTGCGTTACCCCGGAATGGCGCAGCTCAGGCTGCAGGAAGCGGACTTCAGCCGCGCCCCCCAGGCCACAGGCGTCTGGGGCGACAGCTTCCATGCCCTGCACACCCAGTCCCAGGCCGATGAGTGGCTGAGCCGGGTGGCGGGGGAGCCGGTTCGCCTGCTCTGGCTCGGCGAAACCTCTGACCGCTTTCGGGAGAAGACCGGCACCCGGGTCAGCTTTGCCGACGGTTATCCCCTGCTGCTGATCAGCCAGAGTTCGCTGGATGACCTCAACCTGAGATCCGATGCCCTGCACCAGATGAGCCAGTTTCGCACCAATCTGGTGGCGAGCGGCACCCGCCCCTTCGAGGAGGATGGCTGGAAGCGGATCCGCATCGGCGAGGTGGAGTTTCTGGTGGCCAAGCCGTGCAGCCGCTGCATCATGACCACGGTGGAGGCGGGCACGGATCGCTTCAACGCGCTGAAAGAGCCGCTCGCCACCCTCACCCGCTACCGCCGTGGCGAGGATGGGGAGGTCTATTTCGGCCAGAATCTGGTGGCGCTTAACGAGGGCTGGATTGAGGCAGGGAGCGAGATCCAGGTGCTGGAAACCGCCCGTCCCCCCGTCTACCCCAATGCGGCGCCGAAGAAGCGGGAGCTGGTCTGCGTCGCCCGCGAGCCCCTGGCCCGGGATCTGGAGACCTTCTGGTTCGAGGCCGCCGACGGCGAGCCCCTGCCCGACTACCTGCCGGGCCAGCACCTGCCCATCAGCCTCGACATCAAGGGGGAGCGGCAACAGCGCCGCTACACCCTGAGCTCCACCCCGGAGAGACCCGAGCGTTACAGCATCAGCGTCAAGAAGCTGGCCGATGGCCGCATCTCCCCCTGGCTTCACCATGAGCTGCGCGTGGGCGATCACCTGCTGGCCGCCCCCCCGGCCGGCGAGTTTTACTTAGGCACAGAGCGCAAGCTGCTGCTGCTCTCGGCGGGCTCAGGCGTCACCCCCATGCTGTCCATTGCCCGCACCCTGGCGCTGCGCGGGGAGCTGGAAGATGTTCACTTTATGCACCTGTGCCGCAACGAGGCCGACATTCCGGCCGCCGCCGAGCTGCACGCCATGAGTCAGGCAGGCATGCAACTGACCCTGATCCTGAGCCAGCCCGATGGCCACTGGCAGGGCATGAGCGGTCGCCTTGGCAAGGGGCACCTCGAGCAGGTCAGGGATCTGCTGGCGCGGGAGATCTTCCTGTGCGGCCCCCACGGCTTTATGAGCGAGGCGGCCAGGCTGCTGCAGGAGCAGGGGGTCGCCGCCGAGCGCATCCGCCAGGAGAGCTTTGGCGGGGCCATCCTCTCGGTGGCCCGCCCCCACAAGGCGGTGCAACTGCGCATCGGCGAGCAGACCTTCGCTGGCAACAATCAGGGCACAGTGCTGGATCAGGCCCACAAGCAGGGGGTGGAGCTGCCCTGGAGCTGCCGCGCCGGCATCTGCGGCAGTTGCAAGCAGACCCTGCTCGAAGGGGAAGTGGATCATCCGGACGCCCCGGCCATCACAGCCGCCGAGCGAGCCGCGGGCAAGATCCTCACCTGCTGCGCCGTGCCCCTCTCCGATCTGGTGATCAAATAAGATGATGGCGCCGCACGGGTCGGCGCCATCATCGCAAAGCAAAACGGCTGCCCTGAGGCAGCCGTTTTCTTATCGTGTCTGGCAATCAGCCACGCAGGGCGGCGATGCGCTGCTCGATGGGCGGGTGGCTCATGAACAGCTCGCTCATGGAGCGCTTGCCGTTGATGCCGAAGGCCATCATGGTGCCTTCCATCTGCGGCTCGGCGCCACGGGAGAGGCGCTGCAGCGCGGCTATCATCTTGTCGCGACCGGCCAGCTTGGCGGCACCGGCATCGGCGCGGAACTCGCGCTGACGGCTGAACCACATGACGATCATGGAGGCCAGCACGCCGAACAGCATCTCCAGCACGAACACGGTGATCATGTAGGCAAAACCACCCGAGCTGCTGCTCTCCTCGTCGTTGTTGGAGCTGAAGAAGTTGCTGATGACGCCGGCCACTATGCGGGCGAAGAACATCACAAAGGTGTTCACCACCCCCTGGATCAGGGTCAGGGTCACCATGTCGCCGTTGGCCACGTGGCTCACCTCGTGGGCCAGCACGGCTTCCGCCTCGTCACGGCTCATGCTGTAGAGCAAGCCGGACGACACGGCAACGAGGGAGTCGTCGCGGCGGGCGCCGGTGGCGAAGGCGTTCATCTCGGGGGAGTCGTAGATCCCCACTTCCGGCATCTTGATGCCAGCCTCACGGGCCTGACGGGCGACTGTGCTCACCAGCCAGTGCTCTGTCTCGTTGCGGGGCTGCTCGATGACCTGGACGCCATAGCTGCGCTTGGCCATCCACTTGGACATCAGCAAGGAGATAAAGGAACCCCCAAAACCGAACACGGCACAGAACACCAACAGACCGGAAATGCTGGACTTGTTGATCCCCAGAACCGAGAACAGGATATTGAGTACCACCCCCAGCACCAGCATGACGGCCAGGTTGGTCACCAGGAATAGCATAATTCGCTTCATATTGACTCCTTGTGAGATATAGATGCATGGTTCGGGCCAATTCACAATCGACCCGATACCACACCTGCCCCCGATCATAGACAGACTCGATGAATGTTTGCTGAATGTTGGGCCTCAGAGCAGGGACGAGATGTCGAGACAATCGCGCAGATCCGCCTCGAGCGGCTGGTCTACGAAGGGGATCTCCCCCAGAAATGGGGCCGGCAACATGGCTTTCAAGGTGGCCAGGTTCTCCTGGTAGCGACTCATGTGCGGATCCACCCGATTGACCACCCAGCCGGCCAGGGTCAGCCCCTGATGGCGGATGGCGGCGCAGGTGAGCAGGGCATGATTGAGGCAACCCAACTTGGCCCCCACCACCAGGATCACCGGCAGGCGCTCAAGGGCAACCCAGTCGGAGAGCAGATGCTGGTGATCCAGCGGCAAAAACCAGCCCCCCGCCCCCTCGACTATCACCCGTTCGGCCCCCGCCCGCTCAATCTCCCGCAACCCGGCAGACAGGCCCGCCAGGGGAATGCTCGCCCCCACCTCCCGGGCGGCTATGTGGGGGGCTATGGGGGGCTCGAAGGCGTAGGGGTTGACCGAGTCGATGGGCAGCGGGAGGCTGGCGGCCGCTTGCAGCTGCTGGGCATCGAGGTTGCGAAGCCCCTCCGGGGTGCGGGCACAACCGGCGGAGATCGGCTTGTAGCCGGCGCAGGGGATGCCCCGGGCGGCGAACGCCTGCAGCAGGGTACGGGCGACCAGGGTCTTGCCCACGTCGGTGTCGGTGCCCGTGATGAAATAGGATCTGACCATGATGATTCCTCAGCGCAGTTCAAGGTGGCGCTCTGGCACCACCTGGGTATCAATGATGGGCTTGTGCCGGGCGGCTAAACTCGCCCGGCCCAAGGCAAAAACGCGTGTTCCCGCAGCCGGTCAGCGGCGGACAAGGCGCCCGAGACAGACCTCATAGCTGGCGGCCAGCAGGCCGTCGGGCTGGCGGTGGCGCTCATAGGCTTCCCCGAGACGCCTCAGGCGCTGGCGGTTGCCCAGCCCCGCAGCCCTGTCGTCATTGACCTGGCTGGCCCCTATGCCCTTGAGATCCCGCAGCAAGTCGTTGAGCTCCAGATAGGCGAGAGACCAGGTGACAGAGGTCAGCTCAGGCTCCTGAAAACCCGCGGCGCCAATGGCCTGCTGCAACTGGGGCAGGGCGAGGAAGCGGTTGACGTGGGCATGCCCGTCGACGGCGCCCCAGGCCTCGCGCAACTGCCAAAGCGAGCCGGCCAGCAGGGTCGAGAAGAAGATCTGACCGCCGGGCTTGAGCACCCGGTGGATCTCGGCAAACGCCTGGGCCGGGCGCTCGCACCACTGCAGGGCCAGGCTGGAGAAGACCCAGTCCAGGCTCTGATCCGCGAAGGGCAGCGCCTCCGCATCGCCGCACACCAGCCGGGCGCCGCTGCCACGCAGGGCGGCCTGCGCCAGCATGCCGGGGGCGAGATCCAGCCCGTGCAACTGCTGGCAACGACCCGCCAGCGCGGGCAGGAAGAAGCCGGTGCCGCAGCCCAGATCCAGCCCGGCCCCCGGGCGCATCTCTTTCATACTCCCTTCGCCCATGCGCACCAGCAGCGCCTGCCCCACCTCCTGCTGGAAGCGGGCGTGGGCGTCGTAGTGACGGGCGGCGGCCCCGAAGCGACGGGCGAGCTGGGCCTTGTCGACCTGCTGGAAACGCTCATGCAGCATGGGCGCCTCCTCTCTGATCACTGGATGGGCAGGGACCCAGGGCCTCGAGCAGGCTATCCACATCCTGCTCGCGGTGGGCGGCACTCAGGGTAATGCGAAGGCGCGCCGTGCCGACCGGCACAGTGGGCGGGCGAATGGCGCTCACCCAGACACCGCGCTCCCGCAGCCGCTCGGCCAGTTGCAGGGCGGCACTGCTCTCCCCCACCAGCAGGGGCTGGATCGGGGTCTCGCTTGCACCCAGCGTCCAACCGAGCGTCTGTGCCCCCTGCCGAAAGCGGGCGATAAGGTGAACAAGCTGGGCGCGGGCCTCGTCGGCGGCGCGTACCAACGCAATGCTCTGGCTGATCGCGCAAGCCTGCGCGGCGGGCATATGGGTGCTGTAGACATAGTGGCGGGCAAAATTGACCAGGTACTCCACCAGCTCGCGGCTGCCGCCCACAAACGCGCCTGCCACCCCGAGCGCCTTGCCAAAGGTGCCCATCTGGATATGCACGCTGGCGGGAGCAACCCCTTGCGCCGCCAGGGTGCCGCGCCCTTGTGGCCCCAGCACCCCGAGGCCATGGGCATCGTCGATCATCAGCCAGTTGCCGCTCTGGGCTGCCAATGTCGCGAGTTCAGTCCAGGGCGCCTGATCCCCGTCCATGCTGAACACCCCCTCCGAGACGATCAGGCCCCGGTTTGGCTCAAGCTGACGCGCGAGCGCGGCCATGTCGTTGTGGCCGAAGCGCTTCATCCTGCAGGGCAGCTGGCTGCCCATCTCCTGCAGGGAGGCGTGGTTGAGCCTGTCCTGCCACAGCAGGTGCTCCTTGCCGAGCAGGGCCTTGAGCACCGCCTGATTGGCAGAAAAACCGCTGTTGAACAGCAGCACAGCCTCCACCCCGAGCCACTCAGCCAGGGTCTCTTCCAGCTCTTGGTGGGCGCGGCTGTAGCCGGTCACCAGGGGCGAGGCGCCGGCGCCCGCGCCATAGCGGTCGATCCCCTCGTTGAAGGCGGCCTTGATGGCGGGATGATCGGCGAGCCCCAGATAGTCGTTGGCAGAGAGGTTGAGGTAGTCGCGTCCCCCGACCCGGATCCGCCCGCCGCTCGCCACATCCACAGGGGTGCGTCGGCGCAGCAGGGCCGCCTGCTCACGTTCGGCCAGGGCCTCCCCCAGCGCAAAGGGGCCGGTGACAACAGGGGAAGTCATGGACGGACGGCACCTGCGCGGGAACGGGTGGCATCGTAGAAGAGCTCGCTCGGCTCGCTCTGGCGGCTCACCTCGGCAAGGAGCTCCTCTTCCTGCACCTGATCCGGCTTCTGGGCCCGCTGGGCGGGGCGGATGCCGAGGCGCTTGAACAGCTGCATGTCGCTGTTCTCGTCCGGGTTCGGGGTGGTCAGCAGCTTGCAGCCATAGAAGATGGAGTTGGCACCCGCCATAAAGCACATGGCCTGCATCTGCTCGTTCATCTTCTCCCGTCCGGCGGAGAGACGCACGTGGGAGGCGGGCATCATGATGCGCGCCACGGCTATGGTGCGGATAAATTCGAACGGGTCCAGATTCTCCTGGTTTTCCATGGGCGTCCCCTTCACCTTGACCAGCATGTTGATGGGCACGCTCTCCGGGTGGCGGGGCAGGTTGGCCAGCGCCATCAGGAGGCCCGCCCGATCCTTTGCCTGCTCCCCCATGCCGACGATGCCGCCGGAGCAGACCTTCATGCCGGCGCCGCGCACGTGCTCCAGGGTGTCCAGCCTGTCCTGATAGGTGCGGGTGGTGATGATGTCGCCGTAGAACTCCGGCGAGGTATCGAGGTTGTGGTTGTAGTAATCAAGCCCGGCGGCACCCAGGCGCGCCGCCTGATCGGCGGTCAGCATCCCCAAGGTCATGCAGGTCTCCATCCCCAGCCCGCGCACCTCCTCGACCATGCGCAGGATATAGGGCATGTCCCTCTCTTTGGGGTTGCGCCAGGCGGCCCCCATGCAGAAGCGCGACGAGCCGTTGGCCTTGGCCTCGCGGGCCCGCTCCAGCACCTTTTCCACCTCCATCAGCCGCTCGGTCTCGAGCCCGGTGTGGTAGCGGGCGCTCTGGGGGCAGTATTTGCAATCCTCCGGGCAGGCGCCGGTCTTGATGGAGAGCAGGGTGCTCACCTGCACCTCGTTCGGGTCGAAATGGGCGCGGTGTACGGTCTGGGCCTGGAACAGCAGATCGTTGAATGGCAGGGCAAACAGGGCCTGGACCTCGGCGAGGGTCCAGTCGTGACGAAGGGCGTGACCGCCCAGGGTGAGAGCATTCATACATGGCTTCCAGTTGTTATAAGTGGGATCCTGCGCCGCCATCCTGAGATGAAGGACCGCAAAAGCCGCCACCGGCCGACCTACTCGCTGTTAGGACTGGCGCCAAGTGGCTGAAATTGTTGGCTAGTGTAGAGAGCGCGCGTAGACTGTCAACACCGACCAGATCAAACCAATTGACAACAGAACATAAAATGACCAACCAAGAATTCGACCTGCACCACGTCTGGCACCCCTATACCTCCCTCACCCATCCCCTGCCCTGCTATGAAGTGGCCAGCGCCAAGGGGGTGACCCTCACCCTCAGCGACGGCCGCGAGCTGGTGGATGGCATGAGCTCCTGGTGGGCCTGCGTCCACGGTTATCAGGTGCCGGAGCTCGACGCGGCCGCCACCACCCAGCTCGGCAAGATGTCCCACGTGATGTTTGGCGGCCTGACCCACGCCCCGGCGGTCGAGCTCTGTCGCAAGCTGGTGGAAATCACCCCGGCCGGTCTGGATCGGGTCTTTCTGGCGGATTCCGGCTCGGTGGCGGTGGAGGTGGCGCTCAAGATGGCCCAGCAGTACTGGCACGCCAAGGGAACGCCCCGCGCCAGATTCGTCTCCCTGCGGGGCGGCTATCACGGGGACACCTTCGGCGCCATGAGCGTCTGCGATCCGGATGGCGGCATGCACGAGCTCTACAAGGGCTTCCTGCCGGAGCACCATTTCGTGACCGCCCCCAGCTGCCGCTTCCACGCCGAGTGGGACGAGAGCTGCGTGGTGGAGCTGGCGACCCTGGTGGCGGACCACCATGAGGAAATCGCTGCCATCGTGCTGGAGCCCATAGTGCAGGGGGCGGGTGGCATGCGCTTCTATCACCCCCGCTACCTGCAGTGGGTGCGCGCCCTGTGCGACGAGTTCGGTTTGCTGCTGATCGCCGACGAGATCGCCACCGGCTTTGGCCGCACCGGCCAGCTGTTTGCCTGCGACTGGGCGGGGATCAGCCCCGACATCATGTGCCTTGGCAAGGCGCTCACCGGCGGCTACCTGACGCTGTCGGCCACCCTGACTACCGAGCAGGTCGCCCGCACCATCTGTGACGGCAAGGCCGGCGTCTTTATGCACGGCCCCACCTTTATGGGCAATCCGCTGGCCTGCGCGGTGGCCAACGCCTCCATCGAACTGCTGCTGGCCTCACCCTGGCAGGAACGGGTGCGGGCCATCGAACATCAGCTGCGCACCGAACTGGTACAGCTGACCCTGCATCCGGCTGTGGCCGACGTGCGGGTACTCGGCGCCATCGGTGTGGTGGAGATGAAGGAGCGGGTGGACGTGGCGCGCATCCAGCGCAAGTTCGTGTCGCTGGGGGCCTGGATCCGCCCGTTCGGCAAGCTCATCTACCTGATGCCCCCCTTCGTCATCAGCCCCGAGGAGCTGCGGGTGCTGACCCGGGCCATCCATGAGGCCATCGCCAGCGGCGAATTCTGAGTCTCGATGAATAGGCTCTGCATGAGAATGCAGGGCCTTTTGGCTCTTTTTCATCAGAATGTGAGCGAGACACCAGAACCCGCCAGGCGAGGGGAGTAGACTGCGCGGGTTTTACCCAACAGATGTACCTTTCCCATGCGCCTCTCCATCACTGCCAAGATCAATTTCTTCCTGCTCTTCATCTTCTCCATGGTATTGGTGTTTTCCGCGGCCTATCAGGCGGTGCGCGAGCGCGACCTCATCCTGACCCTCATCAAGGAGCAGAGCCGCGAGCAGACCGAGGCCTATTTCGACGGCCTCAACATGCTGATGCTGACCGGCAAGATGGAGGCCCGCGATACCCTGCGCGCCAAGTTTCTCGATCACGCCCACGTGGAAGATGCCCGCATAGTGCGTGGGGCGCCGGTCAACAAGCAGTATGGGCCTGGCCGCGACAGTGAGGCCCCCAAGGACAGATTCGATGCCCTGGCCCTGGCGGGCAAGGGGAGCCTGGAGGTGGTGCACGACGGCACCCACAGCAAGCTGGTGGTGACCCGCCCCCTGCTGGCCAAGAAGGATTTTCGCGGCACCGACTGCACCAGCTGTCACCAGGTGCCGGAGAACACGGTGCTGGGGGCGGTGCGCTTTGACTACTCCCTCGACACCCTCTTTACCCGGGTCGAGCAGAACATACTCACCTCGGCCCTGAGCCTCACCCTCATCTTCGGGCTGGGGCTGCTGCTCACCCTCTGGGTCATACGCACCTGGATAGTCCGCCCCCTCAACCAGCTGACCCGCTCCATGGAGGAGGCCACCGATCTGCACGACTTCGGTCACCGGCTGGAGGGCGATGAAGGGGACGAGATAGGTCGGGTGGCCCTCGCCTACAACCAGATGCTCGACAGCGTGGAGCGCCAGCTCGGCAAGCGCCCCGCCCCCTCGTCCCAGGAGGAGAAGCCGGCGGATCACGCCAGGTAATAAAACAGCAGGCTGGCGGCCAGGATCAGCAGCAGGATGAATAGATTGACGTGCAGCGCATCCTCTTGCCGTCGGCTGCGGCTGTGCTCCAGCGCTCTCGTCCCAGGAGGAGAAACCGGCGGATCACGCCAAGTAGTAAAACAGCAGGCTGGCGGCCAGGATCAGCAGCAGGAGGAACAGATTGACATGCAGCCCATCCTCTTGCCGGCGGCTGCGCCTGTGCTCCAGCGCGCTCGTCCCAGGAGGAGAAGCCGGCGGATCACGCCAGGTAATAAAACAGCAGACTGGCGGCCAGGATCAGCAGCAGGATGAATAGATTGACGTGCAGGGCATCCTCTTGCCGTCGGCTGCGCCTGTGCTCCAGCGCCAGCACCACCAGGGTCAGCAGGCAGCAACCCCAGAGCCCGTGCACCAGCCAGGGGGTGAGGGCGGGATCCCACTCCTGGCGCACCTTGACCCCGCCATAGACCAGAAAACCGTAGGCCGTCTGCGGCCTGGCAAAGTGGTAAAGGGAGAGCAGGACGATAAAGCCGCTCCAGCAGAGGATCACCAGCCCCTGGAGAACCCGTATCCAGCCATCCGGCCCCCGCCTGCGTTCCTTCACTCTCACCCCCTGCCCAACCGACCGGATCCATGCAAGATTCATGGGGAAAACCCCGCAAGGGTCCGACATTTTTGCTTGTTTATCAAACCCGCGCGGGTAAGATTAACGGCTTAGTCTGCCATGGTGGGCCACTCATGCCCGGGCCAGACCCCTAGTGTTGCAAATAGCGCTGCAAGAACAAGCTGGAGACAATATTTCGATGACGCACGCATCCGTAGTAGATGTGCTGACCGGTAAGTATGCGGTTGGCACCACCCAGACAGTGAAAGGGTGGATCCGGACCCGCCGCGATTCCAAGGCGGGGATCTCATTTTTGGCCATATCCGATGGCTCCTGTTTCCATCCGGTACAGGCCGTCGTCCCCAATACCCTGGCCAATTACGAGAATGAAGTGCTGCGTCTGACCACCGCCTGCTCAGTGGAAGTGACCGGTGTGGTCGTGGCTTCCCAAGGCAGCGGCCAGGCCTTCGAACTGCAGGCCTCCGACGTCAAGGTCGTGGGCTGGGTCGAAGACCCGGACACCTACCCCATGTCTGCCAAGCGCCACAGCATCGAATACCTGCGCGAGCAAGGTCACCTGCGTGCCCGTACCAACGTGGTCGGCGCCGTGACCCGGGTGCGCAACTGCCTGGCCCAGGCCATTCACCGCTTCTTCCATGAAGAAGGTTATCTGTGGATTGCCGCGCCGCTCATCACCGCCTCCGACACCGAAGGCGCCGGCGAGATGTTCCGCGTCTCAACCCTGGACATGGAAAACCTGCCGCGCACCCCCGAAGGCAAGGTGGACTACGACAAGGACTTCTTCGGCAAGGAGACCTTCCTGACCGTCTCCGGTCAGCTGAACGTCGAGACCTATGCCTGCGCGCTGTCCAAGGTCTACACCTTCGGCCCGACCTTCCGCGCCGAAAACTCCAACACCAGCCGCCATCTGGCCGAGTTCTGGATGGTGGAGCCGGAAGTGGCCTTCGCCAACCTGGAAGACAACGCCGCCCTGGCCGAAGCCATGCTGAAGTACGTCTTCAACGCCGTGCTGACCGAGCGCCGCGACGATCTGGAGTTCTTCGCCCAGCACATCGACAAGGATGCCATCGACCGTCTGGAGCGCTTCGTCGCCTCCGACTTCGCCCAGATTGACTACACCGACGCCATCGAAGTGCTGAAGAACTGCGGCAAGAAGTTCGAGTTCCCGGTCTCCTGGGGCATCGACCTCTCCTCCGAGCACGAGCGCTATCTGGCCGAGGAGCACTTCAAGTCTCCTGTGGTGGTGAAGAACTACCCGAAAGACATCAAGGCCTTCTACATGCGCCTCAACGACGACGGCAAGACCGTCGCCGCCATGGACGTGCTGGCCCCGGGGATCGGCGAGATCATCGGTGGCTCCCAGCGTGAGGAGCGTCTCGAGGTGCTGGATGCCCGCCTGGCCGAGATGGGCCTGAACAAGGAGGATTACTGGTGGTATCGCGACCTGCGTCGCTACGGCACAGTGCCGCACTCCGGCTTCGGCCTGGGCTTCGAGCGCCTGGTGGTCTATGTGACCGGCATGGGCAACGTGCGCGACGTCATCCCCTTCCCGCGTACCCCTCGCACCGCCGAGTTCTAATCGCGGGCAGCACGCGAATCGCAAAAAGCCGACCCTTGGGTCGGCTTTTTTTGTTCTTTGCCGTCGCCCTGCTCCTACGCCAGGCTGACGACCACCTTTCCCTTTGCGCGACCGGTCGCCAGATAGGCGAGCGCCTCGCCGGCCTGTTCAAACGGAAAGACCTTGTCGATGACGGGCCTGAGCTTGCCCTCGTCGAGCAGCGCGGCAATCCGGGTCAGCTGGGCACCATCCGGGCGCACGAACATCATGCCGTAGGTGACACCCCGTCGCCGGGCAAGACGGTGGATCTTCCAGCTCATCAGGCCAAACAGGGCGGTCATGATGACATTCATGTTTCTCGCCCGCGCAAAGGCCGCATCCGGCGGACCGACCAGCGACAGGAGCCGGCCCCCCGGCCGGAGGATCGACAGTGACCGCTCGATCGCGTCGCCCCGCAAGGTCCCCAGTACCAGATCATAACCCTGCAATACGGCATCGAACGCCTGCCGTCTGTAGTCGATCACCACCTCGGCCCCCAACTGCCCTACCCACTCGGCGTTCGCCGTGCTGGTGGAGGTCGCGACCAAGGCCCCCAGGTGCCTGGCCAGTTGAATGGCAAAGGAGCCTATGCCGCCGGACCCGGCGGGAATGAACACCCTCTGGCCCGGCGCGAGCGGGGCCTGCTCGGTGAAGGCCTGCCAGACCGTCAGCGCCACCATGGGAATGGACGCCGCCTGAACGAAGTCGAGGCTGGCCGGTTTGAGGGCCGCCGCGTGTTCGGGCACCACAACCCATTGCGCCAGGGCGCCGCGCCCCAGATCGAAGAGGCTGGCATAGACGGCATCCCCCGGCCGAAACCGCGTCACCCGGCTGCCGACCTCCACCACCACACCGGCCAGATCGCTGCCGAGCACGGCGGGCAGCTCAAACTTGAGCAGGGGTTTGAAGGTGCCTCGCGGGATCATGTTGTCGATGGGATTGAGGCCGACGGCATGCACCTTGACCAAGATCTCGTCCGGCCCCATGGTCGGGTGCGGCAGCTCCGCGAACTCGGGCCGCGCCGAGCGGCCATAGTGTCTGAACACAAAGGCTTTCATCATCTTGTTACCAGAAAGCATGAGGTGACCGAACCAGGCAAACCGCCCTGTCCCATACAGGGCAGCGGCACAGGTCAGGCACACCTCATCGCGAGGATAAAAGAGGCGATCTGGAGAGAACTGCGGGTTGGGCATGGCGCCGTCCCCAGCAGACCGCCGGTCTTGTTGCCGGGATCAGCGGCCCTGAGGCGCAACCTGATAGCGTTCGGCAGCATGGGCCTGCCGAAGGTCGGAGAGCAGCGCCTTGCGCGCGCCATCGAGCTCATCCCAGCGACTGGCCTCATGCAGCGGCGGTATGGTGACCACTTCCCGGCGATCGAAACCGACCAGGGCCGCGTCCACCAGTTCCTCCACCTCCATCAACTCCGGCAAGCTGTCGGGATCGATGCCGGAGCGTGCCCAGATCTCGGTGCGCGTGCCGGCGGGCAGCACCGCCTGCACATAGACCCCGGCGGGAGCGAGCTCCAGGCTCATCCCCTGGGAGAGGAACAGCACGAAGGCCTTGGTCGCGCCATAGAGCGTCATGCCAAATTCGGGGGCGAGCCCGACCACGGAGCCGATGTTCACTATGGCCCCCTCCCCGGCTTGCACCAGTCGCGGGGCTATGGCCGCCGCCAGGCGTGCCAGCGCCGTGGTGTTCAGGGTCACCAGTTGCTCGACACTGCTGGCGGTCTGGGCGAGGAAGTGGCCCACCTGACCCGCCCCTGCGTTGTTGATCAGGATGCCGATGCTGGCATCTTCCCGTAACCGGGCCTCCACGGCGGCCAGCTCCCGGGATTGAGTGAGGTCGGCAGGCAGGATGTCGACGGTGACGCCGTACGCCTGGCGCAGGCGGCCGGCCAGTGCCGTCAGCCGCGCCTCGTCGCGGGCGACGAGCACCAGATCGTGGCCGCGCCGGGCGAAGCGGTCCGCATAGGTGGCGCCAATGCCGCTGGAGGCACCGGTGATAAGCACTCTGGGTTTAATGGTCATGATGTCATTCTCTCTGTGATCGTTTTGAACCGGGATGGATGTCGCGCCAGGCACTCAACGGCCGATGGCGCTGTGTCGACAGGGGACCTGCTATGACGCCCCCTGCCGATGTCCGTTTACTCGCCGGCCCCCGCCAGGGCCGGGTAGTCGATGTAGCCCTCGGCGCCGCCGCCATAGAGGGTCTCGGGTCTGAGCGCGGCGAGCGCGGCGCCCTGCTGCAGGCGCTCGACCAGATCCGGATTGCTGATAAAGGGGCGACCGAAAGCAAACAAGTCCGCCTTGCCCTGGGCCAGCGCACTGCTGGCCAGCGTCAGGTCATAGCCGTTATTGGCCAGATAGGTCTGCTTGAAGCGCCGACGCAGGGAGGCGAAGTCGAAAGGGGCGACATCCCGGGGGCCGCCGGTGGCGCCCTCGATCACGTGCAGATAGACGACGCCCAGCGCACTGAGCCGCTCGACGAGATAGTCGTACTGCGGCTGGGGATCGCTGCAGGAGATGCCATTGGCCGGTGAGACGGGGGAGATCCGGACCCCGGTGCGATCGGCCCCGATCTCCTTGGCCACGGCGGCGGTGACCTCGAGCAGCAGCCGCGCGCGGTTCTCGATGGAGCCGCCATAGCCGTCGGTACGCAGGTTGGCGCCATCCTTGAGGAACTGCTCCAGCAGATAGCCGTTGGCACCGTGGATCTCGACCCCGTCGAAACCCGCCGCCATGGCGTTGGCAGCCGCCTGACGAAAGTCGTCGACGATGCCGGGAAGCTCCTCCAGTGCCAATGCACGGGGCATAGACACCTCGACGAACTCATTGTTGACGAAGGTCTTGGTCTGGGCGCGAAGGGCCGAAGGGGCCACCGGCGCCGCGCCATCGGGTTGCAGCGCGACGTGGGAGACGCGGCCGACGTGCCACAGCTGCACGAAGATACGACCTCCCCTGGCATGCACCGCATCGGTCACCTTGCGCCAGCCCGCAATCTGCGCCGCCGTGTAGAGGCCGGGGGTATCCTGGTAGCCCTGCGCCTGGGCCGAGACCTGGGTCGCCTCGGCGATCAGCAGACCCGCCGTGGCCCGCTGGCTGTAATAGGTGGCGGCATGCTCGCTCGGGACCAGGCCGGGGCCGGCACGGTTGCGGGTGAGTGGCGCCATCACGATGCGGTTGGCGAGGGCGATGGGGCCAAGGGAATAGGCCTCGAAGAGTCTCTTGTCTGTCATGGCGTGCCTCTGTCGTGTGGAACATGGGTCTGGGAAGGAAGGTAGTCCGTATCCCGACATGGCGCCGCCAGGCTCGGGGGCTGCAAGGGTCAATCCAGGGTCAGGGCGTTCAACCCCTTCCCGGGGTCTGCGCATTAAAGATGACGATCATAATCTTTTCAGTCAAGCATTTTGATGATGACCAACATCAATGTATAGTGTTCACCACTTCCATGATTCAGAGGAGGACCGGGTATGAGGGTCACCAAGGCACAGGCTCAGGCAAACCGGGCACACATAGTCGCCACCGCAGCCAGGCTGTTTCGCGAGCGGGGTTACGATGGCGTGGGAGTGGCAGATCTGATGGCGGCGGCCGGCTTCACTCACGGCGGTTTCTACAAGCACTTCCCCGCCAAGGCGGATCTGATGGCGGAGGCCGCCGCCTGCGGCTTTGAACAGAGCCTGGAGAAAACCAGTGCCCTGGCTAGCCCCGAGTTTGTCAGGCACTACCTCTCCAGAGAGCACCGCGATGCCCCAGGGGATGGCTGCATCATGGCCGCGCTGTGCGCCGATGCGGCGCGCCAACCGCCCCAGGTCAAGGCTGCCTTCGAGGCCGGCATTGAAGAGATGCTGGCCCGCACCTGTGGCCCTCACGACACGCCGGATACAGAGGAGACCCAGGCCCATCGCGCCAGGAGGATAGCGCTGATGGCACAGATGATTGGCGCCATCATGCTGTCACGGGCCTGCCCGGACGAGTCGCCATTGGCCGATGAGATCCTGGCTGCCTGCCGCACAACCCTGCTGTCGCAGGTTGCCTCTTGCGAAGAGGCGGCCACCGCCGAGCCAAACCGGGACGCTTGAGCCGGTCATCCAGACTCGCAGGCCGGCGCCGGCCTGCTCCACCCCTTCGTTCCTTCCCGATCCTCGGATCCACCCCCTCATCCCCTGCCTGTCATTCCCCGATCCCCCTGTTCAAGGGCATATCCATAGTTTTTATGCACTTAAATCGGAAAAGGGTCTGTTATTGAACCACCTCAATTTTTTACCCCTTTAGGGGTGCCAGAATACCCACTAACCCTTTAGGGGCAAATAACCACAACAGATGCTCCCGGGCCCCAGGGCCAGTGCGGACATGGATTCAATCACACGAGGTAATGGAATGATCTTGATGGAATTTTTGGTGGTGCTCGGCTGCTTGCTGCTGGGTACCCGCTTTGGGGGCATGGGACTGGGTCTCATCAGCGGCATAGGTCTGTTCCTGCTGACCTTCGTGTTCGGCCTGGTGCCGGGGGAGCCGCCTGTTCAGGTGATGCTGACCATACTGGCGGTGATCGGCTGCGCCGCCACCCTGCAGACCGCCGGTGGCCTCAACCTGATGATGCAGGTGGCCGAGCGCCTGCTGCGCCGTCACCCGCAATACATCACCATACTGGCGCCGCTCACCACCTGGACCCTCACCTTCCTGTGCGGTACCGGCCACGTGGTCTACACCATGTTCCCCATCATCGCCGACATAGCGCTGCAGAAGAACATCCGTCCCGAGCGCCCCATGGCGGTGGCATCCGTTGCCTCCCAGATGGCGATCTGCGCCTCCCCGGTCTCCGTTGCCGTGGTCTCCATGGTCTCCATTCTGGCGGCCGGTCACGGCATAGGTCAGGCCTACGGCCTGCTCGACATCCTGATGATCGCCATCCCCTCCTCTCTCACGGGTGTGGTCATGGCGGCCCTGTGGAGCCTGCGCCGCGGCAAGGATCTGGACAAGGACGAAGAGTTCCAGGCCAAGATCCAGGATCCGGAGCAGCGCGCCTTCGTCTACGGCGGCGGTGAAACCCTGCTCAACACCAAGTTCCCGAAAGAGGCCTACTGGTCTACCTGGATCTTCTTCGCCGCCATCGCCGCCGTGGTCTTGCTCGGTGCCAACGAAGGGTTGCGTCCGGTGTTCACCATCAAGGACAAAACCGGCCCCCTCTCCATGAACCTGGTGATCCAGATGATGATGCTGATCGCCGGCGCCATCATCCTGATGCGCTGCAAGGTCAAGCCGGGCGACATCTCCAATGGCGCCGTCTTCAAGGCGGGCATGGTCGCCATCTTCTCCGTGTTCGGGGTTGCCTGGATGAGCGAGACCTTCTTCCAGGCCCACATGCCGCTGCTCAAAGAGACCCTGGCCCACGTGGTACAGGCCCAGCCCTGGACCTATGCCCTGGTGCTCTTCCTCATCTCCAAGCTGGTGAACAGCCAGGCCGCCGCGCTCACCGCCATCGCCCCCATGGGTCTGGCGCTGGGTGTCGAACCCAAGCTGCTGATCGCCTTCCTGCCGGCGAGCTACGGCTACTTCGTGCTGCCGACCTACCCGAGCGATCTGGCCTGTATCGGTTTCGACCGCTCCGGCACCACCCGCATCGGCAAGTTCATCATCAACCACAGCTTCATCATACCGGGGCTGATCGGGGTCAGCAGCTCCTGCGCCCTGGGGTATGTGCTGACCACCATCTTGCTGTAATCCAGACGGCGTTCGCCGCGCCATCCCCAACGGGCCCCTTCGCGGGCCCGTTGCCTTTCCCGCCCTCCCGCTTTGCCAAGCGCCCGCCGGCTCGGTAGCATGCCTCATCTTTCATGATTGGAATCAACCCCCATGTCTCGCGTCATCCTGCTCTGGAGCGGTGGCAAGGATGCCATGCTGGCCCTCTGTCATGCCCGCGATGCGGGTCATCAGGTGGTGGCCCTGGTCACCTTCGCTCCCCCTGAGCCCCGCTTTCTCGCTCACCCCTTGCCGCTGGTGCGCCGTCAGGCGGCGGTCCTCGGGCTGCCCCATCTGCTGGTCACCATAGAGGCGCCGTTCGAGCAGAGCTATGAGACGGCGCTGAGCCGCCTGCAGCACGAGTGGGCCCTGGATGGTGTAGTGACCGGCGACATCGACAGCGTGGGGGGCGCACCGAACTGGATCCGCGAACGCTGCCAGCCGCTCGGGCTCGCCGTCCACACCCCGCTCTGGCAGCAATCTCGCGAGGCGCTGCTGGCGGATATGCTGGCCCGCGGCATCGTCGCCCACCTCTCCTGCGTCGATACCCGGGTGCTGGCGCCGGATTGGGCCGGGCGAGTGCTGGATGCCGCCACCCTGACCGAGTTGCAGCAACTGGCCGAGCGTGAAGGATTTGATGCCTGCGGCGAGCAGGGGGAGTATCACACCATGGTGATCGACGGCCCGGGCTTTGCCGCCCCGCTGCGCCTCGATGGCTGGCAGGTGGCGCACCAGGATCATCTGGCCTATCTGCTGGAGGACGAGGGGTGACGCCTCACTAAGGCGGCACATAAAAAACGGGAGGCAACAGCCTCCCGTTTGGATTTCAGCGAACCAATTTTGAGCGGGCCAATAAGGACCCGAACATGGAATAAACCGGCTTATTTCGCCAGCTTGCCCAGCACCCGCTGCAGCAGGCGAATGCGCGGCGCTATGCTACCCAGCAGCAGGAATTCCGCCTCCGAGTGGAAGCCGCCCCCCATGGGGCCAAAGCCATCCAGGGACGGCACACCGGCGGCGGCGGTGAAGTTGGCGTCGGAGCCGCCCCCCGCCTCCAGCCAGTTGAAGGGGATCCCCTCCTGCGCTGCGGCCGTCTCCACCAGCGCCATCAGGGCCCGGGTGTCTTCACTCGGGCGCATCGCCGGCTTGAAGCTCTGGCGATCCACCTCGACCCGGCAACCGGCAAGGAAAGGATTCTTGGCCATGAAGCTGAGCCGGTTGTGCACCGCAGCGGCCTCTTCGTTACTCCAGAAGCGCAGATCGACGATCGCCTCGGCGAAGTCCGGCACCACGTTGACGCCGGTGCCCCCCTGCACCCCCCCCACGTTCATGGTGGTGCCCGTCTCCAGGTTCACCTGCTCGTTGATGGCCAGCACCCAATGGGCGAGCTCGGTAATGGCGGAGATACCCTCGGCCAGGGCAGAGCCCGCGTGGGAGGCCTTGCCGTGGAAGCGGATGCGATACTTGGCGTTGCCCTTGCGGGCGCTGATAAGATCCCCGCTCGGACGGGCCGCCTCGGCCACCAGCACGCAGCCACTCTGCTTGGCTCGCTCGACCAGCCAATCCTTCGACCAGGGGGAGCCAATCTCCTCGTCGCAGTTGCAGCAGACCAGCACCTTGAGCTTGGCCAGCACGGCCGGGTCCATCCCCTTCAAGGCATACCAGGTGGAGAGCAGGCCGCTCTTCATGTCAGAGACGCCGGGGCCGAAGGCCTGATTGCCTTCGACTGTCAGCGGGCGTTTGGCCGCCGTCCCCTCGGGGAAGACGGTGTCCATGTGGCCCACCAGCATGACGTCATAGTGATCCGCCCCCGGGGCATTGGTTGCCTCGAGGCAGGGGCCGCACTCGGCGGCAAACTGGTGGCGGCTCACCTGCCAGCCGATGGCCTCGTATTTTTCGGTCATGATGTCGGCCACCCGAGCCACCCCGGCCGGGGTGCGGGTGCCGCAATCCAGGTTGATGAGGGGGGCCAGATCCGCCAGATAGGCGTCCAGGGAAAAAGCGTTGCGAGGATCTGTCATCATCGTCTCCAAAGGGCAAAAGGTCGGGCCTCGCCCTTGCGCAGAGTGAATGGAGCGGGCAGCCTTGCCACCCGCCCCGCCATTACATAAACAGCAGATAGTTGAGCAGCAGCGCCGTCACCAGGGCTCCGGCCATGGGTACGCAGGTGCGCTTGACCACCACGAAGGGGGAGACCTTGGCGATCCCCGCGCAGGCGATGAGCACAGCTGCTATGGGGGAGACGGTGCGGCCTATGCTGGAGGCGAGCTGCATCGGCAGCAGCATGGTCACCGCCGGCACGCCGAACTTGGCCGCCACCGCGGGGGCCAGGGTGGAGAAGCTCAGGAAGGCCGCATTGCCTGAGCCCATGATGACGGCCGCCACCATGATGAGCCCCACCATCACCAGCGTCATCAGGCCGCTGCCGATCCCGGCATTGCTGGCAGAGTGCAGCAGGGTGTCGATGGCGCCGATGGCCTTGAGGGACTCGGCGAACAGCTCGGCGCAGACGATGAGCGCCACCACGGGGCCAAACACCTTGCCCATGCCGTCGAGGAAGCTCGACAGTCCGGCCATGGCGGTGCGCACCGAGCGGGTGCGCAGCAGCTCGCACAGCATGCCGATGAAGACCGACAGCAGCATGGCCACCTCCACGCTGACGCTGATGGTGGTCACCAGGAGCTTGGAGAAGGTCATCATCAGCACGAAGGGGATGATGGGCAGCAGGGCATACCAGGTCGGCGCCGGCACCTCCTCCTTCCTCTGCTCGTCCAGCTCGGCCGGATCGCCCCGGTGCAGGGCGGGATCCCAGCCATCCTGGCGATCGCAGTGACGCTGCCAGAAGAAGTGCAGCACCATGGTCACCAGCAGCATGGGGGCCACCAGCCAGATCTGGTAGTCGACGAAGTAGCTGGTGGGATCCATACCGGACTGACCGGCCGAGAAAATGGCGTTGGTCTGGGTCGGACCGATCTCGAACGCCTGGGAGGTGGCGATGACGCCGCAGGCCGACGCCGGGCTGATGCCGAGGTTGCGCATCACAGGGTACATGGTGACCATCAAGAGCAGGCCGAGGCCGGTGGCGGAGGTGACGAACAGCGACACGAACACCGCCACCAGGTAGCAGATGGCCAGCATCAGGTAGCTGGACCGGATGCCCGCCACCGGCTTGACCGCCACCCGCACCAGGGACTGGGAGGCGCCGATATGGGACATGTAGGTGGCAAAACCCGCCACCGCCATGATGGTGAGGCCGAGCCCCGCCGCCCGGTAGGAGAAGATCCCCTTGAACACCTCGAACAGGTCGAACAGGGCGAACCCCGTGCTCTTGTCGGCAGGCAGTATGGGGTGCAACCCCAGCCAGTAGGCCACCGCGAAGATGGCCATGCCTGCCAGCGCCAGCACCGCCTGCGGGTTGTAATCCTTGACGATGCCGTAGACCACGGCCATCAGCACGAGCAAGACGAATAAGAGTTCCAAAGTGTGCTCCTGATAAGATTATCGAGGATCGAAATCTAGTGGCGAGCCCCTCCTTTCCCCTTGATCCCTATCAATAAAATTGGCTTGAATGACAAAAAGCAGCATTAAATTTTGATAAATCAAATAAAATTGGTACATCAATCCAGTCCCGACCCACTAGAATGCCCTGCATGAGATCCTGGCCAACAACCTCCACTTTTTTTGCGTTGGATCAACGCCCGTCAGGGGTGAACTGGCCAAGATGCCCGTCGATACAGAGCGACCATTTCGCACCGGAGAGAGTTATGACAAGCCAAGCCACCGCAGGTGTCTCTACCTGCGACTACAAGCTGTGGGACATCCTCGTCGAGTCTGCAAAGGAACGCACCACCATTCGTTATTCCAAGCTGGCCAGGCAGGCAGGGCTGGAACAGTGCCAGGATGAGCTGCGCACCCTGCTGCAACGCATCCGCATGTACTGCACCGAAAACAACCTGCCGATCCTCTCCGCCATAGTGGTGGACGACGTGGGCAAATACACCGGCCTCTCCTCCAGCCTGCCGGATGCGCCCTGGGAGCGGGCCCGGGTCTTCGACCACCAGTGGACCACCCTGCACTGATAGCCCCTTCCCCCAAGACGCGCCCCAGGCGCGTTTTGGCTATCTGGCCCCTCGCTTTTTCTCCCCCTCCCCGCTGGTAAAACCAGCCAGCCCGGCCATGAGCGTTGCCATGGCTGGGCCACAATGCCAGAATTGGGCCCTTGCACGATTTCACGTTCGGATTTCAGGGCCCCGGGCCCGCAGACATAGGATCTCCCATGGCCACCACCCTCTATGGCATCAAGAACTGCGACACCATCAAGAAGGCCCGCAAGTGGCTGGACGAGGCTGGCATCGACTATCGCTTTCACGATCACAGAGCCGACGGCCTCGAGCCTGCCCGGCTGGACGGCTGGCTGGCCCAGTTGGGCTGGGAAGCCCTGCTCAACACCCGAGGCACCACCTTCCGCGCCCTGCCGGAGGAGGCCAAGCAAGGGCTGGACGGCGCCAAAGCCCGCGCCCTGCTGCTGGAGCACCCCGCCATGATCAAGCGCCCGCTGCTGGACCGCGATGGCGAGCTGACCCTGGGGTTCAAGGCAGACCACTACCAATCCCTCTTCTCTCGTTAAACATTTCTGTTAAGGAACGCCGATGTCGGATGTCATCGCACTGGCCAAGGATCTGATCCGCCGCCCCTCAGTTACCCCGCTGGACGAAGGGTGCCAGACCCTGATGGCGGAGCGCCTCGCGCGCCTCGGGTTCGTCATCGAGCCCATGGTGTTTGAAGACACCACCAACCTCTGGGCCCGCCGTGGCAGCGAGGGACCGCTGTTCTGCTTCGCCGGCCACACTGACGTGGTGCCCGCCGGCCCGCTGGAGAAGTGGCACACCCCGCCGTTCGAGCCGACCATCAAGGACGGCATGCTCCATGGCCGCGGCGCCGCCGACATGAAGGGGTCCCTCGCCGCCATGGTGGTGGCCACCGAGCGCTTCGTGGCCCAGCATCCGGACCACAAGGGCTCCATCGCCTTCCTCATCACCTCGGATGAAGAGGGCCCCTTCATCAACGGCACGGTGCGCGTCATCGACACCCTGGAGGCGCGCAACGAGAAGATCCGCTGGTGCATCGTCGGCGAGCCCTCCTCCACCAACCTGGTGGGGGACGTGGTGAAGAACGGTCGCCGCGGCTCCATCACCGGCGATCTGCTGGTGCGCGGGGTACAGGGTCACGTGGCTTACCCTCACCTGGCGGACAACCCCATCCACAAGGCGGCCCCGGCCCTCGCTGAACTCGCCGCCACCGTCTGGGACGAGGGCAACGCCTACTTCCCCCCCACCAGCTTCCAGATAGCCAACATCCAGGCCGGCACCGGTGCCTCCAACGTCATCCCCGGCGAGTTGCAGGTGCAGTTCAACTTCCGTTTCAGCACAGAGCTCACCGATCTCGACATCCGCGAGCGGGTCGAGGCGCTGCTGACCCGTCACGGTCTGGACTTCGAGCTGAAGTGGACCCTCTCCGGCCAGCCCTTCCTGACCGACACCGGCGCCCTGCTGGAGGCTACAGTGGCCGCCGTGGCGGCGGTCAACGGTCAGCAACCGGCCCTGCTCACCACGGGGGGAACGTCCGATGGGCGCTTTATCGCCCCCACCGGCGCCGAGGTCATCGAGCTGGGCCCGGTCAACGCCACCATCCACAAGGTGAACGAGTGCGTGAAGGCGGAGGATCTGGATCTGCTGGCGGACATGTACCAAGGGGTGCTGGAGCACTTGCTGGCATGACCCAGGATCAACTGCTTGGGCTCGACGAGAGCCACCTCATCCTGGTGGGGCGCGGCCCCCACCGCCTGACCGCCGCCACGGCTGCGGCCTTCAACGACATGCAGGTGGCGGCCGCCCATGAGGGGTTCAACCTGCAGGCCGCCTCCAGCTGGCGCAGCTTCGAGCGCCAGCTCGCCATCTGGAATGGCAAGTGGCGCGGGGAGCGGCCCCTGCTGGATGCGAACAACCGGCCGCTGGATGCGCTGCAACTGAGCGACGAGGAGCGCCTCCACGCCATACTGCGCTGGAGCGCCCTGCCGGGCACCAGCCGCCACCACTGGGGCACGGATCTCGACATCTATGATCCCGACTGCCTGCCCGCCGGTACCAGGCTGGCGCTGGAGCCCTGGGAGTACGAGGCGGGCGGCTGGTTTGCCGATCTCGGCGAATGGCTCGGGGATCACATGAGCGACTTCGGCTTCTTCCTGCCCTATGCCAAACCGCTGGAGGCGGCTCAGGGGGTCGCCTACGAGCCCTGGCACATCAGCTTCGCCCTGGAGTCCGCTGAACAGCGGCTGGATCCGGATGCGCTGGCGCTTTGCCTGCAACAGGCGGATATTGAAGGCAAGGCGTGCATACTGTCCCATCTCGACGAGATCCTGGCCCGTTATGTCACTGCCGGTCACACCGAAAGGAGAATCTGATGAGTCTGTGGTTATGGATAGGCCTGCCGCTGCTGTTTCTGCTCGGCCTGTTTCTCAATGCCATCAAGGACATGAAACAGCTCGAAAAGCAGTTGCCGAAATACAGGGACAAGATCCGGGAAGTCAAGGACGACGAGGACGACTGACCTCCCCCGCAGGAGCCCGATGGCGCTCCTGCTCCCCCTTGCCGGGCTCGATGCCAGCCTGCTGGCACCCCGGCCCCGGCCCCTGAAAATGGGCACCGATTGCCACTCCCGCCCCCTCTTTCTCGCCCCTCTTTAGCCTCGCGCCTGCTGCTTAAAAACAGCACAACAACCGTAAAAAACTGCAAATCGATGCACAATTAAGCCACACAAAGGGGTGCAATCTGCATATAATGTGCCTGTTTTGCCGTCCGCTATAAGGAGTTCGCCATTGGATGCCACCACCATCAACAGTTTCTTTTTTATCGGTGCCTTGTTGGTGGGAGCCAGTGTCCTGTTAAGTGCGCTCTCGTCCCGGGTCGGCATCCCCATCCTGGTCATCTTCCTCGCCGTCGGCATGCTGGCCGGTGAGGATGGCCCCGGTGGCATCCACTTCGCCGACTACTCTGTCGCCTACCTGGTGGGCAACCTGGCGCTCGCCATCATATTGCTGGATGGCGGCATGCGCACCCGGGTCTCCTCCTTTCGGGTCGCACTCTGGCCCGCCCTGTCGCTCGCCACCGTCGGGGTGGCCATCACCACAGGCCTGACCGGTCTTGCCGCCGCCTGGCTGTTTGATCTGAACCTGATGCAGGGGATGCTGATCGGCGCCATCGTCGGCTCCACCGATGCGGCGGCTGTGTTCTCCCTGCTCGGCGGGCGCAGCCTCAACGAGCGGGTCAGCGCCACCCTGGAGATAGAGTCCGGCAGCAACGATCCCATGGCGGTCTTTCTCACCGTCACCCTGATAGAGGTGCTGGCCACCGCCCAGCAGGGGCTGGACGCCGGCTTCCTGCTGCTGCAACTCATCAAGCAGTTTGGCCTGGGCGCCGGCATAGGCCTAGCCGGGGGCTGGCTGCTGTGGCGGCTCATCAACACGGCCCGCCTGGCCCCCGGGCTCTATCCGCTGCTCACCGTCAGCGGCGGCCTGCTCATCTTCGCCCTCACCACAGCGGTGGGGGGCAGCGGCATCCTCGCCATCTACCTCACCGGCCTGTTGCTCGGCAACCTCTCCCTGCGCAGCCGCAGCACCACCTTGTCGGTGCTGGACGGCCTGACCTGGCTCAGCCAGATCGGCATGTTCCTGGTGCTGGGGCTGCTCGCCACCCCGAGCAATCTGCTGCCCATCGCCGTGCCGGCGCTGGCGCTGGCCATGTGGATGATACTCTTTGCCCGCCCGGTGTCGGTCTGGATAGGGCTGCTGCCGTTCAAGAACTTCGCCCCCCGGGAGCGCTGGTTCATCTCCTGGGTCGGCCTGCGTGGCGCCGTGCCCATCATACTGGCGGTCTTCCCCATGATGGCGGGGCTGCCCAACGCCCAGCTCTACTTCAATGTTGCCTTCTTCGTGGTGCTGGTCTCCCTCATCCTGCAGGGCAGCTCGCTGCCGCTGGCCTCCAGGCTGGCGCGGGTGGAGGTGCCGGCGCCGCCGTCCCCCATCAACCGCTCCGGGCTCGAGATCGATCTCGACAGCCAGTGGGAGACCTTCGTCTATCGCCTGAGCGCCGAGAAGTGGTGCATCGGCTCCCCCCTGCGGGAGCTGCGCATGCCCCAGGGTACCCGCATCTGCGCCCTGTTCCGCGGCCAGGAGCTGCTGCACCCCTCGGGCAGTACCTGCCTGCAGTCGGACGACATCCTCTGCGTCATCGGCCACGAGCGCGATCTGCCCGCCCTCGGCCAGCTGTTCAGCCAGGCGCCTGAGCAGGATCTGGGCCCGCGCTTCTTCGGTGACTTCCTGCTGGAGGCGACCGCCAGGCTGGTGGATCTCGCCCCGCTCTACGGGCTGGATGTGAGCGAGGTGGCGGATCAGACGCTCGGCGATTTCATTGCCCATCAGTTGGGCGATAATCTGGTAGTGGGTGACCACGTCGCCTGGCAGGGCCTGCTCTGGACGGTGGCGGAGATGGAAGAGGGTGAACCTCGCAAGATAGGGGTACGCTTCCTGGAAGAAGATCCGGTCTAGGACGCAAGCCGGACCCTGTTCAATACACATACTCGGCGCCCGTTCCCGCCAAGACGGTGAACCTGCGCCCGGCGAGAAGGGAGTGACCCATGCCTTATCAAACCCAGTTGTCTGGTCTCTATCCTCCCTCCCCCCGACTGGGGCTGATCGAGGGCTTCTTCGGCAAGGGCTGGAGCTGGGAGGCCCGCGCCCGCTACGCCCAGTGGCTGCCCCGCCATGGCTACGGCTTCTACCTCTATGCCCCCAAGGAAGACGGCTACCTGCGCAAGCACTGGGCCGAGCCCTGGCCGAGGGAGCAGCTCGACCACCTGCGCCAGCTGGCCCGGCAGTGCCGGGAGAACGGCCTCGCCTTCGGTGTGGGGTTGAGCCCCATGGGCGCCCATCACGACTACGCCCACAAGCGCCCGGCCCTGCTCGAGAAGGTGCACCTCATCGAGGAGGCGCTCCAGCCCGACATATTGGCGGTGCTGTTTGACGACATGAAGGGGGATACCCCGGATCTCGCCCACTGGCAGCTCACCATAGCCCACGACATCGCGGCCCACACCCGCGCCAGCCGTCTCATCTTCTGCCCCAGCTACTACTCGACGGATCCCGTGCTGGAGAAGGTGTTCGGCGCCATGCCCCCCCACTATCTGACGGATCTGGGCCAGGGGCTGGACAAGCGCTTCGACATCTTCTGGACCGGCCCCAGGGTCTGCTCCACCGAGTACCCGGCCGCCCACCTCAGGCAGGCCGCCGACTGGCTGCACCGCAAGCCGTTCCTGTGGGACAACTACCCGGTCAATGACGGCAGCAAGGCGAGCAGCTTCCTGCACCTGCGCGCCTTCGAGCACCGCCCGGCAGAGCTCGCGGATCTCACCGCCGGTCACGCGGTCAATCCCATGAAGCAGGCGGCGCTCTCTGTGCTGCCGCTCGCCACCCTGCCCATGAGTTACCGGCTCGGCCGCCAGTACGATCCGGATCAGGCGCTGCACGCCTCCCTCAACGCCACCTGCGGGCCGCAGATCTCCGCCATGATAGAGGCCGACCTGCCGCTGTTTCAGGACATAGGGCTGGCCCAGCTGACACCTGAGCAGGTGACTCACCTCAAGGCCCGCTACCTGCCATTCCAGGATCAGGGCTGCGTCGCCGAGATCCTGCGCTGGCTGGACGGCGAATACGTCTTCGATCCCGACTGCCTCACCGACTGACCCCGGCCGTCAGCCGCCCACGAAAAAGGCCACCTCCCGGCAGGGAGGTGGCCTTTTTCATTCCTATCCCCTCAGCCGAAGGCCAGCCAGACGCCCACAAACAGCATGAGCGAGCCGGCGATGCGGTTCATCAGGGTGACGTTGCCGCTCTTGGCGAGGAAGTGGCGCAGGGTGCGGCCACCGCTCGCATAGAGCAGCAGGCAGGAGAACTCGATGACCAGGATGAGCACCACCAGGGCGCTGATCTGGGGGGCCATCGGCTTGGCCGCATTGATGAAGGGGGGCAGCAGGGAGACCATGAAGGCCCACCCCTTGGGATTGGCGATGGCGGTGACGAAGCCCTGCAGCGCCAACCCGAGCGGCTTGGTCTCCTGGCCGGCGGAGAGATCCGCCGGAATCGCCATCTTGCCCTTGGCCTGCCACATCTGGATGCCGAGCCAGACCAGATAGGCGCCGCCCACGTACTTGAAGGCCGAGAACAGGGCCGGATAGTTGAGCATGACGGCCGCCACCCCGACCACAGAGAGCACGGAGACCAGGCCGACGCCGATGAGCTCCCCCCACATCATGTGCAGGGTGCGGCGCACCCCCAGACTCATGCCCAGGGTCATCGCCAGGGTCATGCACATGCCGGGGGTCACGGAGACAAAGAAAAACGTGGGAATAAAGAGCGCCAAGATGGCGGGATCAATCCAGTGAGACACACTACACCTCCAGGTAACAAGCAGTCGATCTTGCCTATCACACTCTTTTAACACAAGAAAAACCTTTTCCTTCAGCAAGAATTCAGCATTAAAAACCCTGTGACAAGAGTTGTCGCGCCTGTGTAAGATGCCGCCTCACTCCTCTTTTGGGTTAGGATCTTTCATGTCTTTGAATAATCTGTCCATTCGTCTGCAAGTTCTCATTCCACTACTGCTCGCCAGCCTGCTGATGCTGCTCATGGCCGTGATCAGCAAGCAGGAGATAGACGGTGCCATCAAGGACATGAACGATACCACCGCCAGCGTCACCCGCCACAAGGACGACATCGCCGCCCTGATCCACGCCACCTACCGGCTGCGCACCAACGCCATCTACGGCCTCTACGATCAGGCGCGCTTCGCCCAGTTGCCGAGCCAGCTCTCCGCCGCCGAGCAGGAGATAGCCACCATATTGTCGCGGCTGGTGATCCCGGGGGCCGAGCAGGACAACGGCCAGGTGGCCGCGGCGCTGCAGGCCTATCTCGGCCATACCCGCAGCAACATGCTGCCGCTGCTGGCCGCCAAACACGCAGGCAGTGGCGAGCCCGCCGGCTATGAGCAGTCCCGGCTGCGCTTTCGCGAGCTGGGGGAGCAGCTCATCAAGCAGATTGACACCCTCTCTGCCCACATCAATCAGCTGATCCAGCAGGAGATAGCCCAGGAGCAGGCCCACTACCACGCCACCCTGCTGCAGACCCTGCTGCTGATGGGGGCCACCCTGGTCGCGGCGCTCTGCGGCGGCTGGTGGCTCTCCGGTCGCATCGTCCAGCCCATAGGCCAGTTGCAGGAGGTGATGCACGCCGTCGCCCTCGGTCGCTTCAACGTGCGCGCCAAGGCCGAAGGCAACAACGAGCTGGGCCAGCTGGCCAAGGACATCAACCAGACCCTGAGCCAGCTTGGCAGCACTATCCATGCCCTGACCGGCATCAGCGGCAACGTGGCCTCCGCCGCCACCGAGCTGGCTGCCGTCATGACCCAGTCCGAGGCCAACGCCCAGCAGCAGCGCAGCGAGACCGAGCAGGTGGCCTCCGCCGTCACCGAGCTGGCCAGCACAGCGGACAACGTCAACCACAACGCCGCCCTGGCCGATGAGCTGGCACGGGACGCCAACCGCCGGGTCGAGCAGGGGCTGGCGCTGTTTGCCGAGAGCATCCAGGCCAACGGTCGCATGACCGGCAGCCTGGAGAACGCCGCCACCGTGGTCGCGCGGCTCAAGTCCCAGTCCGAGCAGATCGGCAAGGTGATAGAGGTGATCCAGAGCATCTCGGAGCAGACCAACCTGCTGGCGCTCAACGCCGCCATCGAGGCCGCCCGCGCCGGTGAAACCGGCCGAGGCTTTGCGGTGGTGGCCGACGAGGTGCGCCTGCTGGCGGCGCGGACCCAGGACTCCACCAAGGAGATCCAGGTCATCATAGAGCAGTTGCAGAGTCAGTCCCTCTCCGCCAACAGCGGCGTGCAGGTGACCCTGGAGATCCTCGGCCACAACCAGCGCCTCTCCGCCGAGGTGCAGGCGCTGCTGGGGGGTATCACGGAGGCGGTCAACCAGATCAATGGCGCCAATGCCCAGGTGGCCACCGCCGCCGAGGAGCAATCCTGTGTCACCGCCGACATCAGCCGCAACATCACCAACATCCACGAGATAGTGAACCAGAACGTGGCCGGCATCAGCCAGAGCGCCGCCGCCAGTCACGAACTGTCACAGCTCGCCGAGCAGCAGCGCAGGCAACTCGCCCAGTTCCAGCTGTAATACTCCCCTCTCGTTGACAGACTCCGGGCCCCGCCCCGGGGTCTGTCCCCTCGTGTTTAAAACGGCTTTTTGCCCACAAGGCGCCATTAGGGGCTGGGCTGCATCCGCAAATATGGGTATGGTAGAGGCACGTCATTCCCCCTCACCCAGAGAACACCATGAGCCTGAAGTTCAAGAAACCCGCTTTTATCACGCTGGGCCTCGTCGCCCTGCTCTCCGCGCTCTGGCTCGATTTCTATCTGCCGGAACACACCATAGCCACCATCACGGGGGTCGAGGTGAAGCGCACCGACAAGGATGGTCCCATCAGCCAGAAGAACCCGGCCGACGGCCCCATCACCGACGTCTATTACATCTACACCGAGCGTCCCGGCGAGAAGATCCGGGTGTTCCGCAATGAAGATACCGGCTGGGGCTGGCCCTTCTACTTCAAGTTCAATGCCGCCGACGTCCAGGCCAAGGCCAAGTCCATGGAGTTCGAGAAGCGCCTGGCCATCATCACCTCCTACGGCTGGCGGGTGAACATGTTCTCCCTCTTCCCCAACGTCACCAAGATAGAGAGCACCCAGCCCGATGCCTCCACCTGGAGCTTCTTCCGCTGGTTCTGGTTCGGCGTCTGGGCGCTGGTGATGGGCAAGGCCGCCATCGCTACCTGGCGCTACTTCGACCGTCTCGAGGACGAGATATGAGGAGCGTACCGGCATCAGGCGGAGACGGGCAATGAGCGAACCGAGCAAGACCCGCACCAGCTTCTATCGCCGCCTCTACGTGGCTCACCTCATCAGCCAGGGCACGGACACAGTGCCCGCCATCATGGCGGCCACCGGCATGCCCAGGCGCACCGCCCAGGATACCCTGAGCGCCCTGGCCGAACTCGATATCAGCTGCGCCTTCGAGCAGACCGAGGGGGCTCGCCACCTGCAGGGCCACTACCGCATCAGCGACTGGGGCCCCATCAATCCTGACTGGATCAAGGCCCAGTTGGCTGTCATCAAGGGGACGTTGGGGTATCCCTGAACAGGGATGACCAGGGGATCAACCAATCCGGCGTGGATAACGGCCCAGTTGGCTGTCATCAAGCAGACCCTGGGTTATCCCTGAGGGCTAGCCGGCAACAGATAAAAAGAGAGGGGAGCCCAGGCTCCCCTCTCTCATGGTCATCAGAATGTCCTTCCCTATTCCGGGAAGGACTCTTCCGGCAGCGGCTCCGCCGACTCCCCCCGGGTGCAGTCGATGATGGAGCGCTTGGGGTTGCCCGGATCGCGCAGCAGCAGGGGGGCCTCCCCCCTGTCGTGCTTCTGCTCGTCGGCAAACTCGCTGCCATAGGCGTTGTGGGTCAGCCTGCGTGCATTGGCGATGGGGGTATCCACAAACAGGGCGTGCACCTCGAAGGTCGAGGCCGGGATCAGAAAGCCCGTGATGGGCAGGCCATGAAGCTCCTGGTGGGTCTTGTACCAGGCGAAGCCGTCTGACGTCTTGTCGGGGGTGAAGCTCTTGAGCAGCGGGTGGGACGGCTCACCGCTCTCGCTGTCGAGATGGAGATCGTCCAGATCGCAGGTCGCCAGTCCCTGCCACATCCTCTCGAAGGGGGTGGCACAGGCAGTCAATTGCATACATGTCAGCAGTGCCAACGTCCCTTTCCACATGCCCAACCCCTTATCCGATGTCGAAGAACTTAGTCAAATGCCCTTAGGCGCCCCACCAGCAGATCGATGAAGCCGACCCTGTCCAGCCCCAGCAGTACCCGCGCATTGGCCGGTTTGCCGGTGAGCCCGTAGCGATCCACCACCGTCATCCCCACAGTATGCCTGCCCTGGGTCTCTATGCCGACCCAGCAGTCCTGCCCATGGAACAGCGAAGGCGCCAGCAACCAGGCGATGGTACAGGGGTCATGGAGCGGCGCGCCAGCAAATCCCCACTTGGGATCCCGATGGTAGATCATGAAGAAGTCGAGCAGGTCCGCCACGCACTGGGCCACCGGGTTGGGGATGGCACGCACCCGCGCTATATCCTCGTCCATCACCTGGGCCTCGTGGGTCACATCCAGCCCGCACAGGGTGATGGGAATGCCGGCGCTGAACACCATATCGGCCGCTTCCGGGTCCACATAAATATTGAATTCCGCCGCCGGGGTCCAGTTGCCCGCCCCCGCCGCGCCGCCCATCAAGACGATGCGGCCAATCCTGGATTTCAACTCGGGGTGGGCCGCCAGCAGCAGGGCGATATTGGTGAGGGGACCAGTCGGCACCAGGGTGACCGGCTCCGGACTCTCGCGCAGGCACTTGGCCATCAGCTCGAGGGCCGTCATGGCCTGGGGCGCAAAGGCGGGATCCGGCAGTGTGGGGCCGTCGAGGCCCGACTCCCCGTGCACGTTGTCGGCGATGATAAGCTCGCGCATCAGCGGCTTGGGGGCCCCCGCCGCCACCGGAATGTCGTGGCGACCGAGCAGGGTGAGGATGCGCAGGGCGTTGTTGAGGGTCTTGTCCGGGGTCTGGTTGCCCGCGCTGGTGGTCACCGCCAGCACCTTGAGTTCTGGGCTCGCCAGCGCCAGGATGAGGGCGATGGCATCATCGTGGCCGGGATCGCAATCGAGAATAACGGGCAACGCCATGGAGAGGCTCCTTACGACATGACAGGGAGCCATACCTTAGCAAGCCAGCGCCGAATGAACTCGGGAAGGGGTCACAAAACGGCATCGTCCTGCATTATCAATCACTTGCCACCAGATACCCCAGGCAGGACCTGGCCAGCTCACGCCGATTCGCCCCGCGCCACCGCTTGGAGTATGATCGCCCCCCGTTTCCAGCCCGTGCGCCCCATGTCTGTTATCGTCGATACCTTTATCGCCCCCCCTTGCAATGCCCAAATAGAGGTCCTGTTCGAGGATGAACACCTGCTGCTCATCAACAAGCCGAGCGGCCTGCTCAGCCTCTCGGGCAAGAACCCGCAGAACCTCGACTCGGTGCATTATCGGCTGGTGCAGGATTACCCCGGCTGCACCCTGGTCCACCGCCTCGACTTTGGCACCTCGGGTCTCATGGTGGTGGCCAGAGACAAGGGCATCAACGGGATGCTGTGCCAGCAGTTCAGCCAGCGGGCGGTGAGCAAGGCCTATGACGCCCTGCTGTGCGGCCACCTGGCGGACGATGAGGGGGTGATCGAGGCCCCCATCGCCAAGGATCCGGCGATCTTCCCCCTGATGAAGATCTGCGCCAGCGGCAAGCCCGCCCGCTCCCGCTATCGGGTGGTGGAGCGACTGGTGCGCGAGGGCGCGAGGGGCGAGCCCTTGCCATTGACCCGAGTCAGCCTGGTGCCGGAGACAGGCCGCACCCATCAGCTGCGGATCCACAGCCAGTGGCTGGGTCATCCCATACTCGGCTGCGATCTCTACGGCGGTCTGGTGCTGCCGGGTTGCGAGCTGGCACCACGGCTGATGCTGCATGCCAGCGCGCTGGATTTCGTGCATCCGGTGAGCGGCGAGCCGATGGCCGTCAAGTGTGCCGCCCCCTTCTAGGGATGTTGGCCGACATCAAACGCATTGGGAGGGAAAACAGAGAGGCGAAGGGGAACAGGGCAAACGGCGGATAAAGATAGGGGCCGCGCTTTCGCAACGGCCCCCACCCCCCACTCGTGGTGGTGCTATCAGATCAGCTTGCGGGCGGCGCCCAGCACGATCTTGATGGCATCAGATTCGGTTCTCGCCATGGTTTCGGCGTTCGGGATTTCCTGCTGGGTACGGTTCACGATGACACCGGCTACCATACCGGCACGCAGGCCCTGGCTGGAGCACATGGTCAGCAGGGTGGCGGACTCCATCTCGTAGTTCAGCACGCCCATGGCTTGCCACTCTTTCATGGAACCCTGGAAACGGCTCACTACGCGGCCGGATACGGTGTCGTAGCGCTCCTGACCCGGGTAGAAGGTATCGGAAGAGGCAGTCACACCCACGTGCAGGGTGGAACCCAGCTCCTTGGCGGTGTTGACCAGCGCAGTGGTGCAGTCGAAGTCGGCCACGGCCGGGAACTCCATGGGTGCAAAGTGCAGGCTGGCACCGTCGAGGCGCACCGAGCCTGTGGTGACGATGACATCGCCCACGTTCAGGTGCGGCTGGATGGCGCCTGTGGTGCCGATGCGCAGGAAGGTGCGGATACCCAGCTGGGCCAGCTCTTCCACCGCGATGGAGGTGGACGGGCCGCCGATGCCGGTGGAGCAGATGATCACGGCCTTGCCGTCCATCTCGCCGCGCCAGGTAGTGAACTCACGATGGCTGGCCAGGTGCACAGGGTTGTCCAACAGCTCTGCGATGCGCTTCACGCGCTCGGGGTCACCGGGAACGATCGCCAGGGTGGCGCCTTGCAGATCCGCTTTCTTCAAACCCAAGTGAAATACATCAGACATAGTGGACTCCTGGTTGCATCCCGCCGCCTCGCAGCCGAGCGCAGTTAAGGTGATTCTTTATGGTATTTTCGAGCCTGTTTCCCTCCATCGGGGAAGGCGCCAACTATGGTCGAAAGCGCTTTCCAATTCCTTGACGCGCTTCACACTTCCGTGCATCCGAGGCGCTAAAAAACCGGCAAAACGTTTGCTAACTTGATGAATTTCTTGAAAAACGTTTTTACACCGAACAAGAGGCAAGCGCCCTTGTCAATCCCCCTCTGGCCCCGGTTTTTCGGTCCGTGATCGAGTCCATAAAGTTGCCAATCAGATACCATTGACCCCTTTTCATCCCCTCTGACGCTGTTATGTTGACGCCCGTATACCACTTAATGGCTAATCAAACGGAGTCCACCATGGCGACATTCAAGTTCTACATTCCCGCGGTCAACCTGATGGGGGCGGGCTGCCTGCAAGAAGCGGCGGCCGACATCCAGGGTCATGGCTTTCGCAAGGCGCTGATCGTCACCGACAAGATCCTGAGCCAGATAGGGGTGGTCACCAGGCTCACCAGCCTGCTGGCAGAACATGGCATTGAAAGCGCAGTTTTGTAGCCCGCCGCGAAAAATGAAAAACTTTCGCGGTTAAAACGAAAATCTGTCTGTGCCTTGGATTTATCAAATTGGGTGAAGCGGTTTCGCTGAGTTTGATAAGCAGTATCGAGGGGTTAAACGAAGGAGTTTAAATGGCCACATTGCGTGGCCATTGTCATATCAGCGGGTGAGGTCTTCTATCTGGGTAACCTTGCCATTGATGATGGTCACGGCCTGAGGGATGTCGCTTTCGCGAGCCTGATAGGTCCAGCGCTCCCCAACCTTAGGAGCATCCAGAAGACGCTCATCGATGATGTCCTCTTTCATCTGAGGTTGACCGCACTTCTTCTGCACGTTGAAGGATGAATCTCCTTCGCTGATCAGTGCGCTTTTGCATCTCATTGCTCCAGCATTCGCCACCACGGGCATCGCCAATATCAGCAGTATTATCAACCGTCTCATAGAACCTCCTGTTCAGTTGGCATCAAACGTAGCCCTAGACTTCAATTCTGGCAAAGGGCAGATCGGGGAGCTGGGTCACAATTGCACCATTTTCAACCAGCACCCAGCGGCCCACGGCGGCACCTGTGCCAAACACCCGCAGGGTGGCCCCGCCCACCTGTTCGATGAGACTGGTACCGCGTAGGCTATCGATCAGCAGCACCTTGCCCCTCACCCTCACCGTGCTCGGCAGCATGGCCTCAAACTTTTTCCACGGGTTGTTGCTCGCCATCTATGCCTCCATGTCCAAATGCACTTCCAGGGTGACGTTCTGCCACACCGAACTGATGCCAGAGGGTGCCAGCGCATTGCTGATGCACAGGGCCCTGGTATGGCTACCATCGGCCCGCAGCACCTTCACCAGCTGACCAGGTACCACCAGCCCGGGGGCCTGCCCCGGCCGCATCAGTGGCAGGCGCAGGGTCACCATCTCCTGCTCGCCAGAGTCGGCGATGAGATTGCGGCCCCGCTCGGCATTGACCGGGTGGGTCTGGGCCAGCACGTCGCTGATATCCTCCCCGCTCTGCCCGCCCGCCGTGCCGGTGCGCACCACCTCGGTGACCACCCCGTGGGTGGTGCCGGCGATCAACACCCGCTCCAGGCGCGGACTTGATGCCGACTCGCTCGATTCTTCCGGGATCATCGCCTCAGGGATGAGGTGGCTAAAGGCCGAATCCGGCGCCGTGGCCCACTGCCAGGGACTTACCAGATAACGGGGCTGCACCGTCACCTTGTCTTCGCTCATGTGGGGTACCAGCACGGCCCCCGCCGCCTTGGCCAGCCTGGCCAGCAGCTCTTTGGGAGCCATCCGTTCGCTGATAGAGCCCGGTGCCAGCGGCCAGTCCGGGGTCTGCACCCACTCGCCGTGGGCGGGGCGCTCGATGGCAAAGCCCAGCGGCGTCAACAGCGCCTCGGCGAGCTGCCAGGCGGTCATCTCATTGGGCAGGGTCACATCGACCAGGGACGCCCAGGGGCTGTCGAGGAACTGAGAGCGCGAGCGGGCCGTGAAGGGGTAGACCTCATTCCCCAAGGCACGATTGACCCGGTAGCCCTGCACCGCAAACAACCAGGTCCAGCCGTTGATGGTCAACTCGATATGGCGCGGCCCGGTGGCAGTCGGCTTCACATAGGGCAGATTGGTCTTGCCCCGCAGCTCACCGGAGAGCTCCCACACAAAGCTGTCGATATCGAGTTTCAGGCTCGGGTTGAACAGGGCGAGCGGCACGCGCTCACTGCCATTGACGGCAACGCAACTGATCTCGTTCATGATGATGTAGGGCGCCGGTTGAGGGTTGATGGGAGGCTCGCGATCGCCAATCTCGCCGCCAGAGTCGTCGCCATGCTCAAGCCCCCAGCCCGGGTCGAGCGGTTTGGCGCCCGCTCCCCAGGGCAGCGCATCGGCCTGGTCGGCCAGGCGGGCATAGCCAGCGGGCAGGCAGTGCCCCTGGTCGCGGGGAGCTACGGCGCGATCGGGCTGGGGCTCGGCCAGTGAAAACACCAGGCTCATCGCCTGCCACTCGACCGAGGCAACGGTCAGGGCAAAATCGAGCTGGTTGCGGGCAGGTAACCGGGTCAGCAACGGCGGCAACCCGTCCCAACGCAGCTCCCAGGGGCGATAGCGGAGATCGGTGATATGCCAGCAGGTGGCGGTGGCCTGGTCACAGGCGGGCGGTTGCTGCCAGGGGCCGGTGCAGGCCAGATCCAGTCGCTGGGCAGCCTGCTGCCAGGCGCCTCGCATGGGCTGTTGATCACGCGCCGCGCTCATCACCAAGTCCTGCCAGAGGCGGCTGTCTTGCCGGGTGGCCAGCAGCCAGCTCCCCACCTGGGTCAGATCCACGGCCCGCGCCTGGGTCAGCGGGGCCATCAGCGGCTGTGCCAACGGTCTCGCCTGACCAAAGGGCAGCGCGTCACCTTGGTCGGTTGCGTGCAGCAGGCCACGTGTCAGGGTCAGCTGGCTATCCCTCACCTGGGCCATCCCCTGCCAACCGCTGGCTACCGCAGTGCGGAGCGACGGGGCCATGGGTGGGCGCAGCGATCCCCCCAGATAAAAGTCGATGGCCGCCGGGGCGGGGATCTTCACCAGGCGGCGCGAGGCAATGGCGAGCGTAATGGCAGTGGCAGCGGGTGGCAGATACATCAGCTCACCTCGATCTCGGGTTGCAGCGGCCCATGGGCCACGATGGGCAGATATTGCCGGGCACGAAACACGGCGCTACCGACAAACACGGCGGCCTCTTCGGCGAGCGGCCAGACCGGCTCCTCGATGTCCGCCGTGCCGGGCTGCTCGCAGACATACATGAAACCGTTCCACTCGGTCGGGCTCACCACCTCCCCCACCTGATAGATGCGTTCGGCCTGCCAGGTCTCGCCATACTGCGAGAGCCCCACCACCAGCACCTTGCCCTGGTAGGTAAGCCACTCGGCGGCGAAGGCCCCATCGCCGCCGCTGATCACCTCGGCCAGCACCCGGTACTGGCCATCGACCGGCTCTGCGCTCAACACCAGCACTTCGCGGGCGCGGCCAATATTGCGCACCGTGACCACCCCGGCCACCCGGCCGGTGATGGTGCGCTCCAACCAGTCGGGCGCATCGAACAACACCGCCGGCGCAGCCGGGGAGACATAACTCGCCGTGGCTGTAAACACCAGAGCGCGGGGATCGGTCGCTAGTAAATAGGGAGTTGCCATATCGACCTCACACCGGTTGTTCGGTTAACACGTTAAACAACACCGGCAGCAGCGGGCCGTGTGCCTTGGGCTCAAATACCGGCTCCGGGGTGAACTGGGCGGCCCCGGCTGTCAGTACCGCCGCAGTAGGCCACGGCTCGGCGGGGAGCGTAGCGCCACTGTTGCCCGCTAGGGTGCATCGGTAGCGATAGCCGTTGGGAATGGCGGGGTGGATGATCTGATTGAGCGCATAGGCGGTATTGGCCACCAACTTGGCCCCGATCTCGTCATGCACCAGCAAGATCACCGGGGTGGCCACGTCGTTCAGATTGATAAAAAAGGTGCCATCGGGCTTGGTCGTCTGCAGCTTGTAACGCAGTCCGTTTTCGGTAAACACCGCCACATTGCGCTGCAGGCCGTTGCTGCCCACCTTGCTCTGCCCCTTGACCCCGTAACGGTTGGTCAGATCGACGGTCGCCTGCGCACGCGGGCGCGGCAGGCTGATGCCATCAAAGATCCAATTTACCTCGGCAAAGGTCGTGTAGTTATTGCGGTTATACGGATTGCCATCAGCAAAGCTGGCGGTGTTGATGGTGTTGGCCATCACGGTACCTTGCCGGTAAATATTCGTTGAGCCTGCTGCTACCGCGATGTAACTGCCTGGCTCTATCACCAGCCCATTGGTCCCGCTCACCATCGTCTTGGCGGCAGTGGTGAACGCTTTGGTGAACTGCAGCACCGCGTTGCTCAGCTTCATCGTTCCCGGGGTGCCGCCATTGATGAAATAGGTGGCGTTTGTGCTCAACACAAACCACACGTTGTTCAGATTGCAGGCTTGCAGGTTATTAATGACGATGTTGGTTGAGGTGGAATTGCATTTAATACTGAGCTTGAAGCCCCGCCCATCCAGGTTCCATTTCCAGTCGGCATACGGTGTGGTGATATTGGTGGCGGAGACATCGAGATCCGCCACCAGTGCAAACCAGTAGCCCTGAGTCTGCTTGGTGGTCAGCCATTCCGTCACATCCGCCAGATTGACCAGCAGATAAGGATCTGCCTGGGTTCCGCTGCCATATTCGAGCGCCATCTATGCCTCCACCGGCCCCAGTACCATGGGGGCCAGTTGTCGTCCTGTGGTATCCCAGCACATCACGATGACCGGGCCTGAATAGTCGCAATCGAGCTGCCACGCCCCCGCCCCGTCGGTGCGGGTATGGGCAAGCACCCAGCGCCCCACCCTGGGCGGGGATGAGCCGGGGATCACCCCGGCAAAGCGCGGCAGGGCCAGCACCACGGCATCGGCCAGCAGCACGCCCTGGTCATTGACACTGCCTGATAGTCGCTGCATGGCGCGGCTCCTCGTCGTTGCTCATTGTCGGCGGCCGCTTAATCGGCATCACCGCGCTGGAAGACCTCGAAGCTGTCGTCCGGGTGGGTGGCGCGGCCGACGCTGATGCAGCGCAGCAACCAGATGGGGGCCAACGCCGAACTGGTATCGAAACGCACCACGTTGTTGTTGGCCCAGCCGTTGGAGAAACCCGCTGCCTCCAGCACAAAGAAAGGGGTACCGGTGTTGGGGTTGAGGGGCGCCAAGTCGGTGGTCAGGTTGCCGGAGGCGATCAGCCCCCGCGTCTTGCCGATGACGTTGTAAGTAGAGGTGCCGGTGAACACCAGCGCCCACTGCTCATCCACCGCCCCACGGTCGGTCACCTGCACCGGGTGATCCGTCCAGTTGTAGTTGGCGCTGATGGCCCCACCTACGGGCGTACTGCCCCAGTTCGGGCTGGCGCTGTTCCAGCTCTGCTGGACGAAGTTGTTGGCCCAGCTGGCAAAGCGGTCGCCAAACTGCAGGCAGGAGCTGACCATGGTCTCCCCGGCCGGATAGTCGTGTACCAGCGGATCGGCCAGGGTCAGGTCACCGGAGATCTGCACGTCCAGCACCAGACTCATGTGCTCGATGCGGTTGACGAAGGTGAGCGGTGCTGTCACTGCAGCACCAGTGTCATCCACCAGGCTGTAGCCTGCTTTCAGGGTCAGCAGACCACTATCCCGATCCTCGGTGTATTGGGATGGCGCGAGGCGCTTGCCATTGGCCCCCACCAGGTAGAGATCGGCCACATAGTCACGGCCAGCGTCGAGCACGGCGCCACCGGCCGGCTCCCCCACCGCTTGGGAGGAGATGTGGGAGAGCACCAGGGTGTCGCCATCCTGGTAGATGGGCACCTTGCCATCGGCGGGCAAGCGTACCGGATCCAGCCCAATGCGGGCGGCATCCAGCGGCAAGGCGGTGAGCAACACTGTGTTGTAGCGGGCCGAGCTCGCCATGATCGGCTTGGCAAAATCGGCTTTCACCACCCCGGTGTTGGTGTTCACCGTCCCCGTCACGCCCTCGCCCACCAGATCCCCCTGGGCATCCGCGCTGGCATTCACCAGGGTGCCGTCATAGGCCACCGCGATCAGCTGGAAGTTGGCTTGCTTGAGCGGGCTACCGGGGGTGCGGAAGGTCAGCGCATTGGCAAACGCCGCCGTCACCACGCGGGCACAAGAGAGCAGCGTGAGGTTGCCGGTAAAGCCGCTGAGATCGGAGAGCACTACCCGCCCTATTCCCAGATCCACCCGGCCAACCCGGCTACCGGCCCCGGTGCGGGAGTCCGGGTTCTTCCAGAGGATGCCATCCCGCTCGATATAGTGAGTGCTGCCATCGGTAAACCAGAGCGAACCGGTCAGGATGTTGGGCTTACCCAGTAGGAAATCGAGTTCCGGCGCATTGACTTGGCTTGTGATGGGGGTGGTTCCAGTGCCCGTTTCCAGCGCCTGCCAGCTGCCGGGCCCCACCATCTCCTCCTGCAGGTTGACGGTCTGATACCCCTGCTCTGTGATGTAATACTGGTAGCTGTAACTTTGTGACCAGCTGAACGAAAACACCCCGGTCAAATAGTCGATCGTCCCCACCACGGCCTCATCTCGCAGCAAATTGCCTACCCCGTCATCGCGGATATCGATCACCTGGGTGGTGTAATAGCCATCCCCTTGGGCATTAAAGCGCCCAGCGTGATTGAAGCGGCGTACCGCATAGCGCAGCAGGAAGCTCCTCGGCTTGAACGCTTGCCCCACCGACCCGTTGGCACTCTGGTTTCCTGCTCCCGGGATCACCACCTCCCCAAGCAGACGGATATCCGGTGTGTAGGTCAGGGTATAAAGTCCATCACTGGGCAACACGAGTGGCATGAACTCGATCAGCCCATCCACATCGAGCACGGTGCCGCTGCCACTGCCGGACAATTCCCCCTGCTCGTTGCTGGTGAGGCTGTATCCGGTACTGCCATTGACCCAGCTGACCTGCAGCGAGCCCGGCAGGATGCCGTCCGGCAACTCCAGGCGCTGGTGCTTGCCGACTGTCTTGCTGCCCAGCAGCAACTCGACCGCTATCCCTTGAGCGGGCTGGTACTGGACGATGATCTCGCTCTCGGCATCCGGCAGGGCGGCAGTGGTGACGGCCAGGGAGCCGGTCACAAAGTTCTGAGTGCCAGAGCCCTGCCCCACCAGCTGGCCGCTGCCGTTGTCTTCGAGCTGCTGCCACTTACCCAGCGCCCGGTACAAGACCCGCACCGAGCCCGGCATGGGGATGGCGGCGGAGAAGTCGAACGTCCAGTTAAAGGTGCGGGTGGCCGGGGTCACCTCCCGGCTCACGCTGATGAGGTTGCCCAGGATCCGCACCGCCGGGGTGTAGCTGGCGGTGGCCGAAGCGGTAAAGCTGCCCGCATTGCGCCAGGCGTCGATCTGACCGGTTTCGAAGTTCACGGTCAGCTTGCTGAAGTTGTTGTTACCGCTTTGGAACTTCAGCTCCCCACTGCCATTGTCCTTGAACACGCCCCCATCGATCGTGAGTTGCAGGGAGCCGCGCTTGGGCACCCGCTCCAGATAGCTGCGGGACTGGCTACCCGCCACCAGGGCGAACTGGAGGGGGCGGGTCACGGCATTGCCCGAGGGTTGCATGATCGCCAGATCAGTCGCCGCCGAGCGGTCGGTCAACAGGTTCTCGCCATAGGCGCTCGGCACGATCGGCTTGTAAACCGAGTTGACCCGCACCTGCAGATCCCCCGGCAAGGCTGGCCGCGCCAACGCAGCGACCCCGTAGTAGCGTGCCGCATCCGCCACCGTGGTGGTGAGGATGTCGGCCACCTGATTGCCGTTCGAGGTGGTCGAGCCGGTTGGATACGGGGCGCCGCCATAGAACGTAAAGGCGAGCCGGGCCGTGATCTTGAGGGTGCAGACCCGCCGCACCAGGGTCTTGAACTCCCCCCCGTGTTCATAGGTGAAGGTCTGCTCGTGGGCCTCATACTCTGCGATCTTGACGTACTGCTCATAGGCGGCCTTGGTGTCAGGGTCCACCCCACGCAGCAGCAGGGTGCCGCCCAGTTCGGGCTCGGGAGCGGACACCTCCTGAAACGCGAGGATCATCCGCTGCCCCTTGTACTGGTCGCCGAGCAGGTACATGCGGGCACTGATGCCGGGCACCAGGTAGCTCTCGATGGCGTTCTTGACCTCTGCCCGGGTATCCGTCGGGGTGCCCGCAAAGGCGATCATGTTGACGCGACTGTCGGCGGCATCCTTGCTCACCATGAAATGGGAGCCCAGGTAGACCTCCTGAGTATCCACCGCCACCCCACCGAAGATTTTGCGGATATTGACCCGGCCCTGGGTGCGGTCCAGGCGACTGGTGTCGGGGAACAGGTTGTTGACCTGCCCATCGATCACCTGGCGGCCGGTCGGTAACCCACCGCCGTTGTCTTCATCCGTCAGCCTGGCCGACTCGTAGATGACGATATCTTTTGCTGTGATGGGCATGTTTAAACCTCTGTTAAACGCAGGGTGAGGGAGTATCCCAGCTCGGGGAACTCGGCCGGGTTGGCAACCTCGTAATCGGGAATCGCCTGGATGGGCCCATCTGCATGGCGGAAGATGACCTGAGACTCACGCCCGAACAGCGAGAGCGTCATCGGTGTCGGATCGCTCAGCAACTGATAAACCGCCGCCAGCCCGGCGTACCGTATCCGACCTGTCAAGGTGACCGGTCGGCCGCCGGCCTTCAAACCGTGCTGGGCAATCAAGTCGCCAGTCACGGCGTAATCCACGCTCTGGAGCATGGGGGTCCACGCCCATTCATCGCTCCAGACCAGTTCGTCATCCAGCTCAACGCCGTTGATGCTGTTCATGTCTGCCCCTCCTGGTAGCGCTTCAATACATCCAGCAGCCCCACCACCTGGGATGGCGCCACATCGATCCGGGCCGAGCGCTCACCCAGCTGGATCACGATGGGCTGGAGAGGCTGGGCCGCCGGCACGCTGGCGCTGGGGGTGTTGATAGGCGGCGAGTACTGGGACGGGGATGGCCCTGCTTGGCTGACCTGAGCCTTGTCAGCCTCCTTGGCCTGGGCCTTGCTCAGTTCCTGCTGGAGCTTGGTGCGCATGGCCTCCATCTCCTTCTGGAACTTCTCACCGTAATACTTGCTCCATTCGCTATAGGCGGGGATGTCCCTGACCTTCTGGCTGTAGCGGGCCAGCTCCTCTTCCACGCCCGCGAGGGTGTTGGCCAGGGCATCGGCATTGCCGCGCAGGTTGTTGATGTCCACGGTCTTGTAGAAGAACGAGCCGGCGCCCACGGTGCGGGTGACGTCCCCTCGGCCCCCACCGGCACCGCCCCCACCACCTGCAGAGGCCACGGCATTACCGGTCTGCTCTGCCTCTTTCTGCACGCCGCGAAGGCCGGAGCGCATGGCATCGGTGGCACTCTTGGCCTTGGCGGCGGCCGTGTCGAAGCCATCGCCGATCGCCGCCACCGCCTGTTTGGCATCGCCGCTGCCCCCCTTCACCTTGCTCATGGCGTCAGCAGCGATGGCCATCGAGCGGGTGATGCCATCCCCGGTGAGCTGGCCCTGCTTGGCCATCGCCTGCATACGCTCGATCACCGCATCGATCTCGGCCTTGTTCTTCGCCTGGTTGAACGCCGCCGCCAGGTACTCTTCACAGGCCGCCGAACTGGAGCCGCTGTGCTGCACCAGGGTGTCGAGCGCCCCCAAGGTCTCCTTGAAACTCTCGCCGATACGGCCATTGGCCCGCTCGAAGTCCAGCCCCAGGGTCTCGGCTGCCTTGCCAAGGGTGGCGGGGATCTCTGCCGCCGTTTTCTTGGCCACGGCATTGATTTCATTCATGTAATCGCGGGTCTGCTTGGCCTCGGTACCGAGCTCCTGGACGGCGGCGGCCCCAGCTCGCCAACTGCCGGTGGCCTCGTCGTAATGGATCTTGCCCTCGGCGACCAGGCGGTCGAGATCCGCCATGCTGGTAATGGCCACACCCAGTTCGGCAGAGAGGGCAGCCAACTGGCCATTGAGCTGGGCCTGGGTTTGCGAGCGCAAGCCTTGCGCCTCTCTAAGGGCTAGCTCGGCTTGTACCCATTGGCGCAGGGCGTTGGCGAACTGGGTGATCTGGATGATGGATTCCACCGTCACTGCGGCCAGCACAGCCTTGAGGGCCATGCCCAGCGCCCGCACGCCGATGGCAGCACCGGCCGCCGCCGTGCCTGCCGTGCTCATGCCTCCTGCAGCCGTGGCCGTAGCTGCCGGCAGGGCGATAAACTGACCATAAAGACCGCGCAGATCGGCAATCCAGCCCGCGATTTTCAGGCCATACCAGGCCTGCGCCATCACCAGCAGGGCATCCCGCCAGGCATAGACGGTCTGGATAAAGGCCTTGATGGACTCCCCAAGCCCGACGATGCCATCGGAGAGGCGCTGGGCCCACGCCTGCAGGCGGCCATCCTTGGCCATCGCGTCAAACTCTGCGTTGAGCTGGGCCAGCTGGTTCTTGAGCCAGGTCAACGCTCCGTTCTCTGCCACCATGCGGTAGAACTTGGCCAGGTTGTCCTGGGCGTTGGAGATAAGCCCCGAGAGCAGGCTCATGTTGTTGGCCGCAGCCCCGCTCGACTGGGCGGCGATCTCGTTCATCAGGGCCTGGATGGTGTCACGGCCGAGCTTGCCGGCTTCCGAGAGCTTCTGCAGCTCGGCGGTGTTCTTGCCGGTGACCTGCTCCAGCAGTTGCCACACCGGCACCCCGCGCTCGATAAGCTGCAGGATCTCCTCCCCCTGCAGTTTCTGCTTGGCCCAGGCCTGGCCGAGGGCCAGGGAGATACCCTGCACCTCCTCAAATCCGCCGCCCAGTTTGAACGCCTGATCGACGATGCCCTGCATGGCACCATTCATGGGGTCGATGCCAAAGGCTTTCAGACGCACGAAGACCTGGGTCACCTCGTCAAGCTGCAGCGGGGTGTTCTTGGCAAAGTCCTGGATCCAGGCGCTGGCCTGCTGGCCTCCTTCAATGGAGCCCATCACCGCCTTGAGCTGAACGCTGAGGCGTTCGGCCTGATCGCCGGTCTGGAACATGGCCATCAGCTGGGTGGTAAGGGTCTGGATCCCGAACCAGGTACCGGCCATGGCCACCAGGCGGCCGGTCAGGCTACCGATGGCCCCCTGGAAGCCGCCAGCGCCTTGCGCTCCCTGCACCAGGGAACGCCCCAGCCGTTCGGTCTGGGCCGCACTCTCGCGCAGCTCCCGCTGCAGGCGTTGCTGTTCCTGGGCAAGGTTGCGGGTATCGAGCCCGGCTTGGGTGAGCCCGACGTGCAGGCGGGTATGGGCGGCGGATTGGGAAATCAGCTGGCGCTCCAGCTGCTTGACCTCGGATGCCAGCAGCCGTTCCTGGTCAGTGAGCACACGGGCCTGACCAGCACTGGTCTGCTGCTCGGCCCGTAATTGTGCCAGCTTGTCGCGGGACAGTACGCTGGCCTGCTCAAGCTGAGTCAGGGCCTCGGCGGATTGGTTGAACTGCGCGATCAGTTCCTGCTGCTGGCTCAGGGTTTCCAGCGTCTGCGCCAGCCGCTCGGTCTCGGCGGCCGTCTCGTCTGAGATAGGGCCCAGCTCCTGCACCTCACCCGCCAGCGCAGCCAGGTCCTCGCGGCCGGTGACCTTGGCCGCCAGCTCCAGCGCGAGTTTGAGGGTGGAAGAGGTGGACATGGGCATTCCCGAACAAGTAGGAGATGCCCCATAGTAAGGAAATGGGAAGATATGCGGATTTATGGTGTATTACTGATAAATATATCGCAAGAATCTTGTGAACGTTCGATTGTGATGAGCTAATCACACCTGCATTACTAGCATGTACGCAATTAAACGACGTAAAATCAGAGTTCCAAAATTCTAGATGTTCATATCTCTTCTCTGAGGAAACATAGTGTCTAAATTACACCCACAAAAAGTAATTGACTTTCTTTCTGAAAAATGGGGTGGCAAAGGTTGCCCAATGTGCGGCAAAGGTCCATGGAATGTTCCGGACAATACGTTTCAACTTATGGAGTTTCACAGTGGTAATCTTGTGATGGGGGGCCCCCTTATCCCCGTCATACCGGTCTCATGTGGAAACTGCGGTAACACTGTTCTTGTTAACGCAATAATCGCCGGTGTAGTAAAGCCAGAATCACCTTCCCCTACTCAGGAGAAGAAATGATGGACACTGAAACTGGATTCAAAATGTCGCAAGGCTTTGAGGTTCTTCGACCTAAGAACGACAAAGCATTTCCGATCCCATGTAATGAGTGGGATGTTCTCAAAAACCAAATAGGAGAGTTAACCACAGAGCCATGGTTAATCCAAACCGTAGGCTCTTTACTACTAGGTGCCGCCTTAGCAACTGTAATATCTATTTTAACAGGGGCTATATCAGAAGCGGATAAAACAAACATTATTGTTGCTTGGGCTGTATTTGCTGTATGTGGGATAACTGGTCTTTTGTGTGTTCACTTCGCTCACGGAGAAAAAAAGTCCCATCGAGTAAAAGCAGCTTCCATAGCGACACAAATGACTTTAATTGAGCAGCGTTTTGAAAGAGGCTAGGGTTTTTCACAAAACGGCAGGTCTCCCCGCCGTTCTGCTGTCCACCCCTTACACCGTCTCCGGCCGATCCACATAGAAAGGCGCAGTCTCACCATCCAGGGCAAGCAGTTCCCCTTCCAGCTCGATCTCGATGGGCTTGTCGCTGAGGAAATCCACCGCCTTCTTGGGGGTCAGGCTGGCACGGGGCACCGTCAGGATGATGGACTCCCCACCGATCACACTGCGCCCATCCAGGGTCAGCTTCGCCTTCACCTCTGGCTGCACGTTGCCGGCGATGCGGGTACCGGTGATGGCGTTGTAGCTGGCGCTGACGGTCACGGGGCCGCCATCTGCCACCGCCCCCGCCTTAGTGGCCCGCAGCAGCCCCAGGGCATAGTTGATCTCGAAGTCGGTGCCGAGCACCAAAGAGGTGACGCCCTCCTTCACCACCAGGCCGGTGGCCGAGAGATTGGTCTTGCCGAGCGACAACCATTTCGGATGGGCGGGCAGGGTCAGCGGCACCTCGGTCAGCGTCCCCGCCCCCTGGTTGATGGGGCTCTCCAGCCCCATAAAGGCGGCTGCCAGCAGCACCGGCGGGATCTCGCTGGTCTTGATGGTGACCGTGGCGGGCTTTGGCACGAAATAGGTCTCTCGCGCCTGACCCAGCTTGCCCTTGCGCTTGCTCGGGATGCTGATCTTATCGCTGTCCGGTTTGACTTCCAGGCTGTTGACGTCCACCGGGCCAATAACCCCGTTCGAGACGTTGTTGGTGAAGGTCTCGATATAGAGATCCCCTTCCAGGTGCAGTGTTTCGCTCATGACCGTTCTCCCTTGAATTTCACTGTCGTCTTGAAGGCAAGGGGCAGATAGACCACCCCACCCTTGTAACTCGGCTTGACCGGTGCGCTTTCACGCCGAAAGGTACTGTCACCGCAGGCCCGACCGGCCACGGCCTGCAACATGCGCCCCAACCACACCCCGGCGCTGGCCTCCTTGGGAGTGGCACGGTGCACCAACACCAGCAGCCAAACCTGATCGAACGCGCTTTGCCGCCCGCTTTGGCTGGTATCGTTCTCTCGTTCCCCCTGGTAAATCACATGAATGGCCGGGGTGTGCTGCCCCAGGTTGGCCACCGCCTCCAGATCGGTGGCCACAAACACCTCCTTGAGCCCCTGCCCTTTCAAGGGCAGCAACAGCTCACGCAGCCGCTCCCCCGCCGCCAGGTAGTCGAGTTCAGGCGTGGGCCCGTTCATAGGAAGCCCCCACTGCCCCGGCCAAACACCCGACCATCGGACTGCAGCTGGGCCAGGTTCTGGCTTTCCACCTGCTCGCCGTCAGCGGCGAGCCCCAGCGCCAGCTCCCCCTTGCCCACCGACTTGAGGAAGGCCAGGGCCGCCTCATTGCGCTTGGCAATCTGCTCCGGCGCCTGCTCGCCATAGAGGCGGTGGCGGGCAATGTCGGCGCAGATAGGCACCAGGGCGCTCGGGACATGAGCCAGCGGCAGCGGGTAGCGCCCCGCCAGGTAGCCGTCGATCAAGGCTCCGGCGTCCTGCAGTGCGATGGTGATGGCCGCGCTATCCAGCTCGCCGGCCGGGGTCATGGCGAGGCGCAACAGCTCCGCCTCGCCAAAGCGGGTCACCATGTCGTTGACGCTGGCGTACATATCAGGCGCCCTCGGCCACGGGGTCGGCAGGCGGCTCAGTGGTCGCACCAGCCTCGTCCTTGACCGGGTATTGCACCTCAATCGCCGCAATGGCAGCCGCCAGCTCGGCCTTCTTCATGCTGGCGGCGCCCGGGATCGCCATCTCCACGGCCAGTTCGCGCAGCTCATCGACCTTCATCTCGGCCAACGGGGTGACCTTGCCATCCAGGGTGGCGACGCCCGCCAGATAGCCCGAGCCGGTCAGGCCGCCCACTGCTGCGTCCAGATCCCGGCCCGTCTGCGGTGCATCAGTCGTCGCAGGGGCGACGTCTTGACCCAGGCGGGTGACCACCAGGCGCGGATCGGCCTCCAGGGTCTCGCACTGCACAGACGACACAGCCAGCTCAGACTTGCCAGGTGCAATCGCCAGGCCCGCGCGATAATAGAGCTGACGAACCGTTGATGTGATGCCAACTCGAATAGCCTGTTCCATCTCGTGTTCCATCTCATGTTTCCCTCTGTCTCGTTCAATCCAGGATCCGGTTTAAACGGGGGTTAAACGTCCACACTGCGCTCGCTTAACCCCGCCGTTAAACAGCTCGGTGTCGCTTACAGGTAGTCAGCCACCACCAGTTCCAGCTTGCCCTTGAGCTCGTTGCTGGAGTTCTCGGAGAGCTCACGCTCCAGCATCTGGGTCGCCAGCTTTTCCAGGGAGGCCGGCACCACCAGCAGGGTCGGCTTGATGCCGAGCTTGCGGCCGCCGTCAGCCTCGAAAGCACGCATCCTGGAGAAGGCATCCCACAGGTTGTCAGGGGTCAGCGCCCGCTTGTTGGCGAACGCCAGTTGCCAGAAGCCGAAACCGGCGGCATCGCGGCAGTCCACCCCATAGCGGAACTCCTTGCGGGTGAACACCGCCTCGTCGTCGACCTTGGTCATGGCGATGAGCTGCGGCGACTTGCGATCCTGGAAGATAACCGGCTTGAGGGCGCGGCTGGTATCGAGCAGGAACCAGGGCTCGCCACTGTAGCCGGCATCCACTACCAGGTTGGCCACCAGCGCCGGGGTGCCGGTGCCATCGGCCTTGGGGTAGACCGGGTGGTCGGTGTCGAAGAAATACTGAGCGTCATAGCAAGGGGTCGTGAAGCCAGCCCCCAACAGGCCGAAGCAGAGCTCGTCGGGATGCACCCCGGCCGAACGCCCCATCTCGGCAAACATCGGGGCATAGATGCCCAGCTCGTCGTCCTCGATATCGTTGCGATCGACCCCCACAGTGGCTTCGAAGTCTTCGTTGACGATCTGGTAACCGTGCGCCTTCAGCGACTCGATCACCCGATCACCGACCCACTTGCGCAGGGACGGGAACTTGCCGAGCCAGCCATAGGTGTTGGACTTGGTGGTTGATTTGATCACGGTGGCGATCTTGGTGTACTGGCTCGGCGCTTCGCTCTTGGCGTCTTCAAAGTTCTTCTTGAAGCCGGTGAAGAGGGACTGCAGCAGCGCAGGGGTAATCATGGCCATGGTCTATTCCTTCTCTGGTTAAACGGAACTGCCTTCGCGTGAAGCGGGGCTTGCTCAGGCCTTGGCCTTGGCAAAGTCCTCGTGGCTGATGCCGAGCTGGTCGGCGGCGTACTTGTCCTCGGCCGAGAGCACGGCATCGCCCTTCTTCTCCGGCAGGGTGACGGCAGAGGTCTGGCTCGCCGTGAGCGCGGCGATAGCCGGGCGCGGCTCCAGCAGCGCCTTGAGGGCGGCCACCCCCTTCTGGGCGGCGTAGGCGGTCAGGTACTCCTCTTCGGCCGCCACCACCTTGCCTGCGGTGCGGGCCTCCTTGATGAGGGTCGCGGCGTCGGTGGTGTCCACCTGGGCGGTCAGGGACGCCACCTGGGTGACCAGGGCGTTATAGGTCGCCACAGGCACGAATTGCGCCAGGTCAACCTGGCCGCCCGGCTGCGCCTTGAGCGCGGCCAGCGAGGCCTTTTCAGCCGAGAGCGCTGCCTCCAGCTCCGGCGCCTTCTTGGCACTGGCCTGCAGGCTGTCGATCTCGGTGAGCGCCTTCTGCAGTTGCTCGTCGGTCGGGTCACCGGTCAGCTCGATACCGAGCTTGGCCAGCAGCTTTTTCAGCAGTTCATTCATGGGAGTCTCCTTGTGTACCGCATGGGCGGGGGTGGCCAGCTGGCCGGGTTGGGAAGCGGGTAGCGCACTGAGCGCCGCCAGAGCCTGCATACCCACCACACCGGGATCGTTGGTGATGGCTGCCATCCGCAGTTCCAGCGGGCGGCCCTGGGCGTCATAGGGAAAGACTGCTGAAAGGAATCGGTACTCCTTGGCGTCCACCATGGCAGCAGCACGATCCGTCCAGCGCGGTTTGATAAAGAGGCCCAGCCCCTCGCGCCATTCGATCTCGTCACCGTTGAACCAACCGGCGGCCGGGGCCTCCTTGCCCGTCTTTTCGATATGGAGGGTCTGGTGGTCGTAGTCGATGAGGATGTCTTGGCCGAGCGCCTTGGCACGGTTGATCAGGGTGGTGGCGATGGCCCTGTCGAGCTGCCAGTGGCCACCAGGAACATCGAAGGGGCGGCCATCGCGGGCCTTGAACGGGCCCACCGGCAGCAACTGGTGCCAACCGTCGTCACTGGGACTAAGCGCCGCATCGAGCACAGCCAGCCCCAGGGTGGTGGGTCTGGCATTCAAGATGGCCACGGCAATCGCAGATGGGGGCATCACTCTCACTCCGGCTGGTCACAGCAAAAATCACTGGCGCCAGTGTCAGGGAGGAGAGCGAGGGGTGGGGTTTATGGTGGGTTACTGCAACAGCAGGGGGTGCCGGTACTGTTTAATGGTGTTTAAACACCGTTTTGCTGTGCGAAGAGCGGACGGGCCATGCCATCGCACCGGCCCTATCCCCGTAAACGCACTCAGAGGCTTAGGGCGCGTCCGCCGTCAGATAGCCTTCCAGCGTCTCCAGCACGCTCTGCTGGTCTGCTTCTGACAGCCCCAGATAGGGGCGCTCGGGCAGGTTGATCTCGGGGCGGCCGAACTGATGAGCGGCGCCATATTCAAGCGGGGTGCCGAAGTAGAGGGCCTGGGGATCGGCCTGATAGTTGAGGGTGTCGCGCAGATCGTCGTTGAGGCGTAGCACCTCGTCGGCATGGCGCGGCTTGCGGGCGCGGTACTTGTCCGAGAGGGGGGCCCAGGGCTCCCCTTCCGGGGTCTCCTGCGCATCCCAGCGATCCCGGTGGGTGAGCGCCAGCCCCTCGCCGATATCCGCCAGGGGTTCGCTCAAATCGCCGGTGCGCTGATAGAGCCGGGCCAGCAACTCATGGGCATCAGCCACCCCGTGGTGGCTGATGGCGATAAAGCTCCCGGCCATCAGGCTTCATCCTCGATCTGGGTCATGTAGGCAAATGCCTGCTCATCGGAATTAAGCAATGCAGCCGACCAGAGATCCCCCAGGTACTCCGCCTCCTTGCCAGATGCCTGCGCGCAGAGCGCTTCCAGGGTCTGAACATCGGTGAGTGTGAGCAGATCCCCTTTCTCGAACAGGGCATTGGCTTGCTCCAATAGCTTCATTTCTCGTTCCATATCACCTTCATCTGCCTTTGGTGGTGGCCTGCGCCGCCTTGGTCAGCATCGCTTCCACCTGTTTAGCCAGCGCAGGATAGTGCTCGGCCAGTTGTTCACCCGCCAGCATCCAGGCAGCGAATGCCTCTGCGGCTGCTTCTCGCTTGCTCTTGCTACCATACTCGGTCAGCAGCGGCCCGCCACTCAGATCTGGCTCACCGGCCCAGAAATGTACCTGGTGACCAAGTTCGTGCAACCAAGTAGATATCCGTTGTGAGGCAGACCCCACTGTCTCACCCACATTGGCTGACACACTCCAGTGTAGATGGAAGGTATCACCACTGGTGCCTCGTGGCCGCCATGCTCGTGGGCCCCGGTTGGCCTTGCCATCCGCGATGACCTGGGCGGCAGCAGCCTGTACCGCCTGCATATCCACCTCTTTAAGTTTATCGCCCGCTGCAACTTTGATCACAACGTGGTCGGCCTGTGCAAAGGTGAATCCATTGGTCCTTGCAGCCCCTGCCGTGGTGTACCAAGACCTCACATTGCTGGGGTTGATCCCTAGATACTCACCTATCGCTGGAGCCACTTTCAAGCTCGCGGCCCCCTTCCCCATCTCGGTCTGCTTGATAAACAGGGTCTTGATTGGGTGCGCCTTGAGGAAGGCCGCCAAGGGCTCGCGCTGGGGTGCGGGTAGCTGGGCCAGCAGATCGCTGACCCCCTGCGCCGTTACCCCCTTGGCCGTCGAAAACGCGCTCTCCACCAACCGCTGCGGCAAGCGCTCGGCCAGCGCGGGTTTCGCCGCCTCCCGCTTGGCCACGGCCTCGGTCAGGGCGGCCGGGGTCTTCGGCCGGTAGTCAAAACCGGGGTCGATGCCACGGGGGATCCTGTGTATCTCCCCGGTCGCCTTGTCCACCCACTCATAATCGCCGTCATCCGGTGCCTGGCCCACCGTCAACCCCCGACGCTTGAGATCCGCCTCGGAGAGCAGGAACTTCTTGCACTTGCAGCCATAGCCGTTGCTGGGGCTGTGAGTATCCCACCAGGGATGGTCCACCGGCAGCACCAGGTTGTTCCACTTGAGATGCAGTTCCCTGGGGTGCTCGGAGTCGCCGTGGCGATAGAGCGCATAGGGGCGCTTGTGCTTGATGCGCTCAATCTGGTCATCACGCCCGGCGTTGTAGCTCTGGCGCAGGTTGGTCTCGAAGATGACGCGAGAGCGCCAGGAGGCTGGGCCGGTGTGCTCCCAACCGTGGCGGGCCACTACTTCCTTGAACGCCTTCTGAAACGCGCCGAGGGATTGCCCCTCGCTGATCGCCTTGTCCACCGCGCCGCGCAGGTCCGCCAGCAAGTCCGTCTTGGTCGCCCCCGCCACCATAAAGGCGCGGTTATGGGCATCCCGCCACACATCGGCCCAGCGCTCACTCGGCATATCGAGCTTCTGGCGGAAGAAGGCGATCGCCTCCTTGAACGGCAGACTGCCGTAACGAACGGGCATCAGTTGCCCTCCTCCATCTCCAGCATGCCGAGCAGTTCGCTGGCGGCGATGGCCTGGGCCAGCAGGGCCCCCAGCTCGTCATGACTGAGGTTGGGCTCCAGCACCAGCAAGCCATCCCGGATCTCCTCCAGGGTGGTGGCCTGCATCACCAGTGCCTGGACGGCATCTGTCATGCTGGCAAGCAACGGGGCAACCTCCGCTTGCAGGCGGTCAAGCTGGGCGTCGTTGTTATCACCCTGGACAGGGGACTTTGCCGCCAGCGCCGCCAACCCTTGCGCCCTGAGAGCCGCCTCCCCGGCCCCTGCCTGCTTATCGACGATGACCAGCACCTCTTCCCCTTCCTTGGGCGCCGGGATCTGCAGTTTGTCCCGCACCCACTGCGCCGGGATCTGCATCCCCATGCCCACCAGGGCCCGCAGCGGATAGGCCAGATCGCGCATGTCCTCGGGCTCGGTCACGTCAAACTCCAGGCGCGGGCAGCGGCGAGGCCCCTGGAAGCTCTTGCCGTTCAGGGCAAACAGCGGATAGACCAGATCCCGGGTCAGCGTCGCGGCGAGCTGGCGAAGGTCCGCATCCCGCACCTCCTGGCGCACCTCGTTATGCACGTTGCCGAGCGCATTGGTCGAGCTCTTGCCGTCGGCTTGGCTGGTCAGGGTGCCCCCCAGGATGGCCTTGCTCATGGAGCGCTCGCACCAGTCCATCATCACCACAAAGGGATCGGCCTGGCCATTGGCTGCGTTCTGGAACTCGATCTCCATCCCCCGGGGGATGATGCCGCCCGCGTTGTGGCCAATGGAGAGCACCGCCTGCAGCAGGGTCGCCTTCTCCTTCTCGGTGGCCCCTTCCGGGTATTTTCCCAGACGCACCGGCAAGCCGTAGATCTCCAGGAACTCGGCCAAATCCCGCACGCTGTAGTTCTTGAACAGGAAGGGCCAGACCAGGGTGCGGATAAGGCCGGTGCGGGCCAGATAGCCGGATTTCGACTTGGCCTTGTGCATGATCCAGCCGAACGGATTGAGGGCAGCCCCCTCCTTGCTGCCGTCCCGCAGCCGTAACTGGTTCCAGTCATCCGGGTGGGTCTGGAACCAGGCGGGATCGCGCCAGACGATGCCCTTGGGGAGCTGCAGCCCCTCCACCATTTCCCAGCCGCTGAACTCCTGGGCACTGAACCCCTTGAGCACCGCATCGGTGGCGTCAAAGATGGCATCATCCAACCAGGTGAAGTCCTCCAGCAGCTCGCGGATCATCTCGCAGTCGCGCTGCTCGGCGGGGGTGGCATTGCGGGGCGGCTCTATGGTCCAACTCACCCCGAGCAGGGACCGGCGCCGCTTGCCGAGCTCGCTCTGCAGGTGGGCGTCCTTCTCTTCCATGTCTTCGGCCAGCTCGCACTGGGCGATGAGGCTCCCCTCCTCCGCCTCTTTCAGCGCTGCCGCAGCCTTGCCCGGGGTGAGCCCCACCGTGGGGTGTTCGCTGTAGTGACGACGCAACTGGGCCAGCTTGGCGTCGTTCTCGGTCTGCGGCACCTTCTGCAGGCGCAGCGGGTTGCCATGAATGTCGATGAGTCCGGCCATTACCAACCCCCTCTCTCATATCGGTGATAGTCGTCGTTGCGCTCTGAATCGCGTTTACCTGGTAAGGGGGTGAACTCGATGGCGCCCCCCTCCATCCAACTCGCCCGCACGGCCATGGCCAACGCCACCGCAAAGTCGCCGTGGCGCTGCTGGCCGCCTTGGCCGGTGTTCTTGCCCTTGTCGATCTTGGGAATACCGTTGATTACCTGGATCTTGCCGAGGTCGTCCTGCACGTCCGCATGGCGCGGGATCATCAGGTTGTCGTCCTCGAACTCTGCCTTGAGCTTGGGCATCCACTCCCGGTACCAGGGGTCGCTCAGCATCACGCACTCGATCATGCTGGCACCCCAGCGCAGCCGGGCAGCTTCTGCCAGATAGCCGCCGTTGCCGGTGGCATCGAAGGCGGCCGCCGTGAAGCGGTGTAGCCCCTGCAGCAGGTAAAAGAGGATCTGGCGCTGGGTCTCATAGGGGGCATTGACCAGCTCCACTACGAAGGGCACCCGCTTGCGCAGGTTGGCCGCGATGGATAGCGGGACAAACACCGAGAGATCCCCTTTGCGGGCAAAATCCTCGCCGAGCACATGGCGGCAGCTGCGATCGAGGGCTTCCAGGCAGGGCTTGAGGTTCTCCTCGCACCAGATCTCCGCCACCGCCTTGCGGGTCTCCTCGCTTTGCAGCTCGAAGTCCGCAGGGGAAGTGAAGCGCAGGATGGGGATATCCGGCTGCATGGCCCGCTCGATCAGGGTGCGCTTGATGTAGACGCCGCTGCTCTGCTTGGGCACGCAGAAATACTCCTCCAACGCGTCTTCCTCGGTGGCGGTGGCCTTGAGCAGCCCAGCCTTCCAGCTCTCCTCGGCCTCCGGTGTCCAGGGTGTGCCCTTGACCTGGCAGATGCGGCGATAGAGCCCCTGGCGGCAGGCGTCGTCCAGGCTGATGGTGTGAATGGAATAGTCTTTACGACCCGCCCGGCTGTCGTTTATCAGCTGGTTAAACAGGTTATCGACGCCGTTGTGGGTACTGATAAGGCGCACCTTGGCCCCCCACATGGTGAGCGCCATGGCAGCCTTGAGCACCTCGGCCAACCGATCATGGAAGGCGGCTTCGTCGATAGTCACATTGCCCTGCATCCCCCGCAGGTTGGAGGGGTTGCTGGAGAGCGCCTGCACCTTGAAGCCAGAGGCGAAATAGACCACGAAGGTGAGGATCGCCTTGTCCTCGTCGTCGGTGAACACCGCCTCCTGGATCTCACCGGCCGCCTTGTTGTAGGCCTTGGCCCACATGGCCACGGCGTCGATAAACTCGCGGGCCATCTCCTTGTTGCTGCCCACATAGAAGTGGTGGCAGCCGCCGGCCGCCTTGGCTTTGGAGGCCGTCAGAGCTGCATCAGCCGCCTCCGCCCAGGTAATACCGGTGCGGCGGCTCTTCTCGGCGATCTTGAGCGGGCTTTCGTCGGCAATCCAGATGCGCTGGTAGGGCAGTAGCACCTCGTCGGGGTTGTATTCGGTACCGAGTGTTTGGGCCAACTGCTGGGCGATAGGGGTCTGAGCAATGGCGGTCATCAGGCAATCCCCAGTATTTCGCGGCGAAGGGCGGCGGCGGCTTCACCGCTCAGGCCTGCCTGGATAACGATGGCCGAGGTACGTTCGGCCACCTCCTCGGCAAAGGCCTGGCGGATCTCCTTCTCCCGCTTGTGGCTCTGCATGGCGGTGGATTCGAGCCGCTGAGCTGCCAGCATGGCGTTTTTCAGCATGTCGATATCCACCGCCTCCTCCGGGTTTTGCACCTGGGCCAGCATCGCCTTGAACAACTGGGAGCGGCCGAGTTCCAGGATGAGCTTGGTGGTCTCCCCCATCGGCTTGTCACCAAGCTGGGAGGTCAGTGCCGCTGTAGTCTCCCGCAAGTCCCGCAGGTGCTGGCCCACCTGCTCCACCTGACTGGCGTGCCGGCTGAGCCCAGAGCGGGAGATCTTGAGGTCATCGGGTAACCCCGCCCCCTCGATAAGGCCGTTGATCTCGTCCAGGATGGCGGCCTGGCTGTTGGCCCGATCCCGCAGCATGGCGTTGAGGGCATCGCGGATAGTCTCGGGCAGCAGCCAGATCTTGTTGGGGCGGCCCCGGGTCGGTTTCTCGGCCATGGTCAATCCTCCGCCCTGGGCTTCTTGACGCCGGGCACGCTGGACCGCCCCTCGGCCACATCTTGACCTCGACCGGTGAGATGGGCCACCTGCACCTGGGCGAGGCGTTCGATGCGCACCAGCCCCTGCTCTTCCAGCCAGGCCAGCAGGGTCTTGACCTTGTCCCGGGACACCCGGCCGGTGCCCAACTGATCGAGGCAATCGTTAAGGATCGACTCGTTGGCCGCCCCGCCGATATCGAGCAGAGAGCGCAAGATCACCAGGCGTTGCTGGGCGTCCAATATTCCTTGAATGCTCATGCCTTCTCCTTGAGTTCATTTTCCAGCAGCAGCTCGGCAAGGCGACGGTTTTGCCGCAGGTCCGGCTTCATCTCCCGCAGCTCGCCGCGAAGTTCGCTGATCTCCAGCTGCAGTTTGTGCAGCTCCCGCTCGCTCGGCAGATCGGTCAGCACCTGCTCCACCCGCTGCACCCGCTCTGTCAGACCGGTGAGGTCTTCGCGTTTGGCGTAGGTCTTGGAGAGCAAGATGATGACCACCAGCCCCACCAGACTGGCCAACGCATAGAGCGGGCCCCAGTTCTTAACGATGAATTCCCACACGGACAGCCTCCTTGCGCTCGAATAGGGTCTGGCACTCGATGCAACGCTCGGCACCAGGTTCTGCTGCAAGGCGCAAGGGCGGGATGGCGTCATCGCAATCGCAGCAGATGCCATCCCCATGGGGCCTTGCCCTTGTTTGATGGGACTGAATAAGGCGCCCGGTTCGCTCGGCATCGAGCTGCTGGGCGCGGTCTATGGGGTCGCTCAAAGGAGTCTCCTGGCCTACTTGATGACATGGGTCGCCTTGAGACGCCCCCAGATGGCCATCAGGCCACCGATGGCACTGGCCAGATCCACGACGGTGGTAGCCAGGCTGGCTTGGGTACCGGCATCGACCGGTACGCCGAACAGGCCGGCAATACCAGCTCCTACGGCGATGACGCCACCGATCACGGCGCGGCTCTTGAGCGCAGGCTTTGCTTGGGGTAACAGGGAATCAGGCATGACGGGCTTCCTTCTGTAGAGGTGGGGTATGACGGGCACGGGCCCGCAGGCGATCCAGCTCGCCCACCGACCGCCAGCCCTGGGCAAACAGGGACTGTCGGGTGGGGTGATGGCTGTAGAGCGGGATCGTCTCCAGGTCCGTGGGGGCGGGTTCGGCCAGATAGGCTTTCAGATGGGCGCGGCGCCCTTCCTTGAAGCAGGCGATGTAACGGGGGTTCTTGAGTTCAGGGATACCGAAATAGCCGGCGGCCTGGATCCCTTGCAACGCCTGACGACGCTTGTTGATGAGGCTAGGTTTGCTCATGCAGCCCCCTCCCCGAACCGGGTAGAGAGCAGGTAGCTCTGCAGGCGCAGCAGGCGGTTGCTCCAGCCATGGGCATTGGCCCACTGGCTCGGGTCTTTGCGCACTATGCCGAGCATGAAGCCGGCGCGGATCTCCAGCAGCGCAAGCAACAGGGCGCGGCCACCGTCTTGCCCCGTCTTGGCGGCCAGCACCCGCAGGGTATGGGAGCCCAGTAACCCATCGGCCAAGACGCCAAGCGCCTGCTGTAACTGGCGCACCGAGCGACCAGGACCGTGATGCACGGCGCCGTCGAACAGGGCGATGGCAATCAGCGGGCAGACGCTATCAACCCTGTCGCAACGGGCTGGCAGCCAGTAGTTCGCTCGGTAAAACAGCTGGGCATGGGCAGGGGTCGCATCGCCGACGGCAATATCTGTCCGGCCATCGCGATCGAGATCGAGCATGCCGTCTTTCTTGCCGTCGGCGGCATCAGCCATGCCGAACTTGGTGTGGCCGCCCCGGTCGGCCGGGTGGTTGACCTCGCCCCCTTCCACATCGGGACGAAGCAACCAGGCAAGCGCTATGGGATAGGTATCAGGCAACATAAAAGGCCCCTCGATTAACTGCGTTATCGCAGCGTACCGAGGGGCCTCAATAGGGCGGGTTTATGGTGGGTTAGTGCTAATACTTATTCAAAATTGATGGGGATTTGACGATAAGCGGATATGTGCTCCAATACTTCGTCAATTCTGTATTCAGACCTTATCTTGTTGCCATCTAACCATTGTGTTTTGGTATATCTGACTCGGAGTGTATCCCCGCTACAAAACGCCTCTTGTCCCATGGCAACCCTGGTTGAGAAATGCTCATCCGCCATCACTGCATAAATTTCTGCTGTGCCATCATGAAAACGCCATTTATTGTCATCTTTGAACGTCAAAGAGACCAGTCTGAACAACCCTGTACCACTGGTACTTTCTGGCTGTACATCACCTGGTATCGGCGAGTTAAACCACTCACGCTGGTATTTCAACACTTCAACACTAGGTGAACCTTCAACTCCGGTAGAGAAGGTATCAATTCCCTCTTCAGCGAGAGGTGCCATAACACCTTCAAGTGATTGACGCACTTCATAAGAACGATACAGATCAAGCACTGGTCGGTCGATTTTCAGCCTTTGCTCATTCACTATGACAACCACAAAATCTTGATTCACGACCTCAACTTTATCGATTGCGCGACCCTGTAACCACTTGATGAGATGCACCAACCCTTTGACCGAGCCAGCACCTAGACCTAGGAACGCAATCAAATTGAGTACGGCAGTCGCATCATTGCCAGAAAGCATATCCTTGGTCTGTTGCCAAAGATCAGGGGCGACCACAGCAATATCGACCCCAAAAGAACCCGCGATAAACGATGCATCAACACGCGCTTGCACTCGCGACTTGGGGCCATTAACCAGTTTGTTGGCCTGTTCTAGTAGTTGCCCCATAGCCATTAACGCAGGAGCAATAACCTTCACATCCATTTGATGCCCTTGTAACGCTGGGCCATCGTAAAAGAATCTGAATTTCATGTCTTGCTCATCTGCCATCAAAGCTCTCGCTTTCAGTGTAACGATTTATCGGCCGCCGATGTTATCTGACGGAACTTGGTTTTATCAATGAATACCCCATTTATCCTCAACTGAACATAAATGAAAACCCCGCCTAGGCGGGGTTTGTTCGTAACGTGAGGGCCATCGCTATTGATAGCCGAACAGGTCGAACTGGTTCCGTCGTCTTGTCAGCTCCCGCTGCTCTGCCACCACCGCATAGGTCTGGGGCACCGAAAGCCCATGTTTGCGAGCCAGCTGGTCGATGTTGCGGCCGTTGAACTCATCCCAAATGGCCCGGTCGCGCAGGGCGGATTTGAGGTGATCACCCGTGGGGATGTAATACGCTCGGCCCCCCATATAGTGGGCCTGCACCAGAGCCAACTTGCGGGCCTGAGCTCGGGCCAGCTCCGGCGCCATTCCACCTCGGCCCAATTCGCAGGCCAAAACATCAACCAACTCGGCCAGTGCCTTGGGCCATTTGGCAGTCAGCTCGGCCGCCGGGATCTGATCCAACCGGTCCACCAACTGACCCAGCGACTCATGATCGTCGGCAAACAAGTCCAGGTTCTTATCCATGCTGTATCTCCTCAAACGCCCCGAGAACGGCCTGATAGCCTGCCACCCGCCCTGTCTTCTCATTGATGGGGACAGTTTTCTTGGCCGCCTGCAGCGCCTTAACCATCTCCCGCTTGTGCCAGTTTTTGAGGGACTCCAGTACCGGGTAAGCCAGCGCCTCGCTGAGCCAGGCCACTTCGGCCACACCAACCCCGTTGTTGATCCGCACCGTCTGACGCTCCACATAGTGATTGAGCGCCGTCTCGCTGCCATCACGCAGCAGGCCATGGCGGTGCATGGTGATCCAGATAGCCCGGATCACGCCTATCTCGGCGGTCTTAGTCGGGGCGCCGCGAGCCGGGCTTAAACGCTTTGGTTTACCCCCGTTTACGGCACGTTTAACGGTCGGTTTAAACCCTGCACCCTTCATGGCCAGCAGCACCTTGTCCAACTCCTGCAGCGTCAGTTCTGCCGCCGAGCGCTTGCCACTCTGCTGGGCCAGCAGCTCTCGATAGGTTTCCTCATCCAGCCCCAGGGAGCGGCGGCCCACCTGTACCAACCGGATCAAGCGGGTACGCTCATTGTTTGCTGTCATGATTTCTCCCCACTTTTGCCACCCAGATCTGGCCGGCGACCACGTCGCTCCCACTACGCCATTGCGGACAATGACGATCGAGCCAATGCTCGGCGCCTTGCTGGCTAAATGGGCCGAACTTCATCACATAGGCCAGCAAGCCCTGCCAATTAGACGCCGCCATGACTGACCTCTGCTGATCTGGCTTGCTGCAGCTCTGCCACGAGTTGCCAGCGCATCTGGCTGGCCTCTCCTGCCAGGGCAAACAGCCCTTGGGCACGAGCTTCTCTATCAAACTGCTTGAGCTGTCTGCACACAGCCCGTTTATCAGGGGTCGCCTGTGCAATGGCGGCCGCGCTGAATATCTTGGTAAGCCGAATATCCATCTCTGTTTTGGTCATCGCCGTGCTCCTTGTTCGAGGCGGTGAAGACCTGGGCCCAGGTCGGCTGCTCATCAGTACCCGGCCACCACGCCGGGCAGACCATCCCGAGCGGTCGCTCGGGATGGTTTCGCTTAGTGAGATAACTGTTTGCGGGCTTTGTTGATGATGGATGTCAGCATGGCCAGCCTGGATTTCTGGCTGGTAGCCGTGCCGTACTCGTTGATAAAGTCAACGGCCAACTGCGCCTCCTCTAAGGCCTGCCGTGGATTGCTCATCAGTTGGCATTCCAGGGAACTTTTGGCATCGGCCACGCTGGTATTGAGCAGTGCTTTCACGTTCTCCATATCCGGTTCCTCAGTTGACCAAAAACAGGCCGGTGAACAGACCGGCAACGAATGCCCCATAAACGGCGGCGGCCACGTTGACCAGCAGCCAGAAGGCCGCTTCACGGTTCATGCAGCCCCCAGCTTTGCTTGTTCCTCTCCACCAACCCCGGCATTGAGCTCCACCTGTTTCGCAGCAATCCAGCCCTGCAGGGATGCAGACTGGTCGCGCTTGGTGGCCTTTGCTTCGCGAGACTTACCGGTGGTCAGATGCGGGTGATGCTTCTCGATGTACTGGGCAACCTGCTGGCACTCCTGCTCGGTCGGCACCAGGGCGGTGACCTTGTGCCACACCCCATTGCACCAGCCTTCACAGAACAGATCGGCACGGGCTGTCTTGGTGCTGGTTTTGATACGTTTATTCAGGGTGCCGATGTACTCGCTACGGGCGACCTTGAGCTGACGCGCCAGCACGGTGTAGACATAACCGGCTATCTCGACCCGTTCGGCTGGGCCAATAAACATCACCTGAGCGGTGATGTGACCCATCAGACAAGCGCGACTGAATACGACTTCCACACCAAACGCCTCCTTCACGACGCCGGCCAGCATGTTGCTCCACTTAGGCTGGCGCTCGCTGCGGTTGGCGGCCTTGACCTTGGCGGTATCAATACCGCTCAGGGCCACGTCTTCGCTGGATAGCTGGTGTTCTGCCATCAGCGCTTGTACCTTCTTGAGCGCGTTGGCCGACTCGTGCGGGTTTCCTCGTTCCACCAAGGCCATCAGCTTCTTGATCTTCCCTAAGATTCGTTTGTTCATCTGTTCATCCCTGGCTGCTCATCAGTACCCGACCACCACGCCGGGCAGACAGGGCGGCATGGCCACCCTGTTTCGCACTGTCACTGATCAAACTGCAGCGGCATCAGCCCCTGATAGTCCTCTGCATTGAGGGGTGCCGGACCCAATCCCAGGGCCCACAACAGGGCTGCCTTGATGCCATCCTCATAGGTGTCATCGGGGTAGCAGGTGCCTTCGGTTTCGCCTATCTGCTCGCACAACTGCAGTTGCTGTTCGGCCTGTTCTACGTTGATTTCCATCGCGCACTCCTCCCTTACAACTTGGCCAGGTCCAGGCTCATCTGGACGTAACGGCCCTGACCGTCCCGCTCGTAGAGCCGCAGATATTGACTGGTACCGGTCACCTGGATGGCATCGGCGATCGCCTGCATGGCCTGCTCCCAGTCGGCGTCCTCGATGTTGAGCTGACGCAGGGAGAGCACCTGGTTGACGTCGATATGACCGGCCTTTGAAACCCTAAAGGCGTGGTCCACCAGGGCCCGCAGCTTAGGGCTGGCACCGTCGCTCCAGCGCTCGATGCAGCTATCGATCAGCACCTTGGCCGCCTGGATCCGTTCATCAAATTTGCGGTGTTCCCCCACCGCTCGAACGAGCTTGTAGCGGCCGTCGAAGCTGAGCAGGGTGACGTTGCCCTTGGTGCCGCCCCAGGCCACCCCGTACTGCTCGGCCGAGAGGTCCACAAAGTCGGCGATCTGCTGCATGGCGTCGATCTTGAAGGCGGCAAGCAATGAGCGCTGCTCGCGGGCCGCTGCGATGATGGCCATCACCACCTCATCGCGCAGTTTGTCCGCTGGGGCGATTAGGGTTTCCGGTACCCAGTGCCCCTGGGCGTTCTGCCGCATCGGGGTCGTGTTGCTGGTCTGTGCTTCTTGCATGAGGCTCTCCTTGATAAATCCCGTTGGTTCTCTTACTGGCGCCAGTGCAGCAGGCAACCACCGAAACGCACGATGGCGACATCCCGCACCACACCCGCGAGGCACTCCCGCCCCCACACTGCCCGCTTGGTCATTGCTTCGGGCAAGGGGCCAGTCACCGCCAGCAAGGGGGTATGGCATACCCGGCTGGTACTCACCTTGCACCCTTTCGCCGTCAGCCAGACCCGCAACTGCTCGGCGGTCTTCTGCAGATTTCTGTTCATCCCGTTCTCCTTGTGATGTCTCACTGGGCCCACTGCACACCCCGAGCCCGCTGGTTTACTGGCCGTGCTTCTCAACCTTGTCGAGCAGCCGGTTGTATTTGATGCCCAGGATCTTGAGCTCCTCGGCCAGCAGCTCAGCCAAGATGCGCAAGCTGCTGCTGGCGTTCTCGCCATCGCTTTTCGCTTGGCGGCGCAACCTGGAGAGGGTGGCCTCGGCGTCATAGCGGGTGCCCTTCTCCACGCCTCTGCCAACCTGTTCGACGGCCAGGCGCATCGGCCGACGCAGTTGCTGATCCTCACTGAGCTGGCTATGGGGGCAGCCGCTGTGACAGGCTTTCCAGAGCTTGATATCCATCGGTCTGGTCCCGACCTCGTCCGCTCTTCGGCGCTGAAACGCCAGGCACTGATGTACCGGGATCTCCCCTAGAATGGGGCAGGTCACCTTGTGTCCCATCAGATTGCCTTCCACCAGCTTCTGCACCCGGGCCAGATCTCCTGGGTACTTCTCGTTGCAGACCTGGCTTATCGTGGTGCGGGACAGACCGAGTTTCTCGGCCACCACGGACAACGAGCTGGCCCCGACTTCGGCTTGCAATACCTCAAGCCACGTGTCCATGTTTCTCCTCCTCAACCAGGAACGGATAGAGCCGCTGCTGATTCTGATCCCAGCAACCGTTTTGGCGGACAATGGGGGCAAAGCGACCTGTATCTCTCAGCAACTGGTACTTGGCGACCTCTCCACGATGTGGCATGGCTTTGGCCTGAACTTTTACGTAACCAGCCTTAGCCAACGCCTTTGCATAGACGCCTGCATGGTTACTGGTTGAATTCGAGGTCATCGCCAATTCCGTCAACGTGAACACCCGACTGATTTTCATGGTGTTCCACATCTTTTGTTGGCTGGTCTTGCGCCGGCTTTTCCGCTTCTTCCGAGAGATGCAAGTTCCTTGATTGGTGCCAAATTTGGGTGGTTCATTCACATCCGAAACTTGATACCGATTGCAGCCAAACACCTCTCTTTGGCGCAATGGCCCTTCAACAACGCAACTGAGATGGCCGCTCGCTAACCAACGACGCATCAGCGCATATAAATTTGCTTGCTTAACGTCTGTCGCTGCGAGTAACTCACTCATATCGAACGAGTCCTGTTTACACATCCACAACCAAGCCTCTTCCGTCTTGGACTTATCGTTGATATCAACCACTGGTATCCCTCCCGTGCTTTGTTGTTATTTGCTGGTCCTCGCGGCTACCGGCTGCGGCGCACGTCATGCAGCAGTTCGCTGGCGTCCACGTCCTCCAGCCGGATAATCCGGGCATCAGAGGCCATGGCCATCTTCTCTATCTTGTCCAGGGCCGAGACGATGGTGCGCACCACCCCGTTGGAGCGTTTGCGAATGAGGTCCAGCAGGGCGTCGTCAATCTCCACGTCCACCTCCAGCATTTCGTTGGCGATGAGGGAGACATCTTCCAGGTCGGCGGGTTTGAATTCGATCCACTGAGAGATGCGGTTAAACAGCTGCTTGCGCTGGCTGATGCGACGGGCAATCTCCTCCATCCCCACCAGGATCAGCGGCTGTTCGGTGGCGTCATAGATATCGCGCAGGGTCTCCATAATGCGGGCATTCCCGACCACGTAATCCGCCTCGTCCACGAAGATGGCCAGCTCCTCGGCCCGCACCGCTTCGACGATGCTATCGACCTGGGCCCGCAGGTTGTGGCGCTGGGGAATGCCGATCTCCTTGGCGATCTGCTCCAGCAAGCTGGTCACGGTGTCGGCCTTGTAGCAGCGCACATAGATGCCGTTCACCTCGTCCTGGTTGAACAGCCACTCCACGGCGGTGGTCTTGCCAAAGCCGGAAGGACCGTGGATCAACCCGATGCCCGGCACGATGCTGGAACGGTTGAGCAGGTTGTCGAGCAACTGCTCGGTCTTGATCATGTTTTTGACTTCAACGATCTTGTGTTTCATAGTCTTTTTGTCCTTATGAGGTTGTTTTACAGGGCCGCTCGTTAACCTTTTGCCTGGGCGTTGCGAGTGGCCCTGATACTTTCCAGATGGCGGATAATCCGTTTCGCCATCAGCTTGTGGCTGTAGAGGTACTTAGTCAGAAATTCCTTCTCCCACCCTTCCAGAGGGGTATCCAACTCCTTCTCGGCCAGAATGATTGCTCGGTCATATTCGCTCTTGAGCACCTTGGACTCCTGTCCTGCTGTCGCTTGGACACGGGCTGCTTTCGCCTCACGGCGAGCTTCTATCGCAGCCAGCTCTGCCGCGCTGAATTGGGCAGGCTCACTGGGTGCAGCAATGCCTGAGAGCGCCGCCAATGCCGGGTTATCGAGCCCGATATCACTACGTTGGAACTGGGCAACATCACGCGCCTGGTCAACGAAGTGGCGCACCACATCCTGATGCAGCTCGTTGATGCCGAAGGTCTTGGCGAGGCTGCGCATCTCGCGGCGAAAACTCGCCAGCGCCTTGGCATCGGCACGCTTGGCGGCGCGGAAGGCATCCGGGCTCACCCCGTTCCCCAGCAGGTCGAGGTTCACGGCCTCGATCCGCTCGTTCCAGTCGCCAGTGCGATACAAGATGGCCCGGCCCACATCGCTCGGGTCGAGGAACACGCTGACCCGCTGGCTTTTCCAACTGTTCTCCAGTAACTCCGGGGCGCTGTACTTGAGGCCGCCGGCCTTGATGAAGCCCTTGGACACAGTGGCCTCACCGATATGGTTGAGCAGCAGATCCAGCGCCGACTCATCGACGATCGCGCGGCGCTGATAGCGGGCGATTTGGTACTTCTCGTTGGGGGTCATCCCGAGTGAGCTGTGTTTGCGGTTGTGATAACGAGCATCGAGCCAATCATCGAGCAGGGTCTGTAACTGGCCGGCTGTCATGGCAAGTTCGTAGATCTCTTTTTCCGCATCCGGCTTGCGCTTCTCCTCCAGCCGCTGGGCAAAGCTCTTGCGAGCCTCGATCACTTGGCGATCGGCCACGCAGTGCCCGATATAGGCGGGCAGCAACTCGATCAGACCGTGGGAAAGAGTGCGGAAGAAGCGCTCGATATGCGGCTTCTCCCATCCCGAATAGGCGTTGGATCGGCTGACGTTCATGCCGAGCAGGGTGCAGATGGACATGACCCGCTGGCTCACGTAATCGGAACCGTTGTCGGTACGCATCACCCCGTTGTCGTTGAGGGTGCCCCAGGTCAGCAGGGTCTTGCGCAGCAGCAGGCAGATCCCCTCGCTCGATGAGGTCTTGGCCACCAGCAACCGCACCCGACGGGTGAACACATCGATCACCGCGATAATGCTGTGGCGGCCTTCCACCAACATGGCATCGACAGGGGTACTGTCGAACTCCCAGACGTCGTTGGGCTGGCCCATCCAGGGGTACATCTCTTCGATGGCAGTGCGGTACTTGTTGTTGTAAGCGTCGGGGTTGGTGGCATAGGTAAAGGCCACCTTGTTCTCTGCCAACCACTTGACCAGCCAGCGGCGCAAGGAGGACTGGCTGGGGATCTGCCAGCCAAGCTGGTTCATCTCGCTGTACTGGGTCGCCAACTCATGCAGCGCCCCCCACTTGTTGGCCAAGTGCGGTTTGGCGGTGATTAATGCCGTGAGGAACCGGGCCAGATCCGGGCTTTGCTCGACGCTGGATGGCCGCTCCCGCTGGTAGTTGCCTGCCAGTGCCGCCGGGCCGGCATCGGCCAGGGTGCCTTGCCAGCGCCGCAAGGTGATCAGGCTGAACGGCTTTTGCTGCTCATAGACGCTCACAGGTAGTGACAGGCTGCGGGTGCGGTATGCCTCGATAAAGGCGCGGCGTCCCACCTCCCCTTGCTGACATGCTTGATAAGGAGCCAGGAAGAGATCGGCGGCCTGCAGGATCAACAGCCGGGCATCTACCTTCTTGCGGGCGGCAGCGCCCAGGGTCAGCAATTTGCGCCCCGCATCCGGCTTCACTGGCACTTCACGAGCAAGCAGCTTGGCCATCGCCTTGCCACCGGCCGCATGATCGGTCACCGTTTGTCCCTGCAGGGCAACAGCCTGCTCTGCCAGGTAGCGCCGGGTTTCTGCGGGTAATGAGCTGATGTGGTACTCACTGCCTTTACCTACGGCTCTTGGCCGAGATGTCCATTGCTCCTTGTTCGCCCGGATCCGAATTGCACGATCAGTCGCCGGCAGGCCAGGCAAGCCGGCCAGTTTGATGGAAGTGAGCCATTCACTCATCGTCTCGCTCCTCACCTGACTTCTGCGCTTGCTCATAACCTATGAACTCATACAGTGCATTCATGATTTCCTCGGCAAGGGAACGAGGCCGGGGCGAGCGCCCCGTATCAGGCGCGTACATTTGAACATAGAGCTGGACTGTCCGTGGGTTGTAGCCACGCTCAATAGCCCACGCACGACAACTGGAGCCTTTGGCTACCAGATGTCCGTGTATGTGTTTCGCGCTTCGTATTTCCATCGGTTCATTCCGTGTTAATATCCGTCGGTTATTCGCATTGCGTACACTTCACTTTTATACGCACTGCGAACAATCGTGATTATTGATCCGTTTCGTGCGCACGTCAATCAACGATATTGATAAATGTACGCTTCCAATTCGCACAAAGGGACGCATCACAATTAATAAAGCTAAGTGACTGAACTAAAAGGGAAAATATGAAATCGGAAAGCGAGGACCAGATCGGAAACACAGATCCGTTTCTTAGGCGTGGGATCGGATCCTTCCCTGAGCGTTTAACTGAGGTCATAGGAACCCAAAGCGTCCGTTCATTCGCAGAAGAGATCGGGCTCTCAGAGGGCGCAGTAAGAGCCTTTTTAAAAGGTCGAATTCCTAGGGCTGATGATGCTCTCGCGATAGCGCGAGCAAGAGGGATTGATCTGGTCTGGCTACTCTCAGGCGAGACAGCCAATGGAGAGTGGCAGGCACTGCAAGAGTCTGTCGCGGTGTACAGCACTGATAAGCCAGAGGAGAAAGCGTCTGTTGATTCTCGATGGGCTGATTTCGATGAAGAGTACGCACTGATTGACGGGTACCACATTGCTGTCAGTGCTGGCCACGGTTCGTTCAATGACCAGCATGAGGTTAAACGCAAGCTGGCCTTTCGCCGCAAGTGGCTTAAGTTCCGTCAGCTGAACCCGGAGAACATGGCCGTCGTCTTTGCCAAGGGCGATAGCATGGAGCCAACTATCCATTCCGGCGATTCCATCCTGGTGGATTTGAGCCGCAACCAGATCCAGGACGGTGGCCTGTTCGTGCTGCGCCTGGGGGATGAGCTCTATGCCAAGCGGCTGCAGAAGCGGGTCGATGGTGGGGTAAATATCATCAGCGATAACAAGGCAGGGTATGAGACGCTTTCCGTGCTCCCCAACGAGCTGGAGTCATTGAGCATCATCGGCAAGGTAGTCTGGCTGGGACACGATTTTTTTTAACCTGGGCCGCTTCAAAATGGGGTTTAAACGCCGAGTTAAACCCCAAACTGCATTGCCGACCACCCGCCCTGGGTTTTCATTTTTGGCGCAACGCCCCCGAAGACCGTCCATGAACTTTCATTTTGGCGCCGCCCGCGCCTAGAACCTCCCGATCCCCCTCTAAGCCTTATCAGCCTTGAGTTTGTCCCACGAGATCCCACTTGCTTTCGGCTGCTCCCGGTTTTTTCATTCTCTGTGGTCGGTTACAAGTTTTCGACGACACCAAGCCGAACCCCACCATGAGCAACGTGGAATCCGGTCTGGCCATGATCAAGGCCCATGGCTGCGACTGCGTCATCTCCCTCGGGGGCGGCTCCCCCCATGACTGCGCCAAGGGCATCGCCCTGGTGGCCACCAACGGGGGCAGCATCCAGGATTACGAAGGGGTGGACTGCTCCGCCAGGCCACAGCTGCCACTCATCGCCATCAACACCACGGCCGGTACCGCCTCCGAGATGACCCGCTTCTGCATCATCACCGACGAGACCCGTCAGGTGAAGATGGCCATCATCGACAAGCACGTCACCCCGCTGATGTCGGTCAACGATCCCGAGCTGATGCTGGCCAAACCCGCCGGTCTCACCGCCGCCACCGGCATGGATGCCCTGACCCACGCCATCGAGGCCTATGTCTCCACCGCCGCCACCCCGGTCACCGATGCCAGCGCCGTGATGGCCATCAAGCTGATTGCCAAGCACCTGCGCACCGCCGTCAACCAGGGGGACGACCTGCAGGCCCGCGAGCAGATGGCCTACGCCCAGTTCCTGGCCGGCATGGCGTTCAACAACGCCAGCCTCGGCTATGTACACGCCATGGCCCACCAGCTCGGTGGTTTCTATGACCTGCCCCACGGGGTCTGCAACGCCGTGCTGCTGCCCCACGTGCAGGCCTACAACGCCCGGGTGATCGCCGCCCGCCTCAAGGAGGTGGCCCGCCACATGGGGGTGGACGTGAGCGCCATGAGCGACGCGCAGGGTGCCGAGGCGGCGATTGCCGCCATCAAGCAGCTGGCGCTGGATGTGAAGATCCCGGCCGGGCTGGAGCAGCTCGGGGTCAGGGCCGATGACTTCGACGTGCTGGCCAGCAACGCCCTGAAAGATGCCTGCGGCTTCACCAACCCCAGGCAGGCAAGCCACGAGGAGATAGTCGCCATCTTCCGCGCCGCCATGTGAGACGCGCCATTGTGTGTCAGGGCCGCCACGCGGCCCTTTTTATTGGCAGGAGGATCAATGGCTTTTTACTTCCGCACGGGGAGTGGGTATGATTTGCCGAGCTAAAAAAGACTGTATGGATGATCTGAACCCGATATGCGGATGAAACACCTGATTGCCGCGGCCCTGACCGCCCTCACCCTGTCCGGTTGCAGCCTGGTCTATCGCATCGATATTCCTCAGGGCAACTATGTGGAACAAAAGCAGGTCGACAAGCTGCGCCAGGGCATGACCCGCGAGCAGGTCGAGTTCGTGCTGGGTTCTCCCATGCTGCGCGACGGCTTTGACCCCAACACCTGGTACTATCTCTATGAGTTCCAGCCAGGTCGTGGTGACAAGGAGCGCAAGGAGCTGACCCTGAACTTCGTGGGCGACAGACTCGCCACCGCCACGGGTGACTTCCCCCTCCCCGCCGCCTTCACCACCCCGCTCTGACAGCATCATAAAACCGGCCAAGGCCGGTTTTCTCTTGTCTGGCCTTCGATCGGGTTTCGCAGGGGCGCTCCCTGAACCATGATCAAGGACGTCAACGCCCCTCATCATCCCCTCAAGGAGATCACATGAGCCAGATCCTGATCGCCGGGGCAACCGGCCTGATCGGCCAGGCCCTCATCCGCCAGCTCGGCCCCGAGCACCAGCTGACCCTGCTCTGCCGCCAGCCGGGCGAGGCCACCCCCAACCGGCACTGGCTGCCTGTGAACTTCGAACACCTCGACGAGGTGGCGCTGCCCGGCTCCGTCGACATGGCCTTCTGCTGCCTCGGCACCACCCGCAAGGACGCCGGCTCCGATGAGGCCTTTCGCCGGGTCGATCACGACTATGTGCTGGCCTTTGCCGCCCTCGCCCGCCGCCACGGCTGCCGGCGCCTGCTGGTCGTCTCCAGCCTGGGGGCCAACCCGCGCGCGCCCGCCCTCTATCCCCGCACCAAGGGCGAGATGGAGCAGGCCTTGCTGGCGCAGGCGTGGCAGCGACTCGTCATACTGCGCCCCGCCATGCTGCTCGGCCATCGCGAGCCTCCGCGCCGCTCCGAGCAGCTAGTTCAAGCCATCTATCCCTGCATAAAGCCCCTGCTGCAAGGACCCCTCAGGCGCTGGCGGGCCATAGAGGCGAGCCAGGTGGCCCATGCCATGACGGTGCTCGCCAACCAGGCTCAGGGGGTAGAGATAGTGCAGAACGAGCGGCTGCTCACCCTGTAAGGCCCAGGCCAGTGCAGCCCCTGTGGTAAAACATCCAATAGAAAAGAGGCGCCATGGCGCCTCTTTTCATTGCTCGGCCTTCCCCGCATCAGGTCGATTCGCCATCGTCCCGCTTGCGGTGCACGTCTGGGCGCCCGCCGGTGACCACGTCGGCCCGCCCCTCTTCCTTGGCCTTCTCGGCCCGCTTCTTGCGCATCTCCTTGGGATCGGCGATGAGGGGGCGGTAGATCTCGATGCGATCCCCGTCCTGCACCGGCTCGCTCCCCTTGACCGGACGGCTGTAGATGCCGAACTTGTTGACCGAGAGATCGATCTCCGGGTGCTTCTGCACTATGCCGGACTGTTCGATGGCAGCCAGCACGCTGGTGCCCGGGGCCACCCGGATGCACAGCACGGTTTGTCGCTCGGGCAGGGCATAGGCGACTTCGATATTGAGCAGATCAGACACCGTAGACCACCTTGGCGCGGTTGGAGAAGGCGAGCACCATGGAACTCACCAGGTCACGGAAGATCTGGCCAAAGGCCAGCTCGATCAGCTTGGAGGTAAATTCAAAGTCGAGATCGAACTCCACCTTGCAGGCATCCACGTCCAGCGGCGTGAAGGTCCACCAGCCCGCCAGCGTCTTGAAGGGACCTTCCACCAGCTCCATCTTGATTCGTCGATTGGTATCGAGCTGGTTGCGGGTGGTAAAGGTCTTGGCGATGCCCGCCTTGGCCACATCCACCGAAGCCATCATGTAGTCCTCACCGGTCTCGTGAACGCGGCTACCGACACAACCGGGCAGAAACTCGGGATAAGCGTGAACATCGTTGACCAGACGGAACATCTGTTCCGCGCTGAACATCACCAGGGCACTGCGAGTAATACGGGGCATGGGCTTTCCTCATCCAATCGGGCCGATTTTATCACCTTGTCAGCCAAAATCACCGCCGAAACTGCTCACCTGGCCGCCACGCGCGCAATTGCCGCCCCTGATGACCAGCTTTACACCACCTTGCCAGCCAAAAACATCACCGAACTGCTCACAAAGCCGCCACTCGAGTGGTTGCGCGTTTTACAGCCGCCGCCACCCACGTATAATGCGCCTTCCTAAACATTGCCGAAGGCCCCCGTCATGAGCAAAAAGAACAGTAAAAACAAAGCCGGGTCCAGCACCATTGCACTCAACAGAACCGCCCGCCACGAGTACTTCATCGAAGAGCGCGTGGAAGCCGGTCTGTCCCTGCAAGGGTGGGAAGTCAAATCCCTGCGGGCGGGCAAGGCCAACATCAGCGAAGCCTATGTCATCTTCCTGCAGGGCGAAGCCTTCCTGTTCGGCTCCAGCTTCCTGCCGCTGAACGCCGCCTCCAGCCACGTGGTGTGTGACCCGACCCGCACCCGCAAGCTGCTGCTGAGCCGCCGTGAGCTCGACAAGCTCGAGAGCCTGGTTGCCCGCCAGGGCTACACCATAGTGCCGCTGGCACTCTACTGGAAAGAGTGCTGGGTCAAGGTCGAGATCGGCCTGGTGAAGGGCAAGAAAGAGCACGACAAGCGGGAAGACACCAAGGCCCGGGAATGGGACCGGGAGAAGGCCCGCATCATGAAGAACAAGAACCGCGGTTGATTGTGCGCCGCCAGCACCCGTGCGGCGACCAATAAACCAGCAATCGACCGGCCCGTGCCGGTCGATTGCCATCAACGCCTTGCCATGGCAGGATTTTTGCGTACAATCGCTTTTGACAACTTGGGGCTGATTCTGGATTCGACAAGATTCACGAAACCCAAGGTGCATGCCGAGGTGCGGTAGGCCTCGTTAACAAACCGCAAAAAAATAGTCGCAAACGACGAAAACTACGCACTCGCAGCTTAATAACCTGCGCTGAGCCCTTCTCCCCTAGCTTGCCTGTGTCCTAGGGAATTGGAAGGTCATCCTTCACAGGATCGTGTGGAAGTCCTGCTCGGGGCGGAAGCATTAAAACCAATCGAGCTAGTCAATGCGTGGCGTGTCTCTCCGCAGCGTGTTGGCGAATGTAAAGAGTGACTAAGCATGTAGTACCGAGGATGTAGTAATTTTGGACGGGGGTTCAAATCCCCCCAGCTCCACCAAATACCGGTCCAACAGTGACCAACGAAGTCCAAGAAACCCGCAGAGCGTAAGGCTTTGCGGGTTTTTTGTTGTCTTACGCTGTCCAATGGGATGCGTTGCCATCCAGCCCTTTTAGGCATATCGTTAGGTATATGGTTCTGTATACCTTCAGGAGCGTATGCCTATGCCTCGTATCACCCGCCCCTTGTCCCCAACCGAGATCAAAGCAGCCAAGCCCAAGGAGAAGGAATACACCCTCTGCGACGGCGCGGGCCTGGAGCTCGTCATCAAGCCCAATGGTTCCAAGTTGTGGCGCCTTCGTTACTACCGCCCTCTCACTAAACAGAGAAACATGATCAGCTTCGGCTCATACCCTACGATGTCATTGGCTGACGCGAGAGAGAAGCGCTCCGAAGCCAAAACGTTGCTGCAACAAAACATCGATCCCCAACACCATCGTGACGAGCAGGTATCCGCTGCGTTATCGCTGAGCGAGCACACCTTTGAAGCCGTCGCCAAGCGCTGGCTTGATGTTAAGCGTCCTTCCGTCACCCCAGCATATGCTGAGGATCTCTGGCGTTCGCTCGAAATGTACCTCTTCCCCGAAATTGGCACTGTGCCCGTGATGGAGATAAAAGCGCAGAGAGCCATCAAGATCATCGAACCCATCGCCGCTGCTGGAAAACTCGAAACTGTGCGTCGTCTCACCCAGCGGGTGAACGAGATCATGACCTTTGCCGTCAACTCTGGTCTGATCGATGCCAACCCTTGCTCGGGGATCAGCAAGGTATTTCAACGTCCAGCCAAACAGCACATGCCCAGCATTAATCCAAACCAGCTGCCGGAACTGATGAATCGGCTATCGAAAGCCAGTATCAATTTGCAGACCCGCTGCCTTATCGAATGGAGCCTGCATACCTTGGCTCGCCCCAGCGAAGCAGCCGGAGCCCGGTGGGCAGAGATCGATATGGAAAAGAAACTCTGGCGGATCCCACCAGAGAGAATGAAGAAGCGCAGAGGTCATGATGTGCCATTAACACCACAGACCCTTGCCTATCTGGAACTCATGCGACCGATCAGCGGCCATCGTGAATTTATCTTCCCTGGTATCCGTAACCCTAAAACGCACACCAACGAGCAAACAGCCAATGCGGCCTTAAAACGAATGGGATATGAAGGGACCTTGGTCGCTCATGGCCTGCGAGCCTTGGGCAGCACAACCCTTAACGAGAGAGGATTTGATCGAGACGTTATCGAGTCCGCCTTGTCACATTCTGACAAGGACGAGGTGCGTAGCGCCTATAACCGCACGGATTATCTGGAACGTCGCAGAGAAATGATGGTCTGGTGGTCAGAGCATATAGATGCCGCATCCAAGATCGGCTCAGCGCTGACATGGATACAACCAACAATGGCTGGTTAAGTTATTTACTGGCCCCAAACTGATTATCAATAAAGCAGAAGATGCTAGGACTCCTTTGGGCCCCACAAAAACAAGTATCAGATGATCCTGTTGGATGTGATCACTACTCGTTGAGGTTTGCCTGATACAACATTAGATACAGGGGAGAGCCTTGGCTCTCTCCTGCGACAAGAACCTATAAAGATCCCGCCTCCTGCCTTTTAATGTGACGACCGCAGAAATACTCCGCCTGTGTAGCGTTATCACCGTAAAGCCGGTGCCCACTCATTAGCCATTCGAACACGGTTAGCGCAGTCTCCTCTTGGTCTATACAGTGGTATGCCACACGCCCCAAGCCTGGTTCCATTGGAAGTCGTTCTACTTCTTTGCAGAAACGAAAGCGCCGCAAGATGCACTCACGCCAGTATTCTGCCACTCGATAGGCAAACCACTCAGGCCTTGTCGCTTGTTTACAGTCACTGAATAAGAAGACCATGCGCACCAACGTCATGTCGTGAGAGCGACTCACACGGCAGACCACACATTCCAACTCTTTAAATAAAGCTCGAGTCTCAGTACTCGATGCCAGAGAGGTGGCTAACCACTCTGACGCAATGCAAACATCATTAAAATGCCGAGCACCGAAATAGATTTCCAAGCTAAACGCATAACGCGTCGATACTGGGTCAGTTGCCTCCCACCACAATAGCCGCAGAATATCCTTCGTCAGGACTGGCTTTAGATCATAATGCGCTAAACCACCGCATACAGTAGGCATATGCATATACTGCTCAAACTCTGGCTGTACCTTTTCTCCTACTACTTCACTCTTGTTCATTTCCGTCATCTTACTCTCCTGATTTTCCAAAAAGTTGACTACTACCAAAATTACGCTGACCGGGAACCTTTGTTCGGGTCTTCGCTAAATAAGCAGCTCGCAATAAAAACTCGCGAAACACAGGGGAATGTACCGTCGCAGCACGGCGGTCAAATACGTACGCAGGGTTCTTCGGAAAATGCACTAAAGACGCATAGTCCGGGTGAGAGAGCCCAAGGGCACGACACCAAGCACGCTGTATCCTAAGGGCCATGTTGTCGGCCTCGGCGTTACGGTAATCTCCCAAGTACGCATAAATGTCTTTATTAAAAAGCAGCACCACGTGGTAATGCGGGTTGGCACTAGAGTCCTGCTCGCGCACCCAGATATATGCAGGGAAGGCTGGCTGTCTGTCAACGCCGACCGAAAACTGATCCACTCTGGCTAATTTCGCCGATTGAAAAGTGATCCACCCGGACATGGGGTTA